>NZ_JAWZTE010000004.1:0-710934 GCF_033875155.1 Actinocorallia sp. A-T 12471 | reverse complement strand
ACCCGGCCCGGCCTACCCGGCCCGGCCTACCCGGCCCGGCCTACCCGGCCTACCCGGCCCGGCCTGCCCGGCCTGCCCGGCCCGGCTTGCCTGACCCGCCCGGCCCGCTCGGCCCGCCCGGCTTGCCTGGCCTACCTCGGCCCCACACCCAACTGCCCCTAGCTCGCCGGTAACCCCGGCCCGGCCTGCCCGGCCCGGCTTGCCTGACCCGCCCGGCCCGCCCGGCCCGCCCGGCTTGCCTGGCCTACCTCGGCCCTGCGCCCAACTGCCCCTAGCTCGCCCGTTACCCCGGCCCGGCCTGCTCCGGCGTACTTCGGTCCCGCGTGCTCCGGTCCCGCCCGGCTTGCCCGGCTTGTTCCGGCCCGCCCTACCTCGGCCCCGCCCACTGCCCCTATGTCGCCCGTTACCCCGGCTTGCCCGGCCTGCTCCGGCCCGGCCCGGCACGGCACGGCCCGGCCCGGCGTGGTCCGGGCGGCGTGGTCTGGGGTGGTGTTGTCCGGGACGGTGGGGTTTGGGGGTGGGGGGTTTGTTGGGGGTGGGGTTTGGGTGGGGTGGGTGGTGGGTTGGGGTGGGTGGTGGGTTGGGGTGGGGGGAGGGGTGGGTAGGTGGGGGGGAGTTTCATGATCGTTTTGGGGTGGGGGACGGGATGGGAAGACGATGGGGTGGGGGGCGTCGCCGGATGGTGGCGGGGCTTGTCGCGATGGGGGTGGTGTGTGCGCTCGCGCCGCCCGTGGCGGCGGCGGTGCCGCCGCCGACGGCGACGACCGCCGTGGTGAGCGTCAAGGTCGGCGCGGACAGGGTCGGGGAGGGGACCACCGACTTCAGCGGGCTCGCGGGGGTGAGGCTCGGGCTGTTCTTCGACCAGGCCGGGAACGAGCCGGTCGGGGAGGACTGGTCGGAGTGCGTGTCCGACGTGGACGGCGACTGCAACTTCGTCATCCCGGGCGGCCTGCCGAACCCCGTCTACATCCGGCAGCTCGAGGTGCCCGCCGGGTGGTACGGCAATCCCGTGCTCGGCACGGAGAACGGGGTGAAGGACTACACCTTCCAGACGCCGCCGACGGTCACCGTCGGGAACGTCTACCGGTCCGGCGTCGACTTCATGCAGCAGGAGAACGACGCGGACCCCGAGGCGAACTCCACGGGCTTCTGGCAGCAGTCGCGCGACAACGTGCCGCTGCGCGAGCGCTGCGGCCTTGACGTGGCAATCGTCACCGACCTGTCCGGCTCGATCGGCCCCGTGCTTCCCGAGGTGAAGGAGGCGATGCGCCGGTTCACCGACGAGCTCGTGGGCACCCAGTCGCGGATGGCGGTGTTCAGTTTCGCGACGAACTCGCCCGCATCGGGCGGCGCGAACTTCCCCGAGCTGATCCCGGTGTCCACCCAGGCGGGCGCTGACGCGTTCAAGGCGCAGTTCGCGGACTGGACGGCGAGCGGCACCACCAACTGGGACCAGGGGATCTGGCGCGCGGCGTCCGCGCAGGAGCGGTACGACCTGATCCTCGTGGTCACCGACGGCGACCCGACGACCTGGGACGACCTTGACGGCGGCGTCGTCACCTTCGACGGGCTCGAAGCCGGGATCTTCTCCGCGAACGCCGCGAAGGCCGCGGGGACCCGTGTCATGGCGATGGGTCTTCAGCTTCCCGAGGAGGGCGGCCCGCCCAACCTGCGGGCGATCTCCGGCCCGACCGCCTATGACGGGACCAACGCCGCGCAGGCCGACTACTTCCTCGCCGACGACGTCCAGGAGATGGGCGCGGCGATGAACGCGCTGGCGCGGGCGAACTGCGCGGGCTCGGTCTCGGTCGTCAAGATGATCGCCCCGCCCGACACCACGGGCGAGGACGTCACCGGCGCGACGCCCGCGGGCCCGGGATGGACCTTCGACGCCGAGGCCGTCACGACGGGCGCGACGGTCACGCCGCCGTCCGCCACCACCGTTGACGACGGCACCGGCGCGGTGTCCTTCGCCGTCGAGGCCGACGGCGCGGCCGACGTGCGGATCACCGAGCAGCCGCAGCAGGACTTCTCGCTGGTCACCCAGGGCGGGCAGAACGCCGTGTGCCGGGACCCCGCTGGGGAGACCGTGCCGGTCACCAACTCCGGCGAGACAGGTTTCACGGTCAATGTCGCCGAGGACGGCGAGGTGCTGTGCACGGTCTACAACCGCCCGGCCGGCACCAAGTCGATCCTTGTCGACAAGGACTGGAACATCGGCGGCGTCACCTACCCCGACGGGCAGCAGCCCGACGGCTACGACGCCCGCCTCACGCTGACCGGTCCCGGCACGCTCCCGGCGTCCGGCCAGCCGTTCGGCGTGGCGCGCGCCGGTTACGAGGTCGGCGACCAGGTCGTCATAGACGAGGAGGTCGACGTGCCGTCGTCCTGCCGGGTCGTCTCCCGGCGGATCACCGGGCCCGCCACGGACGCCGAGCTGCCCTTCACCGCGACGGTCGCCGAGGGCGCGAACGCGTTCCGGATCGTCAACACGGTCGACTGCCCGCCGCAGCCGAGGCTGAGTCTGGACAAGCGCGCCGACCGCACGCATGTCCGCGCGGGCCAGACCGTCACCTACACGATCACCGCGACCAACACGGGCGACGCGGACTTCACCGAGCAGGACCCCGCGTCGTTCACCGACGATCTGTCGCGGGTGCTGCGCGCCGCGACCTACAACGGGGACGCCACGGCGACCTCCGGCACCGTCACCTTCACCCGCCCCGCCCTTTCCTGGAGCGGACCACTTGCCTCCGGCGCGTCGGTGACGGTCCGCTACTCGGTCACGATCGAGCGGGCCAAGCGTGCCGTCAAGGCGTGCAACACCGCGACGGCCGCCGACGGCGACCGGGCTCGGGCGTGCGTCAGCATCCAGCCGAGCGGCAAGGGCAGGCCGCACCACGACGACTCATGGTTCCCGATCCCATGGCCGAGCCCCTGGGACGCCCCGTGGAAGCTGCCCTTCCACGGCACCGCCTAACGAGCCGCGCCGGGCCGGGGACCTGACCCTCCCCGCCCGGCGCGAACCCGAGACGACGGCGGCCGATCGGCGCGCGACTCCGCGCCGATCGGCCGCCGCGGGGTCGTGGGTCAGGGGCGGAGGGCGGTGAGGGCGAAGCGTTCTATTTCTTGGAGGTGGCCGCCGGTGGAGACGATGACGGTGAGGACGCGGTTGTTGGCGGGGGTGAAGGGGACCTTGGCGGTCCAGGGGGAGTTCTGGCCGCCCGCCATGACGCAGCAGTGGGAGCCGACGGGCTTGGCCGCGCCGAGCTGCCGGACCGTGACGCGCAGGCTCTCATCGACCCCGGTGATGATCCCTCCGACGGTCATGGGCGACGTCGCCTTGGCCGCGTAAGACGGCGACCGTACCTGGAGCGTCGTGTCCTCGCTGCCGACGACCTCCCAGGGCGCGTCGTCGCCTTCACCGGCCCGCATCAGATGCAGGACGGCCGCCGTAGCGGTGTTCGTCCCCTCGGTCCGGTAGCCGACGCCGATATACGCGTCACGGTCGGAGACCTTACGGCTGGTGACCCTGTCGATCTCGGTGAACCCGAGGTACTCGCGCGTGAACCTCAGCGCGGTCTGCCCGGCGTCGAGGTGCCACGAGGCGGTCCCGGACGCCTGGAAGGACCGCTGCCACGTCCGCACCTGCCCCGCCTCGGCGAACGGCCAGATCGGCTGGAACGACCCGGGCAGCATCCCCCCGGGCGCGGGCGCCCCGGGCGCGGGCGCGGCCGCCGTCCCCGTAGGCGACGGGCTCCCCGGCTCCGGCGTCTGGGTGGCCGGAGCCGACGCCGTCGGCACGGGGTCGGGCTTCGGCGGATCATCACCCCCGCACCCGCTGAGCGCCCCCGCCAAGACCACCGCGACCATCACCACGCGCCTCATGCCGTCTCCTCCACAGTCCCCTCCAGAATGCGCCGAATATCCCAGAAGTAAGAGGCCCGGTCGCGGTAATTCGTTTGGGCCGGGCAGGGGTGCTCCGTTATCGTGGCGCGGCCCGTCACCGGGCAAGGGGGCCGGGTCGTCCGGCGGAGATCGCTGGAGATTCGGGGGTGCGACGTGGGCGCTGAAGGCATGCTCATTCGCGGGGCGCTGCGCAGACGGGCGCGGCCCGCGCTGGTGGGCAGCGTGGCGACCATCGTGCATCAGACGTGCGAGGCGCTGGTGCCCGTGGCGATCGGCCTCGCCATCGACACAGCGGTGGCGGGCGGGGAGCCCGTGCGGTTGGTGTGGGCGGTCGCGGGGGTGCTCGTGCTGTTCTGCTTCCTCGCGACGGGCGGGGCGGTCGGCTACTGGATGGTCGACGCAGCCTCCCTGCGGGAGGCGCACCATCTGCGGGTGGAGACCGTGCGACGGGTCCTCGGCGACACGCGCGGCGACCGGAGCAGACGCGCGGGCGACGTGCTCGCCGCCGCCACCTCGGACGCGACCGCGACCGGCGAGGTGGTCAGGATCGTCTCCTGGATCGTCGCGGCGGGGGCCGGGCTCGTGGTCTCGGCCGTCGTGCTGCTGCGCATCGACCTGACGCTCGGCCTCGGCATCCTCCTGGTCATCCCGGTGCTGGTGCTCGGCCTCGACAGGCTCGCGCCCTGGCTGGAGAGCCGGGTGCACGGCCGTCAGGAGGCGGGCGGTAAGGCGGCGGCGGTGGCGGCCGAGTTCGTCGGGTCGGGGCTGCTGGCGACGGGTGTGGTGCTGGTCGGCGCGGCGGGGATCGCCGTGGCGTTCACCGCGTCGGGCCGGATCACGCTGGGCGAGCTCGTCGTGGTCGTGGCGATGGCGTCGTTCCTCGCCGACCCGGTGCGCGGGATCTCCGAGGCGATCAAGCAGCTCGCGGTGTCGCGGGCCAGCGCCCGTCGGCTTGCGGCACTCCATGACGAGTTCGACGCGCCCCCCGCCCACCCGGCCGAGGCCCCGCAAGGAAGCCTGACCCTGCGCGGCGTGTCGACGGGCCCGATCCGCGGTCTCGACCTCGCCGTCGAGCCCGGCGCGCTGATCGGCGTCGCGGCCGCCACCCCGGAGGCCGCCGCCGCGTTCGTCGGCCTCCTCGACGGCTCCCGCACCCCGGAGTCGGGCACGGTCACCTGGGGCGCGACCCCGCTGACCGAGATCGCCCCCGACACCCGCCGCCTCGCCCTGCACGTCGAGCCGCACGCCGTCCACCTGCTCGGCGGCACCCTCAGCGAGTCCCTGGACACCACGTCACCGGCGTCCGAGGCGGCCAAGGCCAAGGCGCTGACGACGGCGGGCGCGGCCGACGTGCTGCGCTCGGCGGGGCTCGACGCCCCGCTCCAGGATCACGGGACGAACCTGTCCGGCGGCCAGCGCCAGCGGGTGGCGCTGGCGCGGGCGCTGCTCGCCGCGCCGCGGGTGCTGGTCCTGCACGATCCGCTCACCGCCGTGGACGCGGTCACCGAGGACCTCGTGGCCGAGGCGCTCCGCGCGTCGCACTCGGGGGAGGGCAGGGCGACGGTCGTGGTGACGTCCTCGCCGCCGCTGCTCAGCCGCTGCGACCGCGTCGTCTTCCTCGACGCCGACGGCGACACCCACACCGGCCGTCACGCCGACCTCCTCCACCGCCCGGACTACGCGAAGGCGGTCATCCGATGACGCTCCCGGCACCCCGCGCCCATCACACGAAAGCCGACATCCTCCCCATCGCCTCCCCGGGCACGACATGGCGTGCGCTGCTGCGCGCGGCCGCCGCGCACCGGGGCCAGGCATGGGCCGCGCTCGTCTGCACCCTGCTGTCCAGCGCGGGCGTCGTGGCGAGCCCGTTGCTGCTCGGCCTGCTCGTGGACCGCACCGACGCGGACGTCTCGGTCATCGCCGGGTTGCTCACCGCGCTCGCCCTCGCCGTCCTCCTCACCGCGGTCTTCACCGCGCTCGCCCAGCGCGCGGTCGAACGGCTCGGCGCGCAGGTCGCCGCCGACCTGCGCGAGGACACCCTCGCCCGCGCCCTGCGGATGGACTCCGCGGTCCTGGAACGCGCCGGAAGCGGCGACGTCGCCTCGCGCGTCACCGACGACGTCGAGAAGTTCGTGGAGTCGGTGCCGCTCGGCGCGGCGGTGTTCACCGCCGTGGTGACCGTCGGCGTGGCGTTCCTGGGGTTCCTGTCGCTCGACTGGCGGCTCGCTCTGGCGTTCACCGTCGTCTTCCCGATCCACGCGCTCGCCCTCAGGTGGTACCTGGCCAAGTCCGGGCCGCTGTACGCGCGGGAGCGGCGGTCGTCGGCCGAGCGGTCCCGGGTGCTGCTCGGCTCGCTGCACGGGCTCGGCACGGTCCGCGCCTACCGGATGCACGCGCTGCAGACCGAGCGGGTGCGCGCGGCGTCCCAGCGTTCGGTGGACGACGCGCTCAGGTCGCTCGGCCTGTTCTCCAGGTTCGGCATGGCCATGAACGGGGCCGAGGCGGTCGGGTTGAGCACGCTGCTGGCGACCGGCTTCTTCCTGGTGCGGGCCGACGCCGTCAGCGTCGGCGCGGTGACCGCGGCCGCGCTGCTGTTCCACCGGCTGTTCTCACCGCTCGGCATCCTGCTGCTCTCCTTTGACGACGTCCAGCGCGCGGGCGCGGCCCTGGCCCGGGTGGTGGGCGTGGCGCTGGTCCCGCCCGCCAAGGCGGCGGTCGCGCGCGGCCCCGAGGGCCAGGTCACCCTGTCGTGCGCGGGGCTCGGCCACTCCTACGACGGCCACACCCCCGTCGTGCGCGACGTCGACCTGCGCGTCCCCGCGGGCACGTCGCTCGCGGTCGTCGGCGCGAGCGGCGCGGGCAAGACGACCCTCGCCGGCCTGCTCGGCGGCGCGTTCCCCGCGACGCGCGGCACGGTCACCCTCGCCGACGCCCTGGGCGGCGTCGCCGTCCCCGACCTCGCCCCCGACGTCCTGCGCGACTGGGTCGGCATCGTCTCCCAGGAGACCCACGTCTTCACCGGCACGCTCCGCGAGGACGTCGCCTTCGCCGCCCCCGACCGCACCGACGCGCAGATCCTGCGCGCCCTCACCGACGTCGGCGCGGCGGGCTGGATCGCCGCCCTCCCCGACGGCCTCGACACCCGCGTGGGCGAGGGCGAGCACCCGCTCACCGCCGCCCAGGTGCAGCAGCTCGCGCTGGCCCGCCTCCTCCTGCGCGACCCGCCCGTGGTCGTCCTTGACGAGGCGACGGCCGAGGCGGGCAGCGCGGGCGCGCGCGACCTCGAACGCGCCGCCGCCGCCCTGGTCGCGGGCCGCACGGCGGTCGTCGTCGCGCACCGCCTCACCCAGGCCCGCGACTGCGACGCCATCGTGGTCATGGACGACGGCGCGATCGTGGAGTCGGGCACGCACACCGACCTGCTGGCCAGGGGAGGCCGGTACGCCGCGCTGTGGTCGGCGTGGTCCGGCGCCCCCGAGCCCACCGGGGCCTGATCAGCCGGCGATCCTCCGCAGCTCGGCGAGCGTGGTCCGCCCACCGGGGTCGGCGTCCACGCTGGCCGGGACGACGGCGATCTCGTCGACGCCCGCCGCCGCGTACGCGGCGAGCTGCGCCCGGATCTCGGCGTCCCCGCCGAGCAGCCCGACTGACGCGACGAGCTCGCGCGGCACCGCCGCGAGCAGCTCCTTGGGATGCGGACGGGTCCTGGCGAACGCGACGAGCTCCGCGAAGCCCGCCTCGATGAACATCTCCCCATAACCCGGCGCGGCGAGGTACCCGACGACCCCGCGCCGAATCTGGTCGACGGCCTCCGGCACATCCCCGTAAGCCGCCGAAACCCACGCCGTCACACGCGGCGCGGGCACGCCCGCCTCTTCGGCGGCCTCCCGCATCCGCGCGACGAGCTCACCCGCGGAGGCCGGAGTGAGCAGGTTCAACACCATCCGGTCCGCGTGCAGCGCCGCGGTCTTCACGGCCGAGGGCCCGAACGCCGCGACGGCGAGCGAGGTCTTGGGCGCGTCAAGCCGCAGGTGATACCCCCGCGTCGTGACCGCCTCGCCGCGAAAGTCGGTCTTGTCCCCCGCAAGCAGCGACCGCAGCGCGACCACCGACTCCCGCAGCACGGTCGCCGACCGCTCCCGCGACCTCCCGTGCCAGTGCCCCACGACCAGCGGGCTCGACGTCCCCACCGCGACGTCGAGCCCCCGCCCGGTCAGATCCGCGACTGACGCGACGCCCCGCGCGATCAGCATGGGGTCGCGCACCGCGACGGCCAGCGGCCCGACGGTCAGCGCGAGCCCGGTCTCCTGGCCGATCCGGGTGGCGAGCGCGAACGCGTCGTAGGTGGCCATCTCGCCGACCCACAGCCGCTCGTAGCCGAGCGCGTCGGCGTGCCGCGCGGTGGTGAGGGCCTCGCCCGGCGGCCTGTCCTGCCAGAAGCCGAGGGACACCGCGAGGGAAGGCAGCGCGCTCATTCAGTTCCTCCGTCGAAGTCGGTCGCGGCCGTCCGGCCGAACCCCGCGAGCAGCGTCGCACGGTCGTAGTACTCGAGCCACTCGGTGACGAGCCCGTCGGCGTCGTAGGAGAGCACGCCGACGACGGGCACCTCGGTCTTGCCGTGCCCGTTGACGAACACGTCGCGCCGCTCGAGGAACACCCGCCCGTCGATGACCCCGAGCGCCCTGATCTCCAGTTCGAGCGAGACGAGCCCCTCGGACAGCAGCCCGAGCCGTTCCGCGATCGCCTCGCGACCGCGCAACGGCTCCTGCATGACGCTGTGCAGCACCCCGTCCGGCGCGAACAGCCGCACGATCTCATCCCAGTCCTGGGCGTTCCACGCCGCGACCATGGCCCGCGCGGCGGCGATCTTCCGTTCGTCGCTCACGCGCCCTCCCCGGCGACGAGCTCGGCCCGCAGGTCGCGCTTGAGGATCTTGCCGACCGGGTTGCGCGGCAGCTCGGCGCGCAGCTCAAGCCGCTCAGGCAGCTTGTACGACGCGATCCGGCAGGACCGCAGGAACTCCACGAAGTCCCCCAACTCGGGCTCCGCCCCCGGCCGTGGCACGACCACCACGCACACCTTCTCGCCGAGCACCGCGTCGGGGTACCCGACCACCGCGACCTCCGCGACGGCGGGGTGCCCGGCGAGCAGCCCTTCGAGCTCGGCGGGCGCGATGTTCATGCCGCCCCTGATCACCAGGTCCTTGGCGCGGTCGACGTACCTGAGGAACCTGCCGTCCTCCCCGGCGATGACGAACACGTCGCCGGTCTTGAGGTAGCCGTCGGCGTCGAACGGCGAGGCGAGGGCCTCCCCGCCGAGGTAGCCGGGGAACACCATCGGGCCCTTGATCCGCAGCTCACCGGGCACGCCCGGCTCGGTGACGAGCTCGCCGGTGTCGGGGTCGACGAGCCTGATCGAGACCTGCTCGGCGATCCGCGACGACCACGTCACGCCCGGCGCGCCGAACCTCGGGAAGTACAGCGCGCGCTCTTCGGGGTCGGGCACGTCGTGCGGGTCGGTGAGCAGCGCGATGCCCTCGTTGGAGCCGAAGAAGTTGATGATGCCGATGCCGTGCCGCTCCTGCCAGCCGCGCACCATCGGCGGCGCGAGCGGCGCGGAGCCCGACCCGATGAGCCGCAGCGACGAAAGGTCGGTCGCGGCGAGCAGCTCCTCGCGGGCGAGCAGCATGGTGAGCAGCGCCGGGGGCGCGACGGTGTAGGTGGCCTTCTCCTGCTCGATCTGGCGCAGGAACGTCGGCAGGTCGAACGGGTGGTGCTGGACGAGCACGCCGCCGACCCGCAGCCACGGCAGGAACATGCCGTTGATGCCCGCCATGTTCACCATCGGGAACGGGTTCAGCAGCACGTCGTCGCCGGTGAGCCGGGGCGCGTCGACCGTCGCCCAGCTCATCGCGAGCCAGTCGAGGTGGGTGCGCGGCACGCCCTTCGGGGTGCTCTCGGTGCCGGACGTCCAGCAGATGGTGACGCAGTCGTTCGGGTCGGCCGGGTGCGCGGCGGTGTGCGCGGCGACGCGCTCGGCCGCCCCCTCGGCGTACACGACGGGCACGACGCCGTCGGGCAGCCCGTCGCCGAACGCGATGACGGTGCGCAGCGCCGGGAGGTCGCCGCGCAGCGCGGTGATCTCCTCGGCCGGACGCCGCTCGCCGACCCGCGCGGCGGTGAGGAACGCGGTGAACCCGGCGAGCGCGCCGAGCCCGGTGATCTCCCGCTCCCGGTACTGCACGGGCAGCGGCGAGACGACCGCGCCGATCCGCCAGCAGGCGAGGTAGGCGACGACGAGCTCGACGGTGTTCGGCAGCTGCAGGCCGACGATGTCGCCCGCGCCGATCCCGTGCGACAGCAGCAGGTCGGCGAGGCCGTCGGTCTCGGCGTCGATCTCCCGCCAGGTGAGGCGGCGCGGGCTCTCGCCGGTCAGCGCCGCCTTGTTGGCCGGGTCGACGAGCGCGACCCGGTCGGGCTCCGCCGCGACGCGCGCGCGGAACAGCGCGTCCATCGTCTCGTCGCTCCACCAGCCGCGCGCGGTGTAGTCGGCGACGCGCTCGGCCGGGTGCAGGCCGCGGTGCATGGGTGCTCCTTGAATGTCGGGGTGTGTCGGACATGGCGCGTAAATGGGGGAAGGGGGCACGGTCCGCGCCGACCGTGCCCCTGCTCGTGGGTCAGGCGCGCACGCCTACTGACCGTCGATGCTGATCACGTCGCCGGAGGGCTCGAAGACCTTCTTGGCGGCGTTCCAGGTGAACGGGCGGAACGCGCCGATGCCCAGGGACGTCTCGGGCGTCATCTTCCAGTCGATGCCGTCGATGAACATCGGGGGCGAGTAGGTCTGGGTCCTGGCGACCTTGATGATGCCGAGGCGGCTCAGTCCGTCCTCGGAGGCGGCGGCCTTGGTGAACGCGTCGACCATGAGGTCGCCGATGGCCCAGCCGTTGACCGTGTAGTTGTTGAGCGCGTTCTTGACGCCGTGGGTCTTGGCGTCGGCGAGGTACTGCTTGACGCCCGCGTCGTCGGCGTAGATGGGGTTGGCGGGGTCCTTCAGCCAGACCATGATCTGCTGGCCGTCGGCGGCCGCGCCGGCGGGCTCGTACAGGCTCTTGCCGTCGACGCAGTTGGCGGGCTGGATGAACGTCTCGGGCTGCCACCCCGACCGTCCGACGGCGAGGCTGAGCGCCAGGCAGTCGGTGGTGACGCCGGCGTCGACGAGGACGGGCGCGCCGGTCTCCTTCAGGGTGGTGACCGCGGCGTTCGGGTCGGTCAGCGGGGCCTCGGCCGCGATCGTGATGTTGGTGCCCTCGATCGCCTTCTTGAAGCCGTTGGCATAGCTCTGCCCGGATTCGGTCTGGTTCGCGGCGAGCGCGACCTTCACCCCGTCCGGGTACTTCTTCTTGAGCTGCTCCACCACGACGGACATCTCGACCTCGCTGGACGGCAGGTACTCCGTCGTCCACGGGAAGTTCGCGGCGTCGCGGTACTCGGGCACGGCCGCCTGGGCGAACAGCAGCGGCACGCACGCCTCGTTCTGGTCGTCGGCGGCGGCGTTCAGCTGCCCTGACCCGAACACCTCGAGGACGTCGACGCCGTCCTTCTGGATCAGCTCGTTGACGTTGGCCTTGGCGCGCTCGGGGTTGAACGCGTCGTCCTTGGACACGACCTCGAGCTTGACGCCGCCGATCCCGCCCGCGGCGTTGGCGACGGCGAAGCGCGCGGTCATGCCGTCGATGACGGCCCCCGCGGCGACGGCGAGCGGGCCGGACAGCGGCGCGCTCCACCCGACCTTCAGGGTGCCCTCGATCTTTGCGGTGGCGGCGGCCGGGTCGAGGCAGTCGTCGGCGGTCACCACGCCGCCCGCCGACGTCGTGGTCTCCTCGTCGGCTCCGGTGCCGCAGCCCGCGAGCAGCAGCGCGGCCGCGACGCCCGCGGCGGCGAGTCGCATCGTTGTCATCGTCGTACTCATTTCTCTGACGCGTCGCCCTGGGGCGCGCGAGGGGTGGGGTGTTCGGGAAGGTCTTGGGGAGGAGACTCGATCCGGACGAGCCGGCGGCCGGTGCGGCCGAGCCGTCCGACGATCCCCTCGGGCATGACGAAGACGATCGCGATGAGCACCGCGCCGAAGAGGATGCCGGAGAAGTGCCCGGACACCAGGTCGGCGGTGTAGTAGGGGATGAACACCACGGCGAGGGCCCCGGCGACGGGCCCGTAGAGGGTCGCCGCGCCGCCGAGGAACAGCCCGGTGATCAGCTCGATCGACTTCAGGAGGGTGAATGACCCGTCGGGCGACAGCGCGCCGACGTACATGGCGAACAGGCCGCCCGCGAGGCCGGTGACCGCGCCGGACAGGCCGAACGCGAGCGTCTTGACCGAGGCGATGTGCACCCCGGACGACGCCGCCGCGAGCTCGTTGTCGCGCACCGCGACCATCGCCTTGCCGAGGCGGCTGCGGGTGAGGTTCCGCACGAGGACGATCACCAGGATCAGCACGACCGCGCTCACCCAGTACAGCCACAGGTACCGCTGGCCCGCGCCGAGGCCGGTCCACTCCGGCGGCGCGAGCTGCCGCGACCTGATGACGAGCCCGGCGGCCCCGCCCGTCAGGTCGGCGAACCGCTTCACCAGTTCGGGGAACGCGACCCCGACGGCGAGCGTGACGAGGGCGAGGTACAGGCCGCGGATGCGCAGCGCGGGCAGCCCGACGACGAACCCGAGCGCGAAGCACAGCACCGCGGCGACGGGCAGGGTCAGCAGCGGCTCGACCTGGTAGGAGACGATCATGACGCCGGTCGTGTAAGCGCCGAGCCCGAAGAACGCCGAGTGGCCGATCGACAGCAGCCCGGTGTAGCCGGTGACGAGGTTGAGGCCGCTGATCGCGATCGCGAAGATCAGCACGCTGGTGAGCTGGCCGACCCGGAACGGCTCGAGGCCGGAGCCGAGGTACAGCAGGACCAGCGCGAGCAGCGGCCCGGCGGCGACGGCGGCGCGGTGCTTGGCGGTGCCGCGCACGAGTGTCAGCACGGGTCCGCCCTTGGCGGGGGCGGGTGCGGGCGGCGCTGGGGGTTTGGCGGAGGTGGTGGTCACAGCCGCTCCATCTGTCGGGTGCCGAACAGGCCGGTCGGCCGGAAGAGCAGGATGAGGACGATGACGACGAGCGCCGCGGTCTGCTGGAGCGCGCCGCCGACGAAGTCGACGTAGCCGGTGATCATCGCCTCCAGCAGCCCGATCGCCAGGCCGCCGACGACCGCGCCGATCGGGCTGTCGAGCCCGCCGAACAGGGCGGCGGCCGAGGCGTAGATGAGGATCGGGAACATCGTGGTCAGGCTCAGCTGCTGCGACGAGAGCGGCGCGATGAGGATTCCGGCGAGTGAGCCGATGATCCCCGCGAGGCCCCAGCCGAGCATGAGAATCCGGCCGGTCCGCACCCCGGACAGCGCCGCCGACTCGGGGTTGTCGGCGACCGCGCGCATGTGCAGGCCGAGGCGTGTGCGGTTGAACAGCGCGAAGACCAGGCCGATGAGGACGGCGACGACGAGCCAGACGCCGAGCGCGTCGAAGTACAGCCGGGTGCCCGCGACGGCGAAGTAGTCCTCCTGGCCGCCGGGGAACAGGCCGGGCATCGTCTTGGTCTCGGAGTCGAACAGCAGCCCGGCGAGCGCGTTGAACGCGGTGAACAGCCCGAGCGCGACGATCAGCGTCGCCATGTCGTTGCGGCGGCGGACCGGCCGGATCAGGGTCCGTTCGGTGACCGCGCCGAGCACGAACCCGACGGCGCAGGCGACGAGCGCCGCCGCCCACACGGGCACGTCCTGGGTGGTCAGCGCCCACGCGATGTACGTGGTGAACAGCGCCATCTCGCCCTGGGCGAAGTTGATGGTGCCGGTGCCGCGGAACACCACGACGAGCGCGAGCGCCATGATCGCGTAGACGGTTCCGTTGGTGACGCCGTCGAAGAGGCGTTCCAGGAAGATGTCCATCTGAGGTCTCCCCTCACAGGCCCAGGTAAGCGCGGCGGATGGACTCGTCGCCGCGGAAGCGGTCGGCGTCGCCCTCGGCGACGACCCGGCCGACTTCCAGCAGGTAGACGCGGGAGGCGAGGCCGAGCGCGAGGTCGGCGTTCTGCTCGACGAGCAGCAGCGCGGTGCCCTGCGTGCGGTTGACCTCGCCGAGCACCTCGAACAGCTCGGCGACGATCTTGGGCGCGAGGCCCAGGCTCGGCTCGTCGCACAGCAGCAGCTTGGGGCGGCTCATCAGCGCGCGGGCGACCGCGAGCATCTGCTGTTCGCCGCCCGAGAGCGTCCCTGCCTCCTGCTTGGCGCGGCGGGCGAGGATCGGGAAGACCCCGCACCATGTGTCGATGTCGGCGGCGATCCCGTCGGCGTCCTTGCGCAGCGCGGCCCCGACCTTCAGGTTGTCCATGACCGACAGGTGCGAGAACGTGCCGCGCCCCTGCGGGACGAGGCTGACGCCCGCCGCGACGATCTCGGGCGCGCCGAGCCCGTCGAGCGGGGTTCCGTCAAGGACGACGGTCCCGGTGTGCGGGATGAGCCCGGACAGCGCCCGCATCGTCGTGGTCTTGCCCGCGCCGTTCGCGCCGAGCATCACCACGACCTCGCCGGGCTCGACGGCGAGGTCGAGGCCGTGCAGGACGCGGGCGGGGCCGTAGCCCGCGCACAAACCGGTCACCTTCAGCAGGCTCACGCGGTCCTCCCCAGGTAGGCGGCGAGCACGCGCTCGTCCGCGCGGACGTCCTCGGGCGCGCCGTCGGCGATCTCCCGGCCGGACTCCATCGCCACGACGTGGTCGCTGATGCCCATCACCAGGCCCATGTGGTGCTCGACAAGGAGCGCGCCGAGGCCGCGTTCGTCGCGCAGCCGCAGGATCAGCGCGCCGAGCTCGTCCACCTCGGCGTGGGTGAGGCCGCCGGCGGGCTCGTCGAGCAGGAGCAGCCGGGGCCGGCCGGCGAGGGCGCGGGCCAGCTCGACCCGCTTGAGGGTGCCGAACGGCAGCCCGGCCGCCGCGCGGTCGGCGACGTCGGCGAGGCCGAGGTCGCCGAGGATCTCCCTCGCCTCGGCGGTGAGGCGGCGGTGCGCCCGGCGGGTGCCGGGCAGGCCGAGCAGGGACGCGGTGAACCCCGAGGCGTCGCGGGAGTGCGCGCCGAGCAGCGTGTTCTCCAGGACGGTCAGCGACGGGAACAGCGCGAGGTTCTGGAACGTCCTGGCGATGCCGAGCCGGATGATCCGGTCCGGCCTGGTGCGCAGCAGGTCGTGTCCGGCGAAGGCGATCGCGCCGGAGTCGGGCCGGTACAGGCGGGTGACGCAGTTGAACAGGGTGGTCTTGCCTGCTCCGTTGGGCCCGATGAGACCGCAGATCTCGCCGGGGGCAACGGTGAGGGAGACCCGGTCGAGTGCGGTTACTCCACCGAAGCCGAGCGTCAGTTCGCGGACGCTCAGTTCGGGGGGCGGATCGTGGGACATGGGCGGCGGGCTCCTCTCGCCGGCACACTTCAATTACCAGTGTGCTTCCGGTCACACACTTGCTACAACAAAAAGAGTGACCACGTCAACGGCTTGCAATCGGACCGATATGACGATCTTGTCGCTCGGGCCAAGACTGCCCTTGGCCGATTCACTCTCTTAGTTGTAGCGTGAGGGAGGCGGGGGTCACACCCCGCGCAAGAGGAGGAGGTCCCATGCCCATCGCCGATCACGACAGCGCAGTGCGCGCCCTGCTGGACAAGCAGGAGATCCACGAGGTCCTGGCCCGCTACCTGCGCGCCGCCGACCGGGGCGACGTCGCGGGCCTCGCCGCCTGCTACCTGCCCGGCGCGACCGAGGACCACGGCGGCGTCTTCACCGGAACCGCCGACGACTACGTGGCGAGCATCACCCAGGTCCTCACCCACCCCAAGGGCCGGACCATGCACTGCATGACGAACGTCCTCATCGACCTCGACGGCGACACCGCCTCGGTCGAGTCCTACGTCGTCACCTTCAGCGCGGTCCGCACCGCCGACGGACGCGGCAGCTCCTTCGTCGGCGCGCGGCTGCTCGACAGGTTCGAACGCCGCGACGGCCGCTGGGGCATCGCGCACCGCGCCCTGCGCTGGGAGTGGAGCCACGACGCGCCCGCCGCCGAGACCTGGCTGTTCGGCATGCTCGTCGGCGACACCGCCGACCTGAAGCGCGGCGGCAAGTTCCCGTCGGACCCGGTGTACGCGGGCGGCGAGAGCGGGGCGGCGCGGTGAGCGACCTCAAGGACTTCACCGCGCTAGTCACCGGCGCGAACCGGGGGATCGGCGCGGCTTTCGCGGCCGAGCTGCTGGCCAGGGGGGCGAAGGTCTACGCCGGGGCGCGCGACCCCGGCTCGGTGCCCGCCGAACTCGTGGACGCGGGCGCGCTGCCCGTCGCCCTCGACGTCACCGACCGCGCGCAGGTCGCCAAGGCGGCCGCCGACTGCGCCGACGTGTCCCTGCTGGTCAACAACGCGGGGTACTTCGCGGGACAGCGCCTGGTCATGGCCGACGACCCGGACGCCGCCCGCGCGGAGATGGAGGTCAACTACTTCGGCCCGCTCAACACCACGCGCGCGTTCGCGCCGGTGCTGGGCGGCAACGGCGGCGGCGCGATCATCAACGTGCTGTCGGTCGCGGCGATCGCGCCGACCCCGTTCATGGGCGGGTACTCGCCGTCCAAGGCGGCGACGCTGTATCTGAGCGGGATCACCAGGGCCGAGCTTGAACCGCAGGGGACCCGGGTGACGGCGCTGATCGTCGGGTCGGTGGACACCCGGATGGCCGGGCACGTCGACGGCGTCAAGGAGAAGCCGTCCGACATCGCCAAGGCCGGGCTGAAGGCGATGCTGCGCGGCGAGCACGTCGCCGACACCGACTGGATGGCCGTGGACGCGCGCGCCCGCCTCGCCCGCGACCCCGCGCGCTACGCACGCGGCCTCGCCAAGCTGCTGCACGCGACCGAGCTGCGGACCGGCCGATGAGCGGCCCCCGGCTCGTCCAGGCGACGGTGGCCGCCGCCGACCTCGCGCCAGCAGCCGAGGCGGCCCGCGCGCTGCTCGGCCTGCCGCCCGGCTTCCCCGATCCCGAACTCGCCTCGTGGGGGATCGTCAACGAGATCCTCGGATTGGGCGGCGGGACCTACCTGGAGATCGTCGCGCCCTCCACGTCGGAGTCGGCCTTGCACGGGTTCCTCAAGCGCGGTGAGGGCGGCTATGTCGTCGGGATGAAGGTGCCCGACACAGACGCCGTCGTCGCGCGGGCCGGGGAGCTCGGCGTGACCGTCGCGCATCGGCAGGAGTTCCACGGCGCGGACATCGTGCAGTTCCATCCGGCCGGGCTCGGGGTGCTGCTCGAAGCCGACCGGCTGCCCGACGGCGTCGACTGGCACTACGACACCTGGGACACCCCCGAGAGGCCCGCCGACGCGCCCACCGGACGGCTCCTTGCCGTCGACGTCGCCGTCGCCGAACCCGAGGTCACCGCCGCGCTCTGGGCGGATCTGCTCGGGGCCGAGCGGTCCGGGCCCGCCCAGGTGACGGCCGGAGACGGCGTGATCAGGTTCGTGCCCGAACGCGGACGGCGCGGGCTCGTCGCCGCCGACATCGCGGCGTCCGCCCCGGCCGAGCACACCCTCGCCGGACTGCTGCTGCGCTTCATCCCCGAGGAGGCCGCATGACCCTCCGTGTGATCCAGTGGGCCACCGGCGCGATCGGCAAGACCACACTGCGCGCGGTCCTCGACGATCCCGAACTCGAACTCGCCGGGCTGTTCGTCTACGGCGACCGCAAGGCCGGGCGCGACGCGGGCGACATCGCCAGGCGCGATCCCGTCGGCGTGCTCGCCACCCGCGACCGCGCCGAGATCCTGGCGACCGAGGCCGACGTGGTGATCCACGCGCCGCGTCTCCAGGTCCCTTACGAGACCCACGACGCCGACCTCCTCGCCCTGCTGCGGTCCGGCAAGAACGTCATCACCACGGCGGGCCACCACTTCCCGCGAGCCCACGGGCCCGAACGCGAGAAGATGTTCCTCGAAGCGTGCGAGGAGGGCGGCACCACCCTTTACGGGGTCGGGATCAGCCCGGGCGTCGTCGGCGAACGCATCGCGCTGGGGCTCACCGGGGCGTGCCTCGACGTCGAGCACGTCGCGATTGACGAGGTCCTCGACGCCAGCCGCGTGCCCGACCCGAACTTCGTGTTCGACGTGATGGGCATGGGCGCGGACCCCGAGTCCGTGGACCTCACGGGCGGGGACCTGCCCGTCATGTACGGGAAGCTGTACGCCGAGACCCTCGCGTTCATGGCCGAGCGGATGAACCTGCCGGTCGAGCGGATCGAGCCCGACCACCGGGTCCGCGCCGCCGTCCGCGACCTTGAGGTTCCGGCCGGGACCATCCGGAAGGGCACAGTCGCGGCCACCGAGTGGCGCTGGCACGTGGTCGGCGGCGGTCGCCGTGTGCTGTCCCTGGCGATCGTGTGGACCATGGACCCCGAGCTGCCCGAGTACGCGGGACGCGACCACTGGACGATCACCGTCAAGGGCAGGCCCGGCATGACCCTGACCCTCAACCTGATCGAGCCCGACGACCCGGCCAGCCGGACCACGGCCGGCCAGTTCGTTACGGCCGGGCCGGTGATCCGGGCGCTGCGCGAGGTCGTCGCCGCGCCGCCAGGGATCTTCGAGCCGCCCGTCTTCGCGCCCTACGACTTCAAGGGAGGCACCCGGTGAGCGCGACCGCGATCCAGGAGGCGAGCCCGCACCCGCACTACGCGCTGCACCCCGACGGCACCCGGGTCGAGCGGTTCGCCGACCTGCTGCGCCGCCGCGCGGCCGCGACCCCCGACCTGCCCGCAGTACTCGAACCCGGGAAGACGACGACGTTCGGGCAGCTTGAGGCGCGCGCGGCACGTGTCGCGCGCGCCCTGCGCGCCGACGGCGTCGGCCCGGGGGACAGGGTCGCCTATATCGGCGTCAACTCGGCGGCCTTCCTTGAGGTGCTGCACGGCACGGCGAAGGTCGGCGCGATCGCGACGGCCGTCAACAACCGGCTGCACCCGCGCGAGGTGTCCCGCATCCTCGCCGACGCCGAGCCGTCCGTGGTGGTCTTCGGCGCGGGAGACGGCGGCCTCGCCCCCGAGCCCGGCGCTGTCGCGTCGCTGAAGCGGATCGTCACGGCCGACGGGACGCCCGGCAGCACGCGGTACGAGGAGTGGCTTGCGGCAGCCCCGGACGGCGGCGACCCCGGCCACGCCGCCGACCCCGAGGACACCGCCCTTATCTTCTACACCTCGGGCACGACGGGCCTGCCCAAGGGGATCATGCTCAGCGGCCGCAACCTCGGCCAGGCCCTGGCGACCATGCACTACGGCATCGAGCTCGACACCACGTCGGTGGCGATGGCCCCGATCCCGTACTTCCATGTCTCGGGGTTCGGCCTGGCGATGGTCGCGCTGGTCAACGGGGCCGCGCTGCTGCTCGAGCAGGCCGCCGACGCCGAAAGCCTGCGCGACCTCCTCATCGCCCGACGGGTCTCGCACGCGGCCCTCGTGCCGACCCTCATCCAGCGGCTCATCGCCCTCCCGGGCGTCGAGGACGAGGACTGGAGCGCGCTCAAGTACGTCGTGTACGGGGCGTCGCCCATCCCGCTGCCGGTGATCCACGAGGCGACCCGCAAGATTGGATGTAAGTTCCTTCAGTCCTACGGGCTCACGGAGTCGACGGGCGGCGTGACCATGCTGTCCCCGGACGACCACCTTCCCGCCCCCGGACAGGAACGCAGGCTGCTTTCGGCCGGACGGGCGATGCTCGGCGTGCCGATCCAGGTCGTGGACCCCAAGACGCTTGAGGAGCTGCCCGTGGGGGAGCGCGGCGAGGTCGTCATCGGGGGTGGGCACGTGATGCAGGGGTACTGGCGGCGGCCCGACGTGACGGCCGAGGCGCTGCTCCCGGACGGGCGGCTGCGCACCGGCGACGGCGGCTCGTTCGACGCCGACGGCTTCCTCTACCTGCACGACAGGCTCAAGGACATGATCGTCAGCGGGGGTGAGAACGTCTACCCGGCCGAGGTCGAGAGCGTCCTCACCGAGCACCCGTCGGTCCTTGAGGCGGCCGTCATCGGCGTTCCCTCGGAGCGGTGGGGAGAGACGCCCTACGCGATCGTGGTCCGCCGCGAGGGTGCCGCGCTGGAGGAGCGCGAGCTGATCGCGTTCGCGCGGGACAGGCTCGCGCACTTCAAGTGCCCGTCCGGCGTCGCGTTCACCGACGTGCTGCCGCGCAACGCCTCGGGCAAGCTGCTGAAGAACCGCCTCCGCGAAAGCTACCGCTGACGCGAACCACAAGAAGAGGGGGACGGCTCGCCGTCCCCCTCTTCTTCGTGCGCTAGCCGACCTGGCGGTCGGACCCCTCCCACCAGGGCTTGCGCAGCTCGCGCTTGAGCAGCTTCCCTGAGGCGTTGCGCGGCAGCGCGTCGGCGAACACCACCGACGTCGGGCACTTGAAGTGCGCGAGCCGCTCGCGCAGCCAGCCGATCAGCTCCTTCTCCTCCGCCTCCACGCCCGGCCTGCGGACCACGACGGCCAGCGGCGTCTCACCCCACCGGTCCGACGGCACCCCGATGACCGCCGATTCGAGCACGGCCGGGTGGCCCGCCAGGACGCTCTCGACCTCCGCCGGGTAGACGTTCTCGCCGCCGGTGACGATCATGTCCTTGATCCTGTCGTGCAGGTAGAGGAACCCGTCGGCGTCCATCGACCCGGCGTCCCCGGTGCGGAACCAGCCGTCGGCGGTGAACGCCTCGGTCGTCGCGTCGGGGTTGCGCCAGTACCCGGGAGTCACGCACGGGCCCTGTACCACGACCTCGCCGACGACGCCGGGGGCGGCGATCTCGCCCGTCACCAGGTCGAGCACCGCGACCCGCATCCCCGGCACCGCGGACCCCGCCGACCGCAGCCGTCCGGCGACGGGGTTGTCGGGCCTGTGCTGGTCGGGCCCGAGCAGCGTCGTCACCCCGATCGTCTCGGTGAGCCCGTAGGACTGGAAGAACTCGGCCCCGAACAGCGCGACCGCGCGGGCGAGCAGCGGCTCGGAGATCGGCGACGCCCCGTACACGATCTGCCGGAGCGCCGAGAAGTCCGCGTCCTTCGCGGCGGGCATCTCGCACAGCACCTGGATCACCGCCGGGACCATCGCGGTGTGCGTCACCCGGAACTCGGTGAGCTGGGCGAGCATCGAGGACGGGGTGGGCTCGCGCGACTGGACGAGCGCGCCGCCGCGCGCGATCGTGATCAGCGCCCAGCCCGCGCCCGCGATGTGGAAGTACGGGATCGGCACGAGGCTGCGCGAGTCGGCGTCGACGTCGAAGCACGCGCCGAACAGCTCGGCCCCCGCGGCGAGCCCGTCGGCGCTGATCCGGACGCCCTTGGGCCGTCCCGTCGTGCCCGAGGAGTACATGAGGACGAGAAGTTCGTCGCCGGACGCCTCGCGGCGCGGGTCCACCGGCTTGCCGGACGCGACCCACGCCTCATACGGGTCACCGACCTCGATGACGGGCACGTCGAGCCCTTCCAGCGCGGGAAGGTGCTCGGACGCGGCGACGACGAGGGACACGTCGGCGTCGTCGAGAATCCAGCGGATCTCCGGCGGGGACAGCCGGAAGTTCAGCGGGACGAGCGCGACCCCTGCCTTGGCCGCGCCGAACAGCAGCTCGAAGTACTCGGTCGCGTTGCGGTCGAGATAGCCGACGCGCGCGCCGGGCGGCAGCGCCGACAGCAGGTCGGCGACGCGGTCGGACCGTTCGGCGAGTTCGCCGTAACGGATCGCCCTGCCGTCGCCGATGACGGCGGGGGCGTCGGGTCGCAGGGAAGCGGAACGGCGGAGGAGTTCGGGGACGGATGGCAACACTGTGTGCTCCTCACCGGGGGTGGGGTGGGTCAGTCGAGCAGCACCGAGACCTCGGCGCCGCGCAGGACACCGCCGCACTGGTCGCAGGTGAGCCTGATCTTCAGGTCCTGGCCGCAGGCGCGGTGGGTGTAGACGAGTGCGGGGCCTTCGGCGGCGCGGAACCACCGCTGGCCCCAGTCGACGGCGGTCATGACCGTCGGATAGAAGGCGCGGCCCTTCTCCGTCAGGCGGTAGTCGGGCCAGTCGGCGCGCTCCGCGCCGGGCGACTGGGCGAGGACGCCGAGCTCACAGAAGACCCGCAGCCGGTCGGCGATGATCGTGGGCGGCGCGCCGAGCCACTGCTCGAAGTCGCGGAAGCGGTGCGCGCCCTGGAACGCCGCGCCGAGCAGGGCCGCCGACCAGCGGTTGCCGATCAGCGCCATGGTCTCGGGGAACATGCCCGCCTCGCCCGCCGTCTGGGAGCGGCGGCGGGTCGTGGCGGCCGGGACCGAGCGGCTCCATGTGCCGCTCGGCCCGAACCCGCCGGTGATGTCGCGGGCCTCGGCGGGCCTGCCGCACGCGCCGCAGCCGAACACCGGGCGGAACTCCCTGCCGCAGGTCTGGTGGACCCTGCGCGGCAGCCGCTCGCCGTGGCTCGGCACCCACTCGGCCTCCCACGCCCAGATGTTCAGCAGCACCGGCCACAGGTCGCGGCCGCGTTTGGTGAGCGTGTACTCGTAGCGGCGGGCGCTCGCCTGGTACTCGACCTTCTCGAACACGCCGATGGCCGTCAGCGCCGCGAGCCTGCGGGTCAGGACCGCGTCGGAGATCGGCAGCGCGTCCTTCCAGTCGACGTAACGCCTTGCCCCGAGCATCGCGTAACGCAGGATCAGCAGGTTCCACTCGTCGCCGATCAGCCCGAGGGTCAGGCCGACGGCGTTGGTGGAGCCGCGTGGGAGCCGGGTGGGCCGGTCCGGCGGGTGGACGAGGCCGCCCGCCTCCTGGGTCGCACTCTGCCGAGTCAAGGGGAACTGTCGCCTTTCACAGTCCGACGGAGGCCGCCGGGGAGTCCGCGTCCGCCCAGCCGGGGATCGCCGATCCCGGCGCCCAGGTGGCGTGCGTGCCGCTGGAGACGCGCTCCGGCAGCAGGACGCGGGCGATGGGGCCGTCGGCCGGGCGGGCGGCGTCGAAGATCAGACACTCGGAACGATCTTCGTTCATGTCGGTGGTCAGGGTAACAAGGTATCCGTCGTCCTCGGCGGTGGACCCGACCCGCGGCGCGACCGCGGGCTCACTGCCGTAGACGCCCTCGGGGAGGGTGTAGCGCTCCTCGTTCCCGGTCCGCAGATCGTGCTTGACCAGGCCGTTGAACAGGAACCACCCCTCGACGCCGCTCGCCGCGTAGGCGTACCGGTTGGGCCGTCCGGCGTAGGTGTTGTTGAGGACGCCGAACTCGGTGATCGACTCGCTCAGCCGCTCCTCCCTGCACTGCCCGGTGCGCAGGTTGAGCCGCCAGCGGTGCAGCCGCGTCTGCATCCGGTCGAGCGCGAGGAAACGGAACATGCGCTGGTAGAAGCTGCCGTCGCCGGTGTCCCTCGGCTCGGGGTCGCCCTGGAAGAACCCGTCGAGGACGATCTCGTCGCCCTCCTCGTAGGCGTTGACGAAGTGCAGCACATAGGTCGGGGCCGCCTCGAACCAGATGATCTGGGCCGACGTGCCGCGCCGGGGGATCACCCCGAGCCGGGTCGGCATGTCCGGCCTGAACCGGGCCGCGTGGTGGCCCTTGGCGAGCAGGTCGGCGTCCCAGAACAGCGGGCAGTCGTTGAGGATCGCGTAGTTCTCGGTGAACGCCATGTCGTGCGGCAGGCGCGGGCCGGGAAGCGGGACCTCGGTGTAGTGGACGAGCCTGTCGTCGGCGTCCACCACCCCGTAGTGCATGTAGGGGGCGTCCTTGCCGTAGTTGAAGAACAGCAGCTCGCCGGTGTTCTCGTCGGACTTGGTGTGCGCCGAGACCCCGCAGGACGGGAACTTCCCGCCCCAGTCGGACTTGCCGAGCGTCTCCAGGGTGAGCGGGTCGAGCCGGTACAGGTCGCCGCACTGGTAGAAGCTGGTGAGGGCGACGCCCGCGTGCACGACGACGTCGGTGGACGAGGCGTCCTTCATGCGGCCGCGCGCGCCCCAGCCGTCCTGACGCGGGGACTTCTCGGGACGGTCGGCGATCCCGGCCCACAGGGGGCCGTTGGCCTCGCGCTCGGCGAGCAGGCCGTCGGTCTTGACGAACCTGTTGCGGTAGAAGGCTTTGCCGTCGCGGAAGCCGACCGCGTGGATCATGCCGTCGCCGTCGAACGGGTGGTAGCGCTCGAGGGCCGGATGGACCGGGTTCTCGGTGTTGCGCAGGTACAGGCCGTCGAGGTCGGCGGGGATCTCGCCTTCCAGGACGGTCAGGTCGTCGGACTTCCACTCGGTCGTCTGGGGCCGCCACGGACCGGTCCGGTAGGGGTGGTCGTCGTCGTCGGGCAGGGTCGACAGGACCCTCCCCAGAATCTCCACGTCCATGGGGGACTCCTTAGTCGGTGCCGATGATGAGGCTGACGGCGGTGGTGGTGCTGCCGCCGATGTTCAGGGTCGCGACGCGGCTGACGCCCTCGACCTGGGTGTCGCCCGCGGTGCCGGTGACCTGGGCGGCGGCGTCGACGAGCATCCGCACGCCGGTCGCGCCGACGGGGTGGCCGCCGCCGATCAGCCCGCCCGACGGGTTCACCGGGATGCGGCCGTCCTTCTCCAGGTCGCCGCTCTCCACGGCCTTCCAGCTCTCGCCGGGGGCGGTGATGCCGAAGTGGTCGATCGCCATGTACTCCGACATGGAGAAGCAGTCGTGCGTCTCGATCGCGCCGACGTCGGCGACGCCGGAGATGCCCGCGCGGGCGAACGCGTCGGTGACGGTTCGGCGCACGTGCGGCAGGACATAGGCGTCGTCGCGGGATCTTTCGATCTTCTGGTCGAGGGGCAGGCCGACCGTCCGGTGGCCCCAGCCCTGGATACGGGCGAGGCCGCGCAGTTCGGGGCGGCGGGCGAGGTAGCGGTCGCTGACCAGGACCACGCCCGCGCCGCCGTCGGTGATCTGGCTGCAGTCGTGCCGCCGCAACCTGCCCTCGACCAGGGGGTTGACCTTGTCGTCGGCGCTGAAGCTGGCGTCGGTCAGCTCCCAGGCGCGGGTCTGGGCGAGCGGGTTGGCGCGGGCGTTGCGGAAGTTCAGCGCGCCGATCGCGCGCAGGTGGGCGTCGTCGATGCCGTAGCGGCGGTCGTACTCGTCGGTGAGGGCGCTGAACATGTACGGCCACATGAACGTGGCCTCCTGACCCTCGTGGCCGACCCAGGCCGCCGCGCCGAGGTGGCGGGCCGCCTGGTCGCCGTGGACGGTCTTCTCCAGCTCCACGCCGAGGACGAGCGCGACGTCATAGCGGCCGGACTCGAGGTCGGCCATCGCCTGGAGGATCGCGATCCCGCCCGACGCGCAGGCCGCCTCGTGCCGGGAGGACGGGACCTCCCACAGCTCGGGCAGCACGGTCGCGGGCATCCCGCCGAGCTGGCCCTGGCCGGTGAACAGCTGGCCGAAGGCGTTGCCGACATGGATCACCTCGACGTCGCCGGGCTCGATGCCCGCGGCCTTGAGGGTGCGGGTCGCGACCTCCTCGGTGAGGTCGGAGAATCCCAGGCCGGCGCGTGACCAGTTGCGCGCGAAGTCGCTCTGGTACCCGCCGAGTACCCATGTTCCAGCGGTCATCTACTCGCTCCCTCCGGGGGTGGTGCGGCCGGGAGGCCACTCGAACACTTACTACAACAACGAGAGTAAGGCGTCAATGTACTGCGGGCGGGAGTCCAGTACAGAGCGGAAGTCCTCGGAAAACCGACCCTTGTCCCGACCCGTCGATCTCACTACATTTAAAAGAGTAATCGAGGAGGAGAGGAGAGGCCGCATGGCCGAGGCCCTCGTATTGGACTACGTCCGGACGGCGCGCGGGAAAGGCTCCCCGCGCGGCGCACTGCACGGCATCGGACCGGTCGACCTCGTCGTCCGGCTCCAGCGTGCGCTCGCCGAGCGCACCGGGATCAACACGGCGCACGTCGATGACGTGATCGTCGGATCGGCCTCCCAGGTCGACGAACAGGGCGCGAACCTCGCGAGGACCGCGACCCTGCTCGCGGGGTGGGGCCACGGGGTGCCGGGCGGGGTGATCAACCGGTTCTGCGCCTCCGGGATCGACGCCGTCGCGCAGACCGCGGGCCGCATCCGCGGCGGCGACCTCGGCCTCGCCGTCGCGGGCGGGGTCGAGAGCGTCTCGCGGGTCGCGATGTTCAGCGACCGCGGGCCGCTGTGGCAGGACCCGGCGACGATCAGGGCGGTCGGCTCGGTCCACATGGGCATCGCCGCCGACCTCAACGCCACGCTCGACGGCCTGACCCGCGAGGAGCTCGACGCCTACGGGGTCGAGACCCAGGCCAAGGCCGCGGCCTCCTGGGACGCGGGCCATCACGACGACGCCGTCGTCCCCATCACCCTGGAAGACGGGACGGTCTTCGCGCGCGACGAACTGATCAGGCCCGGCACCACGACCGAGGGCCTCGCCAAGTTCCCGCCCGCGTTCGCCGACCTCGGCGCGCAGGGCCAGGATGCGATCGCGCTCGCCGCCCACCCCGAGGCGGGCGAGATCCGCCACCTGCACACCGTCGGCACCTCGCCCGCCCTCGCCGACGGGGCCGCGCTGCTGCTGCTCGGCGACGAGGCCGCGGCGAAGGCGGCGGGGCTGCGGCCGCGCGCGCGGATCGTCGCCTCGGCGACCGCCGCGACCGACCCGGTGATCATGCTGACCGCCGGGCAGCAGGCCGTCGAGGCCGTCATCGCGCGGGCCGGGCTCACCCCCGACGACATCGACGTGTTCGAGTTCGCCGAGGCGTTCTCGGCGCTGTGCCTGAAGCTCAGGCGCGATCTCGGCGTCGGTCCGGAAAGGCTCAACCCCAACGGCGGCACGATCGCGATGGGGCACGCGTTCGGCGCGACCGGCGCGATCATGGTCGGCGGGTGCCTCGCCGAGCTGGAACGCCGTGGAGGGCGTTACGGCGTCGCGGCGGTCTCCGGGGCCGCGGGGCTCGGCGTCGCGGTGCTCATCGAGAGGATTCCGGCATGAGCGGGCTCGACGGACAGGTCATCGCGATCAGCGGCGGGGGACGCGGGCTCGGGCGCGCGTTCGCGCTGCACCTCGCCTCGCGGGGGGCGCGTCTTGTGGTCAACAACCGGAACCGGATCGTCGACGACAACGGGCTCGGGCCCGCCGACCACGTCGTCGCGGAGATCAGGGCGCTCGGCGGGGAGGCGGTCGCCGAACACGGGGACGTCGCCGACCCCGGGACCGCCACCAACATCGTCAAGGTGGCGCTCGGCACGTGGGGGCGGCTCGACGGGCTCGTCACCAGCGCGGCAGTCTCCGGACCTGCCATGTTCCACAAGGCGACGCCTGAGGAGTTCGCGGCGGTCCTGCGCACCAAT
Organism: Actinocorallia sp. A-T 12471; assembly: GCF_033875155.1. Classification (NCBI taxonomy): domain Bacteria; kingdom Bacillati; phylum Actinomycetota; class Actinomycetes; order Streptosporangiales; family Thermomonosporaceae; genus Actinocorallia; species Actinocorallia sp. A-T 12471. The sequence continues at coordinate 683,582 of NZ_JAWZTE010000004.1, read as the reverse complement.
GTGCTCGGGACCTCGCAGATCGCGTCGGCCTGCGCGGCGGTCATGCGGGAGCGGGGGCACGGGCGGATCGTGCTCGTCGCCTCCACGGCGGGCCTGCACGGGGAACCGACGGTCTCGGCGTACGCGGCGAGCAAGGGCGCGGTGATCGCGCTCGGCAAGACCATCGCGGTCGAGGGCGCGCCGCGCGGGGTGCTCACCAACGTGCTGCTGCCGTACGCGCTCACCCAGATGACCGACCGCGGCATGGACCCCGGCCACCGGGACGCCATGGACGCCGCAGCCGTCGCGCCGCTCGTCGCCGCGCTGTGCGACCCGGCCTCGACCGTCAACGGGCAGGTGATCGTCGCCGCGGCCGGGGGACTGCGGGTCGCCGACGCCGTCGAGTACGGGACGGTCCGTCATGACGACTCCGTCGACGGGGCGGGCCTCACCGAGCTGCTGGAACGCAGCCGCTCAGGCCCCGCCCACACCTACGTCCACGCCCAGGACGCCTTCCAGGACCTCGCCCGAGAGCTGAGCACGCCGTGAACCTCGTCCCCCTGCTGGTCAACCTCGGCGGCACGGCCCTGGCCGTCGCCGTCACCATGGGCCTCACCATGGCCTACGCCCTGCGCACCCGCACCCACAGCATCGTCGACGTGGTGTGGGGGCTCGGCTTCGTCGTCATCGCGGCGACCTCGTTCGTCCTTTCCGGCGTGCAGGGTGAGGGCGTCACGGGGCGGCGTGTGCTCGTCCTGGCCCTCACCGCCCTGTGGGGCCTGCGGCTGGGGACCTACATCTTCCGCCGCAACCACGGCAAGGGAGAGGACCCCCGCTACGCGGCCCTGCTACGCCGCAACAAGGGCCCCGTCCTGCCCTTCGTCCTGCGTTACATCTACTTCTCGCAGGGCTGGATCATGTGGCTGGTCTCGCTGCCCGTCCAGGTCGCGATGTACCAGAACGTCTCCCTGGGCGTCCTCACGTGGATCGGCGCTGCGCTCTTCGCCGTCGGCTTCCTCTTCGAGAGCGTCGGCGACTGGCAGCTGTCCCGCTTCAAGGCCGACCCCGCCAACCAGGGCAAGGTCATGGACCGCGGCCTGTGGGGCTGGACCCGTCACCCGAACTACTTCGGCGACTCCGTCGTCTGGTGGTCACTCTTCCTCATCGCCTGCTCCCACTGGACCGGCCTCCTCACCGTCATCGCCCCCGCCTTCATGACCCACCTCCTCCTCAACCGCAGCGGCAAAGCCCTCCTCGAACGCCAAATGTCCCGCCGCCGAGGCCCCGAATACACCACCTACCTGCAACACACCAGCGGCTTCTTCCCCCGCCCCCCCAAAAAATCCCCCACCACCTGACCACACGCCCCGGCTGGCCTCGCAGCCGGGGCGAACAATCCCTCTCGTCAAGAAGTGACGCCCTTGACCGGACGAGCCCGTGGCGCGGCTCAGAACAGGGCTTCGCCGTCCTGGTCCTGGATCGCCTTGGCCAGCTCCCAGAGCGTGCCGCGGTCGGCGGGGGCCCAGCGGTCGGGTCCCTGGACCGCGACGGGATGGCTGGTCCAGCCTGCGTTCTCCCAGATCTTGGACACCAGGCCGGTCGGCGAGTACTGCTTCCCGTCGAACTCCCAGATCAGCGGCCGTGTCCGGTGGTTGACCCAGCGGGCGCGGGAACGTTCCGGATGGCCCACCAGCCAGGGACTGAGCGCTTTGGCCTCGCGGGAGCTCGAGAACTGGAAGTAGAGGGTCTCCCCGTCGGCGATCACGCCGGCGTCCACCAGCGTGGGCACGGCGTTGCGGCGGCGCGGCGCCCGGTAGTCGCGCGGCGGGGGAACGTAGGACCGAGGGAGGTCCGGCGCTTTCCCGCCGTTGGCGATGGATTCCAGCACAAGGGGAACGAGGATTCTGCAGCGGGCCGGGTTGGTGAAGGTGGCGCTGGCGAACGACTCCTCCCCGAACGCCGCGTCCACATGGTGGATCAGCCAGTCGAGGGTCGGCGCGGTCAGCTCGGCGGCGCGTGAGACGACGGCGTCCCAGTCGACGTCGGGCTCGTCGATGTCGTCGGTGTCGAGCTGGCGGAAGACGAGGTGGGTGATCAGCAGGTCGCCGTAATCGGCTATCGCGGCGGCCTTGTCCTCCACCCGGCCGCGGGCGTGCTTCAACGCGTCCTTGACCGCGCGCACGACGAGCACCGACCGCCAGATCTGAGCCGCCGACGGACGGGGCCGGAAGATCATCGTGTAGGCGCCCTTGTCGTCCTTCTCCCACAGCCTGTCCCGGTTCTGCTTGGCGCGGACCGCGAGGTCGCTGTTGGTGTGCGCGCAGGCCAGCGCGAGCGCCGCCTGAAGGACCGAGCACCCCTCCGCCTCGGCGGGGTCGTCCTCGCCGCGTTTGAACGTGTACTGGAGCCGGAGGGTGTCGACGAAGTCCTGACGGATCTCCCACTGGATGCGGTCGAGGGCGACGAAGTCGCGGGGGATGACCTGGTTCTGGGTGTTCGTCGCCTCGGTGACGGCGTCCCCGAAGTCGTCCGGGCAGTTCTTGGTCGTGACGATCTTGATCGTCACGAACGCCTCCGACGTCGCGTTCGGGTCCTTCTGCATCGCCGCGTCGATCGCGGCGACCGTCTGCGCGCCGTTCACGATGCTGGCGTCCGCCAGTTCCAGCCTGATGGGCAGTTTGGCGCTGTAGCTGCCGCCCGTGCGCTCGGCGGTGCGGCACAGCACGGTGATGCCGTTGTTGAAGTACCAGAAGTCGTCCGGATGGGTGGTCAGTGTCTCCACCAGGCCCTGGTTGACCTTCGTGAGGCCGAGGCTCTTGCGGATGTTCTGCTCGAACAGCAGGTCCTTGTACTCGGCGTACCAGGCCGCCACGTTCGCGACGGGGATCCTGCCCTGGAACGCCTCGAACGGACCGGGGACGTGGATCCACTCCGACAGTTCGGCGAGGATCGTGGCCGTGGGGGGCCGCTGGAACTCCTTCGCCGTCTCCCAGATCCTCGCCCTGCCCCACGACTCGTAGGTCAGGGACTCCTCAAGCCCGTTGTAGTCGCGCTTCATCTCCTCGAATCGGACGGTGACGTCGTGGGTGAGGGCGCCGGTCCCGACGGTGGCCACAACGAGGGTGATCCGGCAGCCGAACTGCCCCCAGGCGGCGTTGAGCTGGTCGGCGTGCCGCCTGACCTTCGGGTTGAACCGGTCGAAGCGCTTGTGGTCGAGCGCGTTCACACCCTCGCGGAACTTCAGCACCTCGGCGACGTTGAAGGCGTCCTTGCCGACGTCGCTCCACTTGCTCTGGATGAGCCAGATGTCGAGTCCGCTCTCGGACACCGCGATGGCGTCGATGCCGAGGTCGTTGCTTCCGTCCACGACGCAATCGGCGGCTCGCTTCTTGTCGCAGCCGAGCAGGCGGCGCACGACGAGCGCGGCGAGGGCCCTGCTGAGGAACTGCTGCTCGGTCGCGGCGGTGAGACCGCCCACGTCCGTCATGTCGACGGGTCCGGCGAACTCGGCCTTGAGGTACTCACGGATCTGCCGGATCTCGCGGTGTACGCCGGACTGCATCGGGCCGCCCTTCCTGAGGTCTGACGTTCCGCCCATGATTGCGCGCCGGCCGGCCGTCCGCGCCGGAGTTCCCGCGAGAAGCCGCGGGGACAGCACAGCGATGAATGACAGTCTTGGTGAAATGCTCGCATTGCGGTTCTCGTCCTGGGATGGTGATCGGTGCCTGTTGTGGAGGGAGTCAGGTGCTGGACCAGCGCAACTATCAAGGCAAGTTCGCCGAGGACTATGTCCGTGCCATGGCTTCGGCGGCGGGTCTGCTCGTCTACAAGGACGATCTCGACTACGACGGCGTGGACCTGGGATTCCGGTTCCCCGGCAAAGGCGGCAGGTACGCCTCGCCGGCGATCGAGGTGCAGGTCAAGTCATGGTCGAGGCCGGTCGAGCGGGGTCCCGACCTTGAGTTCCGCGGCCTCAGCGAGGTCCAGTACAACCGGCTCGTCGCGGGACCGTTCCTCGTGCCGAGGTTCCTCTTCGTGGTCGTGGTGCCGCAGGATTCCGAGCACTACGCCCGCGTCGACACCGACGGGCTGACGCTGAGCTGGCTCTGCTACTACCGGGGGTTCGAAGGGGACGAGCCGATCGGGGAGCCTGACCGGAACCGGCACGTCACGGTACGGGTTCCGCTGGGGAACGTGTTGACGGTGCGCGCGCTGCGCGAGCTCGTGGGGGCGCCGACGTGAACTCCGGCCCGTCGGTGCACGACGTCAGGAGCTATCTCGGCGCGACAGGCTGGGAGTGTCAGGCGGAGGAGCGGCGGGACACGGCGGTCTGGGCGTACGGGGAGGACTCCCACGTTCTGGTGCCGGACGGCGACGGGTACGCCGACTGGCCGCGAAGGGCAAGGGAGATCCTCCGCATGCTCGCGGAGATCGAGGGCCGGGCGGTGGCCGAGGTCGCGGCCGACGTGGCCGAGCCGATGGCCGACGTGCAGTGGTATCGGGCCCCGGGGGCGATGGAGGGCGGGCTGCTGGAGACGGCGGCGGCGCTCGGCGGGCTCAGGCAGGTGCTGGACGCCGCGGCAAGGGCCGTCATCGCACCCGGCGGCGACGTGCGCGGTCCGGAGGCACGTCCGGTGCGGGACCTGCTGGCACGGGTCAGGATCGACCCGGTGCGCGGCGAGCTGTTGACGGTCCGCGTGCCGTCGGACGTGTCCGGCTCGCTCGGGCGGCGGGCCCTCCTGCTTCTGCACGGGGTTCTGCTCCCCGCGCTGAGCGACGCCGTCGCGGGCGCGGGCCGCTCGGAGAGCCTCGAAGGTATGGAGGGACTCGTCGCGAACGGGCTCTCCGCCGAGCTGTGCGACGGCCTTGCGCGCTTCGGGGGAGCAGATCGAGGAGAGGGCTTCGAGGTCGGCGTCCGCTGGGCGCGCGGGCTGCCCGCCGGGAGGCCGGGCCAGGCTGTGGCGTTCGGCCGGGGGTCCGGGCGGCTCCTGCGGATCGCCGCGAACCGCCTGCGGCGCACGCTGAGCAGAGACGTTGTGGTCTCCGGGACCATCGGGTCGCTCTTCGACAACGGGGCCACGGACCGGTTCCGAGTACAGGTGCACGGGGTCGTCGTCGCCGAGGACGGCAGTGGCACGCGCGGCGGCCTCTGGGTGCGGCTGCCCGACCAGGCAGCGTACGACCAGGCGCTCAGCGCCCATCAGAGCAGAAGACCGGTGCGGGCCCAGGGGCCGGTGAGGTTCGTGCACGGCCGTCATGAGTTGACCACCGCCGGCCTCACGACGCCGGCAGACGATCTCCCAGAGGAAGGCTGAACATGGACGAGCGCGACATCGGGGTGAAGGGCCGGGCGCTGCTGCTCGGTTTGATGACGCTGGGCGGCGAGGCGTCGAACCCGGAGCTCGCCGAGCACGTCGGGTACCCGCTCAATGGGGAACTGCGCAGGCGCTTGGAGGATCTCGGCCTGACCAGAAGCGACAGGATCGGCCGGTCCTACCACCACGAACTCCTCGACAAGGGGTGGCTCTGGTGCACTGCCGAACTCTCGGGAAGCAGGCCGCCGCGCAGCGGGTCGGTGGGCGGCGCGCTCTACGGCGTGCTCGACCTGGTCGGCCGCTTCCTTGCGGCGGAGGACCTCGCGCTCAACGAGTTCGTCGCGGTCGCCCTCAAGGGGACGAAGCGCAAGGCCGCGGCGGAGGAGGCAGCCGTCGAGCCGTCCTCGCTGATCAGGCGGGCCTACTGGGAACTGGCGCGTGAGCCCCAGGACTGGGTGCCGCTCTCGGCGCTGCGCGCCCTGCTCGGCGACCTGTCTCGCAGCGTGGTCGACGAGGAACTGCGCTCGATGGTCCGGTCGCCTGGCGTGCACCTCGTGCCGCAGGCCGACCAGCGGAACCTCACCGCGGCCGACCGCGCGGCGGCGGTGCGGGTGGGCGGGGAGGACAACCATCTCCTGGCGATAGAGGCCCGATGAGGGAGGACCAGGAGCGGGCGCTTCGCGAGATCGCGGTGCGGCTGGACTGGGCGGCGACGGGGGAGCACGCATGGAGCACCCCGGCCTTCCACGTCGAGGGAATGCATCCGGGAGCGGAACTGCTGGTCGGTGACGCCATCGCCGAGGCGAAGGCGGCATCGGTGACCAGCCCGCTCGGTGTGGTCGTCCAGGGCCGGGGAGGCGCGGGCAAGACGCACCTCCTCGGCTGGGTGAAGAACGAGGTCATCCGGCGCGGCGGCTACTTCTTCCTTGTGGACTTCAGCGCGGGGGACGACTTCTGGCGGCTGACCGCGAACGCGATGGTCGAGGACCTGGGCCGCGCGGGCGAGGCCGAGGGGGCGGAGACCCAGGCGGTGACGGCGTTGCGCGCGCTCGCCCGGCTGGCCGACGTCAGCGACCGTGTCGGACCGGAGAGCGGAGACCTGAGCAGAGACGACCTTGACGCCCTGGTCGCCGGACTCGTGCGGTACGACCGGCGGTTGCAGCGCTTTCGGGACACCCTCCGGGCGCTGGCCCTCTACGCCGTGGCGTCGGGTGCGGCACTGGACGTAGGCCATGATCATCTGAGTTCCGCGGAGGAGGCGGCCGAGGGGGACAGGCAGCGATGGGGTCTCAGCAAACAGTCCAAGACCCCGCGGGACATCGTGAAGGAGCTGTCGGCTCTTCTGGCGCTGACCGGTCCCAGCGTCATCGCCGTCGACCAGGTGGACACCATCCTCAAGGCCGCGTCGCGAGCGCGTGATCTCGCGGGAGTGCGGCCGGGCGACGGCGAGTCCGGCAAGGACATGATCGAGGAGATCGCGGGCGGGCTGATGGACCTGCGGCACACCACGCAGCGCACCCTGTGCCTGCTGGCGTGCCTGCCGAGCTCGTGGGGGCTCATCACCGACCATGCGGTCAACACGGCAAGGGACAGGTTCCGCCCGTCCCTGATCCTCGGCAACATCGAGCGCGCCGAGCTGGCGCGCGCGATGGTCGAGCGCAGGTTCGCCGCCGCGTTCGCGGCGGCGGGCTTCACGCCGCCCGACCCGGTGTGGCCGGTGGCCGCCACCGCCTTCGAGTCCGCGCGCGGCCTCACGCCGAGAACCGTGCTGCGCCGGATCAGCGAGCACATCGCCGTCTGCCGTGCCGAGGGTGAGGCACGGCTCCTGACGAGCTTCGACCCCGCCGAGCCGAGGTCCGCCGAGCCCGCCGCCGTACCGCAGCCGACGGCATCGCCCGGGGAGACGGCGTCCGATCCGGATCTCGCCCGGCTCGACGCGAGCTTCGCCGAACTGCGTGACGCCGCGGACGTCTCCCGGTCCTTCGACCACGAGCACGAGGACGAGGAGGTGCCGCGCCTTCTCGCCGCGGGTCTCGACGCGTGGATCCGTGAGCTGGGCGACGCGGGACACGGGTTCTCGATCGACCCGCTTCCCGGCCGCAAACCGGCACTTCACGCGCGGCTCCGCCAGTCGCTGAGCGCGGAGTCGGAGGAACAGCGGCACTGGGCCTTCCGCATGATCTGCTCGCCGAACGCGAATGCCGCGTTCAACAGGCTGAACGCGGCGATCGCCGCCTCGGGCGTCGACTCCGCGGCGCCGGACAGGCACCTCGTCGTCCTGCGCAACCACGCGTGGTCGCAGGGCCCGAAGACCCGGCAGCGCCTCGCGCAGCTCAAGGAGTGCGGCGGGCTCTCCCTGCTCGCGCGTGCGGACGATCTGCGCGTCTTCGAGGCGTTGCGGATCATGGCGAGCGCGAACGATCCGCATTTCGACGCCTGGGTGAGGTCACGCCGTCCGGCCCACGGCACGGAACTGCTCGGCGACCTGCCGGGGGTTTCCACCACACCGGTCACGCCGGTTGCGGCACCACGGGCCGCCGTCCTCACCGAGATACCGGCGAGCTCCCACCGGATCAAGGTCGGCCGACGGGTGGACACCGGGAACGATCTGGAGATCGACCTGGAGACGCTGACCCGGCACACCGCGGTGTTCGCGGGCTCCGGATCGGGCAAGACCGTGTTCCTGCGGCGGCTCGTGGAGGAGTGCGCGCTGCTCGGGGTGTCGTCGATCGTGCTCGACCCCAACAACGACATGGCCAGGCTCGGCGACGAGTGGCCGGAGCCTCCGGCGACGTGGCAGGACGGCGACGCCGCGAAAGCAGCCCGCTACCACGAGGAGACCGAGGTCGTCGTCTGGACGCCGGGCCGCAGCAGGGGACGGCCGCTGAGCTTCCAGCCGCTTCCGGATTTCGGCGCGGTCCTCGATGACAAGGACGAGCTCGACTCCGCGCTCTCCGCGGCGGTGGCGGCGCTCGCGCCGCGGGTGAAGTACGACGGCGCGAGCGCCAAGGCGCAGAAGGGTCTCGCGGTGCTCCGCAAGGCGCTCGAACACTTCGCCAGGTCGGGGGGCCGGGACCTTACCGCGTTCATCGCGCTGCTGTCGGACCTGCCGCTCAACATCGCCGGGCAGATCGACAAGGCAGACGAGCTGGCCGCCGAGGCGGGCCAGCTGCTCACCGCCGCCCGGATCACCGACCCGCTGTTCGCCGGAGACGGCGAACCCGTGGATCCCGCGCGGCTCCTCACCCCGTCGAGCGGCAAACGGGCGCGCGTGTCGGTGATCAGCTTCATCGGGCTTCCCGACGAGGCGCGGCGCGGCTTCGTCAGCAGGCTGCAGATGGCGCTGTTCTCGTGGATCAAGCGCAATCCCGCGCGGGACCGCCCGCTGAGCGGGCTGTATGTGATGGACGAGGCGCAGTCCTTCGCGCCCGCGGTCCCCAAGAGCGAGGCGCTGGCCAGCACGCTCACCCTGGCTTCGCAGGCGCGCAAGTACGGGCTCGGCCTCGTCTTCGCGACGCAGGCGCCGAAGGGACTGCACAACCAGATCTCGGGCAACACGACGACCCAGTTCATCGGCCGCATCAACTCCAAGACACAGCTCGACGTCGTGAAGGGCCTCGCCCAGGCGCGGGGCGGCGGCGCAGACCGCGTCGCCCGGCTGAACCCTGGCGAGTTCTACGCCTACAGCACGGGGCTGGGCGAGGCGCTGGTCCGTACGCCCAACTGCCTGAGCCATCATCCGGCAGGCCCGCTCACCGAAGCGGAGATCATCAGCCGCGCATCTGGATGACGCCCTACGGCTGGGGGGTGTTGGTGAAGAAGGTGGTCATGGAGTGGGGGGTGGTGGGGCCGAAGGAGATGGTGAGGAGTTCGGCGGAGTCTTTGGCTTCTTCGGCGCTGCGGGGGAACATGGCGGATTCGTGGAGGTGGAGGGCGGTTTCGGGGGAGGTGGGGTGGGCGGCGAGGAGGGTGGCGAGTTGGGCGGCGTCGTACATGGCGAGGTTGGCGCCCTCGCCGGACGGGGGCATGAGGTGGGCGGCGTCGCCGATGAGGGTGACGCCGGGGACGCGGGGCCAGCTGTGGTCGGCGGGCAGGGTGTGCAGGGAGCGCAGGACGGGCGGGGTGTCGGCGTCGGTGATCAGGGCGGTGAGTTCGGGGGCCCAGCCGGTGAACTCGGCGGCGACGCGTGACCGCGCCTCGGCGGCGTCGGTGAAGTCGATGTCGGCGAACCATTCGGCGGGCTTGGTCAGCGCGACGTAGGTGTGCAGGACGCCGCCCGGCTCGCGGTGCGCCTGGATGCCCTTGCCGGGGGCGAGCGCGAGCATCGCGCCCGTGCCGACGGCCTGGGCGGCGGCCGGGTGGCGGGTGTCGGCGTCGTGGAGGTAGGTCTCCACGAAGGACATGCCGACGTACTCGGGCTTGGCGTCCGACACCAGCGGACGCACCCGCGACCACGCGCCGTCCGCGCCGACCAGGAGGTCGGCCGTCACGGCTGATCCGTCGGCGAAGGAGACCTCGTGCCTGCCGTCGGCGAGGGTGCGGGTCCCGGTGACCTTGTGACCCCACCTGACGGTCCCCTCGGGGAGCGACTCGAGCAGGACGCGGCGCAGCTCGCCGCGCGGGACCTCGGGACGCAGGGACGCGCCGTCGTCGGGGTCGTCGAGGAGGACCGTGCCGTGCTGGTCGAGGACCCGCGTGGCCTGGCCGCCCTCGTGGACGAGGCCCAGGAACTCCTCGTAGAGCCCCGCCTGCTTGAGGGCGATCTGTCCGTTGAAGTCGTGGATGTCGAGCATGCCGCCCTGGGTGCGCGCGGTGGGCGAGGACTCGGCCTCGTAGACGGCCGACGCGATGCCGTTGACGTGCAGGACCCGCGCCAGCGTCAGGCCGCCGAGGCCCGCGCCGACGATGACGATCGGCTGGTGTTCGGTGTTCATGGTCTTCCCCGTCTCTCCCGGCCCACGGTGCGTCGGGATCTATATGGAATGTCGTTCCATAACAATATGGTACACCGTTCCATGATGTGTCAAAATGGGGACATGGCACGGACAAGAGGCAGGGCCCCCGCGGGCGGACGCGCCGACGCCCTCTCCCAGGAGATCGTCGTCGGCACCGCCGTGGAGCTCCTTGACGAGCACGGCGAACGCGGGCTCACCTTCCGGCTGCTCGCCCAGCGGCTGAACACCGGCCCCGGGGCCCTCTACTGGCACGTCGCGAACAAGGACGAACTCATCGCCCTGGCCGCCGACCACGTGCTGGGCGAGGCGCTGGCCGACGCACCGCGCCCCGAGGGCGGCGTCGCGGGCCTGCGCGCCCTCGCCGTCACCGTTTTCGACGCGCTCGACCGCCACCCGTGGGCGGCCTTCCGCGTCACCGCCCCCGCCACCCTCGAGCACACGCTCAGCCTGCTCGACCGGATCGGCGTCCTGGTCACCCAGACCGGCCTGCCCGCCGAGCGCCACTTCGCCGTCGCCACCGCGATCTTCAACTACATCACCGGCGTCAGTGCCCAGATCATCTCCCCGGCCGTCACCGTCGACCCGTCGGTCCACCGGGACGTCTTCCTCGCCGAGACCGCGGCCCACTGGTCACGCCTCGACCCCGCCGCCTACCCGTTCCTGCCCCACGTCACCGAGGCCCTGCGCGACCACGACGACCGCGACCAGTTCACCACCGGCCTCGACCTCCTCCTCACCGGCCTGACGGCGACGACCCGCCCCCCGCAGCGGTGAGCGCCTTGAGCGTCTGCCACGCGCCGGGGACGTCGAGGCGGCGCGCGGCGTAGGCGGCGGTCTGCAGGGCCTCGCCGAGCAGCGGATCATGCCGGTCGATGGTCTTGCCGGGTGCGAGCGCGGCGAGGTCGTGCGCGTCCGGGGGAGCTGACATGACGAGCTCGCGGAGCCGGGCCAGCAGGTCGTCGGGGGAGACGCCGCTCAGGCACAGCGCGATCCCTGACTGCTCGAAGCGCAGGCCGTCCAGGTGCAGCGCGAGCCCGAGCGCCGTCATGACGGGGTCGCCGCGGAAGGGGAAGACGAGCGTGTCGCCGCCCCAGGCGAGGATCGGGCTCTCGTGCAGGCGCAGCATCCGGTAGTCGGCGCGCGCCTCGGCGAGCAGTTCCTGTGCGGTCGCGTCGAGGTAGACGGGGGTCTCCGGGCTCTCGTAGACCCTGCGCATCTCACGCCTGACCCTGTCGTGGACCGTGGCCCCGGCCCCGGTGAAGTCCGGCGGACGCCCCCCGGACGAGGCGGTCAGCTCGATCGTCCGGCTCCGCTCGTCCACCGCGACGATCTTCCAGCGCCGCCCCGCGAAGATCATCAGGCTCCCGGGGACGGGCGGCGCGACCGGGGCCAGCGTGCCGAGCTGCCTCCCGTCGCCGACGAGCCTGAACTCGACGGGCGAGTCGAACGCGGCGTAGAAGCTGTGGTGGTTGACCAGCCGCTCGCCCTCCTCGTCGTGCAGCAGCAGTCCGTCGCCCTCCTGACGGACCATCCGCGCCGCGCCGAGATCGCGGAGCAGCGCCGCGAACATCCGCTGGTCGACGTGGTGGAACGGGCCCTTCCCGCACAGCGTCCGGTACGCCTCGGCGGGGGTGACGCCGCCGTGCTGGGCGATCAGCGACAGGCACTGCTGGATGAGGGTCGACAGATGCAGCCCCCCGGCGTCGGGCGGCTCGCACCACCGGTCGAGCAGCAGGTTGACCACGGCGATCGTCTGGACGAGCTGCGCCCGCAGCCTGTCCTGCGGCGCGGTGTCCCCGGTCACCTCCTGCTCGGTGACGTAGACGCGCAGAACCGCAGCCCCGCCGCGCCGCCCCGCCCTCCCGAGCCGCTGCCGCAGCGCGGCGACCGAGTTCGGCGCGCCGACCTGCGCCACCGACGTGACCGACCCGATGTCGATGCCCATCTCCAGGGTCGAGGTGCACACCGCGGTGACGGGCCGTGACCTGTCCTTCAGCCGCGCCTCGACGTCCTCCCTGATCTCCTTGGACAGCGCGCCGTGGTGCGGGACGAACTCGTTCGGCACCCCCTGCCGCTCGCTGAGCCGCGACAGCCGGTCAGTCAGCTCCTCGACCTTGGACCGCGCGTTGGCGAACACGAGATTGTCCGAGCCGCGCAGCGTGCGGAAGAGGTGCGCGGCGACGGCCGACGTCTGGTCCGGCGCGGGCCGCTCCTCGCCGGGCACCGGCCTGCGCTGCACATACCCGCGCACCTGCAACCGCAGCTCCTGCCCCTCGGACGCCGAGGTGATCATCCGCACCCCGTCGCCGCCGCGCGGCCGCAGGAACTCGGCGGCGGCGGCCATGTCGCCGAGGGTCGCCGACAGCCCGACGCGCGGCACCCTGCGCCGGACCGCGAGCTCAAGCCGGTGCAGCAGCGACTGGAGCTGCGCCCCGCGCTCGATCCCGATGAACGAGTGCAGCTCGTCAATGACCACGTAACGCAGGTCCGCGAACAGCGCGGCGACCCGGGTGCCCCGCAGGACGAACAGCGCCTCAAGCGACTCGGGCGTGATCAACAGAATCCCCGACGGACGCGCCAGCACCCGTGCCTTCCGGGAGCCGGGCACGTCACCGTGCCAGGGGTGGACGGCGATGCCGAGCCCGCCGCAGAGCCCTTCGAGCCGCTCATCCTGGTCGTTGATCAGCGCCTTGAGCGGCGCGACGTACAGCGCGGAGATCCCCGGGCCGGGCTCGGCCGAGGCCAGCACCGAGCAGATGGGAAGGAACGCCGCCTCGGTCTTGCCCGACGCGGTCGCCGCGCTGATCAGGACGTCGGCGTCGCCGTCGAGCAGCGGCGCGACGGCGGCCTCCTGGGCGTCGCGCAGGTCGTGCCAGCCCTGCTCCCAGATCCAGCGCCGGACGCCGGGGTGCAGCCGGTCGAACGCGCGGGACGCCTCAGAGGCGGAATCCGGCGAGGTCGTCATCGCTGTCCTGTCCGTCGTCCTGGCCGGGATCGTCAAGCGGCGCGAGGTCGGGGTTGGACTCGGGGGCGAGCGCCACGCCGCCGAGCAGGCCCCGCCAGTCCGCGCCCGGGTTCTGCTCGAGGATCGCCAGCAGGTCGCAGAACGCCTTGACTGTGCTGCGCGGCGTGCGGAAGTAGGCGTCGCCGACCCGCTGCGAGCAGTGCCGCATGAACTCCATCAGCGCCTCGTCCGGCACGAGGTGGGCGGCCGGGTCGCCGGCCGCGTACACGTTCCTGACCTTCATCAGCAGGACGTACATGTCCTCCTGGGTCAGCGACGTGAGCCTGACGACCGGCCCGGACAGGTCCACGAGCCCGTCGGACGCGAAGGAGTTCTCCGCCAGCCGCGACTGAAGGGCCGCGTAGCTGTACAGGCCGCGACGCGTGTCGGTGAGCGTCTCAGGGGTGCCGCCGAAGACGAACCCGAGGTGGCCCGCCGAGCCCTGGAGCACGTCGTTGAGTATGCGCAGGATCTGCTCGTAGTTGGAGTTCCTGGCCTGCGAGGACGCGAGCTTGTACAGGTTGACGAGCTCGTCAACGCACAGCAGCAGCCCGTCGAACCCGGCGAGCCTGACGAACCGCGCCATCAGCTTCAGATGGTCGTAGACGTTGCCGTCATCGATGATCGTCCTGACGCCCAGGGCCTGCCGCGCCTCGGTCCGCGTCCCGTACTCCCCGCGCAGCCAGCGCACGGCCGACGCCTTCAGCTGCTCGTCGCCAAGGTCGTGGCCGCGCCAGTACGCGCCGACGACCTCGGCGAAGTCGTAGCCGCCCGTCATCTGCGCCAGCTCCGCGAGCCGGTCCCTGATGATCCGCGCGGGGTCGGCCCCCGCCGTGCCCGCCTCGGTCAGCGCGGTCGAGACGAACCGTTCGACAACGCTCTGCATCGCGCCGCCGTCGGGCTTGGCCCGGGTGGCGAGGTTGCGCATCAGCTCGGCGTACAGGCCGCGCGCCTGGCCGCCCGTCGCGTGCAGCCGCCGGTCGGGGTTGAGGTCGGCGTGCGCGGTGACGAGCCGCTTCTCCATCGCGACGTTGCGTACGAGATGCAGGAAGAACGTCTTGCCCGCGCCGTACTCGCCGACGACGAGCCGGATGGCCGAGCCGCCGTCGGCGATCCGTTCGATGTCGCCGAGCAGCGCCCGCAGCTCGGCGGCCCGCCCCACCTGGACGTGGTGCTGGCCGAGCCGGGGCACGACCCCCGCGCGCAGCGACTGAAGCAGGGCGTCGCGTTCGCGCGGCCGGATCCTGGCGGCGGTGCTCACAGCAGTTCTCCCATCGCGTACCTGTTGATCTCTATCGGGTCGTCGCCCTCGGCGACGGGTTCGCCGGTGTGCTCAAGGGCCGCCTCGTTCAGCCGGTCGAGCGCGCCGTCCGGCATCAGCCGCGCCTCGGCGGCCAGGGCCTCCCAGTCGGCGCGGGGGAGCACGTCGTGTCCGGCGAGCGCGCGCAGCAGCGCGGAGTGCGCGGCGTCGAGCCCGGCGACGGGCGGCGCGGCGGGGGCGGGCGGCGCGGGCGGCTCGTCCTGCTCGAACACCGAGCCGAGCAGCGCCGCGACCTCGGCGGCCTCGGCGAGCCGTGCGGCCAGCAGCGCGGGGTCGAGCCGCACCGACCCGTCGGGCTCGGGCGCGGGGATCGGGTGCCGGACGACGGGGTCGGCGGCCCGCACGGTCACCGGCGCGGAAGCGGGCGGCGGCGAGAGCGCCGCCGCGTGCAGGCTCGTGTGCACGGCCTCGGGGTCGAGGCCGAGCATCTTGCGTATCCGCTTCAGCAGCTTCACCTCGGCCGGGTCGATCACCCCGTCGGCGGCGGCGACGGCAGCGAGGAACCCCGCGACGCGTTCGCGCTGCCCCGCGTCGAGTCCGGCGACCCGCTTGGTGAGGCCGGTGAGCTTCGGCTCGGTCGTCAGCAGCCAGCGCAGGTGCGCCCGCAGCCTGGTCCGCTCGCCGGGCGTCAGGTCGAGGCCCTTCTCCAGATGCGCGACGAGCAGCGCTTTTTCCTCGGCGGCGACTGTCCCGTCCGTGGCGCTCATCGCGACGCCGAGACGCAGCAGCAGCGCCGCCGACTGGTACGGCTCGGACGGCGCGGCGTCCGGCGGTCCCTCGGCGCGGAACAGCACGATCCGTCCCGTCGTCTGGACGGGACCGCCCATGCGCGGGTCGGGTTCCATGCCGACGCCCGCTCGGTCGAGGACACGGGCGGCGTCCACAAAATCCTTCTTGACGGGTTCGGCGGCGCTGATCCGCGCGACGAGGTGTTCGGCAGGAACCGACACCATCGCCATGCCGCCCAGGTAGGAGGCCGCCCATTCGAGGAGGTCGGCGGCCTCGCCCGGATGGTCGTCGGGCAGGTCGGGCGGGAGGACGGCGACCGCGCCGAGCGAGCCGCGCCCGTCGGGCCTGCGGCCGAGGAACCTGCTGTAGGGGTCGAGTGCGTCGGCGCACTCCTCGACCAGCGAGACCGCCTTGCGCAGCGGGGCGGCGTGCGCGAACACGTCGGGCTGGCCGGGCAACGCCAGTTCGAGTGTGCGGCGGAACCCGGGGCTCGCCGGGCGGTACTCGGCCTTGATGTCCTTGGCGCGCGGGCGCAGGATCAGGCCGTCGCCGAAACGGTCGCGGTAGCGGAGCGCGAAGAGCGCGTGGAACTCCGGCGCGCAGCGGGTCAGCGGGGTGCGCGGGGCGTGGTCGGGACGCGATCTGACCCAGGCCAGCGCCCAGTTCGCGGGCAGCGGCAGCTTCGCCGTCGCGAAGCCGCTCAGCCCGAGCCTGAGCGCGGCTGGCACGTGCAGCCGGTCGGGCGGCGGTGGCGGGTGCCCGGTCAGGTCGAACCGGGACAGATGCAGCGTCAGTGCGGTCTCCCTGAACTCCCTGGCGTAACGCCTGAACGAGGCGTTATCCCCGTAGACGTCGAGGAGCCTGTCCACCTCGCGCGCGATCACCGGGAACTCGGCGTCGAACGCTGTGGGGGAGTTGACGAGGTCGTGCAGGAGCCGCCGTTCCAGCCCGTAGAAGAACAGGAACACGTAGCCGATGGGCGCGTCAGGGTGGGATCTTCCCGAGCCGATCCAGGACAGGTACGCGGCCCGTGCCTGCGGCGTCAGGTCGCTGTAGGACGGCCAGTAGGCCAGGGTCCGTCCGTGCCAGTCGGGGTCGCGCCAGTCCACCGGCAGCCATGGATCGACCAGCGCGGGCTCGATCCCGCCGCCCGCCGCGTCGGCCAGCCCCTGCCCCCAGTACAGCAGCTCCCCGGGCAGCCGGTACCCGCCGATCTCCATCGGACGCGGAGCCACCGTCCACCCGGCCCGCGTCCCCCGCCCCGGATGCGCCATGCCCCCGATACTCCAACCCCCCGCGTGATCCCCGCCCCCGTTCCTTCTTTTCGTCTCCGTTCCGAGACGAATCCGAGGGCCGCTCACCGGGACGTGTCGGGTCCCGGTGAGCGACGGGTTCACCGTGCGGGGGTCAGGTGCCCGACCACCACTTGGCGGAGCCGTTGCGGCGGCCGGTGATGGTCGCCCACGGCTTGTAGGTGCGGCCGTCGCCGGTGTAGTAGAACTTGCCCTTCACGCGGGTGGTGACGGAGCTCCAGTTCGAGGTGTGGACGAGCTGCTTCTTGGCCCAGCCGCGCCAGCGGTACACGTTCTTGTTGCGGGTGTAGCTGCGGTACTTGGCCTTGGCCGAGACGACCTCGCCGCCGTTGTAGCACCAGTCGAGCCTGACCTTCACCCAGAAGAGCCACGCGCCCTTCTTGGACTTGCGGTAGCCCGACTTGCGCTCGACCCAGCGGCACGGGGCCTTGCGGATCGCGGCGGCCTCGGCGGCGCTGTAGGGGGTGCCGGCGCGCGCGGCCTTGGCGATCAGCTCGGCCCCGGAGACCGTGCCCTGCCGCACGACGACGTCCTCGACGCCGGGCGACGCCGGAGAAGCCAGGGCGGGGGTGGGCGTCAACGCGAGACCCGCGGCCATCCCGACGGCCACCGCGGACCTGACGGCGAAACGCTTCATGGACTTCTCGCCACCTAACTGCTCGACTCTGCTGTTGGACGGAACGATGAACAAGCAGGAGTCACCCTAGATCGTGCGTGTGATCTTCGTGGGTTTTGACCGGAATCGGCGATGTGTCGCATGCAACCCATCGCCGATCGCGGGTGTCAGGTAGCGGCCGCCGCGTCAGGGCTTGCGTGCCAGGCCACAGTAGGCGTCGACCTCGGCGGGGAGCTCGCCGCGCAGGTCGGGTTCGGCACGCCAGCGGGTGACGGACACCACACCGGGCGGCAGCAGTTCGAGACCGGCGAAGAAACCCTCGATCTGGGCGGGCGTGCGGAGCTTGTACTCGTAGCCGCCCTCCTCGTCGCGGACCTTCTCGGCGTCCGTGGCGGCCTCGACGTCGACGGTGTTGGTGCCGTCCTCGAGCGCGACGTAGCTGCCGGGGGCGAGCGCCGCGACGAACGTCTGGAGGATCTCGTGGGCCCGCGCGTCGTCCCAGACCGTGCCGAGCACGCCGAGCATGCTCAGCGCGACGGGCTCGCTGAAGTCGAGGGTGTCGGCGGCCTCGGCGAGGATCTTCTCCGGGTCGCGGGCGTCGGCGTCGAGGTAGCGGCACACGCCCTGCGGGCTGCTCTTCAGCAGCGCCTGCGCGTGCACGAGCACCAGCGGGTCGTTGTCCACATAGACGATCTTGGACTCGGGCGCGATGGCCTGCGCGATCTCGTGCGTGTTGCCCGCGGTGGGCAGGCCGGTGCCGACGTCGAGGAACTGCCGGACGCCCTGCTCGGCCGTCAGGTACTGGACGGCGCGCGTGAGGAACCCCCGGGTGCCCACGGCGATGTCGCGCATGGCGGGGTAGGCGGCGATCACCGACTCGGCGAACACGCGGTCGGCGGCGTAGTAGTCCTTGCCGCCGAGGAAGTAGTTCCACACCCGCGCCTGGTGTGGGACTGTCTGGTCGATCTGCGGCAGTTCGGCGGACACGGTGTACTCCCCCGGGAAGCGGTACGGATGATCTTCGTTGCCCACTGTACGCCGTACGCCCCGCCAGATCACGACAGATCGTGATAACCGGGCCGGGCGTTTCGCTCACCGGACCGCCGCACGGCGCGGCCTAGGCGTCCGGACGGGCCGCGGTGCTCTCGCGGACCTTCAGGGTGAACGGCGTCTGGATGTCCTGGACGGGGAAGTCCTCGGCCGGCTCGGCGACGCGGCGGGCGATCAGGTCGACGGCGGTCGTGGCGATCGCCGACTTGTCCGGCGCGATCGTGGTGAGCGACGGGATGCTGTAGGCGCTCTCCTCGGTGTTGTCGAACCCGACGACGGCGAGGTCGTGCGGGACGCGCAGGCCGTGGTCGGCGGCCGCGCGCATCGCGCCGATGGCGAGCAGGTCGTTGAAGCAGAACACCGCGTCGGGCGGCTCGGGCAGCGACAGCAGATGCCGCATCGCCTCGGCGCCGTCGCGGCGGTGGTACTCGGTGGCCGGGACGATGAGCTCGTCGAGCACGGGAAGTCCGGCTTCGCCGAGCGCGGCGCGGTAGCCCTCCATGCGCAGCGACGCGGTGCCGCGCCGGGGGTTGCGGCCGATGGCGGCGACGCGGCGGCGGCCGAGGTCGGTCAGATGGCGTACCGCGGTGCGCGCGGCCAGAACGTTGTCGATGGCGACGTGGTCGATGGGCACGTCGACGGCGTGCTCGCCGACCATGACCAGCGGGATCTCGCGGTGGAACGCCGCGAAGTCCTCCGCGGCGAGCGCCTGCGGGCTGAGGATCGCGCCGTCGATCATGTGCGGGCCCATCGCGGTGAGCGCTGACCGCTCCCGGTCGCGGGTGCCCTGCGTCTGCTCGATGAGCACGTTCCAGTTGTGCCGCTGCGCCGCGGTGATGACGAGCGCGGCAAGTTCGCCGAAGTACGGGATCGACAACTCAGGCAGGACGAGCGCGATGAACCCTGTCTTGCCGCGGCGCAGGTTGCGCGCGCCGATGTTGGGCCGGTACCCGGTCGCGGCCAGCGCCTCCTCGACCTTGCGGCGGTTCTCCGGCTTCACGAAGCCGTAGCCGTTGACCACGTTGGAGACGGTTTTCACCGACACTCCGGCGAGCGCCGCCACGTCCTTCAGTGTTGCAGCCATCGGCGTTCCCTTCGTGTGATCCGTCCCCGCAGCCGAAGACTACAGATCGCCCAGGGCTATTTACAACGTTGTTCCAACGTTGTAAAAATGCCGCAGCGCGACCCGGAGGCAGGGCCGAGGCCACGCCTCCCGCGTACCCCCACCCCCCGAAGGAGTTCCCTTGCGAGTTTCCGAACGGCTCATGACGCGCGGCCTGGTCGCCGTCGCGGCGCTGTCCCTGGTCCTCACCGGGTGCGCCAAGAGCGAGACCGAGGACGAGACCACGGGCAACGGCCCCGCCGCGACCGCGGCCGCCACCCAGCCCGGCGACGGCACGGGCTGCACGATCGACCAGACCGGCTACCCGAAGATCGACCTCAAGACCGCCAAGATCGGCTTCTCCCAGTCCGAGAAGGAGGCGAACCCGTTCCGGATCGCCGAGACCCAGTCGATCAAGGACGAGGCGGGCAAGCTCGGCATCCCGTCGGGCAACCTGCTCGTCACCAACGCCCAGAGCGACCTCGGCAAGCAGGTCAGCGACATCAAGTCGCTGCTCGACCAGGGCGCGCAGGCGCTCATCGTCGCGCCGCTCAACTCCGACGGCCTCCAGCCCGCCCTCGACGCCGCCAAGGCCAAGAAGGTCCCGGTCATCACCATCGACCGCAAGGTGACGTCCGAGCCGTGCGCGGACTACCTGACGTTCATCGGGTCGGACTTCGTCAAGCAGGGTGAGCGCGCCGCCGACCAGATGATCCGGATCACCGACGGCAAGGCCAAGGTGGCGATCCTGCTCGGCTCGTCGGGCAACAACGTCACCACCGACCGGACCAAGGGCTTCAAGGACAAGGTCGCGGGCTCGTCCGGGATCGAGATCGTCGCCGAGCAGACCGGTGAGTTCGACAGGTCCAAGGGCCAGTCGGTGATGGAGCAGCTGCTCCAGAGCCACCCGGACATCAACGCCGTCTACGCCGAGAACGACGAGATGGGCATCGGCGCGGTCAACGCGATCCGCGCGGCCGGCAAGAAGCCCGGCACGGACATCAAGATCGTCTCGATCGACGGCACCCGCAACGCGGTCAAGCTCATCACCGAGGGCGCCTACAACGCGGTGGTCGAGTCGAACCCGCGCTTCGGCCAGCTCGCCTTCCAGACCCTCCAGGAGTTCCTTGACGGCAAGCCGATCCCCGCGAACGTGATCATCTCCGACGACGAGTACGACGAGACCAACGCCGCCGACAAGATCGGCAACGCCTACTAGTCACGTCCCGGCCGGGCCCGCGCGCCCGGCCGGCCCGAGATTCCGGCCGGGCCCCGCCCGGGGTGACGGGGCCCGGCCGGTCCGTCCGAAAGGAGTAGCCGTGAGCGAACCCGTGCTCCAGGTCACCGGCGTGACCAAGGAGTTCCTGGGCGTCCGCGCGCTCGACGACGTGTCGTTCGCGCTGCGTCCCGGCGAGGTCCACGCGCTCGTCGGCGAGAACGGCGCGGGCAAGTCGACCCTCATCAAGGTGCTGACCGGCGTGCACCGCCAGGACGCCGGGGAGATCCGCTACCGGGGCGAGCCGGTCTCCTTCGCCGGGCCGATCCAGGCGCAGCGGGCCGGGATCTCCACCATCTACCAGGAGGTCAACCTCGTCCCGCTGATGAGCGTCGCGCAGAACGTCTTCCTCGGCCGTGAGCCGCGCACCAGGCTCGGCCTGATCGACAAGCGGCGCATGGAGGCCGACGCGGCAGAACTGCTCGCCGGGTACGGCATCACCGGCGACGTGCGGCGGCAGCTCGGCTCGCTCGGCATCGGCGCGCAGCAGATGGTGGCGCTCGCCCGCGCGGTGTCGGTCGAGGCGAAGGTCGTCATCATGGACGAGCCGACGTCGTCGCTCGAGCCGCGCGAGGTCGAGACGCTGTTCGAGGTGATCGGACGGCTGCACCGCGACGGCATCGCCGTCCTGTACGTCAGCCACCGCATGGACGAGCTGTACCGGATCTGCGACCGGGTGACGGTCCTGCGCGACGGCCGCCTCGTGCACACCGGCGCGCTCGCCGACCTCGACCGGCTCGCGCTCGTGTCGCTGATGCTGGGCCGCGACCTCGGCGAGGTGCGCGCGCACGGCGCGACGAGCTTCGGCGACGACGGCCACCGCGCGTCCGGCGCGCTGCTCGAGGCCCGCGACCTGACCAGCGGACACCGGCTGTCGGGGGTGTCGGTGACCGTCGGGTCCGGCGAGGTCGTCGGGCTGGCCGGGCTGCTCGGGTCGGGCCGCAGCGAGACCGCGCGCGCCATCTTCGGCGCGCTGCCGGTCGAGCGCGGCACCGTCGTGCTCGGCGGGCGCGAGGTCAAGCCCGGCAGCACCGGCGCGGCGATCGACGCGGGCATGGCGATGCTCGCCGAGGACCGCAAGGCGCACGGCATCATCCCCGAGCTGTCGGTGCGCGAGAACATCGCGCTCGCCGCGCTGCCCAGGCTCTCGCGGTTCGGCCTGGTCAGCAGGGCCCGCCAGGACGCCGTGGTCGACACGTTCGTGAAACGGCTGCGGATCAAGGTCGCCGACCCCGAGCAGAAGGTCGCCGAACTGTCGGGCGGCAACCAGCAGAAGGTGCTGCTCGCGCGCTGGCTGTGCCTCCAGCCCAAACTGATCCTCCTCGACGAGCCCACGCGCGGCATCGACGTCGGCGCGAAGGCCGAGGTGCAGAAACTCATCGACGAGCTCGCCGGGGAGGGCCTCGGCGTGCTGCTCATCTCCTCCGACATGGAGGAGCTCATCGAAGGCTCCGACCGGCTCGTGGTCCTGCGCGACGGCGAGGTCGTCGGCGACCTGCGCGGCGACGACGTCAGCGAGGCGGGCGTGCTCGCCGCGCTGTCGCAGCACGCCGCACCGCTCGACGCCCCGCGCGACGCGCCCGCCGACGCGCAGGACCCCGCCGCTTCCGAAGGGACCCCCGCATGACCGCCGCCGGACTCGCCTCCCGGCCGCGCCTTGACCGAGGCAGGGTGATGGCGTGGTCGCAGAACTACGGCGTCTACGTCTCGGTGGTCGCGCTGCTGCTGTTCAACATCGTGTTCACCGCCAACTTCCTCACCGTCGGGAACCTGCGCACCCAGCTCGTGCAGGTCGCGCCGATCGTCGTCGTCGCGCTCGGCATGGCCCTGGTGATCGGCACCGAGGGCATCGACCTTTCGGTCGGCGCGGTCATGGCGCTGGCCGCCGCGCTGATCCCGCTGTACCTCGGGTACGGGCTCGTCGCGGCGCTGCTCGTCGCGCTCGGCGCGGGCGTCGCGGCCGGGCTGTGCAGCGGGCTGCTCGTGGCACGGGTCGGCATCCAGCCGATCGTGGCGACGCTCGCGCTGCTCGTCGCGGGCCGCGGCCTCGCGCTCGTCATCGCCGACGGGCGGCTCAAGCAGATCCAGAACCCCGACCTGCTGTACCTCGGCTCGGGTGACGTGCTCGGCATTCCCGTCAGCGTGCTCGTCGCGGGCGTGCTCGCCGTCGCGACGGGGCTGCTGGTGCGGCGGACGACGTTCGGGCGGCGGCTCGTCGCGATCGGCGGGAACCGGCCGGCGAGCGAGCTGTCCGGCCTGCCCGTCCGGCGTGTCCTCATCATCGTCTACGTGCTGTGCGGGGTGTTCGCGGCGCTCGCCGGAATCCTCGCCACCGCGCGGCTCGGCGCGAGCGACCCCGCCGACATCGGCATGCTGATGGAGCTGTCGGCGATCACCGCGGTCGTCGTCGGCGGCACCCCGCTGACCGGCGGGAAGGTCCGCGTCGCCGGGACCGTCGCGGGGGCGCTGCTCATGCAGCTGGTCAGGGCCACCCTCATCAAGCACAACCTGCCGGACTCCACGGCCCAGATGGTCCAGGCCGCGATCATCGTGGCAGCGGTGTACGCCGCGCGAGAGCGGAGCAGCCGATGAGCGCGCCCACCCTGGTGAAGACCCCCCGGCCCGAGCGGCGGGACGGCGGGTCAGTCGCGGACGCACTGCGCAGGCAGGGCGCGGCTGTCGTGTTCGTCCTGGTGACCGTGGTGGCCTGGGCGGCGTTCCCGAACTTCGGCACGCCGGGCAACCTCGGCAACCTCGCCCTGGACAGCTCGTTCCTGGCCGTCATCGCCCTCGGCATGACCTTCGTCATCATCTCCGGTGGTATCGATCTGTCCGTCGGATCTGTCTATGCGCTCGGCGGCGTGCTCGCCGCCTATGGGTCGCAGTGGGGGTTCTTCGGCGCGCTGCTGCTGCCGCTCGCCGTGTGCGGGCTGATCGGGCTCGTCAACGGGCTGCTCGTGGCGCGGACCGGGATGGCCCCGTTCATCGTCACGCTCGCCACGCTCCTGTTCGCGCGCGGCCTGCTGCTGGCGATCACCGACGAGGGCTCGACCACCTACAAGATCACCCAGAGCGAGGCGTTCCTCGAGATCGGGCGCGGCGAGCTGTTCGGGATCGGCTACCCCGTCTACCTCGCGCTCGCGCTGTTCGCGGTCGGCGGGGTGGTGCTGCGCCGCACCGGCTTCGGCCAGACGCTGTTCGCCACGGGCGGCGCTGAGTCGTCGGCGGTGCTCATGGGCCTGCCGGTCGCCCGCACGAAGATCGCCGTCTACACGCTGAGCGGCCTGCTCGCCGGGCTTTCCGGCGCGATGACCGCCGCCTACCTGGAGTCCGGCGTGACGGTCATCGGCGTCGGGCTCGAACTCGACGCGATCGCCGTCGTCGTCATCGGCGGGACCCTGCTCACCGGCGGCGCGGGCACCGTGCTCGGCACGGTCTTCGGGGTGCTGCTGCTGCGGGTCATCCAGAACGTCATCAACCAGGTCGGCACGCTGGACAGCAACTTCCAGTCCGTGGTGAGCGGACTGTTCCTGCTCGCCGTCGTCGTCGTCCAGCGCTCGCTCTCGCGCACCCGAAGCTGACCGGGGAGACCTTCCATGCTGCGCTACGCCCTTCTGCACCCGCCCCTGCTCGCGGCGCTCGCCGCGTCCGGGCACGGCGGCAGAATCCTCATCGCCGACGCCAACTACGCGCACAGCACCAACGCCAACCCGCGCGCCCCGATCATCCACCTGAACCTGCGGCCCGGCATGGTCACCGCCGACGACGTCCTCGCGACGCTCCTCGACGCCGCGCCGGTCGAGTCGGCCTTCACGATGCGGCCTGACGACGGGTCGGACGCGCCGATGCGGGCGCGGTTCGCCGAACTGCTCGGGCCCGACGTGCCCGTCAGCGCGCTCGCCCGCGCCGACTTCTACGCCGCGTGCCTCGGCCCGGAGCTCGCCGCGACCGTCGCGACCGGCGACCAGCGGCACTACGCGAACATCCTGCTCACCCTCGGGTCGCGCCCGGCGGACGCGTCATGAGGGCCCCGGACGCCGCAGCGTTCGCCGCGCTGTTCGGGACCGCGCCGGAGACGGCGTGGCACGCGCCGGGACGCGTCAACCTCATCGGCGAGCACACCGACTACAACGGCGGCCTCGTCATGCCGTTCGCGCTCGGCCTCGGCGTCACCGCGACCGCCGCGCGCCGCGACGGACTGCTCGAACTGCGGTCCGTGCAACGGCCCGGCGAGTACGTCGCGGTGAAGCTTGACGAGCCCTCTGGCGCGCGCGGGTGGGCCGCCTACCCGGTCGGCGTGTGGCGGGCGCTGCGCGCGGCGGGCCACGAGGTCGGCGGCGCGGCGCTCCTGCTCGACTCCGACCTGCCGCAGGGCGCGGGCCTTTCGTCGTCGGCGGCGGTCGAGTGCGCCGTCGCCCTCGCCCTGACCGACCTATACGGCCTCGATGTCCCACGCCCCGACCTGGTCCGGATCGCCCAGCGCGCAGAGAACGAGTTCGTCGGCGTCCCCTGCGGCATCCTCGACCAGTCAGCCTCCCTCCTCTGCGAAGACGACCACGCCCTCCTCCTCAACTGCACGACGGGGGAGTCCCGCACGATCCCCCTCCCCATGGACGGCTTCGCCTTCCTCGTCGTGGACACCCGCGCCGCCCACGACCTCGCCGACGGCGAGTACGCCACCCGCCGCACCGAGTGCGAACAGGCCGCCCACCTCCTGGGCCTCCCCACCCTGACCGAACTCACCACCGACGCGCCCGACGTCGCCGTGCTCGCCGACCGGCTCGGCGTCGCCGCGTCGGACGCCGCAGTTTCCCCCGCCGACGCGTTCGACGATGCCGCGCCCGACGGCACCGGCCTCGCCGCCGGCGCGTTCGTCGTCGACGCGCCTGACGTCGCCGTGCTCGCCGACCGGCTCAGCGTCGCCGCGTCGGACGCCGCTGTTTCCCCCGCCGACGCGTTCGACGATGCCGCGCCCGACGGCACCGGCCTCGCCGCCGGCGCGTTCGTCGCCGACGCGCCTGACGTCGCCGTGCTCGCCGACCGGCTCAGCGTCGCCGCGTCGGACGCCGCTGTTTCCCCCGCCGACGCGTCCGACGATGCCGCGCCCGACGGCACCGGCCTCGCCGCCGACGTGCCCGACGTGCCCGACGCGCCTGACGTGCCTGACGTCGCCGTGCTCGCGCGGCGGGTGCGGCACGTCGTCAGTGAGAATCGGCGGGTCGGCCTGGTGGCCGACCTGCTCGGCAAGGGGCGGGTGGGGGAGGTCGGAAAGCTGCTCACCGCCGCCCATCTGTCGTTGCGGGATGACTTCGAGGTGTCCTGGGCGGAGGCCGACGCGACGGTGGACGCGGCGATCGAGGGCGGGGCGTGCGGGGCGCGGATGCTCGGCGGGGGGTTCGGCGGGTCGGTCCTCGTGCTGGTGCGCGAGGGCTCCGAGGACCGGGTCCGGGCCTGCGTCGAGGCGGCCTATGCGCGGCGCGGCTGGGCCGCGCCGCGGTTCCTCGCGGCGGTCCCCGCCGGGGGCGCGCGCAGGGCGGAGCTCGTGCCGTGATGCGCCAGGTCAGCAGGACCGAGATCCGGCTCGCCGACGGGCGCGCGCTGTGGTACTACGACCGCGCCGACGCCGACCGGAGCGCGCCCGACCCGCGTGAGCTGCCGGCGAGGTCGTCGGGCTCGCAGGGCAGGTTCGATCCGCTGCTGCGCGAGTGGGTCACCTATGCCGCGCACCGGCAGGACCGCACGTTCCTGCCCGACCGCGCGGCGTGCCCGCTGTGCCCGAGCATGCCGGGACGGGCGGGCGAGATCCCGTCCGGCGACTACGAGGTCGTCGTGTTCGAGAACCGCTTCCCGTCGTTCTCGCCGGGCCCGGGCGGACCCGCCGACGGGGCAGGGCACGCCGAGGTCGTCTGCTTCACCCCCGACCACGACGCGTCCTTCGCCGCGCTCACCCGCGAACGCGTCGAGACGGTCATGGAGGCGTGGGCCGACCGGACGGCCGCGCTGTCCGCCCTGCCCTACGTCGCGCAGGTGTTCTGCTTCGAGAACCGGGGCGCGGAGATCGGGGTGACGCTGCCGCACCCGCACGGCCAGATCTACGCCTACCCGTTCGTCACCCCGCGCACCGAGCGCGCCCTGGCCTCGGCGCGCGCCCACCGCGACCGCACGGGCCGCGACCTGTACGCCGACGTCCTGGCCGCCGAACGGCTCGGTGAACGCGTCGTCGCCGAGACCGCCCACTGGACGGCGTTCGTGCCCGCCGCCGCGCGCTGGCCGTACGAGGTCCACCTGTACCCGCACCGGAGCGTGCCCGACATTCCCGCCCTGACCGACGTCGAGCGCGCCGACTTCGCCGCCCTCTACCTCGCGGTCCTCGGCGCGTTCGACGCGCTCTTCGACGCCCCCGCCCCCTACATCGCCGCCTGGCACCAGGCCCCGACCCGCACGGGCCGGGACCTCGCCCGCCTGCACCTTCAGGTGTTCACCAACCGCCGCGCCCCCGGCAAGCTCAAGTACCTCGCGGGTTCCGAGGCGGCCATGGGCGCGTTCGTCAGCGACGTCCTGCCGGAGCAGGCAGCCCACCGGCTGCGCGCCGCGCTCGGCGCGGTCAGGCCAGGGTGACCTCGACGGGGAGCTTCTTGATGCCGTTGACGAAGTTGGAACGCACGCGCGGGACGTCCCCGGCGAGCCTGATCGACGACAGCCGGGGGATCAGCTCCTCGAACATGATGCGGACCTCGGTGCGGGCCAGGAGGTTGCCAAGGCACAGATGCGGGCTGCCCTTGCCGAAGGTGACGTGGTCGTTGTCCCGCCGGGTGACGTCGAAGTCGTACGGGTTGCCGAACACCTCCTCGTCGCGGTTGCCCGACGCGTACCACATGACGACCTTGTCGCCTTCCCGGATCGTCTTGCCGCCCAGCTCGACGTCACGGGTCGCGGTCCGCCGGAAGTGGTAGACCGGCGACGCCCACCGCAGGAACTCCTCGACCGCGTTCGGGATGAGCGACGGGTCTTCCTGAAGCCTCGCCAGCTGCTCGGGGTGCTCGATCAGCGCCAGCATCGAGTGGCTGATCGTGTGCCGGGTCGTCTCGTTGCCCGCGACGACGAGCAGCAGGAAGTAGTTGTCGAAGTCCTGCGCGGTCAGCGGCACCCCGTCGCGCGGGGTCTGGTTGACCAGCGTGGAGATCAGGTCGGTGCCGGACCCGCCCCGCCGCTCGGCCGCGAGCGCGCGCCCGTACTCGAACACCTCGAGGGACGCGGGGGAGCGGAAGGGCAGGTCGCGGTACTTCTCGCTCTCCGCGCTGTGCAGCAGGACGTCGGCGTAGTCCGGGTCGGTGTTGCCGATGATCCGGTTGCCCCAGTCGATGAGCTGCTGGTTGTCCTCCGGCGGCACGTCGAGCAGCCGGGCCAGGACGTTGATCGGGAAGTCGGCGGACACGTCGGCGACGAAGTCGAAGCTTCCCTTGGCGAGGGCGGCGTCGAGGGTCTTGGCGGTCAGGCCGCGCAGGAAGTCGGTGTAGCTGTTGATGACGCGCTGGCCGAACTGGCGCTGGAGCAGGCTGCGCAGCGCGCGGTGCCGGACGCCGTCGAGCTCCAGGATCGAGGCGCGCTTGGCGATCTGGTCGTCGTCCAGCTCCTCCAGGTTCACGAACTTCGTGGAGGTGAACGTCTCGGCGTCGCGGTCGACCCGGGCGATGTCGGCGTGCCTGGTCACCGACCAGAAGCCCGAGTTCGGCTCGGGCTCTGGCTGCCAGTGGACGGGGTCCTCGTGGCGCAGCGTGTGGAACATGCGCCACGGGGTGACGCCGTCGGTGAAGTTGCCGAGGTCGGCGAGGTCGACGTCGGCGAGCGCGACTGGCTCGTCAAAGGCGGTCATGCGTGGCTCCTTGGCGGTCACAGGTGGTAGGCGTACTCGGTGAACTCCCAGTCGGTGACGTGCCGTTGGAAGCGTTCGGTCTCGTCCCGCTTGTAGGCGAGGTAGGCGGTGGTGAAGCCGTCGCCGAGCACTTCGGCGAAGGCGGTGTCCTGTTCGAGCGCGTCGAGCGCGGCGGGCAGGCTCGACGGGATCAGCGCGGCCTTGGCGGTGTCGTAGCCGTAGCCCTCGAGCGGCGCGGGCGGCTCCTTGCCCGCGACCACGCCGAGCAGCGCGGCGGCGAGGGTTCCGGCGACCACGAGGTAGGGGTTGGCGCTGGCGTCGGCGAGCCGCAGTTCGAGGCGGGTGCCCGCGCCGCGCTCCGGCGGGACGCGGATCATCGCGCTGCGGTTGTCCAGGCCCCAGTCGATCAGCCAGGGCGCGAGGGTGTCGGGCCCGAAGCGCTTGTAGGAGTTGATCGTGGGGTTGGCCAGCGCGGTGAGCGCGGGCGCGTGCTCGATCACCCCG
Source organism: Actinocorallia sp. A-T 12471 (assembly GCF_033875155.1). Classification (NCBI taxonomy): domain Bacteria; kingdom Bacillati; phylum Actinomycetota; class Actinomycetes; order Streptosporangiales; family Thermomonosporaceae; genus Actinocorallia; species Actinocorallia sp. A-T 12471. The sequence continues at coordinate 654,545 of NZ_JAWZTE010000004.1, read as the reverse complement.
GCGATGGCGTGCCGCGCGGTGGCCGACAGCCCGTGCGGGTCTGACGGGTCGGCGAACACGTTGTCGCCGTCGTCGTCCGCGCAGGACAGGTGAAGGTGGAAGCCGGAGCCTCCCGCGTCGTTGAACGGCTTGGCCATGAAGGTGGCCAGCCTGCCCTCCCTGCGGGCGAGTTCCTTGATCGCGGCCTTGAGCCGGAAGGCGCGGTCGGCCGCGTCGAGCGCGGCGGAGTGCGTCAGGTTGATCTCGAACTGGCCGCCGTCGAACTCGTGGTTCCCGCCGGTGACGCCGATGCCGAGGTCCCTGGCAAGGCGCAGCGTGCGCAGCAGGTGGTTGTCGGGGTCGGCGCGCAGCCCGGTGGTGTAGACGACGCCGGTCGCCTCCGAATACCGCCGCCACCCCGTGGCCGCCGAGGGGTCGGCCTCGCACAGGAAGTACTCGAGCTCGGGCCCGACGACGGGACGCAGCCCGTGTTCGGCGCAGCGGTCGAGGACGGCGCGCAGCAGGTCGCGCGGGGACTCGGGCGCGGGGGCGCCGGTCAGCGGGTCGGTGACGTCGCCGAGGCACACCGCGACGCCCGGCTCCCACGGCAGGGTGACAAGGGTCGTCAGGTCGGGGTGGACGCAGATGTCGGGGAGGCCCGCGTCGAGGCCGCCGGGCACCGGCACCACGTTGCCCTGCGGGGTGGTGTGGTAGACGGCGCGGCAGAACGCGAGCCCGTGGTCGCAGGCCGACGTGAGCTGGTCGAGCAGCACATCGCGGGCCCGGTCGGTGCCGATGAGGTCGGGGTAGGTCACCCGGACGACATCGACGCCTTCGGCGGCGAGCCGGTCGACGTGCCGGCGGACGTGGGAGGGGTCGAAAGCGCTCACCGGTGTCTCCTCAGGCGGATGTGAAGGTGGCGGTGGGGGCCGTCGGGGCCGGGGACGAACCCGGACGCGCCGAACGTTTGGCATCAAACGGTATGGCGGCCGTCACCATTGCGCAAGAGGTGTGCGGAGAAAAACTATCCAGGTGGATAGGTCTTGACCAGGGGTTCCACGTTTCCTATCTTGTTTGAAGCCAAACGAGTTGGGATGCGCGGTCTCCGCGGATCCTTTGGCCGGTCCGGCCGGTGACGCACACCGGCCGGACCTCGAACAGTCCGGGTTCCCCGCTTCGGCGGCCCCCTACCCCTCAGCACCGGGAGGACCTGCCGTGAAGGTCATCGTCGACATGAACAAGTGCCAGGACCACGGGCAGTGCGTGTTCGCGGCCCCCGACGTGTTCCAGCTCGAGGAAGGCCGCCTCGTCTTCGTCAGCCACCCCGACGAGGCGCTGCGCGACGACGTCGAGGAGGCGGCCGACGTGTGTCCGCTCCAGGCGATCCGGATCGAGGGCTGACCGGTGGCGATCGGCGAGATCGTCGTCGCGGGGGCGTCGCTCGGCGGGCTGCGCGCGGCCGAGCAGCTGCGCGCGGCGGGCTGGACGGGCGGGATCACGCTGGTGGGGGAGGAACCCCACCCGCCCTACAACCGGCCGCCGCTGTCCAAGGAGGTCCTGGCGGGCAAGGCGGCCTTCGACTCCCTGGCGTTCAAGCCGAGGGCGAGCGTCGCGGATGTGACCTGGCGGCTGGGTGAGCGGGTCGTCTCCGCGCGGCTTGCCGAGCGCGTGATCACGCTGGACGGCGGGGAGGAACTGCCGTTCGACGGGCTCGTCGCGGCCACCGGCACCCGGGCCCGCCGCCTGACCTGCCCCGGCCCGGCCGTCGGACGCCACACCGTCCGCACGATCGACGACGCCCGCGCGCTCCGAGGCGTTCTGACGACGCCGGGCGTCCGGGTTGTGGTGGTCGGCGCTGGTTTCATCGGGTGTGAGGTCGCCGCCACCGCCGTCGGGCTCGGCGCGGCCGAGGTGACGGTGGTCGATCCGCTGCCGCTGCCCATGGTCGGGCCGCTCGGCGCACTGCTCGCCGAACGGCTGCTGCGCCGCCACGAGCGGCGCGGCGTCCGGTTTGTCCTGGGCGTGGGTGTCGCCGCGCTGGAAGGCGGCGATCGCGTCACGGGCGTGGTGCTCACCGACGGTTCCGTCATCGCCGCCGACGCCGTCGTGGAGTCGATCGGCTCGCTCCCCAACACCGAGTGGCTTGCCGGCAACGGGCTCGACCTCGCCGACGGGGTCCTCACCGACGACCGGCTGCGCGTCGGCGGGCTCGGCCACGCCGTCGCGGTCGGCGACGTCGCGCGCTTCCCCAACGCCCGCTACGACGGCGTCGCCCGGCGCGTCGAGCACTGGTCGATGCCGGCCGACACCGCCAAGCACGCCGCGCGCACCCTCCTGGCCCACCTCGCCGGGACGCCGCTCGACCCCGCGCCCTTCACCCCGCTGCCGACCTTCTGGAGCGACCAGCACGACTTCCGGCTCCAGTCCTTCGGCGCGCCCGCGCTCGGCAAGGACGACGTCCGCGTCCTGGACGGCGGCCCGGAAACCGACCCCGAAGCCGACGTCGTCGTGGGCTACCACCGCGACGGGCGGCTCGTCGGCGTCGTCGCGCTGGGCGGCCCCAAGGCCGCCGCCGGAGCCGCCCGGCACCGCGCCGCGCTCCTCGAACTCCCGGCCCTCACCGTTTAAGGAACCCGCCATGACCGCCCTCAGTGGCTTCTTTCCCCCCAAGACGGCGAGCGGCGCTTCCGCGCTGATCCCGTCGCCGCCCTGGCTGTACTCCGGCGACCTGCTGACCGTCGAGTACCGCACCGACCCCGCCCGGGTGCGCGAACTGCTGCCCGAACCGCTCGGCCTGGCCGAGGAGGACCCCGGCGCGGTCGCGCTGATCTGGGCGGACTGGCAGTCGTGCTCGTCCGGCCGCGACGAACTGCTCGACCCGGTGCGCGCCCAGTACAAGGAGGCGTTCGTGGTCGTCCGCTGCTCCTACAAGGGCCGGACTTACTCGCGCTGCGTTTACATCTGGGTAGACAAGGACTTCGCTATCGCGCGCGGCCTGCACCAGGGCTACCCGAAGAAGCTCGGCTCGATCCACCAGACCCGCCCGCACCCGTTCGGCCCGGCCCCCCGGATCGAGGCGGGCGCGCGGTTCGGCGCGACGCTGGCCGCCGCCGACCGTCGCCTCGCCGAGGCGGTGGTGACGCTGCGGGAGCCGTCGGAGACCAACGGGTTCGTCAACGGGCACCCGATGGCGCACAACCGCTGGGTGCCGTCGATCGAGAAGGGCAAGGGCCTCGTGCTCGACGAGCTCATCGAGTCGGGCGGCGCGTCCTTCGAGGGCGGCAAGTCCTGGCGCGGCGACGCCGACCTCACCCTGTTCGACGCCCCCACCGAGGAGCTGTCCCGGCTGGAGATCCGCGAGCCGATCGCCGCCTACTACCGCCAGGTCGGCGTCGTCTGGGACGGCGGCCGCCTCCTGGAATCCGCCGCCCAGTGACCCGACTCGCCCAGAAGGAGCCGACATGACCGGACACATCGCGACAGTCGCCGGGGTCGCCGTCGACACCCGGCACTGGATCGGCGGCCGCAGGGTGGCCTCCGCCGCGACCTTCACCGACGTCTCGCCCATCGACGGGAGCGTCCTCGCCGAGATCGCGCGCGGCACCGCCGTCGAAGCCGACGCCGCCGTCGCCGCCGCCAAGGCAGCGTTCCCCGCCTGGGCCGCGACGTCACGGGAGGAGCGCGCACGGCTGCTGCACGCGATCGCCGACGGCGTCGAGAAGCGCCTGGAAGACCTGGCGATCGTGGAGACCCACGACAACGGGGCGCTGCTGCGCTCGCACCGGCGCGGGGTGATGCCCAGGGTCGCGCACAACTTCCGTTTCTTCGCCGACTGGCTGCTCGACCTCGGCCATGACGACTTCGAGACGCGCGGGCACACCAACCACGTCAGCTGGGACCCGGCCGGGCCGTGCGTGCTGATCACCCCGTGGAACGCGCCGCTGATGCTGGCCACCTGGAAGGTCGCGCCCGCGCTCGCGGCCGGGAACACCGTGGTGCTCAAGCCCGCCGAGTGGTCGCCGCTGACGGCGTCGCTGCTGGCCGACATCGCGGCCGCGGCGGGACTGCCCGACGGCGTGCTCAACGTCGTGCAGGGCCTCGGCGCGGAGATCGGTGACGCCCTGACCTCGCACAACGACGTGCGCAGGATCAGCTTCACCGGCTCCGTGCCGACCGCCGCGCGCATCGCCGCCTCGGCCGCCCCCGCGCTCACCCCGCTCAGCCTCGAACTGGGCGGCAAATCGCCGCTGCTGGTCTTCGCTGACGCCGACCTGGACCTGGCCGTCGACCTCGCGGTCGAGCAGTACGACAACGCGGGCCAGGTCTGCCTCGCCGCGACGCGGCTGCTGGTCGAGGAGAGCGTGGCGGAGGAGTTCACGCGGCGGTTCGTGGCGAAGGCGTCGGGGATCAGGCAGGGCGATCCGCGCGACGAGGCGACCGGCATCGGGCCGAACATCCACGAACGTCAGGTCGCGAAGATCGACGGGTTCGTCCAGCGGGCGCTTGCCTCAGGGGCGCGCGCGGTGCTCGGGGGCGGGCCGAACGCCGAGCTCGGCGGGCTGTATTACCGGCCGACCCTGCTGACCGACGTGGCGCAGGATAGCGAGATCGTCCAGGAGGAGGTGTTCGGGCCGGTGCTCACCCTTCAGACGTTCACGAACGAGGACGAGGCGGTCGCGCTGGCCAATGACACGCGGTTCGGGCTCGCCGCGACGGTCGCGACCGGGGACCGGGAGCGGGCCGAGCGCGTCACCGCGAGGCTCGTCGCGGGGACGGTGTGGGTGAACTGCTTCTTCGTGCGCGACCTCCAGGCCCCGTTCGGCGGGTCGCGGCAGTCGGGCGTCGGGCGTGAGGGCGGCACCTGGAGCTTCGACTTCTACTGCGACCTGAAGAACACGGTCACCGCGCCGACGGGCTGGGCCGGCCGTGGGTGAGATCGTCGGGGCGGGGCTGCTCGCCCACGTCCCGACCATCGTGCTGCCCGAGGCCGACCGGCTGGAGCTCAACGAGGGCAAGGAGATCACCCTCGTCACCGGCCTGCGGGAGCTGCGCGAAGAGGTGTTCGAGCGCGACGACTACGACACCGTCGTTGTCCTCGACTCGCACTGGGCGACGACCGTCGAGTTCGTCGTCACCGCGCAGGACAGGCGCGCTGGCCTGTTCACCTCCGAGGAGCTGCCGCGCGGCATGTGCCGGATGCCCTACGACTTCCCCGGCGACCCCGAACTCGCGCACAACATCGCGTCCTTCGCCGACGCGCACGGCACATGGATCACCGCGATCGAGGACGCCTACCTCCCGATCTACTACGCGACGATCAACCTGTGGAAGTTCCTCGGCGAGGGACTGCCCGACAAGCGCTGGGTGACGATCGGCGTCTGCCAGACCGGCGACATGGAGGACCACCTCCGCCTCGGCCGCGCGCTCGCCGACGGGATCGCCGCGACCCCCGGCCGCCGGGTCCTGGTGATCGCGTCGGGCGCGCTGTCGCACACGTTCTGGCCGCTGCGCGAACTGCGCGACCACGAGGCGAGCGACACCCGGCACATCTTCACGCCCGAGGCGCGCGCCGCCGACCTCGAGCGGATCGGCTGGTTCAAGGACGGCCGCCACGACCGCGTCCTTCAGACGATGGACGAGTTCTGGCGGTACAAGCCGGAAGCGAAGTTCTTCCACTATCTGATGCTCGCCGGGGCGCTCGGCGAGGAGCGCTGCACGGCCGTCGCGCGGCAGTACGGCGAGTACGAGAACTCCATCGGCACCGGCCAGGTCCACCTCTGGTTCGACCGCCCTGCCGGGGGCTGGACCGCCCCCGCATCCCCCACGCAAGGAGACCTGCCATGACCCGTGAGTACCGCCGCATCCTCCTCGACGGGGCAGTCGTCGAGGTCGTCCGGGAGGGCGACGAACTCGTCGCCGGGGACGGCCGCTCGGTGCAGATCGAGGACGCGCAGCACCTGCCGCCGGTGGTGCCGTCGAAGATCATCGCGGTGCACCTCAACCACCGCAGCCGGGTCGAGGAGTTCCAGGCGAGCCTGCCGCCCGCGCCGACGTACTTCCACAAGCCGACCTCGTCGCTGAACGCGCACAGGGGCGCGGTTGTGCGGCCCGAGGGGTGCCGGTGGCTGAACTACGAGGGCGAGGTCGCGATCGTCATCGGCCGCACCGCGCGCAACATCGCGCCGGACGAGGCGGGCGACTACATCGCCGGATACACCGTCGCCAACGACTACGGCCTGCACGACTTCCGCGACACCGACTCAGGCTCGATGCTGCGCGTCAAGGGCTCCGACACGCTCTGCCCGCTCGGTCCCGGGCTCGTCACCGGGTGGGACTTCCACGGCAAGCGGCTGCGCACCTACGTCAACGGCGAGGTCGTCCAGGACGGCTCGACCGACGAGATGAAGTGGGACATGCACTACCTCGTCGCCGACATCGCACGAACGATCACCCTCTACCCCGGCGACGTCCTCCTCTCCGGCACCCCGGCGAACTCCCGCCCGGTCAAGCCCGGCGACATCGTAGAGGTCGAGGTGGAAGGGCTCGGCAAGCTCACCAACCACATCGTGACGGGCCCAACCCCAATCCGCACCGACATCGGCGCCCAGCCAACCGAGTCCGAAGAAGTCCTCTCAACCGCCCTAGGCGGCGCCTGGGAATTCCGCGGCATCCGAGCCCCCCACCACTAACCCTTTCCCCGCGCAGTCCCTACGGGACTGCGCGGGATACGTCCGGTGCCGAAGGCACTGCGCGGAGCCGCGGCCTGGTGCCGAAGGCACCGGGCGCGGTGTGCGACCTAGTGCCAGAGGCGCTGCGCGGCAGCTGTGGCCTGGTGCCGGAGGCGCTGGACGCAGGGCGTGGCCGGTGCCGGAGGCGCTGCGCGGAGCTGTGGCCTGGTGCCGGAGGCGCTGGGCGGGAGTTGCGGTCTGGTGCCGGAGGCGCTGGGCGGGAGTTGCGGTCTGGTGCCGAAGGCGCTGGGCGGGAGCTGTGGCCTGGCACCGAAGGCACCGGGCGCGGGGCGCGGCCTGGTGCTGAAGGCGCTGGGCGCGGGGTGTGGCCGGTGCCGGAGGCGCTGGGCGGGGCTGTGGCCTGGTGTTGAAGGCGTTAGGTGTGGCCTTGGGGGCGGCTACCTTTCCGTGCAGTCCCGAAGGGACTGCACGGAAAGAGGTCTTTGGGTGGGGCGGGTAGGGTCGCGGCTGTGACGGAGTTCGGGGAGCCTGCGGCGCGCGGTGGGGAAGGTGTGCCCAGGCGCGGGCAGAAAGCCTATGGGGAGGGGCGCGAGGCGCTGTTGAACGCGGCGGTGCGGGTCGTCGGCAGGGGAGGGCTGCGCAAGCTCACCTATCGGGCGGTCGCGCAGGAGGCCGGCGTGACGCACGGGCTCGTCGTGCACCACTTCGGCTCACGCGACGCGCTCATCGCCGAGGCGCTCGCCCACTCGATCCGCACGAGCGTCGCGATCAGCGAGGTGGAGAGCGGGACCGGCAGGATCGAGGACTTCACTGCGGGGCTGTCCCGCATGGTCACCGCCGACCCCGACATCCAGGCGTTCCAGTACGAGCTGCTGCTCGAGGCGCGGCGCAGGCCCGAGCTGCTGCCGGAGATCCGCAGGCAGTACGACGAGTACTTCGGCGCGGCCAGGCGCGAGCTGTCGCGCATCATCCCCGGCGGCGCGGACCCCACGCTCGCGCGGCTCGTCTTCGCCGCGCTCGAGGGCCTTGTGCTGCACCAGCTCGTTTTCGGGGAGCCCGAGGTGACCGACGCGGCGCTCGAGCGGCTGCGCGCCCTGCTCAGGACCCTCGCCGCCGACGCCGGGTAAATCTTCCGTTACGGCGGAAATGCGCGGACGAAATCCCTTGCCAAACGGATAGTTCCCGGCCAGCATGGGGCAACTCGTTTGGCCTGAAACGATCCACACTCCCCTCAGGCAGGTGAAATCCGCGTGGAAAACCAGACAGTCATCGGGCGTGAGCCCGCACAGGACGGCTCCACCCCGGCAAGACTCAAGCCCAACGCCCTCGGCGTCCTCGGCGTCCTGTTCTTCGTGCTCTCCGCCCAGGCCCCGCTCACCGGCATCGCCGGGGCGTCCCCGCTGGCCGTCGCCCTCGGCAACGGCGCGGGCGTGCCGGCCTCGTACGTCGCCGCGGGCCTCGTCATCCTGCTGTTCTCCGTCGGTTTTGTGGCGATGGGCCGCCACGTCGTCAACGCCGGAGCCTTCTACACCTACATCGGCAGGGGCCTCGGCGCGACGGCCGGATCGGGCAGCGCGGGCGTCGCGCTGTTCGCCTACTGCACCATCCAGGCCGCGATGTACGGGATCTACGGCGCGACGGTCAGCGGCCTCGTCGCCGAACACACGGGCGCGGACGTGCCCTGGTGGGTCTTCGCGCTGGTCACCATGGTGATCGTGCAGGCGCTCGGCGTCTTCGGCATCGAGATGGGCGCGAAGGTCCTCGCGGTCTTCGTCCTCGCCGAGTTCAGCATCCTGCTCGTCTTCGGCGTCGTCACCTTCGTCAAGGGCGGCGGGCCCGAGGGCCTCGGGTTCGCCGACAGCTTCTCGCCGAGCGCCGCGCTCCAGGGCGCGCCCGGTGTGGCGATCATGTTCGCGGTCGCGTCGATGTTCGGGTTCGAGGCCACCGCGATCTACGGCGAGGAGGCCAAGAACCCGAGCCGTACCGTGCCGCGCGCGACCTACGCGGCGGTCGGCGTCGTCACCGTGTTCTTCGCGTTCACCTCGTGGATGATCATCTCCGCGCACGGCGCGTCCCAGGCCGCGGCAATCGCGGGGCAGGGGCTGGAGAGCGGCGACTCGTCCGGGTTCGTCTTCGCGCCCGTCGTCGCGCAGCTCGGCGGCTGGACCGGCGACGTCCTGCCGATCCTGCTCGCCACCTCGCTGTTCGCCGGCATCCTCGCCTTCCACAACTCCGCGAACCGCTACCTGTTCGCGCTCAGCCGCGAGGGCATGCTGCCCCGCGCGCTCAGCGCGCTCAACCGGAGCCACGCGCCGTGGGCGGCGGGCATCGCGCAGACCGTGATCGCGCTCGCGCTCGTGATGCCGTTCGCGCTGCTCGGCAAGGACCCCGTCCTCACCCTGTTCTCGTGGTTCAGCGGCCTCGCGGTGCTCGCGATGATGCTGCTCTACCTGCTGACCTCGATCTCGGTGATCGTGTTCTTCCGCAGGGAGCGGCTCGACACCCGCCCGTGGAACACGCTGATCGCGCCGGCTTTGGGCGCGCTCGGCCTCGCCGGCGCGATCTGGCTGATCCTCGCCAACTTCACCACCCTCATCGGCGGCTCCACCGCCACCGCCGCCTGGCTCGTCGCCGTCATCCCCGCCGTCCTGCTCACCGCCGCCCTGGCAGGCCGAACAAGACAAAACCCAACAACCTGACCCCACCCACGGCAGTCCCCACCCCACCCGACCAACACACCCACCCGCCCAAGGAACCCGCCGCGCGACGCCCGAGCCGGAACGCGGCGGGCTTCTCCACACCCCCAGCTCAGCCGATCAGCGCACCCACCCATTCGAGGAACCCGCCGGGGACGGGCGAAGCGGAACGCGGCGTCCGCGTCCCGACTCAGCCGACCGGCGTGCTCACCCGGTCGGGGAAGCCGTCGCGGGGCGGACGCGGCGCAACGCGGCGGGCTGAACCCCGCCCGCGCTCAGCTGACCGGCGTGCTCATCCGGTCGGGGAAGCCGTCGCGGGCGGGCGAGGTGGGACGCGGCGGGCTGGGCCGCGCGCGCGTCAGCGCCCCGGGTCGGTGGCTCAGCTGACCGGCGCGCCCACCCGGTCGAGGAAGGTGTCGACGAGGTGGGCCGCGCGGAGGCGGGCGTCGGGGTCCCGTGTTTGGGTCAGGGTGAGGAGGGTGGTGGGGTCGATGTTGTGGGTGGTGCACTGGTCGGCGCCGCCGAAGTCGATCCAGCCGCGCACGACCTCGGCCGTGGCCTCCGGGTGGAACTGCACCCCGAGGCTGCGGCCGACGGTGAACGCCTGCGCGCCGACCGACGTGCGGGCCAGCTCCACCGCGCCGGGGGGCGGCGTGAACCTGTCGTAGTGCCACTGGAACCACGGGCCCGACGGGACGAGGTCGGGGTCGTCGGTCTCCACCTCGGTCCAGCCGATCTCCGGGCGCGGCGCGCGCTCCACCGACCCGCCGAGCGCGGTCGCCAGGGCCTGCGCGCCGAAGCAGATGCCGAGCACCGGCACGCCCGTCCGGTGCGCCTCACGCAACAGCGCGAGTTCCCCCTCGATCCACGTGCCGACGCTGTCGCCGTCGTAAACCGACCAGGGCGCGCCGAGGGACACGATGAGGTCCCACCCGTCCGCGCCGGGAAAGTCGAACGCGACGGCCGGGGCATGGTGGCTCTCGCGCGGCACGACGGTCACGACGTCGAGCTCGTACCCCCGCTCGATGAGCCGGGCCCCGACATGGCCGGGCTCGGAGACGTAGTCGTGCTTGATGACGAGCGCGCGCATCGCCGCATCCCCTTCGTGGTGGTTCGGGTGGATCGCCGCCATGGTATATCGTTTGGACTCAAACGTAATCGCCGACCCCCGAGGAGGCCGCGCATGGGCGAAGTCACCCATCAGGAGTGGATCCGCAGGGCCGAGCGGCTGAAGCCCGCCGTCGCCCACCTCGTCGGCGGCGTCGCGGAACCCGGCGACGGCGCCACGTTCCCCGTCGTCTCCCCGCGCGACGGCCGGGTCATCGCCCACGTCGCCGACGGACACGCGGCCGAGATCGACGCCGCAGTCGCCGCCGCCCGCGCCGCCTTCGACCGTGGCCCGTGGCCGCGCATGGCCCCCGCCGACCGGGGCAAGGTTTTGCTCCGCCTCGCCGACCTCCTCGAAGAACACCGCGCCGAAGTCGCCCTCACTATCAGCCTGGAAATGGGCAAACCGGTCACCGAGGCGCACGACATCGAGCTGCGCGCGGTGATCGGCACGTTCCGCTGGTACGGCCAGCTCGCCGACAAGCTCACCGACGAGTCCCCGCACACCGCCCAGGACGCCCTCGCGCTCGTCACCCGCGAGCCCGCAGGCGTGGTCGGCGCGGTCGTGCCGTGGAACTTCCCGCTCACCCTCGCGGGCTGGAAGATCGCGCCCGCGCTCGCGGCGGGATGCGCGGTGGTGCTGAAGCCGTCGGAGAACTCGCCGCTGTCGGCGCTGCTGCTCGGCAGGCTCGCCACCGAGGCGGGGCTTCCGCCCGGCGTCCTCAACGTCGTCAACGGCGACGGCCCCGGCGCGGGCCGCGCGCTCGGCCTGCACCCCGACGTCGACGTCCTCGCCTTCACCGGCTCCACCGCCGTCGGACGGCACTTCCTGCGTTACGCAGCCGACTCCAACCTCAAGCGGGTGTGGCTCGAACTCGGCGGCAAGTCGCCGAACATCATCCTGCCCGACGCCCCCGACCTCGACCGGGCCGCCGCTACCGCCGCCTGGGGGATCTTCTTCAACCAGGGCGAGATGTGCACCGCGCCGTCCCGGCTGCTGGTCCACTCCTCGGTCGCCGAACGCGTCACCGACGCGATCGTCGCGCGCGCCGGGCAACTGAAGGTCGGCGACCCGCTCGACCCGGCGACCGAGATGGGGGCGATGGTCGGCGAAGCACACCTGGAACGCGTCCTCGGGCACGTGCGCGACGGGCTCGGCGACGGCGCGCGGCTGCGCGCGGGCGGCGAACGCCTCGCCGCGGTCCCCGGCGGCAGCTACCTGAAGCCCACGGTCTTCGACGGCGTCGCGCCGACCTCGCGCCTGGCCAGGGAGGAGATCTTCGGCCCCGTCCTGTCCATCCTGACCTTCGACGACCTCGACGAGGCAGTCGCGCTCGCCAACGACACCGACTACGGCCTCGCGGCAGGACTCTGGACCAGCGACCTGTCGACCGCCCACCGGGTCTCCCGCGCGCTGCGCGCAGGGACGGTCTGGGTGAACTGCTACGAGGAGGGCGACATGACCGTTCCGTTCGGCGGGATGAAGCAGTCGGGCAACGGCCGAGACAAGTCCGCGCACGCCCTGGAGAAGTACACCGAGCTCAAGACCACATGGATTCAGCTGTGAGCCCGCGACCGCTCATCGCCGTTCCCGCGCGTTTCGCCGCTTCGACGTCCGCGCTGCGTTACGCGGCCGAGGTCAACGCCCGTGCCCTCATCGAGGCGGTGTGGCGGGCCGGGGGCGAGCCCGTCACGGTCCATCCGCACGCGCCGGGCGGCGTCGCCGACCCCGCCGAGGTCGCGGCGCGGCTCGCGCGGTTCGCCGGGCTGCTCCTGCCGGGCGGCGGCGACCTCGCCCCTTCCCGGTACGGGGCGGCGGACGCGCACGAGAGCGTCTACGACGTGGACGACGAGCAGGACGCGTTCGACCTTGAACTCGCCCGCCGCGCGCTTGAAAGCGGGATGCCCCTCCTCGCCGTCTGCCGTGGGCTCCAGGTCGTCAACGTCGCGCTCGGCGGCACCCTCTGCCAGGACATGGGCGACGGCCGCGAACACCGGCACGTCGTGCACCCGGTCGAGATCGTCGCCGACTCCGGGCTTGAGAAGATCGTCGGGGCGGCGAAGGTCGAGGCGTCCTGCTACCACCACCAGCGCGTCGACCGCCTCGGCGCCGGCCTCACCGTGACGGCGCGGGCCGCCGACGGCACGGTCGAGGCGCTCGGCCTCCCCGGCGCGCCCGGCTGGTTCGCCGCGGTCCAGTGGCACCCCGAGGACACCGCCGCCGCCGACCCCGCGCAGCAGCGCCTGTTCGACGCGCTCGTCAAGGCCGCCGCCTAATCGATCAGGACTTGGGACGGCGTCCGCTGCGGCGGGGGGCCAGTTCGACCCCGTCGAGCAGGGTCTCCCGCCGCTCCTCGCCGTGCCGCTCGACCTGCAGGACGACCCTGCGCAGCCCGTCGGCGACCGTGCGGCACTCCGCGTCGGACAGTTGCCCGGTGACGAACGCCTCCTCCTCGTTGAACTTCGGGAAGACGCGCTGCATGAGCTCCTGACCCGTCTCGGTCAGGTCGAGCAGGACGAGCCTGCCGTCGGTCGGGTGGTCCGACCTGCGCACCAGGCCGCGTGACTCGAGCGTGCGCGCGACGCTCGTCAGCGTGCCCTTGGAGATCCCCGCCTCGGCGGCCACATGGCGGGTCTCCGACTCGCCCCAGATCCAGATCACCCAGAGCACGACAAAAGCCGTCCAGGTCAGCTCCTGCTCGCGCAGCACCGAGTTCTCCAGGTGCTGCCGGACGGCGGACGCGGCACGGTAGATGTTGGCGACCACCGCCATCTGCTCCCGGCGCAGCGGGATCCCGCCGAGCTTGGCCTCGGCGAGCTTCTCCGCCTCGGCGATCGACCGCTCTCCGGCCACGACGCACCCTCCAACCCCGCCCCTGCGGGCCCTCCCAAGATAGCGCCCCCGCGCGGCGGCCCAGGCGGGGGAAATGCCGGGTCGGTGGGCGGGTGTTCTACAAGCGTGGGAGCGAGGGCCGCTGCCGGGGCGGAGGCGACATGGCAGGCGAGGACGGGGACTGCGGGGTGCTCGACGTGGCGCTCCGCCTCTTCGCGAACCTTGGCTACGACGGGACCACCACCGAGATGATCGCGGCGGCGGCGGGGGTCAGGCCCGAGGAGGTGCCCGGCGGCCGCAACGGCCTGTACCACGCGATGCTGCGGCGCTTCCAGGACCAGCAGCTCGCCGTCTTCGACCAGGTGCCGGAGATCTCCGCGGAGGGGGATCTGCACGACGTCCTGGACCACCTTCTCGACTTCTACCTCGACCACCGCCTCGAACTGATGGTCTGGCAGCACAGGGGCCTGTCGGACGCCACCGACATCGCCGGGGCCGAGCGCGACTACCGGACCCCGGTCACCGAGCGTCTGTTCGAGGTCGTCGCGGCGCTGGAGAAGCTGCCCGACCCTGAGATGTGGATCAGCGTCGTCACCTGGAGCCTCACCGGCTTCGTCAGCGGCGGCATCATCACCCAGGACGCCGAGCCCGCCGACGCCGACGACTACCGGGCCCGCCGCCGCTTCCGCGCCTTCATGCACAAGATGATGGAGGCCGTCGGCCCGCGCTAGCGGCCGCCCAGGCCGTAATAAGTACATCTTGACGGCTTTTGGGGTGGGTTTTGGGTCTTGGAGACTTAGGGTTTTTGTATGGGTTCAGAGGGTCATGGCGGCCAGGTCGATGACGCGCTGTTGGGGGCGGCGAGGCGGTTGTTCGCCGCGCTCGGCTACGACGGGACGACCGTCGAGATGATCGCGGACGCGTCAGGGCGCGACATCGCCGCGGTGAAGCGGGCGGGCGGCAAGCGCGGGCTGTACGAGACGGTGATGGAGGGGCTGCGGCAGTCGTATCTGAGCTTCTACGAGGACCTGTACCGCGAGATCCCCGGCGACGCGCGCGGCATGCACGACAGGCTCGACCGGGTCATCGACATCCACCTCGAGTATCCCGAGCTCGCGTCGCTGTGGCAGCACCGGAGCCTTTCGGACGCGCTCGACCTCTCCGACCTCGAGAAGCGCTTCCGGCAGCCCGCGCGGGAGCACCTGCGCGAGGTCTTCGGGCTCGAACCCCTTGACGACAGCGAGTACGAGATGGTCGCGAGCGTCTTCGAGTGGTGCGTGTACGGGTTCGTCACCGGCGGCGTCCTGCGCACCGACGGGCCCGGCAGGCCGGACGACCCTAAGCAGCGCACCCAGTTCCGCGACTACATGCACCACCTTCTCGACCTGATCACCAAGGACCGGGAGGAGAGACAGAAAGCGGGAACCGGCTCGCTGTGAGGGTCACTCCTCGGCGAGCAGGTGGGTCCAGCTGGAGATGAGGACGTCGAGGGCGCGGTCCTCATCGACGTCCCAGCCGCGCCGCATCCAGCGGCGGGCGAGCGCGTCGAGCTGGTTGAAGGCGAGGACGGCCCGGACGCGGCGGGTCTCGGGGTCGAAGCGGCCCGCCTGGTCGAGGCCCGTCGCGATGTCGGCGATGGCCTCCTCGAACCACTCGTCGACGAGCCCGCGCAGATCCGGGTCGATCACCGCGGCGTCGAGGGCGGAGGTGAGGTAGGGCCTGATCTCCGGCCAGCGGGCCGCCGAGTCGCGCAGCCAGTGCGCGAGGCCGTCGCGTGAGCCCTCCCGGACTGCCGCGACGAGCTCCGCGGACCGTGAGGAGTAGCCGTCGGCGCTGCCCGCGCGGCGCAGGATCTCGTTCAACTGGCCGATCAGGGCGCGCATGAGGTCGCTGCGTGAGGCGAAGTGCGCGTAGAAGGTCACCTTCGTGGTGCCCGCGGCGACCGCGATGTCCTCGACGGTCGTGGCGGCGTAGCCCTTGGCGTCGAAGAGTTCGAGTGCCTTGGCGAGCAGCCGGCGGCGCGTCATCTCCTTCTGGGCGGCGCGCAGGTTGGCCACGTCAGGGTGCCCCGTCGGCGCGTCCGCGCGACGCCGCGGGCGATCCGTTCATCATGAGAACACCCTAGGACACCTTGGCCGTCGTGAGATCGGGCGTCGCGCGATCGGGCGTCGTGAGATCGGGCGTCGTGAGATCGGGCGTCGCGCGATCCCGGGTTCGCGCGGGGGTCAGGGGTTCGCGCGGCGGATTAGGATGCCGCCATGTCCTCGCCGTCCTCCCCGCACGCCGACGCGCGCCTCAGCCCCGCCGAGCGGGCCGTCCGCCGCAGGCTCGCGGGCCTTGAGGAGGCGGCCGCCGCCGACGTGCGCGCGCTGATGGACGCCGGTCTCGCGCTCATGGTCGAGCGCGGCGACGGCAGGGGGCCGCGCGTCGCCGACATCGTCGCCGCCGCGGGGCTGTCGAACGACGCGTTCTACCGCTACTTCTCCGGCAAGGACGCCCTTGTCGAGGCGATCGTGGACCGCGGCGCGCAGACCTTGGCCGCCTACGTGGCGCGGCGCGTCGCCGCCGCGCCCGACCCGGCCTCGGCGATCCGCGCGGGGGTCGTCGCGGTGCTCAAGCAGGTCCGCGACGCCGACCTCGCCCGGCAGACCCGCGCGGTCCTCGGCAACTCGCTCACCATGGCGGCGGGCAGCGCCCACGTGTCGGTCCGCCTCGTGGACGAGCTCGCCGCGGTGTTCGCCCCGCACGTCGCGGCCCTGGGCGGCCCCGAGTCCGCCGCCCGCACCATCGCCTCGTCGGTCATGGGCGCCCTCCAGTACCACCTCTTCAAGGCCGACGCCCCCGACCAGTCCGAAACCGACGCCCTCATTACCTTCCTCCTCAAAGGCACAACCCCCTAACCCCCACCCACCCTCCGGCCCACGCCGCCTTCCCCCAGCGCCCCACCGCACGCAAGCGGACGCGCCCCGCCGCACGTCGCCGCGCGTAAGCGGCCGCGCCCTGCCGCACGTAAGCGGTCGTGCGTCGCCGTACGTGGGCGGTCGCGCTCACCGGCGCGTGGGCGGCCGCGCCCTGCCGCACGTAAGCGGTCGCGCCTCGCCGTACGTGGGCGGTCGCGCTCCACCGCGCGTGGGCGGCCGCGCCCTGCCGCACGTAAGCGGCCGCGCCTCGCCGCACGTGGGCGGGCGTACCGCCTTCCTCTCTTCGGCGCGCTGTCCGGCCCGCGCCGACGATCTCTGCGTGCGCGTCGAGTGCCTGGGCGACGTCCCGTCGAAGACCTCGCCTCCTGTGCCCATGAGGTGTCGAAGGTCGCCCTGTCGGCACCTCCTTCTCTGCGTGTGCGAATACTCGTTCTTGGAGTGGAGAATGGCGTTCTGCTAGGTTACGAAGGGCGTTCTGTTGTGAGTTGAGGAGGTGGGTGTCGGATGTGGGACTTCAGTACTGATCCGGGGTTCCAGGGGGAGCTCGACTGGGTCGCGGAGTTCGTCCGGGAGGAGGTCGAGCCGCTCGACCTGCTGTACCCGGGCAACCACGAGCCCTACGACCGGGAGAGCGAGGTCTTCAAGGAGGTCGTGCGGCCGCTCCAGCGGCGGGTGAAGGAGCGCGGGCTGTGGGCGGCGCATCTGCCGCCGTCGCTCGGCGGGATGGGCATGGGCCAGGTGCGGCTCGCGCTGCTGAACGAGATCCTGGGCAGGTCGCAGTGGGCCCCGATGGTGTTCGGCACGCAGGCCCCCGACTCGGGCAACGCCGAGATCCTCGCGCACTACGGCAACGCCGAACAGCGCCGCCTCTACCTCGAGCCTCTGCTCGACGGAAGGATCGTCTCCACCTACGCGATGACCGAGCCGACCGGCGGAGCCGACCCCGGCGGCTTCACCTGCCGTGCCGTCCGCGACGCCGACGGCTGGGTCATCAACGGCGAGAAGTGGTTCGCCTCCAACTACCCGCACGCCGCGTTCGTCATCGCCATGGTCATCACCGACCCCGACGTCGCCGTCCACAGGGGCACGTCGATGTTCATCATTCCGCGCGGCACCCCGGGCATGGAGATGGTCCGGGGCACCGGCCTGTTCGGCGAGCCGCTGGGCGAGGGCGTCCACGGGTACCTGCGGTTCACCGACTGCCGGGTGCCCGCGGAGAACCTGCTCGGCGAGCCCGGCACGGCGTTCGCGATCGCGCAGACCAGGCTCGGCGGCGGACGGCTGCACCATGCGATGCGCTCGGTCGGCGTGCTGCGCCGCGCGACGGAGATGATGACCGAGCGGATCGCCAGCCGCACGACGCGCGGCGGACCCCTCGCCGACCAGCAGTCGGTCAGGCAGTCGCTCGCCGAGGTGTGGATCGCCGTCGAACAGTTCCGCCTCCAGGTGCTGCACGCCGCATGGCAGGTCGACCGCTCCCGCGAGACCAAGGACCCCGAGCACGTCCGCGCGGCACGGCTGCACATCTCGGCGGTCAAGGCCGCGACGCCGGGGACGCTCGTAGACGTCGTCTACAAGGTGATGCACCTGCACGGCGCGTTGGGCGTCTCCAACGAACTGCCGCTCATGCGGATGTGGCAGATGGGCCCGACCCTCGGCGTAGCCGACGGCCCCACCGAGGCGCACAAGGACGTCGTCGCCAAGCTCCTGCTCCGGAACGCGGTCCCGGCCGACGACCCGCTGTTCGGCTCCGAGCACCTGCCCACCAAGGTCGCGGCGGCCAGGGCGAAGTTCGCGGCCCTCGCAGGAAAGACGAGCACAGAGAAGACGAGCACAGGAAAGAAGGAGGTCTGATGAGCGGCAAGGAGTCTCCCGCGCTCGATCTCGCGCGCCTGAACGCGTGGGACGGCCTCGCGGCGCTGCCCGGGTCCGGACCGGTCGAGGAGGCGGTCCGGCTGCGCGGCGGCGCGCAGAACCTGCTGTTCACGATCCGGCGCGCGGACGGAACCGAACTCGTCCTGCGCCGTCCCGGAAGGCACCTGCGCGAGGGCGCGGCGGCGGCGTTCACCAGGGAGAGCCGGGTCCTGACCGCCCTCGCGGGCACCGACGTGCCGCACCCGCACCTGTACGCGAGCCACCCAGACGACGACGTGATCGGCGCGCCCTTCTCCGTCCTGGAGAAGATCGAGGGGTTCACCCCCAAGGGCGAGCTGCCCGGGAGCTACGGCACGGACCCGTCATGGCGGCGTGCCTCCGCGCTCGCCCTCGTCGAGGGAGCCGCCAAGCTGGCTTCCGTCGACCCGTACGCCGTCGGCCTCGGCGACCTGAGCAAGACCGACAACTGGCTTGAGCGTCAGACGGCCCGTTACCTGAGGATGCTTGAGGGCTACCGGGACGTCGAGGAGTACCGCGCGACGGAATCCCCGCACGTGGTCCCCGTAAGCCGGTGGCTTGAGGCGAACCGTCCCGGAGGGTTCCGTATCGGGATCGTGCACGGCGACCTCCAGTTCGCGAATGTCATGTTCACCCACGACGCCCCGGGACTCGCCGCGATCGTGGACTGGGAGATGGCCGGGCTCGGCGACCCCCTCCTTGACCTCGCCTGGATCCTCACCGCCTGGCGGGAGAAGGGCGACCCGCCAGGCAGCGACCCGTACCTGAGCCCGTGGGACGGCTTCCCCAGCCGGGCCGAGCTCGTCGCGCACTACGGGGCGCTCACCGGGCGCGACACCTCCGACTTCCGGTGGTTCCAGGTCCTGGCCTGCTTCCGGCTCGCCGCCCTCCTTGAGGGCACCTACGTCCGCGCGCTGAACGGCCAGATGGACCGCGCGATGGGCGACGGCCTGCACAAGTACGCGGGCTGGCTCTGGGCGAAGGCGGCCCAGGAGACCGCTTGAAGCCCGCGCCCCGGACGCACGTGCGTCCGGGGCGTCCGGCTAGGGCATGCCGCCGTCGACCCGCAGGGTCGCGCCCGTCGTGTACGACGACGCGTCCGAGATCAGGTACAGCGCGCCCCCGACGATCTCGGCGGGGCGACCGATCCGCCGCTGCGCGTGCGTCCCGACGCCCACGGCGAGCTGGTCGTCGTCCCAGTCGGCTGTCGCGCCTGTCGCGAACGGCCCGGCCATCAGCGTGTTCACCCTGACCTTCGGGCCGAACGCGTGCGCGAGCCCGTCGGTCAGCGCGTTCAGCCCCGCCTTGGCCGCCGCGTAGGGCAGGATGCCGGGACGCGGCCGGATCGACCCCGTCGAGCTGACGTTGACGATCGAGCCGCCGCCCGCCTCGCGCATCAGCTCGCCGACCAGCACCGAAAGCCGGAACGGGCCCTTCAGGTTGAGGTTCACGACGGCGTCGAACAGCTTCTCGCTCACGTCGCCGAGCGTGTCGTACAGCGGTGACATGCCCGCGTTGTTGACGAGCGCGTCGATCCTCCCGAACCGTTCGTGGGCGGCGTCCACAAGGCCGGGGAGCTGGTCCCAGCGGCCGACGTGCACCGCGTACGGCAGCACGGCGCGTCCCGTCTCCTTCTCGATCTCCGCGGCGACGGCGGCGCAGGCGTCCCCGTCGCGGCTCGCGATCACCACGTCGGCCCCGCACCGCGCGGCGGCGCGCGCGATCTCCCGGCCGAGCCCCCGGCTTCCCCCGGTGACCAGCACGACCCGCCCGGTCAGCTCGAACAACCCGTCCGCGTACCCCATGCCTGCCGTCCTCTCGTTCTTTCGGTAGAGAATATTGTTCTTCTGATGACAGAATCTAGTTCTGGGGACGCTCGTCCGGTTGGGCGGGGGCAACGGGTTGGCACGGGAGGGTGGTGCGCGGCGGGGCGAGTCGCGAGGATGGGCATTTCGGTCACGGGTGTCGGGGAGGGTGTCGTGCGCAAGGTGCTTGTGGCGAACCGGGGTGAGGTCGCGGCCCGGGTGGTGCGGGCGGCACGGGCTGTCGGGATCGAGGCGGTCGGGGTGCGGGCGCGCGACGAGGAGCCGGGAAGGCGCGGGCC
This sequence comes from Actinocorallia sp. A-T 12471, assembly GCF_033875155.1. NCBI lineage: Bacteria > Bacillati > Actinomycetota > Actinomycetes > Streptosporangiales > Thermomonosporaceae > Actinocorallia > Actinocorallia sp. A-T 12471. The sequence continues at coordinate 634,323 of NZ_JAWZTE010000004.1, read as the reverse complement.
GCAGGCGGTGCTGCCGGGCGACGGGGCAGCCGCCTATCTCGACGTGGCGGGCGTGGTGGGCGCGGCACGGGATGCGGAGGCCGACGCGGTCCACCCCGGGTATGGGTTCCTCGCCGAGAGCGCGGAGTTCGCGCGGGCGTGTGAGCGGGCCGGGCTTGTATTCGTGGGGCCGTCGGCCGAGGTGCTTGAGCTGTTCGGCGACAAAGGACGGGCGCGCAAGGCCGCGCGTGAGGCGGGGGTTCCCCTCGCCCCCGGGACGGACGGCGCGACCGACCTCGAAGGAGTCCTGCGGTTCTGGGACGAGAACCCCGGCGGCGTCGTCGTCAAGGCGCTCGCCGGAGGCGGCGGCCGCGGGATGCGGGTCGTCCGGGAGCGGGAACGGATCGCGGCCGCCTTCGCCGAGGCGTCCGGGGAGGCCCTTGCCGCCTTCGGATCGGCCGAGGTCGGCGCGGAACTGCTGATCGAGGGCGCGCGGCATGTCGAGGCGCAGGTCGCGGGCGACGGGACCGGCGCGGCGGTCCACCTGTGGGACCGCGAGTGCAGCGTCCAGCGACGGCACCAGAAGCTCATCGAGACGGCCCCCAGCGCGGTGCTCCCGGATAGCGCGCGTAAAGAGCTGTTGGACGCCGCCGTACGCCTCGCCGCCTCAGCGCGCTTGCGCGGCCTGGCTACCGTCGAGTTCCTTGCGCTGCCGGACGGTCGGTTCTTCTTCCTTGAGGTGAACCCGCGCCTCCAGGTCGAGCACACCGTCACCGAGCAGGTCCTCGGGATCGACCTCGTCGCCGCCCAGTTCCGGCTCGCGGCGGGCGCGTCGCTGCGCGAGGCGGGGCTGGCCGACGTCGGCGCGCCGCGCGGCTGCGCGATCCAGATCCGGGTCAACGCCGAGACCATCCGGCCCGACGGCCTCGTCGCGCCCGCCGCCGGAACCCTCACCGCGTTCGAGCTCCCCGGAGGCGCGGGCGTCCGGGTGGAGACCGCCGGACATGTCGGGATGAAGGTTGACCCGCGCTTCGACTCCCTGCTCGCCAAGCTCATCGTCCACGACCCCACCGGCTTCCCCGGCGCGGTACGCCTGGCCCGCGCCGCCATCACCGAAACCGAGATCGCGGGCGTCGCCACCAACCTCCCCCTCCAGTCCGCGATCCTCACCCACCCCGACTTCACCAACGGCCACTGCGACACCGCCTGGCTAGACCGCACCCTCCCCACCCTCGCCGCCCAAGCGGCCGCCGCGCGGCCGCGCCCCGAAGACGCCCCCGGAAGCCCGCAAGGGCGGACCGAGGACGGCGCGGCGTCCGCGCCACGAGACCCCGACGCCGCCGGGAGCGCGCACGGGAGCGCCGACGAGGGGGCGGCGTCCGCGTCGCGTGAGTCCGGGTTCGCCGGGAGCGCCGAGGGCAGCGCAGCGTCAGCGCGACGAGTTCCCGACCCCGCCGGGAGCGCCGACGGGGCGGCGGGCGCGTCGCGTGACGCTGGGTTTGCCGGGGGCGGGTTGGTTGACGACAGGGCGGTGGGCGCGCCTGTCGCGGGGCTTGTCGTCGCGGTGGAGGCCGAGCCGGGGTGCGGCGTCAGGGCGGGGGAGGTGCTGGTGATCGTTGAGGCGATGAAGATGCAGTATCCGGTGGCCGCGCCCTACGGGGGAACGGTGGTCGCGCCGCGCGTGAAGGTGGGGGACGTGGTGGGGGAGGGGGAGGCGCTGCTGCTGCTCGAGCCGGACGGGTCGGGCGGGCCGGAGGCCCGTGCGGCGGCCGAGATCGACCTCGCGGTGGTCCGCCCGGACCTCGCCGCGCTGCGCGCGCGCCGGGCGCTGCTCACCGACGACGCGCGGCCCGACGCCGTCGCCAAGCGGCACGGCCTCGGCCTGCGGACGGCACGGGAGAACATCGCCGACCTCACCGACGGCGAAGGGCTCCTCGTGGAGTACGGCGGCCTCGCCGTCGCCGCCCAGCGCGCCAAGCGAAGCGAAGACGACCTCAAGGCGCGCACCCCCGCCGACGGCATCGTCACCGGCCTCGGCCGAGTCAACGCCGACGCCTTCCCGCCCGAGCGATCCACCTGCGCGATCCTCGCCTACGACTACACCGTCCTCGCCGGAACCCAGGGCTACTTCGGCCACCAGAAGACCGACCGGCTGCTGAAGCTCGCCCACGAGCGCCGCCACCCCGTCGTCCTGTTCGCCGAGGGCGGCGGCGGAAGGCCCGGCGACACCGACGCGCCAATGGTCGCCGGCCTGCACTACCCGACGTTCACCGCGATGGGCGCGCTGAGCGGCGTCGTCCCGACAGTCGGGATCGCCGCGGGAAGGTGCTTCGCGGGCAACGCGGCACTGCTCGGCACCTGCGACGTCGTCATCGCCACCCGCGACGCCACCATCGGCATGGGCGGCCCCGCGATGATCGAGGGCGGCGGCCTCGGCGTCTTCACGCCCGAGGAGGTCGGCCCGATCGACGTGCAGACCCGCAACGGGGTCGTGGACATCGCGGTCGCCGACGAGGGGGAGGCCGTCGCGGTGGCCAAGCGCTACCTGTCCTACTTCCAAGGCCCGGTCGCCGCCTACGACGTCGCCGACCAGCGTCTCCTCAGACACCTCGTCCCCGAGGACCGCAAGCGCGTCTACGACGTCAGGGCCGTCATCACCACGCTGTGCGACGCGGGCTCGGTGCTCGAGCTGCGCGAGGCGTTCGGCCGCTGCGCGATCACCGCGCTGGCCAGGGTCGAGGGCCGCCCGGTCGGCCTGATCGCCAACGACCCCGCCGTGCTCGGCGGCGCGATCGACGCCGACGGCGCGGACAAGCTCGCCCGCTTCCTCGACCTGTGCGACGCGTTCGCCCTGCCCGTCGTCTCCCTGTGCGACACCCCCGGCTTCATGGTCGGCCCCGACGCCGAGCGCACCGCGACAGTGCGGCACTTCCCGAGGCTGTTCGTGCGCGGCGGCCACCTGACCGTCCCCGTGGCGATGGTCGTCCTGCGCAAGGCTTACGGGCTCGGCGCGCTCGCGATGTCGGCGGGCCACTTCCACAACACGTCAGCGACGCTGTCGTGGCCCACCGGCGAGTTCGGCGGCATGAACCTCGAGGGCGCGGTACGCCTGGCCGCCCGTGACGCCCTCGCCGCCATCGCCGACCCAGGCGAGCGCCAGCGCGCGTTCGAGGAGATGGTCGCGTACGCCTACGCCCAGGGCGGCGCGCTCAACACCGCGTCCCACCTGGAGATAGACGAGGTGATCGACCCTGCGGACACCCGCGCCGCCCTGACCGCCCTGCTGTTCTCCGCGCCGGGCCAGGTCCGTGACGGATGGGCCAACCCGGCCCGCCGCCCCGGGATCGACACATGGTGATCAACAGCGGTGATCATGGTGTTGACCAGGGAAGACCCTAACGCGACACCCAAGCTTTCCTGACCGGCCATAAAACTTGGTGGCCTCGTTATCTTGTGTGATTCGTGTTTAGGGGGGTAGGTTGGCGGCATGACCGCACCGCAGAACCCCACAGCCGCCGACCAGTTGCGCGGCGCGGGCCTGCGGGTGACGGCCGCCCGCGTCGCACTGCTCGACACAGTTCGGGTGGGTGACCACCTCGGCGTCGAGGCGATCGCCTCCGGGGTCCGCGAACGGGTGGGTCACATCTCCCTCCAGGCCGTCTACGAGGCGCTGAACGCGCTGACCACGGCCGGGCTCGTCCGCCGCATCGAACCCGCCGGAAGCCCGGCGAGGTACGAGGGGCGCGTCGGGGACAACCACCACCACCTGGTGTGCCGCGCGTGCGGCGTCGTCGCCGACGTCGACTGCGCGGTGGGAGAGGCGCCCTGCCTCACCGCGTCCGACGACCACGGCTTCTCCATTGACGAGGCCGAGGTCATCTTCTGGGGGCTCTGCCCCGCATGCTCCACCGCCCGCACAGCTTCGAGCACTTGATCCTGCACGGAAGGATTTCCCTTGTCTGAGAACAACGACGCCATCGTGACCGACGCGAAGGCGGAGGGCGCCACCGGCTGCCCCGTCGCGCACGACCGCGCGCTCCACCCGACCCAGGGCGGCGGAAACCGCCAGTGGTGGCCCGAGCGGCTTAACCTGAAGATCCTCGCCAAGAACCCCGCGGTCGCCAACCCGCTGGGCGAGGACTTCGACTACGCCGCGGCGTTCCAGGCCCTCGACCTCCCGGCCGTCAAGGCCGACATCGCCGAGGTGCTGACCACGTCCCAGGACTGGTGGCCCGCGGACTTCGGCCACTACGGCCCCTTCATGATCCGCATGGCGTGGCACAGCGCCGGCACCTACCGCATCAGCGACGGCCGCGGCGGCGCGGGCGCGGGCCAGCAGCGCTTCGCCCCGCTGAACAGCTGGCCCGACAACGGCAACCTGGACAAGGCGCGCCGTCTGCTGTGGCCGGTGAAGAAGAAGTACGGCCAGTCCCTGTCGTGGGCCGACCTGATGATCCTCGCCGGCAACGTAGCCCTGGAGAGCATGGGCTTCCAGACCTTCGGCTTCGCCGGCGGCCGCGCCGACGTGTGGGAGTCCGAGGAGGACGTCTACTGGGGTCCGGAGACCACCTGGCTCGACGACCAGCGCTACACCGGCGACCGCGAGCTGGAGAGCCCGCTCGGCGCGGTCCAGATGGGCCTCATCTACGTCAACCCCGAGGGCCCCAACGGCAACCCCGACCCGCTGGCGTCCGCCCGCGACATCCGTGAGACGTTCCGCCGGATGGCGATGAACGACGAGGAGACCGCCGCGCTGATCGTCGGCGGCCACACCTTCGGCAAGACGCACGGCGCGGGCCCGGCCGACAACGTCGGCGACGACCCCGAGGCCGCCCCGATCGAGGCGCAGGGCCTCGGCTGGGCGAACTCCTTCGGCACCGGCAAGGGCGCGGACACCATCACCTCCGGCCTCGAGGTGACCTGGACCCCCACCCCGACCACGTGGGACAACTCCTTCCTGGAGACCCTGTACGGCTACGACTGGGAGCTGACCGAGAGCCCGGCCGGAGCCAAGCAGTGGCGTCCCGTCGACGGCGGCGGCGCGGGCACCGTCCCGGCCGCGCACGACCCGGCGGGCAAGATCCAGCCCGGCATGCTCACCTCCGACCTGGCGCTGCGGTTCGACCCGGTCTACGAGCAGATCACCCGCCGCTGGCTGGAGAACCCCGACGAGCTCGCCGACGCGTTCGCCCGCGCCTGGTACAAGCTCACCCACCGCGACATGGGCCCGATCTCGCGCTACCTCGGCCCGGAGGTCCCGTCCGAGGTGCTGCTGTGGCAGGACCCGCTGCCCGCGGTCGACCACGAGCTGATCGACGCCGCCGACGCCGCCTCCCTCAAGGAGCAGGTGCTCGCCACCGGCCTGTCGGTGTCCCAGCTGGTGTCCGCCGCCTGGGCGTCGGCCGCCTCCTTCCGCGGCAGCGACAAGCGCGGCGGCGCGGACGGCGCGCGGGTGCGCCTCGAGCCGCAGAAGGACTGGGAGGTCAACGACCCGGAGCAGCTCGCCGCCACGCTGCGTGAGCTCGGCAAGGTCCAGGAGAACTTCAACAGCGCCCAGAGCGGCGGCAAGAAGGTCTCCATCGCCGACCTGATCATCCTGGCGGGCAACGCGGCGGTCGAGAAGGCCGCCAAGGACGCCGGCTTCGACGTCGAGGTGCCGTTCACCGCGGGCCGCGTCGACGCCTCGCAGGAGCAGACCGACGTCGAGTCGTTCGCCGCGCTCGAGCCGCAGGCCGACGGGTTCCGCAACTACGTCGGCAAGGGTGCGCGGCTCCCCGCCGAGTACCTGCTGATCGACCGCGCGAACCTGCTCACGCTGAGCGCGCCCGAGCTGACCGTCCTGGTCGGCGGCCTGCGCGTCCTCGGCGCGAACAGCGGCGGCTCGACCCACGGCGTGCTGACCGAGACCCCGGGGGTCCTCACGAACGACTTCTTCGTGAACCTCCTCGACCTCGGCACCACCTGGTCGGCCGCGGCGGCGGACAACTCCGTCTACGAGGCCCGCGACGCCGCCGGCGCGGTCAAGTGGACCGGCACCCGCGCCGACCTGGTCTTCGGCTCCAACTCCGAGCTCCGCGCCCTCGCCGAGGTCTACGCGAGCGACGACGCCAAGACCAAGTTCGTCACCGACTTCGTCGCCGCCTGGGCGAAAGTCACCGACCTGGACAGGTTCTGATTTATCGGGGCGTAAGCCCCGGTTGAGGCAGCGAAAGGCCCCGCGATCTAGGTCGCGGGGTCTTTTGTGTGGGGGGTTGACCTTGAGTGGGGTTGAGGTTGTTGGGTGGGGTCATGACGTTCACGGGTGAAGAGATCAGGTACATGGCGGGGCAGCGGCTGGGGCGGCTGGCGACGGTCGACAAGGACGGGGTGCCGCAGAACAACCCCGTGTCGTTCCGGGTGCTGGCGGACGGGGTTGTCGAGATCGGCGGGTGGAACATGGGGAAGAGCCGGAAGTTCGCCAATGTGCGGGAGCGGCCGCAGGTCTCCTTCGTCATCGACGACATCGCCTCGGTCGACCCCTGGGAGGTGCGCGGGATCGAGATCAGGGGGCGGGCCGAGGCCGTCGAGGGGCTGCCCGTCGATCCGAAGCGGCCGCAGATGAGCGGCGAGGTGATCCGGATCCACCCGAGGCGCATCCGCAGCTGGAACCTTGAGGGCGTCAGCTCGGCCCGCTGGGTCTGAGCGCGGACGCGCCCGGGCGGCGGTCCTACCAGGCGTGCAGTTTGTCCGGGTTTAGCATGATCCAGATCTCGGTGGCGCGGCCCGCGACGATCTCGGCGGACACCACGCCGAAGACCGTCTCGCCGACGGTGAGCGCAAGGCCGGGACGGCCGTTGACGGTCGTCTCGGTCAGCGTCGCCGTGGGTTCGGCCCGGTGGACCTTGCGCAGCACGCCGAACACGAACCGCGCGACCCGGTCGCGGCCGACGACCGGCCGCAGCGCCGCGCTGACCTTGCCGCCGCCGTCGCTGCGCAGCCGCGCCGACGGGTCGAGCAGCGCCGTGAGCGAGGCCAGGTCCCCGGTCGCGCAAGCGCGCTTGAACTCGGCGATCACCCTCGCCTCCTCGGACGCGGGCGTGAGCGAGGGCCTGTCCTGCGCGAGCCGACGCCGCGCCGAGGCGGCGAGCTGACGGCACGCGGCGGGACTGCGCCCGACGGCTTCGGCGATCTCCGCGAACGGGACGCCGAACACGTCGTGCAGGATGAACGCGACGCGCTCGGCGGGCGTCACGGAATCGAGCACGACGAGCATCCCGATCGCGACCGACTCGTCAAGCGTGATGCGTTCGGCCGGGTCGTCCGGGCCTGGCGCGGCGCTGGTCCAGGTGCCCGCGCCGGGCAGCGGCTCGGGCAGCCACTCGCCGGTGTACCGCTCGCGACGGCGGCGCGCCGAGGCGAGCACGTCGAGGCAGATGCGGCTGGCGACCCTGGTCAGCCAGGCGGCGGGCCGCTCGATCGCCGCCCGCTCGGACTCCTCAAGTGCGTACCAGCGCGCGTACGTCTCCTGCACGACGTCCTCGGCGTCATGCACGGACCCCAGCATCCGGTACCCGAGGTCGAGCAGGCTCCGCCGCTCGACCGCGACCGCCCACGCCTCCTCCGGCGCGCTCTCCCCGGTCATTTGGGCTGCTCCGCGAGCCAGGAGGCGTAGGTCTGGGAGCCGCGCGGCCCCGAGCCGACGGGCAGTTGCCCGCCTTCGCGCATCGCCCGGCCCGCGCTGCCGGGCACCGGGAGCGCGAGGACGGCGCGGCGGTCGCCGCGGTGGCGCAGGAGGGCGCGGACCATCTCCGGAAGATACTCCTCGCGCGGCCCGGCGAGATCGGGCACCCTGCCGCGCGGCCCGCCCACGGCGAGTTCGGCGAGCGCCTCGGCGACCTCCCGCGCCGCGATCGGCTGGACGCGGGCGCGCGGCACGACCGCGACGGGCCCCGGCGGCAGCGTCCGCACGGTCTGCGCGGCGAACTCGTGGAACTGCGTCGCCCGCAGGACCGTCCACGGGACGTTCCCGGCCTCGACAAGGTTCTCCTGGACCACTTTGCCCTGGTAGTACCCGAACGGCACCCTGTCGATCCCGACGATCGACAGCAGCACGTGGTGCCGCACCCCGGCCCGCGCCCCCGCCTCAAGCAGGTGGGTGGTCTCGGCGGTGAAGAACGCCTCGGCCTTCTTGCGGCTGAGGGTCGTGACGTTCGCCGCGTCCACGACCGCTTCGACGCCGTCGAGCGCCGCGGCGAGGCCACGTCCCGTCACCAGGTCGACGCCGCCCGCACGGCTCAGCACGACGGGTTCGTGGCCCGCCTCCGCGAGCGCCGCCACGACATGCCCGCCGACAGTTCCCGTGCCCCCGGCCACCGCGATGCGCATCTTGTCAGTCTCCGCCCCTCGTGTCCCGGACGTCGGTGAACGCCCGTCTCTCGTTTCCCTACCCCTACGACGAGACAGCCCCCGCCGATGTGAGGCGGGGGCCGGGACGCGCCGTGCCGGGTCAGCCGAAGGCGGCGGTGATCTGGGGGAGTTCGGAGGTCGTCCGGATGCCGGGAGCGGCCTCGCACACGAAGGGAACCGCGTTGACCGCGCGGTTCGCGGTGTACCCGGGGGTGACGGGCCCCAGCTCCTCCACCGGGACGGGGAAGGCGAGCTGGACGTCGAGGGGCGCGTCGCCGTCCACCCGAATCCGCCAGCCCGTCGCGCGGAGGTCCCAGGCGGGTTCCACGTCTGTCGCGCAGTACCAGTTCGCCCGGAACGTCAGCACGGGGACGCCGCCGCGCAGCCCGTGGACGATCATCCTCTGCGCGGCGACGGTCCCCGCCGCAAGGGTTCCGGCGGCGATCTCGACAGTCTCCGGGGTGACGGCGACCTCCCCCGCGGCCTCGACGCCGTCGAGGGGGATGCCGAGCGCGTCGGCGAGGGCCGCGAGGGACGGGCCGAAGCTCGTCTTGCCGTGCGCGAGCCGCGCCTCGCCGATCTCGGCGGGCGGGCGGCCGAAGCCCATGACGTCGAACAGCAGGGCGGGGGAGTCGCGCCGGGACAGGTCCGCGTACTCGTCTATGACGAGCCCGTCGAGCCGCCGCTGGATCGAGGTGAGGACGAGCGGGACGGCCTCGGTGATGAACCCGGGGCTGCTCCCCGTGCTGTGGATCGACGTCCCGCCCGTGGCGCACGCCGCCTCGATCCGCGCGCGCACGGCGGGATCGAGCGAGGCGGGCCGGTGGAACTCCCCGCGCGTGGTGACGACGTTCGCGCCCGACTCGAGCAGCCGGCAGACGGCGTCGAAGTCGCACGCCAGCGGCATGTACAGCACACAGTCGGGCTTGAGCGCGACGATCTCCCCGATGTCCCGCGTCGCGCGCACCCCCGTGGCCCCGACGACCGCGATCTCGCCCGCGTCCTTGCCCGCCTTGTCCTCGGCGTGCGCATAGAGCCCGACGAGGTCGAGCCCCGGATGCGCGATCACCTCGCGCAACGCCTTCGTCCCGATGTTCCCCGTCGCCCACTGCACGACCCGGTACCGTCCGCCACCCATGCAATCCTCCTTCTCGTCTACGAGAACGTAATTCTGCACAGAAAGAATTGCAATATCACCAGGCCGCGGGAGGGCATTGACAACAGATAACTAGTTTTCCTACTGTTTAAGTATGTATTCGCGGGGATCGCAGACCAGCCCACGCCAAGCCGGGGATCACCAGGGAGACACGCCGAAGGAGCTGCCATGACACGGCGTCTCATCCACCTCGCGGCGCATTTTCCCGGGGTGAACAACACAACAGTGTGGTCGGACCCCGAGGCCGGCAGTCAGATCGACTTCGCGTCGTTCGTGCACCTGGCCCGGACCGCCGAGCGGGGGAGGTTCGACTTCTTCTTCCTCGCCGAGGGCCTGCGGCTGCGCGAGATGAAGGGCCGCATCCACGACCTCGACGTCATGGGCAGGCCCGAGTCCCTGACCGTCCTCGCCGCCCTGGCCGGGGCGACGACGCACCTCGGCCTGGCCGCCACCGTCAACTCGACGTTCAACGAGCCCTACGAGCTCGCCAGGCGGCTGGCGACCCTCGACCACCTCAGCGACGGCCGCGCCGCCTGGAACGTCGTCACGAGCTGGGACGCGTTCACCGGCGAGAACTTCCGGCGCGGCGGCTACCTCGCCCAGGCCGACCGCTACAACCGCGCCCGCGAGATGCTCGCGACCGCGCGCGAACTCTGGGACTCCTGGGACGACGACGCGATCATCGCCGACCCCGAGACCGGCAGGTTCGTCGCCCCCGACCAGGGCGTCTTCCAACACACGGGCCCGCAGTTCGACATCTCCGGGATCTTCAACACCCCGCGCCCGCCGCAGGGCCATCCCGTGATCATCCAGGCGGGCGACTCCGAGGAGGGCCGCGAGTTCGCCGCCTCCGACGCGGACGTCATCTTCAGCCGCCACAGCGCCCTTGAGGAGGGCCGCGCGTTCTTCAAGGACGTGAAGTCACGCCTTGCCAAGTACGGCCGTCACCCCGACGACCTGAAGATCCTCCCCGCCGTCACGGTCGTCGTCGCCGACACCGACGCCGAAGCCGCCGAGGAGGCCGCGCGCATCCGCCGCGCACAGGTGAGCGCCCCTACGGCCCTCGCGTACGTCGAGGGGATCTGGGGCCGTGACCTGTCCGCCTACGACCCCGACGGCCCCCTGCCCGACGTCGAGCCCGACCCCGGCGAGGGCGTCTCGCGGGGCCGCGCCCAGTTCCGCGGCGACAGGGTCGCGGTCGCGCGGCGCTGGCGCGAGCTGTGGGACGCGCGCGGCGGCCTGACCATCCGCGAACTCGTCATCGAGGCGACGGGCCGCCAGACGTTCGTCGGCGCGCCCGCGACCGTCGCCGCCCAGATGGACGACTACGTCCAGTCCGAGGGCTCCGACGGCTTCATCCTCGTCCCGCACCTCACCCCGACCGGCCTCGACGCCTTCGTCGACCGCGTCGTCCCGCTGCTCCAGGAGCGCGGCTCGCTCCGCGCCGAGTACACCGGGACCACGCTGCGCGACAACCTCGGCCTGGCCGCCCCACGGCCCCGCAGAAAGGCGGACGCATGACCCACCTGCACCTCGCGGCGGCACTCGACGGGGCGGGCTGGCACCCCGGCGCGTGGCGCGACCCGCTCGCCCGTCCCGCCGAGCTGTTCCGGGCGCGGTACTGGGCCGACCTCGCGGCCGAGGCCGAACGCGGCCTCCTTGACTTCCTGACCTTCGAGGACGCCTTCGCCGTCCAGTCGACCCGCTGGGACGGCCCCGACGGCAGGGTCGACCAGGTGCGCGGCCGGCTCGACGCGGTGCTCGTCGCCGCGCGCCTCGCGGCGGTGACGTCCGCGATCGGCCTCGTCCCGACCACGAGCACCACGCACACCGAGCCGTTCCACGTCGCCATCGGCATCGCCTCGCTCGACCACGCGACCTCGGGCCGCGCGGGCTGGCGGCCGCAGGTGTCGGGCCGGGCCTCCGACGCCGCCCACTTCGGCCGCCGCACCTTCCCCGAGTTCTCTATCGACGCGTTCCGCACCGGCGAGTCCGCCGACGTCGTCGGCGCGCTGTTCGGGGAGGCCGCCGACGCCGTCGAGGCGGTCAGGCGGCTGTGGGACAGCTGGGAGGACGACGCCATCATCCGGGACGTCTCCACCGGAAGGTATGTGGACCGCGACAAACTCCACTACATCGACTTCGAGGGCGCGCACTTCAGCGTGCGGGGACCGTCGATCACGCCGCGCCCGCCGCAGGGCCAGCCGCTCATCACGGCGCTCGCGCACGACACAGTGCCGTACGAGTTCGCCGCGCGCTCGGCCGACGTCGTCTACGTGACCCCGCACTCGGCCGACGACGCCGCCTCGATCGTCGGCGCGGTCCGGGAGGCCGAGCGCGGCCGGACCGGCGAACCCCTGAAGGTCTTCGCCGACCTCGTCGTCTTCCTCGGCCCGGGGGCCGCCGACCGCAAGGACGCCCTCGACGAACTCGACGGCGCGCAGTACTCCTCCGACGCCCTGATCTTCACCGGCACCGCCGACGACCTCGCCGACCTCCTGCTCGACTGGCAGGAGGCGGGCATCGACGGCTACCGGCTCAGGCCCGGCGCGCTGCCCCGCGACCTCACCCACATCACCCGCGACCTCGTGCCCGCGCTCCAGGCGCGCGGCGCGTTCCGTGGCGCGTACGCGGAAGACGTCCTGCGGACCAGGCTCGGCCTGCCGCGCCCCGCCAACCGCTACGCGGCGGCCCCGTGATCCGCGCCAGGCCCTGGGACGACCCCGACGCGGTAAGGCTCCGCGCCGCCATGGCCGTCGAGATGGAGGAGCGCTACGCCGATCGCCTCGCGGCCTTCGCCGGTGACCTGCACGTCCTCGACGTGGACGCCGCCCACGTCGTCCACGTCGCGGTCGCCTACGACGGCGCGGGCACGGCGGTCGGGCACGCCGCGCTGCGCCGCAACGGTGCCGACCTCGAACTGAAACGGATGTACATCGCGCCCGAGGCGCGCGGCACGGGCGTCTCCAAGGATCTCCTCGCCCACGTCGAGGACGCCGCCCGCGCGCTCGGCCACCGCAGGGTGATCCTGCAGACGGGCGACCGCCAGCCCGACGCCGTCAGGCTCTACGAGCGCGAGGGGTACCGGCACATCCCCGTCTTCCCGCCTTACGCGGCGATCACCTTCTCCATCTGCATGGAGAAGCGGCTATGACCCTTCGCACTCGCCCTCCGGAGGCGGCCTTGAGCGTTCCCCTGTCGATCCTCGACCTCGCCCCGATCCCGTCCGGCGGGACCGCGCGCGACGCGCTGCGCAACACGCTCGACCTCGCGCGCAACGCCGAGGCGTTCGGCTACCGCAGGTACTGGCTCGCCGAACACCATCTCGCGCCGGGCGTCGCCTCGTCCGCGCCGCAGGTGCTGATCGGCGCGGTCGCCGCCGCGACGCGGCGTATCCGGGTCGGGTCGGGCGCGGTGCAGGTCGGGCACTGGACGTCGCTCGCCGTCGCCGAGCAGTTCGGCACCCTCGACGCGCTGTATCCCGACCGCATCGACCTCGGGATCGGCAGGTCGGGGCAGCGCCGCGCGGAGATCGCCGCGCAACGCGCCGCGCCCCCGCCGCCCAGGCCCGAGCCGAGGACCGTCGACGGGCTGCTCATCCCGCGCCCGTTCGACTTCAGCGTCCTGGCCGGCTCCGACCTGCTGAAGCTGCACGCGCTGCTCCAGCAGCCCGGCGCGCAGACCCCGGACTTCTCCGACACCCTTGACGAGATCACCTCGTACTTCGCCGGAACCCACCGGACCCCCGACGGGATCAGGGCGCGTTCCTTCCCCGGCGAGGGCGCGGACCCCGAGCTGTGGATCCTCGGCAGCAGCGGCGGCGAGAGCGCCCGCGTCGCGGGCGAGCGCGGGCTTCCGTTCGCCGCGAACTACCACGTCGCGCCGTCCCATGTGCTGGAGGCGGTCGAGGCGTACCGCGCGGCGTTCAAGCCGTCCGACGTGCTCGCCGAGCCGCACGTGATGGTCTCCGCCGACGTCGTCGTGGCCGAGGACGACGACGCCGCGCGCCGCCTCGCCGCGCCCTACGCGCTGTGGGTGCGCAGCATTCGCCGCGACGGGGCCGCTATCCCGTTCCCGACCGAGGCCGAGGCCGCCGCGCACCGGTGGAGCGACGCCGACCGCGAACTCGTCGCCGACCGCACCGAGACCCAGTTCGTCGGCGCGCCGGAGACCGTCGTGGAAAGGCTGCGGACCCTCCAGCGCGTCACCGACGCCGACGAACTGCTCGTCACGACAATCGTCCACGACCACGCCGCGCGCGTCAGCTCCTTCGAGCTGCTCGCCCGCGCATGGCACGGCACAGGAGAGAACCGATGACCTACGCACCGCCCGCCGACGTCGCCACGCACGGCCCTTACGGCCCGGACAGGGTCAAGGCTTCGATCGCCGCGAGACGTCCCGTCTACCCGTTCCAGGGCCGGGTCGGGACGCCGCTGTTCCCCGCCGCGCCCGGCAGGTACCACCTGTACGTCTCCTGGACGTGCCCGTACGCGCAGCGCGCCGCGATCGTCAGGGAACTCGCGGGCCTACGCGACGTCGTGAGCCTGTCGTACGTGGACGACGAAAGGGACGCGCTCGGATGGGCGTTCCGTGCGCGGCGCGGGGCCGACCCCGTCAACGGGTTCCGGTACCTGAGCGAAGCCTACGAGGCCACCGAACCCGGCTACCCCGGGCACATCTCCGTGCCCGTCCTCTGGGACACCCGCTCCCGGCGCATCGTCAGCAACAACTACCCGGACATCACCCTCGACCTCGCCACGCGGTTCACCCCCTGGGCGGACTCCTCCGTCGAGCTGTACCCCGAGCGCCTGCGCGGCCGGATAGACGCGCTCAACGACGAGATCTTCACCGACGTGAACGACGCGGTCGGCAAGGCGGGCTCCCCGGACCCGAAGACGGCGGCCCCGGCGCGGGCGCGGCTCTTCGCGGCCTTCGCCAGGTACGACGCGGTGCTCGCCGCGCACCCCTACCTGCTGGGGGACGCGCTCACCGAGTCCGACGTCCGGCTGTGGGTGTCCCTCGTCCGCTACGACTCCGTGTACAACGCGGACGCGCGGATCTCCGCCGACTCCTTGGCGGCTTACCCTTCCCTCGCGGCCTACACGTCGCGGCTTCTTGAGCTCCCGGCGTTCGCGTCCACCACTGACCCCTCGCTCACCCCGCTCGCCCGCTGACGTCTCCGGAGGCGCATTGACTCCTTCCTGTCGCTACGCGTAGCTTTTTATACGCACTGCGTAGTCATCGGAAGGGACTCGATGCGCCTCCGCCCCCTTTTGCCGCTCTCGTCCGTCATCGTCCTCGTCGCCTCTCCCGCCTTCGCGACCCCGCCGCCCACGCCGTCCGCGCCGTCCGCGCCGTCCGAGGTGGTCGCGATCACCCTCTGCCAGGAACCCGACTTCAAGACCTGCGACAGGTACGGCGTGGACACCGGCACCGCCTACACGATCCCCGACCCCTACCGCGCCAAGCTCGGCTCGGCCCGCACCGAACCCGCGGGGACCACCTGCACCCTGTTCAAGTACGAGAACGCGATGGGCAGGATTGCCGACGTCACCCCGTCGGGGGTCGCGTCCCTGACGGGTAAGCCGACCTCGTTCCGCTGCGCCAAAGCCTGACCGCGGCCCGCCCTCCGGCATTTCCGGGAGGGCGGGCTTTTTGCGTTTAGGGCATCGACCGCCTCGGGTCGGTGCAAAGTGTGCGAAGACCGGGAAAAACGGGAAGGTATTCTAAGTCTATCGGCAAGGTAGAGAATTGGGCGGGGGTCGCGGCTTTGTTGGAGGTGCGGGGACTGCGGGTGACGTTCGGGACTTTGCGGGCGGTACGTGATGTGTCGGTGGAAGTGGCTGCGGGAGCCTGCGTTGTCGTCCTCGGTGGGACCGGCGCGGGCAAGAGCACGCTGCTCCGCGCGTTGACGGGACGCGCGGGACAGGCGGCGCGGATCAGCGCGCGGGTCGCACGGATCGACGGCGCGCGGGTCGGCGTGATCGACGCGGCGTTCGCCGCGGACTCCGTCGGCGGGCCCGGTCGGGGCGGGTGGGCGGCGCGGCGGGCCGCCGAGGTGCTGCGGGTGCTGGGGGAGCGGCCCGACTCCGTCGTCGGGGACGAGGTGCTCGCCGGGCTCGGCGTGCTCGCGCGCCGCGAGGTCGTGCGGGCGCTGGCGGAGCGCAAGGCGGCCGGAGCCGCGCTGCTGCTCACCGCGCAGCGGATCGGGGAGCTCGCGGAGGTCGCCGACCGGGTGCTCGTGCTGCACGAGGGCGAGGTCGTGGAGCGGGGCGAGGCGCGCGACGTGCTCGCCTCGCCCGTGCATCCCGTCACCCGTGCCCTGCTTGGCCGGGACGACGACGCGGCTTTCGGCAAGGGAGGCGGGGGAGGGGTCATGCTCGAAGCGCGCGGGCTGCGCAAGGAGATCGCGGGCCGGGTCGCGCTGCGCGAGGCGTCGGTGAAGGTGCGCGGCGCGGGCGTCGTCGGGGTCGCGGGCGAGCCGGGCGCGGGCAAGACGCTGCTCGCCAGGGTCCTCGACGGGACGGTCCCGGCCGACGCCGGAACCGTCGTCCTCGACGGGAAGCCGGTCGAAGGGCGCGCGGCCTGGAAGGCGGCGCGACGTGCGGTGCGCGTGGTGCCGCAGGACCCGGCGGAGCGGCTCGCCGCGCACCGCACGGTCGGCAGGGTCCTTGAGGCCGCGACGCGCGGACCCCTGCCGGGCGGCCGTCGCGACACCGCCGTCGCACTGCTCGACGCCGTCGGCCTGCCCGAGGAGTTGCTGGACCGCGCGGTGGGCGGACTCCCTGGCGGGACGCTCAGGCTGGTGGCCGTCGCCGAAGCGCTCGCCACCGGCCCCCGGGTGCTGGTGTGGGACGCGCCGTTCGCCGGACTCGACGCGCGGGGCCGCGCGCGTCTCGTCGGCCTCATCGCCGGGCTGCGCGACGAGCGCGGCGTCGGCCACCTCGTCCTCGCCCACCCGGACGAGGTTCCGGCCGGGCTCTGCGACTCCGTCGCCGTCCTCGAAGCGGGCAAGATCGTCTCCCCGAACAGCGATTCCAGCGGCGGATGGTCGGTGCACAGCCGTCCTGACGGAGTCCGCGCCTGACCGACAAAGGAAACGACACACGAATTCCCCGAAACGGCAGCCGTCCCACATCCGCGAGAGGGGGCAACGGAAAGGCGACAAGGCCCCCGAACCGTGACCGAATTCATGTATTTCCTACTTAATTAGTGTGTATTATGGAGGGGTCGGCAAGGAGTGCCAGCGTCAAGCCCCGGCTAGCTGGCCGGCAACCCTCACTGATGCGGGGTGCCCCGGGTGAAGGCCAGGTGGCGTTCGCGCCACAAGCAACGGTGAGGACGAACTGTGGTTGTGGTCAGTGCGTTCGCGGAGACGGCCGCGGACACGATGGTGGAGACGGCGTTCACCCCTTCGGTGGCGAAGGTGCGCGACCTCGTCTGGGCCGGGCGGCCGGACGAGGCGGTACGGGCGCTGCGGCGCGTAGAGGAGCAGGGACACGACTCAGGGCAGGCCGCGGAGGACTGGATCGCGGTCTGCTATCCGGAAAGGATCGGCGCGCCGCGCGTGAGGTCCCGGGGCGGGACCGGATTCGACGTGCTGTGCGACCTTCTCGCGACGCGGGCCGCACCGGAGGCGGTCCGCGAGGCGCAGACGGTCTTGGGCAGTTGCCCGATGACGACCGACGCGCTCGCGTCGCTCAGCGGGGCGCTCGCCGCCCTCGTCTACGCCGACCGGGCCGACCTCGCGGCGCGCTGGTGCCGTCCGCTCCTCGAGCAGACGACCGCGCACTGCGACCCGGTCTGGCTCGGGGTGTTCGCGGCGATCCGCGGCGAGACGATGCTGCGGCAGGGCGACCCGGCCGAGGCCGCCGAGTGCGTCAGGACCGCCCTGACGCACATCCCGTGGCAGGACTGGGGCGTCGCGATCGGCATTCCGTTCGGCACGATGATCGCGGCGAAGACCGCGCTCGGAATGACCGAGGACGTCATCCGATATCTCGCGGTCCCCGTTCCCGACGCCATGTGGGAAACGCCCGCGGGGTTGCACTATCTCGCCGCGCGCGCGGAATTCCGGCTCGCTTCGGGAAATGCCGGGGAAGCGCTCGGTGACTTTCTCGCGTGCGGAAAGCGAATGCTGCGCTGGGGGATCGACCTGCCCGGCGTCGTCGCGTGGCGGGTCGGCGCGGGGCACGCGAGGCTCGCGCTCGGCGAGTGCGCCGAGGCGGCCGTGCTCGCCCGCGAGCAGCTCGCCGCGTGCGGCGGCGCGCGCACCCGCGCCTATGGCGCGGCGTTGCGCCTGCTGGCGCTGGCCGGTGACCCCGATCACAGGCGCACGCTGCTGGAGGAGGCGTACGACGTGCTGCGCGGAGCGGGCGACGCGCGCGAGGCGGAACGTGCCAAGGACGATCTCGGTCCCGCGCGCGCCGCGGCCCGCTCGCTCCTCAGCGACGCCGAGGCCAAGGTCGCCGAACTCGCCGCGCTCGGGCTGTCGAACCGGCAGATCTCGTCGCGGCTGTACATCACGGTGAGCACCGTGGAACAGCATCTGACCCGTATTTACCGCAAGCTCGGCGCACGGCGCAGGAGCCAACTCAGCGAATTCCTGTAACCCCCTTCTTATAGGGGGTCCTAGGGGTCCGCGGATCTGGTGGCGGTATCCCCCCGGTGGACAGAATCGATCAAGTAAGAGATCGGTCTTCCCCGGGGGGACAGCATGGCAGCAGCCTTTCCCGTAGCCATCGTCGGACTTTCCTGCCGACTGCCGGGGGCCGCCGATCCCGCGGCGTTCTGGCGGCTGCTCGAGACGGGCGGCGACGCGGTCGCGACGCGGTCCGGCGTCCCCGGCGGATACCTGGAGGGGGTCGACCTGTTCGACCCCGCCTTCTTCGGGATCGCGCCGCGCGAGGCGGCCTCACTCGATCCACAGCAGCGCCTCGTCCTCGAACTCGCCTGGGAGGCGCTGGAAGGGGCGAGGGTCGCCCCCGCCCGGCTCGCCGGACAAGCGGTCGGCGTGTTCGTGGGCGCTACCCACGGCGACTACGCGGCGCTCGTCCAGCGCGCTGGGGCCGGTGCCTTCACGCGGCACACGCTTCCCGGGCTGAACCGGGCGCTGCTGGCCAACCGGGTGTCGCACGCGCTCGGCCTCCAGGGGCCGAGCCTCACCGTGGACGCCGCGCAGGCGTCCGGGCTCGTCGCGGTGCAGCTCGCGGTGGAGAGCCTGCGCAGGGGCGAGACCGAGGTCGCGCTCGCCGGAGGCGTCAACCTGATCCTCGCGCCCGACTCCGACCTCGCCTCAGCCCGCTTCGGCGGCCTGTCACCGGACGGCCGCTGCCACACCTTCGACGCCCGCGCCAACGGCTACGTGCGCGGTGAGGGCGGCGTCGTCATCGTGCTGAAGCGGCTCGACGACGCGCTCGCCGACGGCGACCGGGTCCACGCGGTGATCCTCGGCGCGGCGGCCGGCAACGACGGTGCGACCGACGGCCTGACCGTGCCGAGCGCCGCGGCCCAGGAGGACGTGATCCGCCGCGCCCTCGCCGACGCCGGACTCACCCGTGACGCGGTCCAGTACGTGGAGCTGCACGGCACCGGCACGCCCGTCGGCGACCCGATCGAGGCGGCCGGGCTCGGCGCGGCCCTCGGCGTTGGCCGCGACGTGCCGCTGCGCGTCGGCTCGGTGAAGACGAACATCGGCCACCTCGAGGGCGCGGCGGGCATCGCCGGGCTGCTCAAGGTGGTCCTCAGCCTCCAGAACGGGACGATCCCCGCCACCCTCCACCACGTCCGCCCGAACCCGGCGATCCCCCTTGACGAGCTCGGCCTCAAGGTGCAGACGGAGACCGGCCCCTGGCCCGACGACGTCGACCGCCGCGTCGCGGGCGTCAGCTCCTTCGGCATGGGCGGGACCAACTGCCATCTCGTGCTGGCCGGGCCGCCCGCTCCCGCCCCCTCCTCGGCGGGCACGGGCGCCCCGGTCGTCTCCTGGCTGGTGACCGGCAAGGACGCGGCCGGCCTGGCCGCGCACGCCGCGAAGCTCGCCGACGCCGTCGAAGGGCTGCCCGCCGCGACCGTCGGAAGGTCACTCGCCGAGACGCGCACGCACCTCCCGCACCGGGCAGTGATCGCGGGCGACGCCGCCGAGCTGCGCGCCGGGCTGCGCGCGCTCGCCGAGGGCGGCCAGGCCGCCCATGTCGTGCGCGGCACCGCCCGCGACCGGGGCCGTACCGTCTTCGTCTTCCCCGGCCAGGGCGCGCAGTTCCCCGGCATGGGCCTCGCCCTCGCCGAGGAGTCGCCCGCGTTCGCCGCCGCGCTCGACGCGGCGGGCGCGGCCCTGGCCCCGCACACCGACTGGGACCTGCGCGCCGCGCTCGCCGACCCGGCCGCGCTCGAGCGGGTCGACGTCGTCCAGCCCGCCCTGTTCGCGGTGATGGTCGCGCTCGCCGAGCTGTGGCGGGCGCACGGGATCGAGCCCGACGCGGTCATCGGCCACTCGCAGGGCGAGATAGCCGCCGCGCACGTCGCCGGTGCGCTGTCGCTGGAGGACGCCGCCAAGGTCGTGGCGCTGCGCAGCCGCGCGCTCGCCGACATCTCCGGCACGGGCGGCATGGCGGCGGTCGAGCTGCCCGCCGACCGGCTGACGCCGCGGCTCGGCGACGGCCTCGACATCGCCGTCGTCAACGGCCCCACCGCGACCGTCGTCGCCGGGGAGGTGACGGCGCTGGAACGCCTCCTCGACGGGCTGCGCGCGGACGGCGTCAGGGTCCGCCGCCTGCCCGTGGACTACGCCTCGCACTCCGCCCTTGTGGAGCCGGTGCGCGAACGTCTCCTGGCCGACCTCGCGGGCGTGCAGGCCAGGCCGTCGAAGGCGCTGTTCTACTCGACGCTGACCGGCGGCCTGTTCGACACCGCGGGGCTCGACGTCGCCTACTGGTACCGGAACCTCCGCGAGACCGTCGTCTTCGAGCGCACCGTGAGGGCGGCCGTCCAGGACGGCCATGGGCTGTTCGTGGAGGCGAGTCCGCACCCTCTGCTCACCGCCGCGACCGGAGATATCCTCGGCCCTACGGGCGGCCTTGCGTTCGGCACCCTTCACCGCGACCGTCCGGGGCTCAGGCAGTTCCTTCTCTCACTGGGAAGGGCGCAGACGTCGGGCGCGCCGGTCCACTGGCCGCAGGAGTGGGGCGGCGACCTCGCCGACCTGCCCACGTACCCCTTCCAGCGCCGTTCCTTCTGGGTCGCCGGAGCCCCGCTCCCCGGCGAGTCGGAGGTGCCCGCGGAGGAGGCCCCGGAGACGGCCGCCGAAGAACTCCCCGTGACGGAGGAGATCACCGCCCTCACCTTCGACGCCGCCCTCCGCACGGTCCTGAGCGGCGCGGCAGTGGTCCTCGGCTATGACGGCCCCGAAGCGATCGACCCCGACGCCGCCTTCCGCGACCTCGGCTTCGACTCGGCGGGCGCCGTCGAGTTCCGCGACAGGCTCGCCGAGACCACCGGCGTCTCCCTCCCGAGCACCCTTGTCTTCGACCACCCGACGCCCAGGGCAGTCGCCTCCCTCCTCACCGGCTCCGACGCCGAAGCCGAGGAGACGTCCACCGCGTCGGAGGAGCCCATCGCGATCGTCGCGGCGGGCGGCCGCTGGCCGGGCGGCGCGGACACCCCCGAGAAGCTGTGGGCGCTGCTGCGCGACGGCCGCGACGCGATCGGCGCGTTCCCGGCGAACCGCGGCTGGGACCTCGACGCCCTCTACGCCCCGCAAAGCGAGTTCCGTCCTGGCACGACCTATGTGCGGCACGGCGGCTTCCTGCACGACGCCGACCGCTTCGACGCCGCATTCTTCGGCATCTCCCCGCGCGAGGCGGCGGTGATGGACCCGCAGCAGCGGCTGCTGCTGGAGACCGGCTGGGAGCTGTTCGAGCGCGCGGGGATAGACCCGTCGTCGCTGCGCGGCAGCCGGACCGGCGTGTTCGTCGGCGCGATGGCACAGGAATACGGCGCGCGGCTGCACGAGACCCCGCGCGGCTTCGACGGCCACGCCCTCACCGGCAACGCCGCGAGCGTCGCGTCCGGCCGCCTCGCCTACACGCTCGGGCTCGTCGGGCCCGCGCTCACCGTCGACACCGCGTGCTCGTCGTCGCTCGTCGCGCTGCACCTCGCCGCGCAGTCGCTGCGCTCGGGCGAGTGCGACCTGGCCGTCGCGGGCGGCGTGACCGTCATGGCGACGCCGGGCATGTTCACCGAGTTCTCCCGTCAGGGCGGCCTCGCCCCCGACGGCAGGTGCAAGCCGTTCGCGAACGCCGCCGACGGCACGGCCTGGTCGGAGGGCGCGGGCCTTGTCCTGCTCTCCCGGCTTTCGGACGCGGTACGCGACGGCCGCACGATCCTCGCGGTCCTGCGCGGCAGCGCGGTCAACCAGGACGGCGCGTCCAACGGGCTCACCGCGCCGCACGGGCCGTCGCAGGAGCGGGTCATCAGGGCGGCGCTGCGCGCGGGCGGCCTCGGCCCCGCCGACGTCGACGCCGTCGAGGCGCACGGCACAGGCACCCGCCTCGGCGACCCGATCGAGGCGGGCGCGCTCCAGGCCGCCTACGGGACCGACCGGGAACGCCCCCTGCTCGTCGGGTCGGTGAAGTCGGTGCTCGGCCACACCCAGGCCGCCGCCGGGATCACCGGGATCATCGCGATGACCGAGGCGCTGCGCGCGGGCGAGCTGCCCGCGACCCTGCACGTTGACGCGCCCTCACCGCACGTCGACTGGTCGGGCGGCGAACTCGAGCTGCTGACCGACCCCAGGCCGTGGCCGGAGACGGGCCGGCCGCGCCGCGTCGGCGTCTCCTCGTTCGGCATCAGCGGCACCAACGCCCACGTCGTCATCGAGGAGCCGCCGCCGTCGGCGAGCCCGTCGCCGGGGCCGGAGCGCGCGGGACCCGTCGCGCTGCCGCTGTCGGCGCGGACCGAACCGGCGCTGCGCGAACAGGCCGCGCGGCTGCGCGACCGTCTCGCCGAGGGGGCCGACCCCTTGGCCGTCGCCCGCGCCCTGGCCGGGACGCGTGCGCTGTTCGAGGAGCGCGCGGTCGTCGTGGCCGAGCCCGGCGACGCCGTCGACGTCCTCGCCGCCCTCGCCGAGGGAAGGCAGACGCCCGCCCTGGTGACGGGAAGGGCGGTCCGTCAAGGCGGCACAGGATTCCTGTTCAGCGGCCAGGGCAGTCAGCGCGTCGGCATGGGACGCGGCCTGTACGAGTCGTCGCCGGTGTTCCGCGCGGCACTTGACGAGATCTTCGCGAAGTTCACCCAGTACCTCGACCGGCCGCTGCGCGACGTCGTCTTCGAGGGACCGGACGAGCTGCTTGAGCAGACCGCCTACACCCAGCCCGCACTCTTCGCGGTAGAAGTCGCCCTCTTCCGGCTCGCGGAGTCGGCGGGCCTGCGCCCCGCGGTACTGCTCGGCCACTCCATCGGCGAACTGGCCGCCGCGCACGTCGCCGGGGTGCTGGGCCTCGACGACGTGTGCGCCCTTGTCGCCGCCCGTGGGAGGTTGCTGCAGCGGCTGCCCTCGGGCGGCGCGATGGCCGCGCTCCAGGCCACCGAGGACGAGATCGCCGCCTACCTCGGCGAGGGCCTCGACCTCGCCGCGGTGAACGGGCCCGAGTCGGTCGTGGTGTCCGGTGACGCCGAGGCCGTCACGGAGATCGTGCGGCGGTGGCGGGAGGACGGGCGGCGCGCGCGGCAGCTGCGGGTCAGCCACGCGTTCCACTCGGCCCGCACCGAACCCGCGCTCGCGGAGTTCCGCAAGGTCGCCGCCGGGCTCGACTTCCGCGAGCCGCGCATCCCGATCGTGTCGAACGTGACGGGGCGGATCGCCACCGGCATCGCCGACCCCGAGTACTGGGTGCGGCACATCCGCGCGGCAGTCCGCTTCCACGACGGCGTCCGCGCCGCCCGCGACCTCGGCGTGACCGCCCTGCTCGAACTCGGCCCCGACGCGACGCTGACCGCGCTGGCCCGCGAGAGCACCGACGTGCCCGTGATCGTCCCGGCGCTGCGCAAGGACAGGCCGGAGCCCGAGTCGTTCCTTTCCGCGCTCGCCGAACTGCACGTCACCGGCGTACCAGTGGACTGGACGGCCGTGCTGGGCGACGGCCCGCGCGCGGACCTGCCGACCTACCCGTTCCAGCGCGAGCGCTTCTGGCTGACCGCCGAACCCGCCTCCCAGGGGTCGGCGCACCGGCTGCTCGGGCCGGCGCTCGAACTCGCCGACGGCGGCGCTGTCCGCACCGGCAGGGTCTCGGCGGAAGAGGAACCCTGGCTTGCCGACCACCGCATCCTGGGCGACGTGCTGCTGCCCGGCACGGCGCTCGCCGAACTCGCGCTCCAGGCGGGCGGGCCGCTCGCCGACCTGACGCTCGAACAGCCCCTCGTCGTGCCGGAGGAGGGCGCGGTCTCCCTCCAGGTCGTCGCGGGCGCGCCCGGCGCGGACGGGCTCAGGCCCGTCGCGGTCCACTCGCGGGTGGGCTCAGGGTCGTGGACGCGGCACGCGTCCGGCGCGCTCGGCGCGGTCGAGGCCCAGCCCGCGCCCCTCGCGGCCTGGCCTCCGGCCGGAGCCGCACCCGTCGATCTCGCCGCCCTGTACGCGCGGCTCGCCGAGCGCGGCTACGAGTACGGGCCCGCGTTCCGGCTGCTGACCGGGGTGTGGCGCGACGGTTCCACGGTCTACGCCGAGGCTTCCGGGATCGCCGAGGCCGACGGCTTCGCCGTCCACCCCGCCCTGCTCGACGCGGTGCTGCACGCGGTCGTCGGGGAGGCACTGCCGGGGCAGGGCGTGCGCATCCCGTTCGCGTGGTCCGGCGTCGCGGTGCACCGCGAGGGAGCCGACACCCTACGGGCCAGGATCGTGCCGGGTAGGGACGGCACGGTAACGATCGACGCGTACGACGCCGAGGGCGAGCCGGTCCTGAGCGTCCAGGAGGCAGCGTTCCGTGAGGCAGCCGGAGACGAGCGGCCTTACCGTCTCGACTGGATACCCCTCGAACCCTCAGGGACCGCCTACGACGGGCCCTGGACGATCCTGTGGAACGGGGCCCTGCACGACGACTGGGCGGTCGTCGCGGGGGCGTCAGAGACGGGGTCGCTGCCCGAGGCGGTGCACACCGAGACCGCGCGTGCGCTCGGGCTCGTCCAGGGGTGGCTTGAGCGCGGGGAAGGGCGGCTCGCCGTCGTCACCAGGGGCGCGGTCGCGACCCGGCACGGCGCTGACGTCCCCGGGCTCGCCGAGGCGGGCCTGTGGGGGCTGCTGCGGACCGCGCAGGCCGAGCACCCGGGCCGGATCGTGCTGCTCGACCTCGGGCCTGGCCCGGTCGATCCCGTCGAGGTGGCCGAGGCCGCCGCGACCGGCGAGGAGCAGATCGCGGTGCGGCGCGGGAGCCTGTTCGTCCCGCGCCTCGCCAGGCCCGCCCGCGACGCGCTCACCCTGCCCGACGGCCCCTGGCGCATCGACGTCACCGAGCCCGGCAGCCTCGACGCGATCGCCGCCGTGCCCGCCCCCGAGGCCGCACGCGCCCTCACCGGCCGCGAGGTCAGGGTCGAGGTGCGCGCGGCGGGCCTCAACTTCCGCGACGTGCTCATCGGGCTCGGCATGTACCCCGGCCGCGCCAGCATCGGCGCGGAAGGCGCGGGAACCGTGCTGGAGACCGGGCCGGACGTGCGCGGGCTGAAGCCGGGCGACCGGGTGATGGGCCTGCTCCAGGGCCAGCTCGGGCCCGTCGCGGTCACCGACGCGCGGCTGCTCGCGCCGATTCCTTCCGGGTGGTCGTACGCCGAGGCGGCCGCCGCGCCCGTCGCGTTCCTCACCGCCTACCACGGCCTTGTGGACCTGGGTGAGCTGAAGGACGGCGACCGTGTGCTGATCCACGCCGCTACCGGCGGCGTCGGCGGCGCTGCCGTCCAGCTCGCCAGGCACCTGGGGGCCGAGGTGTTCGCGACGGCCTCGCCCGCCAAGCAGCCGCTCCTGCTGGAGGCGGGCCTTGACGCCGAGCACGTCGCCTCCTCGCGCGACCTCGAGTTCGCCGAGCGGTTCGGCGCGGTCGACGTGGTGCTCAACGCGCTCGCGCACGAGTTCACCGACGCCTCCCTTGCCCTGCTCGGGCCCGAGGGCAGGTTCGTGGAGATGGGCAAGACCGACCTGCGCGACCCCGCCGACGTCGTCCCGGCCTACCGCGCGTTCGACCTGTTCGACGTCGACCCCGACAGGATCGCCGCGCTGTTCGCCGACCTCGGCGTGCTGTTCGAGGACGGCGGGCTGCGGCCACCGCCCGTCGAGTCGTGGGACGTGCGGCGCACGCCGGGCGCGCTGCGCAGGCTCTCCCAGGCGCGGCACACCGGCAAGCTCGTCGCGACGCTCCCGCGCCGCCCCGACCCCGAGGGCGCGGTCCTCATCACCGGAGGCACCGGGACGCTCGGCGCGCTCGTCGCCAGGCACCTTGTGCGGGCGCACGGACGGCGCAACCTGCTGCTCGTCTCACGACGCGGGCCCGACGCCCCCGGCGCTGCCGCCTTGCGCGCCGACCTCACGGCGCTCGGCGCGCGGGTGGAGATCGTCGCGGTGGACGTGGCAGCGCCCGAGGCCGTCAGGGAGCTGTTCGAGGCGCACCGGATCACCTCGGTCGTGCACGCGGCGGGCATCCTTGACGACGCCGCCTTCGCCGACCTCACCGACGGGCAGGTCCACGACGTCCTGCGGGCCAAGAGCGACGCCGCCTGGCGGCTGCACCTCGCCGCCGAGAAGCACGACGTCGCGGAGTTCGTCATGTTCTCCTCGGCGGTCGGAGTGCTCGGCAACCCGGGCCAGGCCGGTTACGCCGCCGCCAACACCTTCCTCGACGCGCTCGCCGCGCGGCGCAGGCACCGGGGGCTGCCCGCCGCGTCGGCCGCGTGGGGCCGCTGGGAGGAGGAGAGCGCGATGACGGGCGGGCTCACCGACGCCCAGCTGCGCCGGATGGCGCGGCGCGGCCTCGCGGGGCTGCCGACCTCACGCGCGCTCGCGATGCTCGACCGGGTGCTCGACGCGCCCGACGCCGCGCTCGTCCCGGCCCGCCTCGATCTCGACGGGCTCGACGACACCCCGCCCCCGGTCCTGCGCGGGCTCGCCAGGCCGCGTAGTGCCGCGCCGGTGCCGGCCGGGGCCGCCGCCGTCGCGGGGCTCGCCGACCTGCCCCCGGCCGAGCGGCACCGCAGGCTGCTCCAGCTCGTCAGGGAGACCGCGGCCGCCGTCCTCGGGCACAGCGGGCCGGAGGCCGTCCGGGCCGACCACGGGTTCCAGGAGTCGGGCTTCGACTCGCTCGCCTCGGTCGAGCTGCGGACCAGGCTCGGCGCGGCCGTCGGGCTGCGGCTGCCCGCCACGTTCACCTTCGACCACCCGACCCCGGCCGACGCCGCCGCCCACCTCGTGGAGCTGCTCGCGCCCGTCGCCGAGCCGTCGGCCGACGCCTCGCCCGAGGCGGAGCTCGCGGAGATCACCGACACGACCGAGGCGGACATCGCCGCGGCCACCGGGGACGAGCTCTTCCGCCTCATCGAAAACGAACTGCGGCTGTCATGAGCCGTCCGAACAGGGAGAACGCCATGGCGGAGGAAGACAAGCTGCGGGACTACCTGAAGCGGGTGACCGTCGAGCTCCAGCGCACCCGCCGCAGGCTCGCCGAGGCCGAGAGCGCGGTGAGCGCGGCCGCCGAGCCGATCGCCGTCGTCGGGATCGGCTGCCGGTACCCGGGCGGCGTCCGCACCCCCGACGACCTGTGGCGGCTCGTCGCCGAGGAACGCGACGTGATCGGCCCGCTGCCGACCGACCGCGGCTGGGACCTCGACCGGCTCTACCACCCCGACCCCGACCACAGCGGCACGAGCTACGTCCGCGAGGGCGGCTTCCTGCACGATGCCGCAGGGTTCGACGCTGACTTCTTCGGGATCTCCCCGCGTGAGGCCCTGGCCGCCGACCCGCAGCAGCGGCTGCTGCTGGAGACCGCGTGGGAGGCCGTCGAGCACGCGCGGATCGACCCGACGAGCCTGCGCGGCAGCCGGACCGGCGTGTTCACCGGCGTCATCTCCCAGGAGTACGGGCCGAGCCTGCACCACCTGCCCGCCGAGGGGACCGACGGATATGTGCTGACGGGGACGACCACGAGTGTGGCGTCCGGGCGGATCGCGTTCACGCTCGGGCTGACCGGCCCCGCCGTGACCGTCGACACCGCGTGCTCGTCGTCGCTTGTCGCGGTGCATCTGGCGGTGCGGTCGCTGCGCGCGGGCGAGTGCGACGCGGCCCTCGCGGGCGGCGCGACGGTCCTCGCCTCGCCCGGCATGTTCATCGAGTTCTCCCGGCAGCGCGGCCTCGCCGCCGACGGCAGGTGCAAGCCCTTCGCGGCAGCCGCCGACGGCACAGCGTGGGGCGAGGGAGCGGGCCTGCTGCTGCTGGAACGCCTGTCGGACGCGCGGCGGCTCGGCCACCGCGTCCTCGGGCTGATCCGCGGCTCTGCCGTCAACCAGGACGGCCGCAGCAGCCGCCTCACCGCCCCGCACGGCCCCTCCCAGCGCGCGGTGATCAAGGAGGCCCTCGCCTCCGCCGACCTGGAAGCCGACGAGATCGACGCGATCGAGGCCCACGGCACCGGCACCGCCCTCGGCGACCCCATCGAGGCGGGCGCGCTCCTCGCCGCCTACGGCGAGCACCGCGACCGCCCCCTATGGCTCGGCTCCTTGAAGTCGAACATCGGCCACACCCAGGCCGCCGCAGGGGTCGCCGGAATCATCAAACTCATCCAGGCGATGCGCCACGGCACCCTGCCCCGCACCCTCCACGTGGACGCCCCCACCCCCCACGTCGACTGGTCCTCCGGCGCCCTCGCCCTCCTCACCGAATCCCGCCCCTGGCCCGAAACCGGAGCCCCCCGCCGCGCCGCCGTCTCCTCCTTCGGCGTCAGCGGCACCAACGCCCACGTCATCCTCGAACAACCCACCCCCCAAGACACCCCCCACCCAGCCCCCCACCCAGCCCCCGCACCCTCCGCCGTCGTGGCCTCCCCGGCGCTGGGCCGGGAATCTGGCGACGCGGCGGCCACCCCGCCCGGCGTCGCGGGTGCCGCCGCACGCGCGGCTGCCGCGCGCGACGTCGTCGGCGATGGGCGGGTCGAGCCCGGAGGGGAGCCGAAGGGTGCGGTCGGTCAGCGCGCTGGAGGGGCGGCCAAGCCGTCCGGCGTCAGAGGTGCTGCCGCGCGCGACGCCGTCGGCGACGGGCGGGCTGAGTCCGGCGGGGAGCCTAAGGACGCGGTTGGTGAGCGTGCTGAGGGTGGGGTTTCTTATCTGTGGAGTGTGTCCGGGAAGGGGGAGGGGGCGCTTCGGGAGCAGGCCAAGCGGCTTGAGGAGGGTGTCGGGGGGTTGGGGCTCGCGGATGTGGCGGTGACGCTCGGGGGCGGGCGGGCCTGGCTTGATGAGCGGGCGGTGGTCGTCGGGAAGGACGCTGCCGAACTCGTCGCCGGGCTTCGGGCGCTCGCGGCGGGGGAGAGCGCGCCCGGGGTGGTGCGCGGGAAGGCCGGGAGTCAGGGCCTGGCCTTCCTGTTCACCGGACAGGGCAGCCAGCGCGCGGGAGCGGGCCGGGAATTGCACGCGCGGTTCCCGGTGTTCGCCGAAGCCTTCGACGCGGCGGTCGCGGCGCTCGACCGTGAGCTCGAAGGGCACGCGGAACGCTCGGTCGGCGACGTCCTGTTCGAGGGCGGAGCCGATCTCGACCGCACCCTTTACGCACAGACCGGGCTTTTCGCCCTGGAGACCGCGCTGTTCCGGCTCCTCGAATCGTGGGGCGTCCGTCCCGACTTCGTCGCGGGCCACTCCATCGGAGAACTGTCCGCCGCGTACGCCGCAGGCGTCTGGAGCCTCGAAGACGCGGCCCGGCTCGTCGCCGCGCGCGCGAGGCTCATGCAGGCGCTGCCCGGGGGCGGCGCGATGGTCGCCGTCGAGGCCGCCGAGGACGAGGTGCGGGCGCTGCTCGTGCCCGGCGTCGAGATCGCCGCCGTCAACGGGCCCACCTCAGTCGTCGTCTCCGGCGACGCGGAGGCCGCCGAGGCCGTCGCCGAGACGCTGCGCGGCGCGGGCCGCCGCGTCAAGCGGCTGCGGGTCTCGCACGCCTTCCACTCGCCGCACATGGACGGCATGCTCGCCGAGTTCACCAAGGTCGCCGCGAGCGTCCCGGCCGCCAGGCCGCGCTTCCCCGTCGTGTCCAACCTGACCGGCGAGTTCGTCACGTCCTACGACGACCCCGAGGTCTGGGCGCGGCACGTGCGCGGCACGGTCCGCTTCCACGACGGCCTGCGCACGCTCGCCGACGCGGGCGCGACGACGTTCCTGGAACTCGGTCCCGACCCCGTCCTGACCGCGCTCGCCGCCGAGGCGGTGCCGGGCGCGGAGACCGAGGCGGCCCTCCGCGCGGGCGTCGCCGAGGCCGACACCGTCGCGGCCCTGCTCGCCCGCGCCCGCCTGCACGGCGCCGACCTCGACTGGGCCGCGCTCTACCCGGACGCCGCGCGCGTCGACCTGCCGACCTACCCGTTCCAGCGCGAGCGGTACTGGCTCGCGCCGTCCCCGTCCTTCGCGCCCGCGCCGCGCGACCCGCGCCGCTTCTCCGTCGTCTGGCGGCCGGTCGAGCCAGTGCCCGCCGAGCCGTCGTCCTGGCTACTCGTCTCCGGCGGCCACCCATGGGCCGCGCCCTTGGCCGAGGCGCTGCGCAGGGCAGGCGCGCACATCGCCGACAGCCCCGAGGACGCGTCCGCCGCCCTCTCCCTGCTCCCGCTCACCGGACGCGACGGCCACGCCGCCAACGTCGCCCTCTTCCAGGGCCTCGACGTCCCCCTGTGGTCCCTCACGGCCGGGGCGGTCGCGGTCGGGGGTGAGGAGCTGCCCGCGCCCGTCCAGGCCCTCACGTGGGGTCTGGGGGCCGTCGCCGCCGCCGAGCACCCCGGCCGCTGGGGCGGCGTCCTCGACCTGCCGCCCGAGCCGGACTGGGACGCCGTCGCCCGCGCGCTTGTCGGCGCGGGTACCGAACGGGAACTCGCGGTCAGGCCGGGCGGGGTCTTCACCCGCAGGCTCGTGCGCGCCGAGCCCGACGGCGGCCCCGGCTGGCAGCCGCGCGGCACCGTCCTGGTCACGGGCGGAACCGGCGCGCTCGGCGCGCGTGCCGCCCTGTGGGCCGCGCGCAACGGGGCGGCCAAGGTGGTCCTGGCGAGCAGGCGCGGGTCCGCCGCGCCGGGCGCGGCCGACCTCGCGGCGCGGATCGCGGCGGAAGGGGCCGAGCCGGTCTTCGCCGCCCTCGACGTCGCCGACCGCGACGCGCTCGCGGGCCTCCTCGCCGCCCATCCCGTCAACGCGGTAGTGCACACCGCCGCGGCCCTTGACGACGCCCTCGTCAGCGCGCTTGACCCGGCGCGTATAGACCGTGCCCTCGCCGCCAAAGCCGACGCGGCATGGCACCTGCACGAACTCACCGCCGACCTTGACGCCTTCGTCCTGTTCTCCTCCCTCGCGGGCATCGCCGGAGTCGCCGGACAAGGCAACTACGCGCCGGGCAACGCCTACCTCGACGCCCTCGCCCAGCACCGCCGCGCGCTCGGCCTGCCCGCCACGTCGATCGGCTGGGGCCACTGGGGCGGCGACGGACTCGCCGACGGGACCGCCGCCGCGACCCTCGCCCTGCACGGCATAAGGCCGCTGCCGCCCGAGGAGGCGATAGAACAGCTCGGCAAGGTGACCGCCGCGCACGCCGTCGTGGCCGAGGCCGACTGGGACGCCCTCGCCCCCGACCTCCCGCTCACCGCCGAACTGCGCACCCAGGCCGTCGCCGACACCCCCGAGACCTCCGGCCTCGCCGAGGCGCTGGAACGCCCCGGAGCCGACCCCAGGCGCGTCCTGCTCGACCTCGTGCGCGCGCTTGTGGCCGAGGTACAGGGCCGCAAGGGCGCGGCATCCGTCGCGCCGGACGCGCCCTTCAAGGAGCAGGGCTTCGACTCCCTCGCCGCCGTCCGGCTGCGCGCGCGGCTCGCCGCCGAGACCGGCCTCACCCTGCCCGCCTCCCTCGTCTTCGACCATCCGACGCCGGAAGCGCTCGCCGACCACCTGGCCGGGCTGCTCGCCCCCGACCCCGACGCGGCGCTGCTCGCCGGGATCGAGGCGCTCGAGGCACTGCTGGAACGGGCGGGGGACGACGGCCGCGCCGCCGCCGCGCCCCTGCTGCGCGACCTCGCGGGACGCGCCGCGCCCTCCGCCGTCGCGGCGCGGCTCGACAACGCCACCGACGACGAGCTCGTCGAGTTCATCGGATCAACCCTCGGGATCGAGTGACATGAGCGACCAGATCAGGACCCTGCTGAAGCGCGTCAGCGCCGAACTCTTCGAGACCCGCGAACAGCTGAAGGAGGTGCGCGACGAAAGGCACGAACCCATCGCGATCGTCGGCGCGGCATGCCGGTTCCCCGGCGGCGTCTCCTCGCCCGAGGACCTCTGGGAGCTCGTCGCCGAAGGCCGCGACGCCGTCGGAGGGTTCCCGGAGGACCGCGGATGGGACCTTGACGGGCTGTTCCACCCCGACCCCGCCCATACCGGGACGTCAACGACGCGGAACGGCGCATTCCTGTCGGACATAGCGGGATTTGACGCCGAGTTCTTCGGGATCTCCCCGCGTGAGGCGCTGGCCACCGACCCCCAACAGCGGCTCCTCCTCGAGACGTCCTGGGAGGCGTTCGAGCGGGCCCGTATCGACGTCTCCAAGCTGCGCGGAAGCCGGACCGGAGTCTTCGCGGGCGTCAACGGGCAGGACTACGCGGCCCGGCTCCCGAATGTGCCCGCGTCCGTCGAAGGGCACGTCGCCCTGGGCAACGCCGCGAGCGTGACCTCTGGGCGGCTCTCCTACTGGTACGGGTTCGAGGGCCCGGCCGTCACCGTGGACACCGCGTGCTCGTCGTCGCTGGTCGCGCTGCACCTCGCGGTCCGCTCACTGCGCGCGGGAGAAGCCGACTTCGCTTTGGTGAGCGGTTCGACAGTGATGAGCTCGCCGGTGAACTTTGTGGAGTTCTCCCGGCAGCGCGGCCTTTCGCCCGACGGGCGGTGCAAGGCGTTCGCCGAAGGCGCGGACGGGACGGGCTGGGCCGAGGGCGTCGCCGTCGTGCTCGTCCAGCGGCTTTCGGACGCGCTGCGCGACGGCCGCCGCGTCCTCGCCGTCGTGCGCGGCACCGCGATCAACCAGGACGGCGCGTCCAACGGCCTCACCGCCCCCAACGGCCCGGCCCAGCGCCGCGTCATCCGCGACGCCCTCGCCGACGCCCGCCTCACCCCCGGCGACATCGACGCCGTCGAGGCGCACGGCACGGGCACCGCGCTCGGCGACCCGATCGAGGCCGAAGCCCTCATCGGCGCCTACACCCGCGACCGCGACCGCCCCCTGTGGCTCGGCTCCGTCAAGTCGAACATCGGCCACACCCAGGCCGCCGCGGGCCTCGCAGGCATCCTCAAGCTCATCGGCGCCCTCGCGCACCGCACCCTTCCCCCCACCCTCCACATCACCGAACCGACCCGCCTCATCGACTGGGCGTCCACCCCCCTCACCCTCGTCACCGAGCCCACCCCCTGGCCAGAAACCGGCGCCCCCGCCCGCGCCGCAGTCTCCGCCTTCGGCGTAAGCGGCACCAACGCCCACATAATCCTCGAATCCCCCCCAACCCACACCCCCACCCGCCCCGCGAGCCTTCCCCACCCCGCCAACGCGGCCCAGGCCGACGGCGTCGCCACACGTCCCGACGAGACACCGGACTCCGCAGCCGCTCCCGCCATCCCGGGCGCGCGGCGCGCTGACGCCGCGGGCCGTGCCGCCGCGTCCGGTTCCACGCGGTCCGGCGAGGCACCGGGATCGGCGACCGCTCCCGCCGACGCGGGCACGCAGCGCACCGACGCTGCGCGCCACGACGGCGACGTCGCCGCGTCCGGGTCCGCGCGGTCCGGCGAGGCGCTGGGGTCGGCGAGCCCCGCAGGCGGTCCTGCCGGCGCGGGCGCTTGGCGTGTGGAGGCTCTGGGCGGCTCCGGGGGTGGGGTTGGGCGGCGGGGGGTGCCGTGGGTTTTGTCCGGGCGGAACGCGGAAGGGCTTGCGGCGGTTGCCGGGGGGCTCGCGGAGCGGGCCGACGGGATCGGCGCGGCGGATGCCGGTGATGTGGGGTTGTCGCTTGTGACGACGCGTGCGGCGTTGCCGGAGCGGGCCGTGGTCGTCGCGCCGCCTGAAGGGTTGCTGGCGGCGTTGGAAGGGCTCGCCGGGGGAGATCCCGGCGTCAACGTGGTGCGGGGGAGGGCCGAAGGGGGAGGGCTCGCCCTGCTGTTCACCGGGCAGGGCAGCCAACGCGCCGGGATGGGCAAGGTCCTGCACGCGCGGTTCCCCGTGTTCGCCGAGGCGTTCGACGCGGCAGTCAGCGCGCTTGACCGCGAGCTTGAAGGGCACGCGCCCAAGCCGGTGCGCGACGTCGTCTTCGAAGGAGGGCCGCTGCTTGACGAGACCCTGTACGCGCAGACGGGACTGTTCGCGGTAGAGACCGCCCTGTACGCGCTGTTCGATTCGTGGGGCGTACGCCCCGATCTCCTTGCCGGGCACTCGATCGGCGAGCTGTCGGCGGCGTACGCGGCCGGTGTCTGGAGCCTTGACGACGCGGCCAAGCTCGTCGCCGCAAGGGCGCGGCTCATGCAGGCGCTGCCGCGCGGCGGCGCGATGGTCGCGGTCGAGGCCGCCGAAGACGAGGTGACGCCCCTCCTCACCGGCCGTGAGAACGAGGTCGCCATCGCGGCCGTCAACGCCGCGCGTTCGGTGGTGCTCTCCGGCGTCGAAGGGCCCGTCCTCGAAGTCGCCGAAAGGCTCGCGGCGGAGGGACGCCGCACCCGGCGGCTCCGTGTCTCGCACGCGTTCCACTCGCCGCTGCTCGATCCCATGCTCGCCGAATTCGGCGCGATAGCCGCGGAGCTGTCTTACGCCCAGCCGAACGTGCCAGTCTTCTCCGGCGTCACGGGACGGCAGGCCGACGAGCTCACCGACCCCGCCTACTGGGTCCGCCAGGTCCGCGAGGCGGTCCGCTTCCACGACGTCGTGCGCGGCCTCGCCGACGCGGGCGCGACCTCGTTCGTGGAACTCGGCCCCGACGGCGTGCTCAGCGCGCTCGCGGCCCAGGCCGTCGACGGGGAGGCGATCCCCGCGCTGCGCAGGGACAGGGACGAGGAGGAGACCGCGCTCCTGGCGCTCGGCCACGTCCACGCGCACGGCGGCGCGGTCGCCTGGGAGCGGCTGTTCCCCGGCGCGCGGACCGTCGACCTGCCCGTGTACCCGTTCCAGCGCCGCAGGTTCTGGCTCGAGGCCGACGCGTCCGGCGACGCCTCGGCGTTCGGCCTCGAGGTGACCGGGCACCCGCTGCTGCCCGCCTCGGGCGATCTGCCCGGCCAGGACGGGACCGTCCTCACCGGCCGGATCTCCACCGCCGCGCACGCCTGGCTCGCCGACCACGTCGTGCAGGGCTCGGTCGTCGTGCCGGG
Source organism: Actinocorallia sp. A-T 12471 (assembly GCF_033875155.1). NCBI lineage: Bacteria > Bacillati > Actinomycetota > Actinomycetes > Streptosporangiales > Thermomonosporaceae > Actinocorallia > Actinocorallia sp. A-T 12471. The sequence continues at coordinate 599,213 of NZ_JAWZTE010000004.1, read as the reverse complement.
CACCGCCTTCGTGGAGTTCGCGCTCCGCGCGGGCGAGGCGGCCGGGACGCCGGTGGTCGAGGAACTCGTCATCGAAGCGCCGCTCGCGCTGCCGTCCGGGCGCTCCGCCGACCTGCGCGTGGTCCTCGCCGAGCCCGACGCGCGCGGCGGCCGCGCCCTGACCGTCCACGCCCGCGTGGGCGAGGAGTGGACGCGGCACGCGCACGGCCGCCTGATCCCCGAGGACCCCGTGCGCGCGCTACCGACCCCGGTATCGGTGCCGGAGGGCGCGGACGTCGCGGCGACCCCGGAGGAGATCTACGACGGGCTCGCCCAGACGGGCCTCGACTACGGGCCGGCCTTCCAGGGCGTCACCGACGTGCGGCGCGACGGCGAAGCCCTCATCGCCTCGGTGGCGCTGGGCGACGCCGAGCGCACCTCGTCGGGGAGCTTCGGCCTTCACCCCGCCCTCCTCGACGCGGCCCTCCACCCGGCGGCTTACGCCTCCGACGTCCCCGAGGGCCACACGCTTCTCCCGTACGCGTGGTACGGCGTCCGCCTGCACACGTCCGGCGCGGCCGACCTGCGCGTCCGTCTTGAGCCGCGTCCCGAGCACGAGTACACGCTGACCGCCTCCACCCCCGACGGCGACCCCGTCCTCACGGTCGACTCCCTGCGCGCCCGCCCGCTCCGCCTGGGCGACCTCGCCCAAGCCCCCCGATCCCTCTACCGCGTCTCCTGGACCGCCCACACACCCCCCGCCCTCCCCGCCGACTACACACCCCCGCACTTCCTGCCCGCCTACACCGACCCCTCCGAAGACCCCCTGACCGCCGCCCACACCCTCACCGCAAGGGTCCTCACCGCCCTCCAGAACCACCCCGACGACGCCCCGCCCCTCGCCATCCTCACCGACGACCCCCGCACCACCCCCGCCGCCGGAGCCCTCTGGGGCCTCGTCCGAGCCGCCCAAGCCGAACACCCCACCCGCTACCTCCTAGCCGCCCTCCCTCCCTCCGCCCCGCCCACGAAGCCCGAAAACACGGGCTCCCCGGACGCCATCCCGACCTCGCCCAACGGCACGGCTGCGGCTCCGGAAGCCGCGGAGCCCGAGAACACGGGCTTGACGGACGTGACCCCGCCCCGGCCGAGCGGCACGGCGGCGGTTCCGGAGGGCGCGGAGCCCGGGAACGCGGGCTTCGCGGGTGACGGCGAGCCGGGCGCGGTCGATGGCGAGGACGCGGCTCCGGGGAGCGGGAAGCCTGAAGGCGCGGGCTTCGCGGTGCCTGAGGGGGTGGTTCGGGCGTTCGCCGAGGGCGAGACGCAGGTGCTCGTCAGTGACGGGGGCGTGTTCGTGCCGCGGCTTGAGCGGGCGGGTACGGGCTCCGGGGATGACCGGGCGCTCGATCCCGAAGGGCTTGTGCTTGTTACCGGGGGGACCGGGGGGCTCGGGGCGGCCGTGGCCAGGCATCTGGTCGGGGCGCACGGGGTGCGGCGGGTTGTGCTCGCTGGGCGGCGTGGGCCGGAGGCGCCCGGGGCGGGTGAGCTCGTTGCGGAGCTCGCTGAGCTCGGCGCGGAGGCCGAGGCCGTCGCGCTTGATGTGTCCGACCGGGAGGCGGTCGCGGCGTTCCTCGACACGCATGACGTGACGGCCGTTTATCACCTCGCCGGGGTCGTCGACGACGGGGCGCTCGCCTCGCTCACGCCCGAGCGGGCCGCCGCTGTGCTGCGGGCCAAGGCCGACGCCGCCTGGCACCTGCACGAGCTGACCCGGGACCGGGAGCTCGACGCGTTCGTGCTGTTCTCGTCGGTCGCCGGGGTGCTCGGCAGCGCAGGGCAGGGCTCCTACGCCGCGGCCAACGGCTTCCTCGACGCCCTCGCCGCCGCGCGCGTCGCGCAGGGGCTGCCCGCCCAGGCGCTCGCGTGGGGCCTGTGGGAGGGCGAGTCGGGCATCACCGCCCACCTCACCGCCGCGGACCTCGCACGGAGCGCACGGCGCGGCGTACGGCCGCTGCCGGTCGCCGAGGGACTCGCGCTGCTCGACGCGGCACACCGCGACGGCGGCGCGGCCCTCGTGCCCGCCGCGCTCGACCTCACCGTGGAGAACCCCCCTCCGCTCCTACGCGGCCTCGCCAGGCCGCGTAGGCGGGCCGCCGCCCAGCGCGCGGCAGAGGCGGCGGCCCTCACCGGCGAGGCGCTGCTCGACCTGATCCGCGCGCAGGCCGCCGCCGTGCTCGGCGACCCGTCCGGCGCGGTCCCGGCCGACCGGGCGTTCACCGACCTGGGCCTTGACTCGCTGACCTCGGTCGAACTGCGCGACAGGCTCTCGACGGCCCTGGGCCGCAAGCTCCCCGCCACCCTGACGTTCGACCACCCGACCCCGGCGGCGCTCGCCGCGGCCCTCGACGCCGAGGCACGCCCCGCCGAGGAGGAGGCGCGCCCGAAGGCCGCCGCCGACGAGCCCATCGCCATCATCGGCATGGCCTGCCGCCTCCCGGGCGGCGTCGCCTCGCCCGACGAGCTGTGGGACCTCGTCGCCGAAGGCCGCGACGCCGTCAGCGGGTTCCCCGTGAACCGCGGCTGGGACCTGGAGGGCCTGTACGACCCGGACCCCGACGTCCCAGGCAAGTCGACGGTCCGGCACGGCGGTTTCCTGCACGAGGCCGGCGAGTTCGACGCCGCCTTCTTCGGCATCTCCCCGCGCGAGGCCCTCGCCACCGACCCCCAGCAGCGCCTCCTTCTGGAGACCTCCTGGGAGGCGTTCGAGCAGGCCGGCATAGACCCGACGGGACTGCGCGGAAGCCGGACCGGAGTCTTCGCCGGCGTGATGTACCACGACTACACACCCCGCATAGGCGAGGCCCCCGCGGCACTTGAGGGCTATCTCGCCAACGGGTCAGCGGGCAGCGTCGCGTCCGGCCGGGTCGCCTACTCGTTCGGCTTCGAGGGCCCCGCCGTCACCGTCGACACGGCGTGCTCGTCGTCGCTCGTGGCGCTGCACCTCGCCGCGCAGTCGCTGCGCTCGGGCGAGTCGGACCTCGCGCTGGCGGGCGGGGTGGCGATCATGTCGTCGCCCGCGGTGTTCGTGGAGTTCTCCCGGCAGCGCGGCCTTTCCCCCGACGGCAGGTGCAAGGCGTACTCCGACTCCGCCGACGGCACGGGCTGGGCCGAGGGCGTCGCCGTCCTGCTGGTCGAGCGCCTGTCCGACGCGGTGCGCAACGGCCACAAGGTCCTCGCGGTCGTGCGCGGCACCGCGGTGAACCAGGACGGCGCGTCCAACGGCCTCACCGCGCCGAACGGCCCAGCGCAGCAGCGCGTCATCCGGCGCGCGCTAGCGGCGGCGGGCCTTGGCCCGGCCGACGTGGACGCGGTAGAGGGCCACGGTACGGGCACCAGGCTCGGCGACCCGATCGAGGCACAGGCCCTCCTCGCCACCTACGGCGGCGACCGTCCGCATCCGCTTCTGCTCGGCTCCTTGAAGTCGAACATCGGCCACACCCAGGCCGCCGCAGGGGCCGCGGGCGTCATCAAGATGGTGGGCGCGCTGTCACGCGGCGTCCTGCCCAAGACCCTGCACGTCGACCGTCCTACGGGCCAGGTCGACTGGTCGGAGGGCGCGGTAGAACTCCTCACCGAGGCGACGCCGTGGCCCGAGACGGGCAGGCCGCGCCGCGCGGCGGTCTCCGCGTTCGGCGTCAGCGGCACCAACGCGCACGTGATCCTGGAGCAGCCCCCGGCACAGCCGGAGCCCGAACCCGTCGCCGACGACCCGGGCGCGCCCTGGCCGGTGTCGGGACGCACCCCCGCCGCCCTCGCCGCCCAGGCCGAGGCCCTAAGCGCGCTGGACCCGGACATCCGTACGGTCGACGTCGGCGCGACGCTCGTCACCGGCCGCGCCGCTTTCGAGGAGCGCGCCGTCGTCCTGGGCGACCACCGTGACGCCCTCGCCGCCCTCTCCCAGGGCATAACCCCCGGAACCGTCGTACGCGGCAAAGCCGATCTGTCGGGCAAGACCGTGTTCGTCTTCCCGGGCCAGGGCCCGCAGTGGGCGGGCATGGGCGCGGAACTCCTCGACGCCTCCCCGGTCTTCGCCGCCCGGATCGCCGACTGCGCCCGCGCGCTCGCCCCGCACACCGACTTCGACCTCGAGACGGTCCTCAGGACCGGCGAGGGGCTCGACCGGGTCGAGGTCGTCCAGCCGGCGCTCTGGGCCGTCAACGTGGCGCTGGCGGCCGTCTGGCGGGCGCACGGGGTCGTCCCCGCCGCGGTCGTCGGGCACAGCCAGGGCGAGATCGCGGCCGCCGTCGTCGCGGGGGCGCTGACCCTCGAGGACGGGGCAAGGGTCGTCGCCTTGCGCAGCCGCGCCCTGCGCGCGCTGGCAGGGACCGGAGGGATGGCCGCCCTGGAGACGACGAGGGCCGAGGCAGAAGAGTGGATCGGCGACCGTGACGTCGCCGTCGCGGCGGTCAACGCGCCGCGCGCGACGGTGCTCGCCGGAAACCGCGCCGACCTCGAGGCCGTCGTCGCCGAGGTCGCCGCGTCCGGCCGCCGTGCCCGCCTCATCGACGTCGACTACGCCTCGCACTCCCCGCACGTCGCGGCGATCGAGGCCGACATCCTCGCCGCGCTCGACGGCGTCAAGCCCCAGCCGTCGGACATCCCGCTCATTTCGACGGTCACGGCCGACTGGCTCGACACCGCCGACATGGACGCCGCCTACTGGTTCGGCAACCTCCGCTCCGAGGTGCGGTTCGCCGACGCCGTACGCGCGCTGGCGGCCGGGGGACACGACGTGTTCATCGAGATCAGCCCGCACCCCGTCACCGTCTCCGCACTCCAGGAGACCCTTGAGGACGCGGGACGCCCCGACGCGGCCGCCACCGGCACCCTCCGCCGAGGAGAAGGCGGCGTAGCGCGCTTCCTGCGCTCGGCCGCCGACCTGTGGGTACGCGGCGTCCCGGTGGACTGGAAGCCCGCCCTCCAAGGCGGACGCAAGGTCCCGCTCCCCACCTACCGCTTCCAGCGCGCGCGCTACTGGCTGGAGCAAGACCACACAGGCGGCGGCGCGGTACGGGCCGACCTTCCCGCCGAGCCCGCCGCGCAGACCTCCCCGAACGCCTTCGCCGGGCTGTCGGGCGCGGACCTGGACGAGGCACTGACCCGGCTCGTCCGCGCCGAGTCCGCCGCGGTGCTCGGCCTGGCCGGGCCCGCCGAGGTCGAGGACGGCCGCGCCTACCGCGACGTCGGCCTCGACTCCCTGTCGGCGGTCGACCTGCGCAACAGGCTCGGCGCGGCGACCGGCCTGCGCCTGCCCGCGACCCTCGTGTTCGACCACCCGACGCCCCGCGACATCACCGGGTTCCTGCGCGCCGAACTCGACGGCAGGGGCGGCGGCGCCGCCTCGTTCCCGTCACTCGACGCCTCGGTCGCCTACCTGGAGGAGGCGTTCGCCGCCCTGGACGCCGCCGACCCCGGACGGGCAGGGCTCGTCGCGCGCCTGCGCGCCCTCCTCGACGGGGGCCGCCGCGACCCCGACGAGGTCGACCTCGACACGGCCACCGACGAGGAGCTCTTCGAGCTCATGGACAACCTGTAGGAGCCGAGATGGCCAGCGAAGACAAACTCCGCGATTACCTGAGGCGCGCCCTCGCCGACGTCAAACGGCTGAAGCGGCAGCTCGACGAGCCCATCGCGATCGTCGGGATGGCCTGCCGGCTGCCCGGCGGGGTCGCCTCACCCGACGACCTGTGGAACCTCGTAGCCGAGGGCCGTGACGCCGTCGGCCCCTTCCCGACGGACAGGGGATGGGACCTTGACGCGCTGTACGACCCCGACCCTGAGCGCACAGGCACGTCGTACACACGCCACGGCGGCTTCCTTGACGACGTCGCGGGCTTCGACGCCGAGTTCTTCGGCATCTCCCCGCGCGAGGCCCTGGCGATCGACCCCCAACAGCGACTCCTCCTCGAGGTGTCCTGGGAGGCGTTGGAGCGCGCGGGCCTCGACCCCGCCGCGCTGCGCGGAAGCCGGACGGCTGTCTTCGCCGGACTAGCGGGCGAGGACTACGCGCCGGAGGAAGCCCCCGAAGAGCTTGAGGGCTACATCGGGACGGGCACGCTGCGCAGCGTCGCGTCCGGCCGGATCGCCTACACGCTCGGCTTCGAGGGCCCGGCGATCACCGTGGACACCGCGTGCTCGTCGTCGCTCGTCGCGCTGCACCTGGCGGCCCGCTCGCTGCGCGCGGGCGAGTCCGACCTGGCGCTGGTCGGCGGGGCGTCGATCATGGCGTCGCCGTTCGGGTTCATCGAGTTCTCCCGGCAGCGCGGCCTTTCCCCCGACGGCAGGTGCAAGGCGTTCGCCGACGGCGCGGACGGCACGGGCTGGGCCGAGGGCGTCGCGGTGCTCGTGGTCGAGCGCCTGTCGGACGCGCAGCGGCTCGGCCATGACGTCCTCGCGGTCGTGCGCGGCAGCGCGATCAACCAGGACGGCGCGTCCAACGGGCTGAGCGCGCCGAGCGGCCCGGCGCAGCGCCGCGTCATCCGTGACGCGCTCGCGGCGGCCGGGCTCCAGCCGGGCGACGTTGACGTGGTCGAGGCGCACGGCACGGGCACGTCGCTCGGCGACCCCATCGAGGCATCCGCCCTCATCGCCGCCTACGGCCAGGGCCGCGACCGCCCCCTCCTCCTCGGCTCCCTGAAGTCGAACATCGGCCACACCCAGGCCGCCGCGGGTGCCGCGGGCATCATCAAGATGGTCAAGGCCCTCGGCCACGACACCCTCCCCGCCACCCTCCACGCCGAATCCCCGACCCCCCTGGTCGACTGGTCGGCGGGCTCCGTAGAACTCCTCACCACCCCACGCCCCTGGCCCGCCACCGGCCACCCCCGCCGCTTCGCCATCTCCGCCTTCGGCGTAAGCGGCACCAACGCCCACATCATCATCGAACAACCCCCCACCCCACCCCAACCCTCGCCCACCTCCCCAAGCGACGCCGCAGCCCCCCGGTCCACCCACCCCAAGTCACCCGAACGTTCGTTCACCAACGCCCCCGACACCCCGAACCCCGACAGCTCCTCGACCGAACGTTCGTTCACCAAGGCCGCCGAGCCCGGCGCCCCCGGCGCTTCGGGGTCCAGCGGGCCCGGGTCCGCGGCCCCGGCATCCGAACGTTCGTTCACCGAGGCCGCCGAGCCCGGCACGCCTGGGGCTTCGGGGTCCAGCGGGCCCGGGTCCGCGGCCGCAGCATCCGAACGTTCGTTCACCAAGGCGGCTGAGCCCGGCGCGCCCGGCGCTTCGGGGCCGAGCGGGCCCGGGTCCGCGGCCCCAGCATCCGAACGTTCGTTTACCTCGACCCCCGATGCCGCGGCCTCTCCGGAGTCTTCGAACGAACGTTCGTTCGCTGGGGGTTTCGGCGGTGCTGTGTCCGAGGGGTCTTTGACCGAACGTTCGGTCAAGGGGGCTGGGGGAGGACCCTGGCCTGTGGTGGTTTCGGCGCGGGCGGGTGGGGCGCTGCGGGCTTGGGCGGGGAGGTTGCCCAAGGGGGTTGAGCCCCGGGATCTTGGGTTCTCGCTTGTCAGTACGCGGACGGCGCATCCCTTGCGGGCGGTCGCGGTCGTCGCCGATAGGGCGCAGTTGGCGCAGGCGCTTGGGGCGATTGAGAGGGGGGAAGGGTCACCCGACGTCGTCACCGGGCGGGCCGGGGGGCTCGCGTTCCTGTTCACCGGGCAGGGGTCCCAGCGCGGCGGGATGGGGCTTGAGCTGCTGGAGAGCGAGCCGGTCTTCGCTGAGGCGTTCCGGGCCGCGACGTTCGAGCTCGACAGGTATCTCGCCGGATACGCCGAGCGGTCGGTCGCCGACGTCGTGCGGGAGGGCGGGCCGGATCTCGACCTGACGCTTTACGCGCAGACCGGGCTTTTCGCGCTCGAAGTCGCGCTATTCCGGCTCTACGAGTCGTGGGGCGTGCGGCCCGACTACGTGGCCGGGCACTCGATCGGCGAGCTCGCCGCCGCGCACGCGGCCGGGATCTGGACGCTGCCCGACGCCGCCGCGCTCGTCGCGGCACGGGCAAGGCTCATGCAGGCGCTGCCCGGCGGCGGCGCGATGACCGCGATCGAGGCGGCCGAGGACGAGGTGCTCCCGCTGCTGCGCCCCGGCGTCGACCTCGCGGCCGTGAACGGCCCTTCCGCGGTCGTGGTGTCCGGTGACGCCGACGCCGTCGGCGAGGTCGCCGAGCACTTCGCCGCGCTCGGCCGACGCACCCGCGCCCTGCGCGTCTCGCACGCGTTCCACTCCGCGCACATGGACGGGATGCTCGCGGAGTTCGCCGAGGTCGCCAAGGCGATCGAGCACCGCAGGCCGACCCTGCCCGTCATCTCGAACCTCACCGGCGAACCCCTCACCGAGGCCCCCGAGCCCGAGTACTGGGTCCGCCACGTACGCGAGGCCGTACGGTTCGCCGACGCCCTCGACAGGCTCGCGGCCGACGGCGTCACCGCCTTCGTGGAACTAGGCCCCGACGGCGTCCTCAGCGCGCTTGCGGCCCGCGCCCTTCCCCCCGGAGGGAGCGCGACCCCAGCGCTGCGCCCCGGCCGCCCAGAGAAGACGACGGCTCTCCTCGGTCTCGGCCTCGCGTACGCGGCGGGCAAGGACGTCGACTGGCGGCCCTTCTTCCCCGGCGCGCGTACGGTCCCGCTCCCGACCTACCCCTTCCAGCACGACAGGTACTGGCTCGACCCCCGCCCTTCGGCCGACGCGGCGGGCCTCGGCCTCGACCGTCCCGGCCACCCGCTGCTCGGCGCGTCCCTCTCGCTCGCCGACGGCCCGGGCACGGTCCTCACCGGCCGCCTGTCCCTGCGCACCCACCCTTGGCTCGCCGACCACGCGGTGCTCGGGACCGTCATCGTCCCCGGGACCGCGCTCGTGGAGCTCGCCGTCCGCGCGGGAGACGAGACCGGCCTCCCCGTGCTCGCCGAACTCGTCGTGGAAGGCCCCCTCCTGGTGCCCGACAAGGGCGGCGTCGCACTCCAGGTCGCCGCCGGCGAGCCCGCCCCGGACGGCACCCGCCAGGTCACCGTCCACTCACGTCCCGAGGGCTCCACCGGCCCCTGGACCAGGCACGCGGTCGGCGTCCTCGCCCCCGGCGAGCCCGCCGCGCCGCCCGCCGACCCCGCGTGGCCGCCGCCCGGCGCCGAACCGCTGGACATCGCCGAGATCTACCCCGAGCTGTCCGACGCGGGCCTGTACTACGGCCCGGCCTTCCGCGGCCTGCGCGCGGCATGGCGCTCCCCGGACGGCTTCTACGCCGAGGTGGCCCTGCCGGAAGACGTCCCCGCCGACGACTTCGGCCTGCACCCCGCCCTCCTCGACGCCGCCCTGCACATCGCCGCCCACCACGGCCTGCGCACCAGCCCCGAGGGCAGCAACAGGCTCCCGTTCGCCTACTCAGACGTGCGCCTGCACGCCTCGGGCGCGGCCGCCCTGCGGGTGCGGATCACCCTGCGCGGCGAGGACGAACTAGCCCTCGAGGCAGCCGACGAGACCGGCGCGCCCGTCGTCAGCGTCGGCGCGCTGCGCGCCCGTCTGGTCTCGGCCCGCCAGCTCCGCGCGGCGGGCCCCGCCGACCTGTACGAGGTCCGCTGGACCGAGGCCACCCAGGCCGGACGCTCGAACCTCGACCCGGAGGTCCTGGAACCCGCCGACGCCCCCAGCGCGCTTGCGCTCCTGCAAGAGGCCCTCACGGGCGACCGCCCGATCCTCGTCCGCACCCGCGACGCCGTCGCCGCCGCCGAAGGCGACAGCCCGGCCCTCACCGCCGCGCCCGTCTGGGGCCTGGTCAGGGCCGCGCAGGCCGAGCACCCGGGCCGGATCGTCATCGTGGACGCCGCCGAGGGCGAACGCTTCCCCGACGACCCCTTCGGCTACGCAGAACCGCAACTCGCGGTCCGCGACGGCCTCGTCCTGGCCCCCCGCCTCGTGCGCGCCGCCCCTCCCGGCGACGACGAGACCCCGCTCACCTGGCGCACCGACGGCACGGTCGTGGTCACCGGAGGCACCGGCGTGCTCGGCGCGGCCGCCGCCCGCCACCTCGTGCGCGCCCACGGCGTCCGCAACCTCCTGCTCCTCAGCAGGGGCGGCCCCGACGCCCCCGGCGCGAAGGCGCTCGCCGACGACCTCGCCGACCTCGCCGGACCAGACGCGCACATCGAGGTCACCGCCGCCGACGTCGCCGACCGCGAGTCCCTCGCCGCGGTCCTCACCGCGATCCCCGCCGACCGCCCCCTGACGGCCGTCGTCCACACCGCAGGAGTCGTCGACGACGGCCTGATCGAGACCCTGACCCCCGAACGCCTCGAACACGTCATCGCCGCCAAGGCCACCGGCGCGTGGCACCTGCACGAGCTGACCGAGGGCCTCGACCTCGACGCGTTCGTCCTGTACTCGTCGGCCGCGGGCATCATCGGCGGCCCCGGCCAGGGCTCCTACGCCGCCGCGAACACGTTCCTCGACGCCCTGGCCGCGCACCGCCGCGCCCGCGGCCTGCCCGGCACGTCACTCGCGTGGGGCATGTGGGCCGAGCCCTCGGGCGTGACGGCCCACCTCACCGACGTGGACCGCAGCCGCGCCGCACGCTCCGGCATCCGCCCCCTCGAAACCGAGGCGGGCCTGGCCCTGCTCGACGCCTCCCTGGGCCTCACCCGCCCCCTGCTCGTCCCGGCCCCGCTCGATCCCGCCGCCCTGCGGGCGCGTGGCGACGACCTGCCCGCGATCCTGCGCGCGCTCGTCCCCGCAGTCCGCCGCACCGCGTCGGCGGCCTCCGGAGGCCCGTCGCTGGCGCGCAGGCTCGCCGGGGTCCCCGAGGACGCCCGCGCGGACGCCCTCGTGGCGATCCTGCGCGGCGAGGCCGCCGCCGTGCTCGGCACCTCGGCCGACCGGATCGAGCCCGACCGCCCCTTCCAGGAACTCGGCCTCGACTCCCTTGCCTCGGTCGAGCTGCGCAACAGGCTCGGCGCGCTCAGCGGCCTGCGGCTGTCGGCGACGGTCACCTTCGACCACCCCGACGCCCGCTCCCTCGCCGCGCACCTGCTGACGCTGCTCGGCGACCCCTCTGCCGACGAGCCAGCGCCCACGCCGGGCGAGGCCGACAGGTACGGCCCCCTGTCCACCCTCTACCGTGGCTTGGCCGCGCGCGGTGAGTTCGCGGCCGCCGCCCAGCTGATCGGCGTCGCCTCGCACCTGCGCTCGTCGTTCGGCTGGGACGAGCGCGCCGAGCACGCCAAGAAGCCGCTCACCCTCGCCGAGGGCCCCGCCGACGTCGCCCTCGTGCTGTTCCCGGCCGTGAGCGCCATCTCGGGCCCGCACGAGTACGCGAGGTTCGGCCACGCCATGAGCGGCGAGCGCGACGTGTTCGTGCTCCCGTCGCCCGGGTACGCCGAGTCCGACGCGCTGCCCGACAGCGAGGAGACCTACATCGGCATGCACGCCGACGCCGTCGCCGAACTCGTCGCGGGCCGCCCTTACGCGGTGCTCGGCCGGTCGATGGGCGGCTGCATCGCCCACTCGGTCGCGGCCGAGCTGGAGCGGCGCGGGCACGGGCCGCGCGGCCTCGCGCTCATCGACACCTACCCGATCGACAGCCCCCTGCGGCCCGGCTTCGAGGACTGGTGGCTCGCGGCGATGCTCACCGGCATGCTCGACCGGATCGAGCGCTACGACATGGTGTGGAGCGACGCGAGCCTCACCACCATGGGCGCCTACGGACGCGTCCTTGCCGCCTGGGACCCGTCGCCGATCACCGCGCCCACGCTGCTGCTGCGGGCCGCCGAGCCGCTGCGCCACACCATCCTGGACGGCCCGCACGACTGGCGCGCGTTCTGGCCGCTGCCGCACGACACGGCCGACGTGCCCGGCGACCACTTCACCGTCCTGGAGGATCACGCGGGGACGACGGTCGAGGCGGTCCGCGCCTGGCTCGACTCCCTGACGTAAGGCAGTCACCAACCCAACCCAACCGACCAACCCAACCGACCAACCCAACCGACCAACCCAACCGAGGAGGACAAGGATGACCTCAGTAGCGGTCGTCACCGGAGCGGGCTCCGGGATCGGCCTGGCGACGGCGCGGCTGTACGCCGAACGCGGCTGGCAGGTCGTGGCCGTCGACGTGGACGCCGACGGCCTGGCCAAGGCCGGCGCGTCCGACGGCGTCGAGACGCTGCGCGGCGACGTCGCCGACCCCGACGTGAACGAGGCGTTCGTCGCGCTCGCGCTGGAGCGGTTCGGCCGTCTCGACGCGGTCGTGCTGAACGCCGGTTTCGGCGGCGCGGGTGCGCTGGACTCGCCCGGCGCGATCGAGCGGTTCGACCGGATCATCGCGGTCAACCTGCGCGGCGTCGCGCTCGGCGTCCGCGCGGCGCTCCCGGCGTTCCGCGCGGCCGGGGGAGGCTCGGTCGTCGCGACGTCCTCGGTGTCCGGCCTGGCCGGAGACCCCGCCACGTGGGCGTACAACGCGGCCAAGGCCGGGGTGGTGAACCTCGTCCGAGGGCTCGCGGTCGACTACGCGGTGGAGAACATCCGCATCAACGCGATCGCGCCGGGCGGCTCGGCGACCGCGCTCACCGCGGGCGTCATCGCCCACCCCGAGCTGGGCCCGGCCGTCACCCGGCGCATTCCGCTCCAGCGCTGGTCCGAGCCGCGTGAGCAGGCCGAGGCGATCTTCTTCCTCACCTCGGCCGCCGCGTCGTACATCACCGGCGTGACCCTGCCGGTGGACGGCGGCCTCAGCGCCAACGGAGGCATCCTCCTGCCTCCCGCCTTCCCCGGCGACGCCCCGCACTAGTCCAGTACCTACGGCCACCCTTAGACCTTCGCAGGAGACGACATGAGCACGACGACGCAGGACACCGCGGCCCAGAACAAGGAGACCGCCCGGCGCTTCTACGCCGAGCTGGTGACGGGACCGCACCCCGAGCGGCTCGAGGAGTTCGTCGCGCCCGACGCGGTCGACGAGACCTCGGCGGGCCTGAACGGCATCGAGGACTTCCGCGCGCACCTCGCCTGGATCGCCGAGTCGGCCGGCGACGTGACCGCGACGGTCACCGACGCCGTCGCCGAGGACGACAGGGTCGTGGTGTTCTGGCAGATCGAGGGCACCCACACCGGCGACCTGTTCGGCATCCCGGCGACCGGGCGGCGTTTCAGCGGCCACAGCGTCAGCACGATCACGTTCCGTGACGGCAAGGTCGTCCGCTACCGCGTCCTGCCGGACCGCCTCGGCATCGTCCAGCAGCTCGGCGCGGCGGGATGAGCGCCCCGCTCAGGTACGCGGACCGGCTGGAGATCACCCAGGTCCTCGCGCTGTTCACGCACGCGTTCGACAACGCCGAGACCGCCGATCTCGACCTGGTCTTCACCAAGGACGCGGTGATCGAGCTGCGCCGCACCGGCCGTGAGGTCGTCGGGCTCGACGCGATCGCCGAGTTCTCCGTCGCGCTGTCTGAGGGCCACGCGCCCGACCACCAGACGCTCGACACTGTGCTGATCGCCGAGACCCCGGGACGGGTGCGCGCGCGCAGCCGCTACCTCGCGGTCCTGCCGGACGGCGCGGTGCACAACGGGGACTTCCTCGATCTCCTCCTGCTCACCGGGGAGGGCTGGCGGATAGCGCGGCGGGTCGCGGTGCCGCGCTATCCGCTCGGCGAGCCGATCGTTCCGTTGCCCGAAGGCTACGAGGCGCCTTGGCGTCCGCGTAACGGCGACTGACAAGACCGAAAAGACTGACAAGCAGGGTACGTACAACCGGATAAGGGGTCGGTAGGGGTTCGGACGTCTGGTCCGCCCCGTCTGCGCCGGGCTAGCTTCGGCCCGATCCCTTCTTTTCCTACCGGAAGGGGTCGGATTCATCCGGCCCCTTCCGTCATCCCCCGGAGCAACAGCATGATCTTCAGCAGACCCGTCGCGGCGGCCGCCGCGCTGGCCGCAGCCCTCGTCCTCGGCGGGTGCGGCTCGACCGAGGAGAAGGCCGAGACGGGCGGTGGCGCGCCGGTCAAGGGCGGCTCCGTCGTCTTCGCGGTCGACACCGAGCCGGTCTCCTTCGACGCCCACGTCAGCGCGCAGGACATCACGGGCACCATCCTGCGCAACGTGTTCGACTCCCTCGTCTACCAGGACGCCGAAGGCAAGTTCCAGCCCTGGCTCGCCGAGTCCTGGGAGGTGGCCGACGACCTGAAGAGCTACACGTTCAAGCTCCGCAAGGACGTCAAGTTCACCGACGGCACGGCCTTCGACGCCGAGGCCGTCAAGGTCAACTTCGACCGCATCCACGACCCCAAGACCAAGTCGCAGCTCGCCTCGAGCCTCCTCGGCCCGTACACCGGCACCGAGGTCGTCGACGCCAACACCGCGAAGGTCTCGTTCTCCGAGCCGTTCGCGCCGTTCCTCCAGGCCGCGAGCACCGCCTACCTGGGCTTCTACTCGCCCAAGGCGATCAAGGACAGCGGCGACAAGCTCGCTGCGGGCGGCCCGGTCGCGGTCGGCACCGGCCCGTTCGTCTTCAGCGCCTACGCCAAGGGCCAGAGCGCGGACTTCACCCGCAACGACGCCTACGCCTGGGCCCCCAAGGGCGCGGCCAACCAGGGCGCCCCCTACCTCGACAAGCTGACGATCCGGTTCCTTCCGGAGTCGTCGGTCCGGGTCGGCGCGCTCACCTCGGGCCAGATCCAGCTCGCCGCGGGCGTCCCCCCGCAGGACGTCGAGGGCATCAAGGGCAACGCGAACCTGACGCTCGACAGCAAGGACTTCCCCGGCGGCAACTACGCCCTCTACCTGAACGCCTCCAAGGCCCCGTTCAACGACGAGAAGGTCCGCAAGGCCGTCCAGCTCGGCGTGAACGTGGACGCGGGCGTCAAGAGCCTGTACTTCGGGCAGTACAAGCGCGCTTGGAGCCCCCTGTCACCGGCGACCGAGGGCTACACCAACAAGCTGGAGAACTCCTGGCCCTACGACGAGGCGGCAGCCAACAAGCTCCTCGACGAGGCCGGCTGGACCACCAAGGACGGCGACGGCTACCGCACCAAGGACGGCAAGCGCCTGGTCATCGACTGGCCGCTGCTGCCCGCCGCCTACGTCAAGGACAAGCGCGACATCCTCGGCCAGGCTTTCCAGGCCGACCTGAAGAAGATCGGCGTCGAGGTCAAGCGTCCGCAGGACGACATCGGCACCTACATCGCCAACGTCTACGGCGGCAAGGCCGACATCGCCGACTACAGCTGGGCCAGGTCGGAGCCTGACGTGCTGTGGCTGCTGTTCAACGGCGCGAGCGACCCCCGCAAGGGCGGCCAGAACGCGACGTTCCTGGTGGACAAGGAGCTCACCGACTTGACGAACGAGGGCCGCGCGACGCTCGACCCGGCCAAGCGCGCCGAGGTGTACGGCAAGGTCCAGGAGCGGGCCATCCAGCTCGGCCTGGTGATCCCCGTCTACACCCCGAGCGCCGTGATCGGGCGGGCCAAGGCGGTTGAAGGCGTCGGCTACGACGCGAACGCCTGGCCGCTCTTCCAGGGCGCATGGCTCGCGAAGTGAGCTGGCTGACGCGGTGAAGACGCAAGCCCCCTCACGCCGCGCCCGCGCCCTGCGCGCGGGCGCGGCCCGGCTCGCCGGGGTCGTCGCCGTCCTTTGGGGCGCGGCGACCCTGGCGTTCCTCGCGCTCGCACTCATCCCCGGCGATCCCGTCACGATCCTGCTCGGGCCGTTCACGACGGCGTCGCAGGAGATCCGCGACCAGATCGCCGCGGACCACGACCTCGACAAGCCGCTCTACCAGCGGTACCTCATCTACCTCGGCAACCTCGTCACCGGCGACATGGGCGAGTCCTACCAGCTGCAGAAGCCGGTGTTCGACGCGCTCGCCGAAGCGCTCGGCCCGACGGTCGAGCTGGCGCTGGCCGCCGTCGTCATCGCGGTGGGCATCGCGGTGGTCTCCGCCGTGCTGACCGCGGGACGCGAAGGCAGGCTGCACAGGCTGGCGACCGCGTGGGAGCTGATCGCGGTGTCGCTGCCGTCGCACTGGCTCGGCATCCTGCTGCTCACCGCGTTCTCGTTCCAGCTGAAGATCTTCCCCGTCGTCGGCGGGTCGGGGGCGGCAGCGCTGGTGCTGCCCGCGCTGACGCTGGCGCTGCCGATCGCGGGCGTGCTCGCCCAGGTGCTGCGCGAGGGGCTTGAGGCCGCGCTGGCCCAGCCGTTCGCGGTCACCGCGCGGGCGCGCGGGCTGAGCCGCCGCGAGGTCAGGCTGAGACACGCGCTCCGGCACGCCGCGGTCCCGCTGGCCACCCTGTCGGGCTGGCTCGCCGGGACGCTGCTGGGCGGCGCGGTCATCGTCGAGACGGTGTTCGGCCGTCCCGGGTTCGGCGCGCTCGCCCTCCAGTCCGCGATGAACAAGGACATGCCCGTCCTGATCGGGATCGTCCTGGTGTCGGCGCTGGTCTTCGTCGTCCTGTCGGCGCTCATCGACGCCTTCCACCTCCTGGTAGACCCGAGGCTGCGCACATGAGAGACCGCCTTCGCCGTCCGTCGCTCGTCCTTGCCTGGGCGGCGCTCGCGCTGCTCGCGCTGGCCGCGCTGTTCCCCGGCCTGTTCACCGGCAGATCGCCCATCGAGGTGGACGCCGCGCTCTCGCTGCGCCCGCCGGGGCCGGACCACTGGTTCGGCACAGATCAACTCGGCCGCGACCAGTACGCGCGGGTCGTCCACGGGGCACGGCCGTCGCTGGTCATAGGGCTCGGCGCGATCCTCTTCGCGGTCGCCGCCGGAGCCCTGTACGGCCTGGCTTCCGCGCTGCTCGGCAGGTTCGCCGACCGGGTCCTGATGGGCGTCGCCGACATCCTGCTCGCGCTGCCGCAACTGCTGCTCGCGCTCGTCGCCCTCGCCGTGCTCGGCTCGGGCCAGGTCAACGTCATGATCGCGATCGCGCTCGCGTTCCTGCCGGGCTACGCGCGGCTGATGCGGGCCGAGGCACGGGTCGTGCGGACGTCGGGGTACGTGGAGACGTCGGTGACGCTCGGGCAGGGTCCCGTCGCCCGCGCGTTCCGGCACGTGCTGCCGAACGCGCTCGGGCCGCTGCTCATCCTCGCCTCCGCGGGGTTCGGCATGTCGCTCATCGCCGCGTCGGCCCTCAGCTTCCTCGGGTTCGGCGCGGAACCCCCGTCGCCGGAGTGGGGCGTCATGCTCGCCGAAGGGCGCGCGCTGCTCCAGTCGGCCTGGTGGCTCGGGGTCTTCCCGGGCGCAGCCATCACCCTCACCGTCGTGGCCGTGACGATCGCGGGACGCGCCGCGCAGGCCCGCTTCACCCGGAGGACCGCAGGATGAGCCCGCTGCTGACCGTCGACGGACTCGGCGTCACGTTCCCCGGAACGCATGCCGTACGCGACGTGTCCTTCACGCTCGACAAGGGCGAGTGTCTGGCGATCGTGGGGGAGTCGGGCTCGGGCAAGAGCGTCACCGCGCGCTCCCTCGTCGGCCTCGCCGGGGACACCGCCGGCGTCACCGCCCGCACGCTGGAGTTCGACGGCACCGACCTCACCGGGCTCGGCGAGCGCGGCTGGCGGCGGGTCAGGGGCGGGCGGATCGGGCTCGTCCTGCAGGACGCGCTGGTGTCGCTCGACCCGCTGCGCACGGTCGGCGCGGAGATCGCCGAGGCGCTGCGCGCGCACCGGGACGTCCCGCGCGCGCAGGTGCGCGGCGAGGTGCTGCGGCTGCTTGAGCGGGCCGGGGTGCCCGAGCCCGAGGTGCGGGCCGGGCAGTACCCGCACCAGCTGTCCGGCGGTCTGCGCCAGCGCGCGCTCATCGCCTCGGCGCTCGCGGGCGACCCCGACCTCCTCATCGCCGACGAGCCCACGACCGCCCTCGACGTCACGGTCCAGGCCCGGGTGCTCGACCTGCTCGACCAGCTGAAGGCCGAGGGGCGTGCGCTGCTGCTCATTAGCCACGACCTCGCCGTCGTCTCCCGCCTGGCCGACCGCGTCGCCGTCATGTACGGCGGCCTCCTGGTCGAGGAGGGGTCGACCCGGGAAATTCTCGACGGCCCAAGGCACCCCTACACCCGCGCGCTTGCCGCAGCCGTGCCTTCGGCCGCCGCGCGCGGCACGCGGCTCGCGCCCGTCCGGCACGTCGGAGAGCCCGCGCTCGCCGACGGCTGCCCGTACGCCGCGCGCTGCGCCCGCGCCGACGACCTGTGCCGCACGACCCCGCCGCCGCCCGCGCCGCTGCGCTGCCACCACCCCGAACGCGGCCCCGTGCTGCGCGTCGTCGGCCCCGCCGTCGAGCGGCCCGAGGCGGGGGAGCGGCTGCTGACGGTCGAGGGCGTGTCGAAGGCGTACGGGGGCAGGCCCGCCGTCCGCGACGCGTCCCTCTACCTCGACAGGGGTGAGGCGCTGGGCGTCGTGGGGGAGTCGGGGTCGGGCAAGACCACGCTCGCCAGGATCGCGCTCGGGCTCGTCAAGCCGGACTCGGGGACCGTCACGTTCGCGGGGGTGCCGTGGAGCGAGCTGCCCGAGCGGCGACGGCGTCCGCTGCGCCGCCGCGTCCAGACGATCGTCCAGGACCCGCTCGGCTCGTTCGACCCGCGCCACGACTCCGGCGCGCTGCTCGGCGAGGCGCTCGGGCTCGCCGGGGTGCCGCGGTCGGCGCGCCGGGCCCGCGCCGCCGACCTCCTCGACCGGGTCGGGCTGCCGTCGTCGGTCGCGCGGCGGCGTCCGGCCGAGCTGTCGGGCGGGCAGCGGCAGCGGGTCGCGATCGCGCGGGCGCTCGCGTCGGAGCCCGAGCTGATCGTCTGCGACGAGCCGGTGTCGGCGCTCGACGTCTCGGTGCAGGCCCAGATCCTCGACCTGCTCACCGCGCTGCGCGCCGACCTCTCGCTGTCCCTGCTGTTCATCTCGCACGACCTCGGCGTCATCGCGCACATCAGCGACCGGGTCGCGGTGATGAAGGACGCCGAGATCGTGGAGACCGAGGAGACCGTCCGGCTGCTTTCGTCGCCCGCCCATCCCTACTCGCGCGACCTGTTCGCCGCGGTCCCGTCGCTCGCCGTGGACCCCGCCTGACGCGGGCCTCCCGTGCCGCCCGGGGCAGTGATCACAGGCCGGTTGGGACGCCGGTCCCAAGGTTGTCCCGGTTCGCCTCGCGCCACCCGCGCGGCGCGGGACCCGTCGCTAGCGTGACCCGGGTGACGGGGACCAAAAGGGCCAAAGGCAAGAAGCGCATCGAGGCGGACGTCGAGGCATTCCGCTGGGACGGGCCGGGCGGCGCGCGCCGGGGTTCGGACGCGCCGGTGGCCGCGCTGCTCGCGCTCACCGGCACGCTCGTCGTCGCGCGGACGGACGGCACGACCGAGGCGCTGCCCGTCGCCGAAGGCCCAGGCCCGCTCCTCGAGGGCGCGCGCCGCGTCTGGCGGACCGAGACGCCGCTGAACGCGCTCGCGTGGGGGTTCGGCGAGGTGCTCGGCGCGGCGGGCGACCGGATCGTGCGGCTCGGCCCTGACGGGTCTCTGCGCGACGGCCCGGCGTTCGACGGGGTGGTCGGGGCGCTGTGCGCCCGGGTGGGAAAGGTCTTCGCCGTCGCGGGCGACGCTGTGCACACCCTTGATCGGCAGGGTGAGGAGTGGGCGATCGTCCGGAGCACGCCGCTGCCCTTCGACGGCTGTCACGACCTCGACGTCGACCGCACGGGACGGTACGCGCTCGCGGTCCGCAAGCCCTCGCCCGAAGGCGTCGTGGTGGACCTGGAGACCGGCGGGCAGGTCGGGGCCGTAGCGGTCGCGAAATGGGAGGCCAAGGACGTCGCCGACGTCTACGCGCGCTTCTCGCCGGTGGCCGACAACGTCTACCGGTTCGCCTCACGCAGCGACGAAGTGGACAAGCTCGCCAAACTCGGCAGGTCGGGCCGCAAGATCACGGTGCGCCCGCTGCTCGGCCAGCCGAGCGCCTGGTGCACGCCGGTCGCCTCAAGCCCCGACGGACGGCACGTCGCGTCGCGGCAGAGCGGCGTCGGCGTGCTGGTGTGGGACCTGGCGACCGAGCGGCATGTGCTGTTCGCCGAACTCGACGACGCCGACCGGTACGACAAGTTCGCGAGGTCGGCCTCCCGCGCCCCGGTCTCCGCCCGCGCGCTGGGCGACGGCGTCAAGGTCACCCGCTGGGCCCACCTGCCCGTCCCCGACGGCGACACGACGGCGGTGGCCGTCGCCCCGGGAGCGCGCTACGCGGCGGTCGGGGGCGCGGACGGCTCCGTCGTCGTCATCGACGGCGCGACGCGGCGGATCGAGCACGGCGACGGCACGGTGCGCCAGCCCGCCCTGCGCACCCGCGTCATCAGGTGCGACCCCGAGCGGAAGACCTACGGGGTCGGCGTGTTCGGCGACGGCGTCTGGCTCGGGCACGCCTACACCGGCGCGACCCGGGTGACCGCCGTCGAACTGGCGACCGGCGAGCCGCGCGACCTTGACATCACGGGCATCACGCCCTGGGGGTGCGCCGTCAGCGGCGACACCCTCGCGGTCAGGCACGCCGACGGCGTGCGCGGCTACGACCGCGCGTCCCTCGCCCCGCTGTGGGAATCCGCCGACCTGCTCCCGGACCACGACCACCACAGGTTCCACGACGGCCTCCTGCTCGGCCGGCGGATCACCGAGGACAAGGCGGTGGTCCTCGCCCGGTACGACCCGCGCACCGGGACGCGGGCGGCGGACCTGACCCTCGCCTGCGACGGGCGTCCGCTCCGCCCCGAGAGCATCGCCTACGACCCGAGGACCGGCGACGTCGCCGTCCGCGCGGACTGCGAGGGCAAGGAACGCTGGCACCTGTGCCGCGCCGACGCCCCGACCGTCCACCTGCCCGTCTTCGAGACGGTCATCGGCGCGCAGGGCGTCGGCATCACGCGGGACGAGCACGGCTGGCACGTCCTGCCCTTCCGCGACCCCGACACTCCGGTCGCGTCCGGCCTGACCACGGCCGGGCTCGCCCTCGTCTACCCGCGTTTGCACGTGGACGTCGCGCGGGGCCTCGCCGTCGGCCAGGACTTCAACCGCCGCCTTGGCCTGTGGCGGCTCGACGGGTCGGCGTTCCGGCTGTTCGACGGGCTCGGCGAGGCGGAGGCGACGGGCTTCGCCTTCACCGACGACGGCCTGTGGCTGCACTCCTACAAGGGCGACAGCCTCTACCTGCTGAACCTGCCCGAGATCTGACCGCCGCCCGGAGCCCAGAAGGAGCAGAGTTGAAAAGACAGGCCGTCGTGGACCCCGAGGAGTTCCGCTGGGAACCCGCAGAAGGCGTCGGCGACAAGGCGGGGTCGGACGCGCCGGTCCTCGCGCTGCTCGCGCTCACCGGCACGCTCGTGGTCGCGCGCGAGGACGGCGCGGTGGCGGCGGTGCCCGTCGCGGCGGGTCCAGGCCCGCTGGTCGGCGCGGCCCGCGAACTGTGCCGCAGCGCGGTCCCGGTCAGCGCGCTCGCGTGGGGGTTCGGCGAGGTGCTCGGCGCGGCGGGCGACCGGATCGTGCGGCTCGGCCCTGACGGGTCTCTGCGCGACGGCCCGGCGTTCGACGCGACGGTCGGGGCGCTGTGCACCCGGGCGGGGAAGGTCTTCGCCGTCGCGGGCGACGCCGTGTACACCCTCGATCGGCAAGGCGACGGTTGGGAGGTCACCCGGAGCACGCCGCTGCCCTTCGACGGCTGTCACGACCTCGACGTCGACCGCAGGGGACGGTACGCGCTCGTGTGCCGCAGGCCACGCGACGGCGTCGTGGTGGACCTGGAGACCGGCGCGAAGGTCGGCTCCCTGGGGCCGAGCCGGCACAGCGGCAAGGTCATCAGCGAGATCTGCGGACGGTTCTCGCCCGTCGCCGACAACGTCTACCGGTTCGCCTCACGCGCCCACACCGTCGACAAGCTCGCGCGGCTCGCCAAGTCGGGACGTTCCCTGGGATACCGGCACGACCTGGAACAGCCGAGCACCTGGTGCACGCCGGTCTCCTCAAGCCCCGACGGACGGCACGTCGCCTCACGGCAGAGCGGCGTCGGCGTCCTGGTGTGGGACCTGGCGACCGAACTCCAGGAGCTGTTCGCCGAACTCGACGACGCCGACCCCGACGACAAGTTCGCGCGCCTGGCCAGGCGCGCGCCCGCCGCCGTCCGGCCGCTCGGCGACGGCATCACCGTCACCCGCTGGGCCCACCTGCCCGTCCCCGACGGCGACACGACGGCGGTCGCCGTCGCCCCGGGAGCGCGCTACGCGGCGGTCGGGGGCGCGGACGGCTCGCTCACCGTCATCGACGGCGCCACGCGCCGGATCGAGCACGGCGACGGCACGGTGCGCCAGCCGCCGCCGCTCGCCGAACGGCTGACGGTCGGCCCCGCCTCGCAGCACGTGTTCGACGGCGGCCGCTGGGTCGGCCTCACCCGCGAAGGCGAGGTCACCGTCGTGGACCTCGCGACGAGCCGGACGCACACCCCCGGCGTCCTCGACCTGACCGGCCTGACCGGGCTCGACCTCAAGGTGGACGGCGACGTCCTCGTCCTCACCTACGCGGGCGGCGCACGCGGCCACGACCTCGGCACGCTCGCCGAGGTCTGGCGGGCCGACGCCGCGCTCGCGGGCTGCGGCGGTCCCCGCTACTCCGGCGGCCTCCTCCTCGCGCCGACCGAGCCCGACGAGGGCCCTCCGGCGCTGCGCCGCTACGACCCGCGCACCGGGACCTTCGCGCCCGACCTGCCGATGACGTGCGAGGAGGGCTCCTTCACGCCCGTCGCGCCGATCCACGACGCCGCGACGGGCGACGTCGTCGTCTCCGGCGAGTGCGCGTGGCCGCGCGGGGAGCGCCGGCACAGGTTCCCCGGCGGCACGGGACCCGGCGAGCACCTTGACGCGTTCACCGGCCTCGTCTCCGGCAGCGGCGTCAGCGTCACGAGCCAGGACGACGGGTTCGCCGTCAGGTCGCTGGCCGCGCCGGACACCGTCCTGGCGGTCCTGCCCGACGGCGGCCTCGGCCTGCGCATCCCCGACTTCCACGTGGACCTCGCGCGGGGCCTGGCGGTCGGCCAGGACCTCGGCGGCCGCCGCTTCGCGCTGTGGCGGCTCGACGGGTCGCCGCCCCGCCTGTACGACGGCATCGGCGAGATCTGGGCGACCGGCCACGCCTTCACCGACGACGCCCTGTGGCTGTACTCGGGACGGCAGAGCCGCCTCTACCGCCTGGTCCTGCCCGCGTGAGGCCGCTGCGGGCCTCAGCCGAGCGGCTTGACCAGGACGGAGAAGTCGAGATCGTCCCTGCGCGGCCTGCCGAACCGCTCGTCGGCGTAGGGGAACGGCCTGATTTCGCCGGTCGCCCGGTATCCGCGCCGCTCGTACCAGGCGACGAGCTCGGTCCGCAGGGTGATCACCGTCATTTGCATCTCGCGGGCCGCCCACCGCGCGCGGGCGACGCGCTCGGCCTCGGCGAGCACTGTCCTGCCCAGGCCCGAGTTCTGCTCGGCCGGGCTGACCGCGAACATGCCGAAGTAGGCGGTCTCGCCGCGCCGCTCAAGGTGGCAGCAGGCGACGAGCGAGCCGTCACGCTCGGCGAGCAGCACGAGGCTCCCGTCGGCGGTGAGGAGCGCACGGACCGCCTCGGGATCGGTCCGCTGGCCGTCGAGGAGGTCGGCCTCGGTCGTCCACCCCGTCCGGCTGGAGTCGCCCCGGTAGGCCGACTCCACAAGCGCGACGATGCGCGCGACGTCGTCCTGCCCCGCCTCGCGGAAGGTCGCCCTCGCCCGCGCGGGGGACGCCGATTCGATGGTCACCGTGCCGCTCCTCTCGCCGCACCTACCGTACGACCTGCTTCGGACGGTTTGCTCCCCGGGGCCGTCATGGCAGGCTCTACGATCTAGGCCGAGCCGTCCCCGGGGAGTGATCACAGTGCAGGTCCGCGCCGCCTTCGCCGCGCTGCTCGCCGCCGTGATGGCGTCGGGCTGCGCCGCGCCCGCACCGTCCGCCCCTTCCGGCCCGCCCTCGCCGACGTCCTCGGCCTCGGCCCTCGCGGGCCTCGACCGCTCCGACAGCGCGCGCCGGGCCCTGCGCGCGCTGGAGCGCGAGTACGACGCGCGCCTCGGCGTGTGGGCGCTGGACACCGGGACCGGCGACTTCGTCGGCTTCAACGCCGACGAGCGCTTCGCGTTCGCCTCGACGTTCAAGCCGCTGGTGTGCGGGGTGCTGCTCCAGCGCGCCTCGGACGAGCGGCTCGCCGCGGTGGTGCGCTGGAAGGCCGCCGACGTCGTCGCGAACTCGCCGGTCACCGCGCGCCGGACGGCACGCGGCATGACCCTCGCCCAGCTGTGCGAGGCGGCGATCCGGCACAGCGACAACACCGCGGTCAACCTCGTGCTCGCCGAGATCGGCGGCCCGAAGGCGTTCACCGAGGCCCTGCGCGCGCTGGGCGACGACGCCACCCGCGCCGACCGGATCGAGCCCGCCATGAGCGACGTCCCGCCCGGCGACGAGCGCGACACCACGACCCCGCGCGCCTTCGCGACCGACCTCGGCGCGTTCCTGCTCGGCGACGCCCTCCCCGACTCACGCCGCACCCTCCTGACGGACTGGCTGTCCCGCCCCCTGCCCCTGTCCGCCGAGATCCGCTCGGGCGTCCCCGAAGGCTGGCGCGTCCACGGCAAGACGGGCACGACCCGCAACGGCGGCCGCAACTACATCGCCGTGGCCCGCCCCCCGGGCGGCTCCCCGATCCTCCTGGCGACCATGAGCACCCGCGAGGACCCCGCCCAGTCCCCGGACGACGCCCTCCTGTCCTCGGCCCTCACGACCACGGTCGCTGCCCTCACCCCCTAGCGTGGGGCCCCGAAGGTTCCGGTGACGGGGAGGACGCTTTGCGGTTCGCGCTGGAGGATCTGTACGCCGACCTGCCTGCGGGGCAGCTCGAAGAAGCACGCGAGTTCTACCGGACGCGACCGGCGGGCCGTGGCCCGGGCGACTACGAAGAGCTGAAGACGGTCCGTGCGCTGCGCGCGGCGTCCCCGCCCGCCGACCCGCCCGCCGTCGAGGAGATCGCCGAAGCCGACGGCCGACGCGTCCCCGTCCGCGTACTCACCCCCTCCACCGGCCAACCCAGGGGCGTCCACCTCGACATCCACGGCGGCGGCTTCTACATGGACTCCGCGGCCCGCGGCGACGTCCGCAACCGCGCCCTCGCCGACGCCCTCGGCGTCACGGTCGTCAGCGTCGACTACCGCCTGGCCCCCGAACACCCCTGGCCCGCCGCCCCCGACGAATACTTCATCACCGCATACGCAGGCCACGCCCCCGACCGCACGAACCCCGACATCTCCCCAATCTTCGCCGACCTCCACTCCCTCCCCCCAACCCTCCTCGTAGTCGGCAGCGCTGACGTGGTCCTAGAAGACACCCTCATCATGGCCGCCCGCCTCTCCGCCGCAGGCAACCAGACCACCCTCCACCTCTACCCCGACGCCCCCCACGGCTTCACCACCCACCCCACCGCCATGGCCCAAACCGCCCTCACCGCCATCAACTCCTGGCTCCAAGACCGCCTCAGCGCATGAGCGCGCCGCCGCGTCAGGCGGTGCGCTCCGGCAGGGTGGCGACGACCGAGGCGATGAAGCAGTCGACGCCGAAGTCGTACTGGGCGTCGGCGGGCAGGTCGACGAGGTGGTCGGCGATGGCGACGATGCTGGGGAACTTGCTCGCGGGCAGCGACGCGTAGAAGTGCTTGCGCTGCCGGCGCAGCTCCTCGACCTCCTCGCCGCCCGAGTGCCCCCACGGGCGCGGGTGCTGGTACCCGGCGAAGCCGAGGGCGTAGGTGATCAGGAACGAGTAGCAGCGCACGGCTGTCTCGGGCGGTATCCCCGCCTCGAGGAAGCGCGACAGCACGCCCTCAAGGCCGCCCTCCATGGAGTGCATGCTCATCGTCACCCGGCTGGTCATCAGCTGGACGATGCTCGGGTGCTCCCGCATCATCGCCAGGAACCCCGTGGCCGCCGCCCGCAGGACGGCCCCAGGGTCGGCCGGGTCCGCCTCGGGCATCCTGATCCCGCCGAGGACGTGGTCGGCCATCGCGTCGAGGATCTCGTCCTTGCTGCGCACGTACCCGTACAGCGTCATAGTGCCGACGCCGAGCTCACCGGCGATGTTGCGGATCGTGAGGTCGTCGAGTCCGACCTCGTCGGCGATCTTCAACGCCGCCTCCACGATCCGTTCCAGGCTCACGCTGCGCCCGCTCTTGCGCGCCATGCTCTCTCCGCTCGACTCAGTTCCGTACAGGATACGGTAGCGCGTATCCGCCGGGGGCGGGGAAGGCGCGGCGCAGCGCGTCCGCGTCGGAGACAGTGTCCAGCATGAGGCAGCGCGAGATCCAGTCGTCGGCCCGCCCGTCCGCGCCGGTCTGGCGGCGGAACTTGGCGACGACGTCGGCGGCCGAGGGCTCCGCCGCGCCGTCGGCGAAGGCGCGCGCGGTCTCGCCTCCGGGCAGGCGGACCGTCACCCGGGCCGCCCAGCGCTCGGGGAGCAGGGAGTCAAGCGACGGATCGGCCGCCAGCACCACCTCGGGGGCGTCGGCGGGCAGCGGCCCCCGGAAGAAGGCGACGTCGCCCGCCCGGCCGGCGAGCAGGGCCGCCGCCGCGAACGCCGCGCTCGCCGCGGCCTCGGTCGGCCCGGCGGGGTCGCGGTCGGCGGTGACGAACCGCAGCAGCGGCCCGGGAAGGCCGATCTCGATCCGCTGGACCTCCTTGAGCGGGGTCCCCGCCGCGCCGAGATCGGCGAGGGCGTCGAGGGCGGCGTGCAGGGGCCGCGCGCACGGGTAGCGCTTGATCGGGCAGCGGGTGAGATGCGGCACCCCGGCCGGGGAGCCGGGTCCCGCCGGGTCGCCGAGCGCGGCCGTCGCTGGCCCGTCGAGCAGGGTCGGTGACGCGTCCGCGCCCGCCCGCGCGAGGTAGGCGGCCTCAACGCCGTCGGCGGCGGCACGCCCGACGAGCAGGTAGTGCCCAGCGCCGAGCACATCGCCGCTCAGCAGGCCGCCGAGCCCCGCCGCCGCGAGCGCCAGCGCCGCCTCGGTCCGCGCGGGCCCGAGCCCGAGCAGCGACGCGGTCGCGGCGGCGGAGCCGAGCGCGCCGAAGAGCGCGGTCGGCCACCACCCGCGCCCGTACAGCGCGGTCCCGCCGAACCTGAGCCCCGCCTCCGCGACGACCTCGTAGCCGGCGAGGACGGCGTCCACGACGTCGCGTCCCGCCCGCCCCTCCCGCGCGGCGACGGCGAGCGCGGCGGGCACCGCGACGGCGGCGGGCACGACCGCGCCGCCCGGGTGGACCGCGTCGAACTCGTCGACGTGCGCCAGCGCGGCCTCGACCAGCACCGCGGTCCGCAACGACCGCCGCCCGCCGAGGCCGAGCACCGCGACGTCGCCTTCCCCGCCCAGCTCGGCGAGCGCGGCGAGATCGCGGGCGAGCGGATGCGACGCGCCCGCCGCCACGCACCCGAGCGTGTCGAGCACGTGCAGCCCGGCGAGCCGCCGCGCCTCGGCGTCGGCGGTCCGCGCGGCACGCCCGCCCCGCGCGGCGAGTTCCCCGAGCACGCCCATCGCCCTCTCCTTCCCCGGCCGCCAGTTCAGCGCCGCAGCCCCGGCAGCACCTCGCCGCCGACGGACTCGATCAGCTCATACGGCAGGTCGTAGGACCCGACATGCTGGAGGTACACCCCCGCGATCCCCGCCGCGCCGAGCCCCTCCAGCCGCGCGGTGATCTCGGCGGCCGTGCCGAACAGGCAGAACGACCGCGCGAACGCGGCGGCCGCCGCGTCGCTGACCCACCGGGAGCAGATCTCGACCGCGCGATCCCAGTCCTCGGCGTGGACGAGATCGGGGTAGACGCCCTCGATTCTGGCGGGCACGTCGCCGAGTTCGATCCCGGCGAGCGCGAGCGCCTTCGCCCCGCCCGTCCCCGCGATGCCCGCGACGATCGGCTTGAGCCGCCGCGCCGCCTTCTCGACGTCGTCGGTGACCGCGCAGAACGCCGACGCGACCAGCGGCACAGGCCCGCGCCCCGCCGCCTCGGCACCCTCGCCGACCCGGCGCGCGGCGTCGGCGAGCGTGGCGTCGGATATCCCGCTGAGCAGCAGCGCCCCGTCGGCTATCTCCCCGGCCAGCCGCAGGTTGCGCGGCCCGCTCGCGGCCATGACCAGCGGCACCTCGACGGGGTCGCGCAGCCGCGACACCGTGCCGTTGAAGTCGACGTCTTGGCCGGCGAGCAGCGCGCGCAGCGCGGTGAACCCGTCGCGCATCCGCGCGCCGGTGCTCGGCGGCAGCCCGACTGGCCCGACCGAGCTGTTGCCGACCCCGATCCCGAGGGTGAACCTGCCGGGCGCGAGTTCGGCGACGCTGCGCGCGGCCGACGCCACCACCGCCACGTGCCGTGTCTCCAGGTTGGTCACCGCGGTGCCGAGCCCGATCCGCGACGTGCTGAGCGCGGCGGCCGTGAGCGTCGTGTACACGTCGCGCCACAGCAGCTGTGAGTCCGGGAGCCACGCCTCGGCGAAGCCGAGCTCCTCGGCCCGCGCGACCGCCGCCGCGACCGCGTCGGCGCGGGCGCAGGGCGGGACGCGGACGCCGATCCTTGGCGCGGTCACGCCGCGCCAAGGAACGCGAGGTTCAGCGCGTTGAACCTCGCGGCGTGCTCGTGCTGCGGCCAGTGTCCGCACTCGGCGAAGACCTCGAGCCGGGACCCGGGGATCGAGGCGTTCATCCGGTGCGCCTCGGGCACGTCGCCGAACGGGTTCTGCGCGCCCCACACGATGAGGGTCGGCGCGGCGATCCGCGCCATCTGCTCGGGCGTCAGCAGGTCTTCGCGCCGGTTCTCCATCTGCTGAAGGCACAGCAGGTTGTCGATCCCCTTGACGAACTCGGGCCGGTGGTAGATCGCGTGCCTGACCTCCACGAGCTCCTCGGAGACGTCGGCCGCCGGGTCGTGCATGAGCAGGTGCAGGCGCTTGCGGGTGAGGTCGATGTCGTCGGTCTCCACCGCGATCCGGGTGCTGGTGCGGATGCGTTCCATCACCTCGGGGTTGGCGACGGTGCCGCCCGGCGCGACGAGGGTGATCCTGCCGACCCGGTCGGGGTGGTCGGCGGCGAGCCGTCCGGCGACCCAGCCGCCGAGGGACTCCCCGACGAAGTGGGCGCGCTCGATCCCGACGGCGTCGAGGTAGCCGAGGACGTGGTCGACGTAGCGTGGGATGCGGTAGGGCGCGTCGGGGCCGTCGGTGTAACCGTGGCCGATCATGTCGATCGCGTGGCAGGCGAAGTGCGCGGCGTGCGCCGGAATGTTCCGGACGAAAGCCTCAAGGTGTCCGCTGGTGCCGTGCAGGAAGACGACCGCCTCGCCTTCGCCCGCCTGAAGCGCGCGGGTGCGCAGCCCGTTCACGTCGACGTGGCGGACGGCGAAGTCGATCCCGGTCAGATCCGTCCAGATGCTCATTTCTCGCTCCTCCTGTTAGTTCTTCGGGTCAAGGACTGCCACGCCCATGCCGGTCAGCCACTCGTCCACCGCCGCGTAGGCGAGGGTGCGGCCCGTGCCGGGGCCGACGGCGGCGGCCATCGCCACCCACGACCTGATCTCCTGCGCGCCGTTCCCCGCGGTCTCGGCGATCTCGTCGTCGGTGAGGGCGAGCAGGTCCGTCAGCGCGCCGGTCTCCAGCAGGCCGAGCAGGCGGGCGTCGAAATCCGGGTTGATGTCGGGTTTCGCGGCGCGAATGATCTCGCGGCGGCGCACCTCGTACTCGCTCCATGACTCGCGGCCGTTCAGCCACGCCTCGACAAGGAACCTGTCGTCGTCGGTGAGCGCGTCGAACCACTTGGGCCACGGCAGCCGGTGCGACAGCCCGCCCGACGCGATCACCACGACCCGCTTGTCGCGCCCGTCGCTCCGGATCGCGTCGCCGAGGGCCGCGCCGAGGTCGTGGCAGCGCCGCAGGGACGGCAGCGGCGGCGCGAACATGTTGAGCACGACGGGCACGATCGGCACGTCGAGGCCGGGCGTCAGGTACTGGAGGCTGTGGGTGATGCCGTGGTCCACGGTCAGCCGCAGCGAGAAGGCGGGGTCGAAGCCCGCGCCGACCA
Source organism: Actinocorallia sp. A-T 12471 (assembly GCF_033875155.1). Classification (NCBI taxonomy): domain Bacteria; kingdom Bacillati; phylum Actinomycetota; class Actinomycetes; order Streptosporangiales; family Thermomonosporaceae; genus Actinocorallia; species Actinocorallia sp. A-T 12471. The sequence goes on along the minus strand of NZ_JAWZTE010000004.1, from coordinate 569,086 downwards.
GGGAGTCCACGAGGTGGCGGCCGAGCGCGGCGTCAACCGGCAGCGGCCCGCCGGGCGTGCCCGCCTCGCCCGCTCCGTCGACCTCGCCGACGCCGAGCGTGAACGCGGGCATCAGGTCGAGGAAGAACCCGCGGAAGTGGTTCGAGCCGAGGACGACGACGGCGTCGGGGCGCGCCTCGGCGACGAGGCGGCGCGCCTCGGCCAACCCGTCGCGGAACGCGTGCGCGCCGGGCAGGTGGTCGACCTCCGCCCAGTGCGTGTTCATGAGCGTGCTGTGCGAGGCGCCTACGCCCAGGACGATCGAGCTCACAGGGTCTCCTCCCGAGGACGGGTGCAGGTGTCCACGATGATCCGGACCAGCGCGCGCACGAGCCTGCGCGCCTCCCGGACGTCCACGACGTTCATGCCGGACGGGAAGTCCAGCGTCAGGGGGGCGTCGGGGCCGATCCGGTCCATGCCGGTGCGCAGGGTGGACAGTCCCCGCGCGCGCAGGATGTTGGCGTCGGTCGCGCCGCTGTTGGCCACGATGGGCTCGTGCGGACGGCCCTCGGCCTCCTCCCACGCGGCCTTGCCCGCCCGGATGATCCAGTCGGACTCGGGCGTCGCGGTCCCGGGGATCGCGAGGGTCATCTCCCAGTCGAGGTCGATCTCCGGGTGGGCGGCGCGGATGCCGTCGATCGCGGCGGCGAACTCGCGGCGCGCCTCGGCGGGCGTGGTGCGCGGGCTCGTCCGCAGGTCGACGTGGAAGCGGCACGACGCGGGCGACAGCGACGCGGTGCGCCGCCAGCCGCCCTCGATCCAGCCGACGTTCCCCTGCGGCGCGACGAGCCCCGAGGTGTGCCGTGCCGCGTACCCCGGAAGCCACGCCTCAAGGCCCGCGATGACGGTCCCCGCGTCCACGATCGGGTTGCGGTAGGGCATCCTGTGGCGGCTGCCGACGTAGCTGTAGGTCCCCCGGACGGTCACCTCGAACCAGCACAGGCCGACCTCCTCCCACGCCGCGGTCCACCCCGGCTTGGCGATGACCGCGTGGTCGGCCCACACGCCCTGCTCGAGCATGAAGGAGCAGCCGTTGCCCTGGCCGGTGTTGGCGCGCAAGCCGGGCCTGGCGTTGGTGGGCATGCCGCCCGCGCCGAGCCCGACGAGCACGTCGCCGCGCAGCGGTATCCCGGCCGCCGCGACCGCCTCGGCGGCGGCGACGACCGCCGCGCCGTGCCCCTTGGGGTTGCTCGCGCCGAGCCCGATGACGAACGGGCCCGCCACGACGGGCTCGGGCCGCATGTCCGGACGGAGTTCGGGCCCGACCTGCGGGACGTCCTCGTCCTCGGAGCCGACGGTGAGGGTGTCGATCGGCGCGTAGAGCAGGAGGTCGGCCCCGGTGCCGTCGCCGCGCAGGCGTCCGACGGCGTTGCCCTGGGCCGCGTCGATCGGCTGGTAGCTGCCTTCCAGGCCGGCCTCGGTGAGCCGGTCGGCGAGCCAGCGCGCCAGCGGGCCCTCCTCGCCGGTCGGGCTGGGGATCGCCACCATCCCGGCGATGAGCTCGGTGAGCCGCGCGTCGTCGATCCGCGCGCGGGCCGCCTCCACCCAGGCGGCGCGCGTCGGATCGAGCGCGGCCTGGGCGTCAGGCATCCCGGCTCCCGGCCGGGCGCTCGTCGCGGACGACGGTGCCCGTCGCGTACAGGAAGGCGAGGCTCGCGGCGCGGCGCACGGGCTTGGCGGCGACGAGGCCCGCCGCGACCGCGACTGCGGTGAGGGCGACGGTCTTGCGGGACATGCGGTACCTCCAGGGGGAGTGCTCGGTCAGGAAGGGTCGCCGTCGAGGAAGGCGGCGACCGCGCGCGCGTAGGCGGCGGGCCGCTCCTCGGCGGGGTGGTGCGCGGTCCCGCCGAGGACGGCGAGGTCGGCGCGCGGGAGCCGTGCGGTGAGCGACAGCGCGTAGTCCGGCCCGGCGAACGGGTCATGCGCGCCCCACAGCAGCAGCACCGGGGCAGTCACCTCGGGCAGGACGGCAGTGAGGTCGCCGGGCGTACCGCGCCGCGCGGGCTCGGCGAGGAGCCCGAGCGCCATGGGCGTGGTCGCGGCGGCGTGCCGCAGCGCGACAGTCGCGTCGGGCAGCCGCGCCGGGTCGTGCCACTCGAGCGCCTCAAGCAGCGCGCGCATCTTGGCGGGGGACGGGCCGTCGCCGCCGTAGTACTCCGCGCGGGCGCGGAGCCCGAGCCCGAGGTCGGAGCCGACCCCGGGCGGGGCGGGGACGGGCTGGCTGCCGGTGACGACGAGCCGCCGCGTTCGCTCCGGAGCGCGCGCGGCCAGGGTGAGCGCGGCGAGCCCGCCGAGCGACTGGCAGACGAAGTCGGCCTCGGCGATCCCCAGCGCGTCGAGGAGCGCGAGCAGGGAGGTCGCGTGGAAGTCGGCGGGAGTGCCCTCGATCGCGGGCCCGTCGGACGCCCCGTACTGCGCGAGGTCCACCAGGATCAGCCGCCGTCCCACGGCGAGGCGGGGCACGACCGCGCGGAAGTCGGTCCACGCGGTGCATCCTGGCCCGCCGCCGTGCAGCAGGACCGTCGGACGGCCCGCCCCCGCCTCGGCGACGCTCAGGCCGAACCCGCCGACGTCCACGCGCCGCGCGGGCAGGGTGTCAGCGCTCAAGGCCGGTCTTCTCGCGCTGCACCCGCAGGCCGCTGCGCTCGATCAGCCGCCGCCATGCCGTCACCGACAGGTCGGGCCGGTACAGCTTCTCGGGCGGCGCGTCCATGACGTCGACCATCCAGGCGTCCTGGCCGGTGAACTGGCCGTGGAACAGCCAGCGAATCCACGAGACGTACTTGGCCTTGAACACCGACGCCTTCACGCCGCGCTCGAACCTGACCATGATCTGGACGTAGCGCACGTGGTCGGCGTCGACCGGGACATACCACTCGTAGTGGATGAAGTGCGGGTAGGCGACGCGTAGGAGCCCGGGAAGCCTGATCGACACGAAGCCGGGCAGTTTCATCTTCTCGATGACGGGGTTGATGTCGGCGGCCTTGCCGGGGTGGTCGGGCAGCGGCATCCGCTTCCACCAGCGCTTGTTCGTCCAGGTGCCGAGGCCGGGGAAGTCGGCCTCCCAGTGCACCTCGTCCTGGACGCGGATCAGCCAGCCGTCCTTGTCGGACTCCACGATCCGTGTCTTGTTCCAGGCGGGCATCACCTTGAACAGCCGCCACAGCGCGGTGTTGTGCAGGTACTTGGCGTGGCCCTCGTCGAAGCCGTTCTCGGCGGCGAACCGCCAGTTCCCGTCGCGGACGTCGGTGCGCCCGCCCATCACGAACGGGTTCTCCAGCAGCTCGCTCGGGATGTCGCGCTCGACGGGCGGGGGAGCGCCGTCGCCGACGTACACCCACACCAGGCCGAGGCGTTCCTCGATCGGGTAGGTCCGCACCGACACCTTGCCGCAGATGGGCGACTCGGGGCCGTCAGTGAGCGCGGCGCACAGCTTGCCGTTCTCCAGGTCGAACGTCCAGCCGTGGTACGGGCAGCTGATCGTGCCGTCGAACTCGCGGCGGCCGAGCGACAGCGGCACGCCCCGGTGCGGGCAGCGGTCGTGCAGCGCGCGCACCTTGTCGCCGTCGCGCACCAGCACGATCTTCTCGCCGAGCAGGGTGATCGCCTTCGGCTTCTGGCCGATCCTGCGCGCCCACTCCACGGGGTACCAGAAGTCACGGAAGCCGAGTTCCGCGTCGTTGTAGACCGGCCATGACGACCAGTCCTGGCCCGCGGGCTCGCCCTCGCCGGGCGCGGCGGCCGGGTCTGCCTTGACGGGCTTGGCGGGGGCGGCGGCGCGGCGGGGGCGGCGGCGGGCGGCGGGCGCCGGTTCCGGCTGCGTCGGCTGGTCAGCGATGTCGGTCATGGCCGGTCTCCACGGGGTCGTTCTTGGCGGTTCTGGGGCGGTTCGGGGGCGGGGGTCAGAGGTCGAGGACGAGGCGGTCGCCGAGGGTGCGGGACACGCAGACCATGAGGGTCTGGCCGCCCTCCTGCTGTGCGGGTGACAGCAGCGAGTCGCGGTGGTCTGCCGCGCCGTCGAGGATCTTGACCTCGCAGCTGCCGCAGATCCCGTCCTGGCAGGCGTTCGGGACGCTGATCCCGGCCTCCTCGAGACTCGTGAGGATCGAGCGGCCGGCAGGGACCGCGACGGTACGGCCCGAGCGCTCGCACACGACGTCGAAGCCGTGCTCGGCGGCCGGGTCGATGTCGAGCGCCTTGGCCTTGAAGCGTTCTAGGTGCAGATCATCGGCGCGGCCGGCGGCGGCGCAGCGCTCGGCGAGCGCGTCGAGCAGGCCGCCGGGGCCGCAGGCGTAGATCGCGGTGCCGGGCGCGGTCCCGGCGATCAGCGCGTCGAGGTCGAGCCTGCCGTGCTCGTCCTCGGGGACGACGCTGACCTTCGCGCCGTGCGCGGCGAGTTCGGGCAGGAAGCCCATGGTCGTGCGGCTCCTGCCGCCGTACACAAGCCGCCACTCGACGCCCTCGGCCTCGGCGCGGGCCAGCATCGGCAGCAGCGGGGTGATGCCGATGCCGCCGCCGACGAACAGGTAACGCGGCGCGGGAGCCAGCGCGAAGTGGTTGCGCGGGCCGCCGACCTCGACGAGGTCGCCGGGGCGCAGCACGTCGTGGATGTGAGCGGAGCCGCCGCGCGAGTCCTCCTCGCGCAGTACGGCGACCCGGTAGGCGAACCGGTCGGCCGGGTCGCCGCACAGCGAGTACTGCCGGACCATGCCGGGGAACTCGAGGTCGATGTGCGCGCCTGGCGTCCAGGCGGGGAGCACGCCGCCCTCGGGGTCGGCGAGGGTCACCGACAGCACGCCGTCGGACTCCCTGCGCAGCTGCTCGACCCGCAGTTCGAGCACGCCGTCGAGGTCCTCGTTCACTTCAACCTCCGGTCTTCCAGGGGGCCGTTCATTGATCGGTACTATGTACGGTTTAAAGTACGGTGTCAAGCGCGAACGGCCCCCACCTGCGTGAACGCCGCCTATACGGCGTCGAAAACCGCCTGTAGGGCAGCGCCGCGCTCACCGCGGGACAGGGCGAGGGAGAGCAGGATTCGCGCCTTCCAGGGGCTCAGATCGCCGGACGCGACGAACCCCGCCGCCTCCAGCGCGCGGTAGGGCACGACCCTTCCCGTCGCGACCCGCGTCGCCTGGCAGACGACGACCCCTGCCGCCGCCGCCCGCGCCAGCGCGGCGCGCTCGGCGGGCGCGGGATGGCCCGCGCCGAACCCGGCGTGTACGATCCCGCGCGCGCCCGCCGCGACGGCGGCGTCCACGAGCGCGCTGTCCGCGCCGAGATACGACACGACGACGTCGACGCGCGGCGGCTCGGCGGGTACCGCGTCGAGGGCGAAGCCGACCCCGCGCGGCGGCGGGAGACGGCGCAGCACCACACGTCCGTCGGCGTCGGCGAACCCGAGCGGGCCGTGCTCGGGGGCCTGGAACGCGCCGCGCCGGTAGGTCGCGGTCTTGGCGGCGTCCCTGGCCGGGAGCACCAGGTCGTCAAGCACCACCAGCACCCCGAGGCCGTGGACGGCACGGTCGGCGGCCACCCGGAACGCGCCGAGGAGGTTGCCCGGGCCGTCGCGTCCCGGCGCGGAGTCCGGCCGCATCGCGCCGGTCACCACCACCGGGACGCCGGGGTCGAGCACCAGGTCGAGGAACCAGGCGGTCTCCTCGAGCCCGTTGGTGCCGCAGGTGACCACCACGCCGTCCGCGCCGCGCGCGGCGTCCCGGACGAGGACGGCGAGGGCCCGCAGGTCGGCGAACGTCCAGGCGTGGCTCGGCGGGAGCTGCCCGCCGCCCGGATCGGCCCATGGCACGACCCTGACGTCGGCGACCCGCTCGATCCCCGGCAGCCCCGCGAGAAGCTCTTCGGGAGGCGTTCGCCGCCCGCTCGCCCCGTAGCCGACGAGGTCGAGCGGGTCGCGGGCGACCGCCTCGATCGTCCCTCCGGCCGCGATCCAGACGAGCGACGTCACGGGAGCGTCCGCAGGAAGCGGTCGACGGCTGCGGCGAACAGGTCGGGCCGGTGGTCGGGCGCGGGCACGCCCACCCCGGGGATCAGCTCGGTGGGCGCGCCGCCGAGCCCGGCGGCGAGCGCGGGCATGTCCGGCCGGGAGAAGTCATCGAGTTCTCCGCAGAGCACGAGCGCCGGGGCGCGGACGAGCCCGATCCGGTCCTCCATCCGGTAGGAGTTCACCGCGACGTGCCCCTCCTCGACCCGGTCCACGACGCCGAGCGCGTCGCGGACGAGCCGCTGGAGCAGGTCGGGCCGGTCGGCGGGGTAGAAGGACCTGCGGTTGTGCCACAGGTCGGCGAGGTGCGCGCCGTCGGGGGAGACCGCGACGTGGTCGATCGGCGGCCGTGCCGCGACCTTCGCCCGCCGCTCGGCGTCCACATAAGGGACGCCCGACAGGACGAGCGCGCGCACCCGCTCCGGAGCGCGCGCGGCGACCTCGGTCGCCACGACGCCGCCGGTGTGGTGGCCGACGAGCGCGACCCGGTCGAGCCCGAGCGCGTCGCACAGCCCGAGGACGCCCTCGGCGAACAGCTCGACCGACCACTCACGCTCCGGCCGGTCGGACGCGCCGAACCCGAGCGTGTCCATCGCGATCGCCCGATACCGCGCGCCGAGCAGCGGCAGCACGTCGCGGTACTCGTCCCACGAGCGCGGCGTCTGGTGCAGCAGCAGGACGGGATCGCCCGCGCCCTGCTCGGCGTAGTGGACGAGGCCGTGCGGGGTCGCGGCGTACGCCCGCAGGGGCGCACGCCGCGCCGCGTCACTTCGCGACATGCTCGCCATACCAGTCCTTCAGCACGACCTGCGCGAGGTCGGGCGTGCCGCTCCACAGCTTCTCGGCGGTGAAGAACTCGACTGTCGTCTTGTAGCTGGCCAGGTCCTCGTCGGTGAACCCGCGCGTGACGTAGTCGATCTCCTTGAACTGCGACAGCGACTGCTCCACCGGCAGCTTGATCGCCTTCTGGGTGGCCTCGGCGGCGCGCTGCGGATCGGCGCCGATCAGCTCGTCGGCCTCGGCGATGGCCGCGACGACGTCGGCGGCGGTGTCGGGGTTGGCCGCGAGCCATTTGTCGTCGGCCACGACCCACTGGTGGAACCACATGCCGAAGTCGCCGGTGACCGCGACGACGTGCGCGCCGTCGGCGACCGCGCGCGACGGCCACGGCTCGTACAGCACGAACCCGTCGACGTCGCCGCGCTTCAGCAGTGCGGGGATCTCGGGTGCCGACGACTTCACGAACTTCACGGCGGAACGGTCCACGCCCTGGCTCTCCAGGTACCTGACCGTGCCCATCAGCGGTGAGCCGTCCACGACCGCCATGCTCTTGATCTGCTTGGGGTCGGTGATCCCGTCACGCAGCACGACCTTGATGTAGCGGTCGGACTGCTGGAAGACCGCGATCGCCCTGAGGTTCTTGCTCTGGACGGCGTTGCCGAGGACCGTCGGGTCGGCGTTCGCGCCCATGTGGGCCGCGCCGGCCGCCACGGACTGGGTCGGCGCGGGCCCCCCTTCGGTCTTCACGAGCTCGACGTTGACGCCGTGCTTGGCGAAGATGCCCTCCTCGTCGGCCACGTAGAGCGGGCTGAACGCGACGTCGGCGCCCACGGCGAACCGGACGGTCGGCAGCGAGGAGTCGCCCTCGTCGCCGCCGCACGCGGTGAGCGCCAGCGCGAGGACTCCCGCGGACAGCGCGGCCGAAAGGCGGGTGAGCTTTTTGGTGGGCATGTGCCCCTCCTTCATGCGGAGTCTTGGGGGGAGCGGCGTCAGACCCTGACGCCGAAGCGGCGGAGGCCGCGCCCTGTGGCGAGCCGGACGAGCCGGTCGCACAGGAAGCCGAGCAGGCCGAGCGTGATGATCCCGACGAAGATCCAGTCGATCCGCGCGTAGTTGCGCGACTGCCAGATGAGCGCGCCGAGGCCCTCGTCGGCGGCGACCATCTCGGCCGAGACGATGGTGAGGAAGCTGTTGCCCATGGCAAGGCGCGCGCCGGTCACCACATGCGGGACCGACGCGGGCATGACGACCGAGTACAGCACCTGCCACCGGTTCGCGCCGAGGCTCGCGGCGGCGCGCAGTTTCGCGTCGTTGATCGCCATGACGCCGGCGATGGTGTTGATCGTGACGAGGAAGACCGAGGTGTAGAAGATCAGCACGATCTTCGAGGTCTCCCCGATGCCGAACCAGACGATGGCGAGCGTCACGAACGCGACGGGCGGGATGAAGCGGAAGAACTCCACATAGGGATCGAGGATCCGGCGGACGAGGCCGAACCGTCCCATGAGGATGCCGAGCGGCGCGCCGACGACGACGCCGAGCGCCCAGCCGATCGCGATGCGCTTCAGCGACGCCCACACCGACGTGCCGAGCGTCCCGTCGGAGATCAGCTCGACGGCGGCGTCGAAGGTGGTCTTCGGCGAGCTGACCATGTCGGGACCCGACGTCGCGGCGACGAGCTGCCAGACGCCGAGGCCGAGCGCCACCGACACCAGGTACAGCAGCGGCGTGCGCAGCCGGGAGTCGCGGATGCGCCGCGCGGCGGGCCTGCGGGCGTCCTGGGCCTTGCCGCGCGGGGCGGCCGTCGTCTGGGCGGTCACAGTTCCTCCTCGACGTCCGCGCCCTGCGCGCGCAGCGCCGCGCGGACCTCCTGGCTGATGTCGTCGCGCAGCCGCTGGTGCAGCAGCGCGAACTCCCGGCTCGTCTCGTCGCGGGGCCGGGGCAGGTCGACGTCGTAGACCGACTTGATGCCGGCGGACGGGCCCGCGCTCATCACCGCGACCCGGTCGGCGAGCAGGATCGCCTCGCCGATGTCGTGGGTGACGAACACGACGGTGCAGCGCCGCGCCCGCCAGATCCTGTCGAGCTCGCGCTGCATGACCTCGCGGGTCTGCGCGTCGAGCGCGCCGAACGGCTCGTCCATGAGCACCAGGCGCGGCTCGTTGGCCAGCACCCTGGCGATCTGCGCGCGCTGGCGCATGCCGCCGGACAGCTGGCTCGGGTACTTGTCCGCGGTGTGGCCGAGGCCGACGAGGTTCAGGTACTCCTGGACGATCTCGGCGCGGCGCGCCTTGGCGACGCCGCGCATCCGGGGCCCGTAGGCGACGTTGTCGCGGATGGTCATCCAGTCGAACAGCGCCTCGGTGCTCTGGAAGACCACGCCGGTGTCGCGGCGCGGCGCGGTGACGCGCTCGCCGTCGACGCGGACGTCGCCTTCGCTGGCCTGCTCGAACCCGGCGATCGCCGACAGGACCGTGGACTTGCCACAGCCGCTCGGACCGAGCAGGCAGAGGAACTCGCCGGGGGCGACGTCGAGGCTCGTGTCCGCGACCGCCTGGAAGGCCCCGAAGCGGATCCCCACCTCCCGGAGCGAGATCGCGGATCCGGGTCCCCGTCGCGCCTGTCCCGCTGTGCCGGGCGCCGTTTTCACGCGGACCCCAATGGAATCGGTCATAGGCCCCCTCCGGGCTTGTTTCGCGGCGGTGAAACCGCGTTCGTCGGCGAGACCGTACTTTGTACCATGCAGCAGTACGCGTCAAGAGTCGCCAGGTGGGGACATGTGACCGCAACATCGGAGAGTTGCGAAATAAGCTATTTGGGCCGTTGGTCCCGAATGGGGGTCAGTGGGTGTGGAGGAGGCGGGAGAGGGTGAGGGCGGCGGTGCGGACGGCGGCGGTGACGCGGTCGGCGGCCTCGGGGCCGCCCCGGTAGGGGACGGCGAGGGCGGCGACGGCGTGGCCCGCCTCGTTCAGCACCGGGCAGGCCACGGTGCCCTGGCCGCGCTCGCGGCGGTCGAGGGAGACGCCGGAGCGGCGGACCTTGGTGAGCCGCTGGGTCAGCAGCGCGCGCGGCACCCCGGCGGTGACGCCCGCGTCGATCGCGCCCGCGGACAGCTCGCGAGGGGAGAAGGCGAGGATCGCCCGGCCCGACGCGGTCGCCAGCGCCGGACGGCGGTCGCCGGGGCGCGGGGTCGCCGGAGCGCCCGCGGCGGGGAGGCTGTCGGCGCACACGACGTCCTGGCCGTCGAGGACCGCGAGCAGCACCCCGAGCCTGGTGACCTCCCGCAGGTCGCCCATGAGCGGGACGGCGGCGTCGCGCAGGCCGCGCCGCGCCATCCGGCGGCCGAACTCGAGCATCAGCGCGCCGGGGCGCATCCGGCCCGCCTCGCGCTCCAGCAGGCCCGCGTCGGCGAGCTCGTGCGCGAGCCGGTGCGCCGTCGACTTCGCCAGGCCCGTGCGACGGGCCAGCTCCGACGGCCCGAGCAGCTCCCCGGGCCCGTCGAATGCCTCGAGGATCGCCGCGATCCTGGCCCCCTGGCCCGTCTCACCGCGCGTCCTCGCATGCATGACGATCAACCTACCCGCCCTCCGGACGCCCTCGGACCGGTCGCCCATCCCGTCTGGCGGACCACCGCCCGGGTGTTCGGGTCGGGTCCCACGGGAATCGGGTGGCGTCCGAAAAAGATGGCCTAATGTCTCATTCATGAATGTGCAGGTGGGCGCGGAACGCACGCCCGACAGGACCGCGCTCGCGGCGGCCGCGATCACCGTCTTCTTCTGGGCCTCGGCCTTCGTCTCGATCCGCAGCGCGGGCGAGCACTACTCGCCCGGCGCGCTCGCCCTCGGCCGCCTGGCCACCGGCGCGCTCGTCCTCGGGATCTTCTGGGCGGCCCGCCGCGAGGGACTGCCGCCGCGCGCGGCGTGGCCGGGGATCGCCTGGTCGGGCGTCCTGTGGTTCGGCCTGTACTTCGTCGCGCTCAACTGGGGTGAGCGCGAGGTGGACGCCGGGACCGCCGCGATGCTCGTCAACGTCGGGCCGATCCTGATCGCGCTGCTCGGCGGCAGGTTCCTGGGGGAGGGGCTGCCCAGGACGCTGTTCGCCGGTCTCGCGGTGTCCTTCGCGGGCGCGGTCGTCGTCGGCTTCGCCGTCCGCGGCTCGGGCGACGCGTCGGTGCTCGGCGTCGTCCTGTGCCTGGTGGCCGCGCTGACGTACGCGGCGGGGGTCGTCACCCAGAAGCCCGCGCTCAGGCACGCGACCGCGTTGCAGGCGACGTTCTTCGGCTGCCTCATCGGCGCGGTCCTCACCCTTCCGTTCGCCGGCGTGCTGGTCAGCGAGGCCGCGCACGCCCCCGTCTCCGCCACGCTCAACATGGTCTACCTCGGCGTCTTCCCGACCGCCCTGGCCTTCACCACGTGGGCGTACGCGCTGTCCCGCACCACCGCCGGACGCATGGGCGCGACGACCTACGCGGTCCCGGCCATCGTCGTCCTCATGGCGTGGGCCGTGCTCGGCGAACTCCCGACCGCCGCCGCCGTCGCGGGCGGCGTCCTGTGCCTGGCGGGGGTCGCGATCTCCCGTCGCCGCTCACCCGCCCGCGCCGACGGGTGAGCGGCGGTCACCGGCCGCCGGGGTGAGGAAGACGGCGACGGCGAGGAACCCGAGCGGCACGAGCATCGCGCCGCGCAGGCCGACGGTCTCACCGAGGAACCCGAGCACCGGCGGCCCGGCGAGGAAGGCCACGTAGCCGATGATGGAGACCAGCGCGACGCGGGCCGCCGCGTCGGGCCCCGAGTCCCCGGCCGCCGACAGCGCGACGGGGAAGCCGAGCGCCGCCCCGAGCCCCCACAGGATCACCGCAGCTCCGGCGAGCAGCTGGTGGTCGGTGCCCGCGACGATCCCGAGCCCCGCGATCGCCGAGAGCGCGCTGGCCGCCAGTACCTTGACCCTGCCCCAGCGCCGCAGGACGGGGACGCCCGCGAAGCGCCCGACGGTCATCGCGGCGGCGAACACCGTGTAGACGGCAGAGCCGAGGGCCGGGTCGAGGCCGTGCCCGTCGACCATGAGCAGCGGAAGCCAGTCGTTGGCCGCGCCCTCGGCGAGCGCCATGGCGAGGATGACGCCGCCGATGAGCAGCAGACGCGAGTCGCGCCAAGGCGCGGGCCCCCGGACGACCTCGCCCTGCCCGTCGTGACGGGTGCGTCCCGTCCCGTCGGGGATGCGGGGGATCGCGAACGCGAAGACGGCGAGGGCGGCCGCGCCGACCAGCGCGAGGTGCCAGACGACGGGGAACTCCACGGCGGTGAAGCCGATCCCGGCGAGCGCCCCGACGACGGTGCCGAGGCTGAAGCACCCGTGCAGGACGGGCAGCACGGGCCGGTCGATCTCCCGTTCGACGTCCGCGCCCTCGACGTTCATGGCGACCTCGCCGCAGCCCATGCCGAGCCCGAACAGGAACAGCCCGAGCGTGACGAGCCAGCCGGCCGACAGCGCCGCGCCGAGGCCGACGGCGGGCACCGCGACGATGATGCCGAGCGTCCCGCCGACGATCACCGTCCGCGCCCCGAACCTGGCGACGAGCGGTCCCGAGCCGAGGATGCCGATCATCGAGCCGATGGACAGGCCGACGAGGATCAGCCCCATCTGGGCGGTCGAGGCGGCGAGGTGGTCGCGGATCGCGGGTGTGCGGGTGACCCATGAGGCGATGCTCAGTCCGGGGACGAAGAACAGGGCGTACAGGGCGAAACGGCGTTGGGTGATCGTGGGCACAGAGGGTTCCCCAGGCGAGCGTACGGAACAAGTGTGTACGAATGTACACACTTTGCACCGCCGACGGCAGGGGGTCCCAGGCCCTACGATCGATGCCGGGAAGGGAGCGCATGGGCGGCACACGACGGGTGGCCAACGATCCAGGGCGCAAGGCCCGCATCCTCAGGGCCGCGCTCGACGTGATCGCCGAGCGCGGTGTGCACAAGACGACGCACCGGCTCATCGCCGAGCGCGCCGACGTCCCGCTCGGCTCGCTCACCTACCATTTCGACGGCATCGAGGCGATCTTCGAGCAGTCCTTCGCCCTCCTCGCCGAGGAGATGGCAGGCGACTACCGCGAGGCGCTGACCGCCGCCGCCGACCGTCCCGCGGCCTGCGCGGCGGTCGCCGACCTCATCTGCGGCCCGGAATACGCCTCGCCGCGTGAGATGGCGCTGTTGTTCGAGATGTACTCCTTCGCCACCTTCAACAGTGCGGTCACCGACGTCATGCGCGCCTGGCTCAGGGCGAGCCGCGCCTCGCTGTCCCGGCACTTCCCCCCTGACGCGTGCCGCGCGCTCGACGCCCTGATCGAGGGCTGGTCCCTGCACCGGATCGTCGAACGCGAGCCGCTCGACCGCGCCGTCGTCCTCGCCGCGGTCACCGCGATCGCCGACCGCCTCGGGGCGTCCGAGACCCCGTAACGCCATGGGGTAGATGCATATCGTGTGCATGATGCAGTTTTCTGTCAGTAAGCCCTTGTGGTGGGCGGTTTGTCCTGGAAAGCTAAGTGACACGTTTCAACGGCTCGGCCGTGGGGGTCGCGGTACGAGAGGTCGGGACGCTCCGCAAGCCGGGCCAACTCAATGAGGAGGCAGACGTGGGGCGTCTGGACAACAAGGTCGCTTTCATCACCGGCGCGGCGCGCGGGCAGGGCCGGGCGGAGGCCGTGCGGCTCGCGTCCGAGGGCGCGGCGATCATCGCGATCGACATCAACGCCTCGGCGAGCTCCTACGTGAAGTACGCCCCGGCGAGCCAGTCCGACCTTGACGAGACCGTCAAGCTGGTCGAGGAGGCGGGCGGACGCATCCTGGCCAAGCAGGCCGACGTACGCGACCTCACCGCGATCCAGGCCGTCGTGGACGAGGGCGTCGCGCTGTTCGGCGGGCTCGACATCGTCGTCGCCAACGCCGGCATCGTGAACTACGGCCGCACCTGGGAGATCACCGAGGAGCAGTGGCAGGACGTCCTGGACACCAACCTCACCGGCGTCTGGAAGACGATCAAGGCCACCGTGCCGACCCTCATCGCGCAGGGCAGGGGCGGCTCGATCATCATCACGAGCTCGGTCGCGGGACTGAAGGGCCTGCCGTTCCTCGCCCACTACGCCAGCTCCAAGCACGGCGTCGTCGGCCTGGCCAAGGTGCTCGCCAACGAGCTCGGCGAGCACGACATCCGGGTCAACACCGTGCACCCGCACGGCGTCGCGACGGGCATGACCGACGGCTCGATGGGCGACTTCCTCGGCGAGTCGCCGCTGCTCGGCCCGATCTTCATGCCGACCCTGCCGTACCAGATGGTCGAGGCCGAGGACATCGCGAACATCGTCGCGTTCCTCGCCTCCGACGAGGGCAAGTTCATCACCGGCGCGCAGCTGCCGGTGGACCTCGGCGCGCTCAACCGCTGACGTTCCGCGCGCAGCGCCCCTCGCCCGTCGGGTGGGGGGCGCTTCGTCGTGCTTGACGCGTTGATCCGCGTCCGCCTAGGTTGATACTTGAAAGTTCAAGTCAATCCCCGCCAGATCGGACCCCCATGAACATCGCACTGTGGATCGCGGCGGGCCTGCTCGCCGCGGCCTTCCTCTTCGCCGGCGCCTTCAAGGCAGCCCAGCCGCCGGACAAGCTCGTCGCCACCGGTCTCGGCTGGGTCGAGGACTGGCCCGCGTGGTCGGTCAAGGCGATCGGGATCGTGGAGGTCCTCGGTGCGATCGGGCTTGTCCTGCCCGCGCTGGTCGACATCCTGCCGATCCTCGTGCCGCTCGCCGCCACCGGTCTCGCCATCACGATGGTCGGCGCGATCGTCGTGCACGCCCGCCGCAAGGAGAACCAGTCGCTTCCGGCGAACCTCCTGCTGCTCGCGCTCTCGGTGTTCGTGGCCTGGGGCCGCTTCGGCCCGCACGCCTTCTGACGCTTCCGCCAGGTTTCCAGCCCCGTTCCGCCAGAGGGACGGGGCTTTCGCGTTCCCGCCTTTTCTTCTATAAAGAGTAGTACTACGGCGTGTAGTACATAGGAGGCCGGGCGTGCGGGTGCTTGTCGTCGGCGCGGGGATCGCGGGGCTCGCCGCCGCACGGGGGCTCGCCGGAGCCGGACACGACGTCGTGGTGCTGGAGCGCGCGGCGGGGCCGCGGCTCGGCGGCGGCGCGATCACCCTGTGGAGCAACGGGACGGGGATCGTCAGGGACCTCGGCGTCGACCTCGACAAGACAGGACAGCGGCTCGACGCCCTCGCCGTCCGCACCGCGAAGGGCAGGCGCGTCGCCGACGTCGACCTCACCGCGCTCGGCGCACGGCTCGGCACGGAGGCGCGGGTCGTGCCGCGCGGCGCGCTCATCACCCTCCTGGCCGACGGCCTGCCCGACGTGCGGTTCGGCGAACGCGTCGCCGACGTCACCCTCGACGGCCACGCGGTCCGGGCGCGGACCGACGACGGCACCGTCCACGAGGCCGACCTCCTCGTCGGCGCGGACGGGGTGCGCTCCCGCGTCCGCGCCGCCGTGCTCGGCGACGGACCCGCCCCGCCGACCGGCGTCGTCGGCTGGCAGGGCCTCACCCCCGCGCCGTTCGACCCCGGCGCGACGACCACGCTCGTCGTCGGACGCACCGGCGACTGCGGCTACATGGGGGCCGGTGACGGGCTCGTCCAGTGGTTCTTCGACGGGCCCCCGCCGCCCTCGGGCCAGCGCCCCTTGGACACGCTGCGCGCCAGGTACGCCGGGTGGGCAGAACCCGTCCCGACGCTGCTCGCCTCGCTCACCGACGCCGACGTCGAGGTGCACCGGCAGTACCGGCACGCCGTCCCGCGCCGGTGGGGCGCGCGGCGGTGCGTGCTGCTCGGCGACGCCGCCCACGCCATGCCGCCCGCCGCCGCACAGGGCGCCAACCAGGCGCTCGAGGACGTCACCGCGCTGCTCGACTGCCTCGCCACGGCCGACGACCCCCGCTACGTCGCCGACGCCTACTCCGCGCGGCGCGGGGTGAAGGCGCGGCGCGCGTCGGCCGTCGCGTCCGGGGCCCTCGCCGTCTCCGGCCCCCGGACGCTGCTCCAGGCCGAACCGCTCATGCGCGGCGCGGCCGCACTGCCGGGAAGGCTCGCGACTGTCGCCTTGGAACGGCTGCTGCGCGCGCTCAGCGACAGGTTCTGAGACCGGTGCGGAAACTTCTCGGAAACCCCGTCACGGCGGGAATGCATGCTTAACCCATCGGGTTTGTCGAGTTATGACTCTTGGTGTGGTGATCCCGGTGACCGGGACGGCGAACGCCGTCGACACGGCGGTGGAAAGGGCACGCGCGGCGGCCGAGGCCGGAGTGCGGTCGGTCTGGCTGTCACAGCAGTTCGCCTATGACGCGATCGCGCTGGCCGGCATCATCGGCCGCGAGGTGCCCGGCGTGACCGTCGGGACCTCGGCGGTTCCGGTGTTCGGCAGGCATCCGCTGCTCGTCGGCGCGCAGGCCCAGACGAGCCAGGCCGCGACCGGCGGCAGGTTCGCGCTCGGCCTCGGACTCGGCGCGCAGGTGTTCGTGGAGAAGGTCTTCGGCACGCCCTACGAGCGGCCGATCGCCAGGCTCCGCGAGTTCCTGACCGCCCTGCGCGCCTACCTGGAGACCGGCGAGTCGGACTTCGAGGGAGAAATCCTTACGGCGCGCACGCCGCTGCCGTCGGCGCTGGCCGGTGCGTCCCCGACCGTCCCGGTTTATGTCGCGGCGATGGGACCGCAGGCCCTGCGCGTCACCGGCGAGCTCGCCGACGGCACCCTGCCCTTCCTCGCCGGTCCGAAGGCGCTGTCGGAGCACATCGTCCCAGCGCTGGCGGCGGCCGCCGATGACGCGGGCCGCCCCGCCCCGCGCGTCATCGCCTTCATCCCCGCGGTCGTCACCGACAAGGTCGAGGAGACCCGCGAGGCCGCCGCGCGCCAGACCGGCTTCTACGACACGATCCCGTCCTACCAGCGGGTCCTTGCGTGGTCCGGCGTGTCCAAGGCCGCCGACCTCGTGGAGATAGGCGACGAGGACGCCATCGCCGCCGCCATAGCGCGCTACCGCTCCGCGGGAGCCACCGACATCGTCCTCACCCAGACCGACCTCGCCGGCCCGGAGTCCACGGCCCGGACCCTCGACCTCCTCGGCTCCCTGACCTCCTGACCCCTACGCCCCTCCTCCCACCCTTCAGGGGACTCGGGGTGGGAGGAGGGCGGCGAGGGCGGAGTGCGCGGGAGCCAACGAGCCGAGGTCCGCGCCAAGTTCGGCCGCGAGGGCACGGGCCGTCGTGAGGTCCTTGCCGAGGAACTGTGCCGTGGAGTCGGCGAAGGCGGCGACGGAATTGCGGGAGGCGACCCCGGCGAGGGCGCGGCTCGCGGCGCTCGCGTGGGGGAGCGCGCCGAGCAGCACGTCCTCCGGGACGCCGAGCGCCTCGCCGAGCCGGACCGCGTCGGCGAGCAGGCCGAGGTGCGCGGCGAACAGCGCGTTGTTGACCAGCTTGACGTGCTGCCCCGAGCCGAGCGGCCCGACGTGCAGGATCGGGTCGCCGTAGGCGGCGAGCGCGGGCAGTGCCCGGTCGAACGCCCTGGCCGTCCCGCCCGCGAACAGCGTCAGCCGTCCCGCGGCGATGTCGTGCGGGCCGCCGCTCACCGGCGCGTCGAGCACGTCGACGCCGCATCCCGCGCCGCGCGCGGCGAGTTCCTGGGCAGTCCGGGGGCTGCCCGTCGTGTGCAGGACGAGGACCGCGCCCTCCGGCAGCACCGCGACGAGCTCGGGCCCGACCTCGCGCACCTGCGCGTCGGAGAACACGCACACGACGACGACCTCGGCCCCCGCCGCCGTCTCCACGACTGACGCGACGGGCACGGCCCCGTCCTCGGCGAGCGCGGCACGGGTCTCCGCGCTCCGCCCGAGCACCCGCACATCATGCCCTTCCGCCACAAGCCGCCCGACCATGGGACGGCCCATCCGTCCCGCCCCGACGAACCCGACGCGCATCACGCCACCCGCCTTTCTCTCCCGAGCCTCACCTGACGACCGACGCGAACGTCTTGGTCTCCAGGAACTCCTCGAGGCCCTCGCGGCCCATCTCCCGGCCGATGCCCGACTGCTTGTAGCCGCCGAAGGGGGCGTCCGCAGCGAAGTAGTTGCCTCCGTTGATGGAGAACGTGCCGGTACGGATGCGCCGGGCGACGGCTATGGCACGTGCCTCGTCCGCGCTGTGCACGGCCCCGGAAAGGCCGAACACCGAATTGTTGGCGATGCGTACGGCGTCGTCCTCGTCGGCGTAAGGGATCACCGCGAGGACGGGGCCGAACACCTCGTCCTGGGCGATCTCGCTGTCGGGGTCGACGTTCGCCAGCAGCGTCGGCGCGTAGAAGAAGCCGGGGTCGATCGGCGCGCCGCCGCACACGAGCGTCGCGCCGTCGGCGACCGCGCGCTTGACCATCGCGTCAACCTTGTCGCGCTGCCGCGCGCTGATGAGCGGGCCCATGTACGTCGGGGGGTCGGCCGGGTCGCCCACCCTGACGCGCGCCATGCTCCCGGCGACGAGCCCGACGATCTCGTCATGCCGCTCACGCGGGACGAGGAGCCGGGTGGTCAGCGCGCAGCCCTGCCCGGCGTGGGCGCAGACGGTGAACGCGGCGAACATCGCGGTCGCCTTCGGGTCGGCGTCGTCAAGGACGATCATCGCCGACTTGCCGCCGAGCTCGAGGAACGTCCGCTTCAGACCGTCGCTCGCGACCTTCATGATCTGCTTGCCGACGGCGGTCGAGCCGGTGAACGTGATGACGTCGACGTCGGGATGGGTGGTCAGCGCCTCGCCGACCTCGGCGGTGGAGGACGCGAGCACGTTGACGACGCCGGGCGGGATGTCGGTGTGCTGGGCGATGATCTCCCCGAGCGTCAGCGTGGTCAGCGGCGTGTCCGGCGCGCCCTTCAGCACGACGGTGCAGCCCGCGGCCAGCGCCGGCGCGAGCTTGGCCAGCGCGAGCTGGTTGGGGTAGTTGTAGGCGATGATCGCCGCGACGACGCCCGCGGCCTCCCGCTCGACCCAGCGGCGGTGCCGCTGCCCCCGGATCTCCAGCTCGCCCAGGTCCTCGCGCAGCGGGTAGTCCCTGAGCAGGTCGGCGTAGTAGCGGACGATGCCGATGGGCTCGTCAAGCTGTGCGCCGTGGGTGAGGGCCAGGGTCGCGCCGACCTCGGCGACGGTGACCGCGCGCAGTTCCTCGGCGTGCTCGACGAGCGCGCGGTGCAGCTGGTCGAGGCAGCGCACCCGCAGCGCCACGTCGGTGGACCAGGTGGTCTCGTCGAACGCGCGGCGGGCCGCGGCGACGGCGGCCGCCGCGTCGTCGGCGCTCGCGTCGGGGGCGTGGCCGAGCACCTCGCCGGTCGCCGGGTTGAGCGTCGGGAACGTCCGCGCCGCGCCGACGAGTTCGCCATCGATGAGCAGCCGCCTCGCGGCGCCCGCGTCCACTGATCCCATCCTGCCTCTTCCTGTTCGGCTGGGCTGGAAACTACATTCTCATAGAATGCAAATCAACCCTCCGCTAGAAGAGAATGAGTGCTCTCACGGGTCTTCCGGAGTCCAAGATTGCGAGAGTAGAGTTCTCGCATTCGGAAGGGAGATTCTTGTGATGACACAGCCCGGAGGGGTGCGCTCGTGACCAACGCGATCGTGACCGGAGGCGGCTCCGGCATCGGCAAGGCCATCGCCGACCGGCTGCGGGCCGACGGACTGAACGTCGCGGTGCTCGACCTCAACCCGCCGGACGCCCCGCACGCCCACAAGGCCGACGTGTCCGACCGCGACCAGGTCGAGGCGGCCTTCGCCGCCGTGCGCGCCGAGCTCGGACCCGTCACCGTGCTGGTGAACGCCGCGGGCGTCGACGGGTTCCAGCGGTTCGCCAGGATCACGTTCGAGAAGTGGCAGCGGATCATCGACGTCAACCTCAACGGGGTCTTCCACTGCGTCCAGACCGCGCTGCCCGACATGGAGGCCGCGGGCTGGGGCCGGATCGTCAACATCTCGTCGTCCAGCGCCCACTCCGGCCAGCCTTACATGACGCACTACGTCGCGGCCAAGTCCGCGGTGAACGGCCTCACCAAGGCGCTCGCCCTTGAACTCGGCCCGTCCGGCGTCACCGTCAACGCCGTGCCGCCCGGCTTCATCGACACCCCGATGCTGCGCAAGGCCGAGTCGCGCGAACTGCTCGGCGGCACCATCGACGACCACATCAAACGCACCCCCGTGCGCCGCGTCGGCAGGCCCGAGGACATCGCCGCGACCTGCGCGTTCCTCGTCTCGGAGGAGGCCGGGTACATCACCGGCCAGATCATCGGCGTCAACGGCGGCCGCAACACCTGAGCGGCCCCGCGCGAACCCGTCGGGCCGGCACGGTACGCAATCGCGGGCGAAACGTGCGGGGACCGGCGACACCGCCGTCCGGAGCGGGAGCCATGCCCGCTCCGGACGGCACGGCAAGGTCGGCACAGCCCAAGGAGAACAGTGTGAACCCGCCCTCGCAGCGGCCCCTGCCCGCGCTCACCCCGGAGAACGCGTTCTTCTGGACGTCGGGGGCCGACGGGGTGCTCAGCTTCGCCGAGTGCGCGTCGTGCGCGGCGCTGATCCATCCGCCCCAGCCCGTCTGCCGGTACTGCCGGGGGGACGAGATCGGGGTTCGGGCCGTCTCCGGGCGGGCCGCTTTGATCGGATTCACCGTGAATCACCGGTTTCCCGCGCCCGGCATGCCGACACCGTTCACGATCGCGCAGGTGGCGATCGAGGAGGACCCGCGCGTCCGGCTGACGACGAACCTTGTGGACTGCGACCCCGACGAGCTGTCCTTGGGGATGCGGATGGAGGTCGTCTTCGAGCGGCACGAGGACGTCTGGCTGCCGCTGTTCCGGCCCGCCGCCGACCAGGGCGACCCGGCACCGCCCGTCCGGGACGCGATCGAGCCCGACGCGATGTGGCGGCATGTGCGGCCCATGGTCCGCGCGGAGAAGTTCGAGGACAAAGCCGCCCTTACCGGCATCGGCATGTCGCGGATCGGCCGTCGTCTGATGGCCGACCCGCTTTCACTGACCGTCGAGGCGTGCAAGCGCGCGGTCGAGGACGCGGGACTCACCTTCGACGACATCGACGGCCTCGCCACCTACCCGGGCGGCGGAGCCTTCGGCGGGTTCTCCGAAGGCGGCGTGACCGCGTTGGAGGCGGCGCTCGGAATCCGTCCGGTGTGGCACCAGGGCGGGCCAGAGACGTTCGGGCCCGGCGGCTCGCTCATCGGCGCGATGCTCGCCGTCGCGGGCGGGCTCGCCCGACACGTCCTGTGCTTCCGGACGCTGTGGGAGGCCACGTCGATGGAGCTGATGCGCCGGAACCCGCCCGCGCGCGGGTCAGGCCGCGCCGACGGGTGGCTCAAGCCCTACGGTGCCCTGTCGGCCGCGCACACGCTCGCGATGAACGCCCAACGGCACTTCGCCAGGTACGGCACGACCCGCGAGACCCTCGGCTGGATCGCGCTCAACCAGCGCGCCAACGCGGCGCTGAACCCCACCGCCGTCTACCGCGACCCCATGACGATGGACGACTACCTGAACGCCCGCCCCATCACCACGCCGTTCGGGCTGTACGACTGCGACGTGCCCTGCGACGGGGCCGTCGCCGTCATCGTCTCGGCCGCCGACGCCGCACGCGACCTCGCCAAACCGCCCGTCCACGTCGAGGCGGTCGGCACCCAGATCCTCGAACGCCCCGAATGGGACCAGAGCACCCTCACCCACGAACCCCAAGTCCTCGGCCAGTCCGCCCACCTGTGGACGCGCACCGACCTGCGCCCCGACGACGTCGACGTCGCCGAACTCTACGACGGCTTCACCTTCAACTGCCTGTCCTGGCTCGAAGGTCTCGGCTTCTGCGGCATCGGCGAGGCCAAGGACTTCCTCGACGGCGGCAAGAACATCGCCCGCGACGGCGTCATCCCGCTCAACACCCACGGCGGCCAGCTCTCGCACGGCCGCACCCACGGCATGGGCCTCGTCCACGAGGCGGTCACCCAGCTGCGCGGCGAGGCGGGCGAACGCCAGGTCGCCGGAGCGCGCGTCGCCGTCGTCAGCAGCGGCGGACTCACCCCCAGCGGCGTCATGCTGCTGCGCGCCGACGCCTGACCGAGCACCACCGCGCCGCGCAGCGCGGCGCGTCCCCACAACATGAGGAGACACCCATGCGCGTCGGATTCATCGGCCTTGGCTCACAGGGCGCCCCCATGGCCCGCCGCATCGCCGAGGCCGGCCACCCCACCACACTCTGGGCCCGCCGCCCCGAATCCCTCACCCCCTTCGCCGACACCCCCGCCCAAACCGCTGATTCCCCCGCCGCCCTGGCCGCCGCCAGCGACATCGTCTGCATCTGCGTAGTCACCGACGCCGACGTAGAAGAGGTCGTAACCGCCCCCAACGGCGTCCTAGCCGGCCTCGCCCCCAACGGCATCATCGTCATCCACAGCACGGTCCACCCCGACACCTGCACCCGCCTTGCCACCCAAGCCGCCACCCAAGGCATAACCCTCATAGACGCCCCGGTCAGCGGCGGCCCCTCCGCCGCAGCCGAAGGCCACCTCCTGATCATGGCAGGCGGCCCCACCGAGACCATAACCCGCTGCCACCCCATCTTCACCACCTACGCCAACCCCATCATCCACCTCGGCCCCACAGGCTCCGGCCAACTAGCCAAACTCCTCAACAACACCCTCTTCACCGCAAACCTAGCCACCGCCTCCGGCACCCTCGCCCTAGCCGAATCCCTAGGCATAAACCCCCTCAAACTAGCCGAAGTAGCCTCCCACGGCAGCGGCGCAAGCTTCGCCCTCTCCCGCCTCCAAGCCGCCGGCGGCACCCTAGCCCCCATGGCCCCCAAAGCCGCCCCCCTCCTCCAAAAAGACCTAACCCTCCTAACCTCCCTCCTCACCACCGCCTCCATCCCCCCCAACATCACCCTCCAAGCCGCCCAAACAGCCCTAACCAACCTAACCACCCCCCACTAACCCCACCCACCCCCCTCCCCAGCCCCACCACCCCACCACCCCCACCCCCCAAACCCACCACCCCCAAACCACCCCAAAAGCCCCCAACCACCTCCCCCTCACCCCAAACCACCACCACAACCCTCACCCTCACCCTCCACCACCTCACCACCCTCCACCGCCCTAACCACCCACTCCACCCCACCCAACCCCACCAACCCCAGCCCCAGAGCACAACCCACACCAAGTGCGGTGAAAACGACGCGACCCACGCCGCCCACACCCCACCAAGGACCCACGCCCAAAACCCGCACGCGCGACACGCAGAACCCCAAACACAAGCCCCAACCCCCGCCCCCACCAAGGCCCCCAGTCCGCCCCCAACACGCAGCCCACAAACCCCAGGACCCAGCCCCCAGGGCACGAACCCCACCGAAGCCCACCCCCAAAACCCCACACGCAGCGCAAACCCCCACACGCAGCGCACAGAGCCCAGGGCGCGCGCACGGCGCGGAACCCAGGGCTCGGGGCGCGGACCCACCGAGGGACGCACGGCGCGGGCCCCAGGACGCGGCGCCCGGGACCCACCGAGGGCTAGACGCGGGCCCCAGGACGCAGTGCGCGGGACCCACCGAGACACAGCCCAAACCCCGCGCGCGGCGCGGACCTCCACACGCAGCGCACAGTACCCAGGGCGCGCGCACACGGTGCGGGATCCAGCGCGCGGAGCGCGCACCCACCGAGGCGTGCGCAGCCCGAAACCCACGCGCGGGGCGCGCAGGCCCCAGGGCACAGTCCGCGGGACCCACCAAGGCCACGGCCCAACCCCGCGCGCACGGCGCGGAACCCTACACGCAGCGCACGGAACCCAGGGCGCGCACGGTGCGGAACCCAGACCGCAGCGCGCGGACCCGCTGAGGGACGCACAGCGCGGGCCCCAGGACGTGACGCGCGGCCCTACCGAGGGCTTAGACCCAGGCCCCAGGACGCGGAGCGCGGACCCACCGAAGTGCTCGGAATCTACCGAAGGCACAGCCCCAGAACCCTGGGCGCGGGGTGCAGAACTCAAGGGCGCGGCCACTAAGGGCGTGCGCGGCGCAGACCCCCAGACCCCCAGGGCGCGAAACCCGGGCGCGGGCGCGCAAGACCCAGCGCACAGGGCGCGGGATCCAGCGCGCAGCGCGCGGACCCACCGAGGCACGCGCGGGGCGGAACCTAGGACGCGGGCGGGATCCACCGAGGTCTGACGCGCAACCCAGGGTGCTCGCGCACAGTGCCGACCCAGCGCAGAGTACGGACCCAGCGCGCGAGGCGCGGAGTCACCGAGGCGTGCGCGGCGCGGAACCCGCGCGCGGGGCGCGGACCCGCCGAGGGCTCAGACGCGGAACCCTGGACGCGGGGTGCGGTACTCAAGGGCGCGGCCAACTGAGCGCGCGCGGCCCAGACCCCCAGCGCGCAGGGCGCGAAACCCGGGCGCGGGCGCGCAAGACCCAGCCCGCAGGGCGCGGGACCCAGAGGCGCGGGATCCAGCGCGCAGGGCACCGACCCACCAAGGGGCGCACGGCGCGGAACCCGGGCACGGGCGCCTGGCACCCAGGGCACAGCGCGCGGGACCTACCGAGGTCACAGCCCCAACCCCGCGCGCACGGCGCGAAACCGCTTTCCCCCTGCGGACACCCTCCGCGCCAGCCCCCAGGGCGCGGGAGTCAGGGCCCGGGACCCCAGGGCGCGGACCCGCTGAGGGCGTGGGGGCGCAACCCGGGCGCGGGGCGCGCGGAGCCCAGGGTGCGCGCGGGGTGCCGGGGCCTAGGGCGTGAGGCGTGGGATTATCCGAAGGCTTAAACGCGGGACCCGGGGCGTGGGGCCGTGCGGGGCCTAGGGCGCGGGGTGTGGGGCCCGTTGAGGGCGCGGCCTCGGAACCCTGGGTGGGGGTGCGGGAGTGTGGGGGTGGGGTTAGGGGTGGGTGTTGGGGATGGGGTTAGGGGAGGCCGGGGAAGCCGGTGCGGTAGGCCCAGGCGGCGGCTTGGGTGCGGTCGCGGGCGCCCACTTTGAGGAGGACCGCTTTGACGTGGGTTTTTACGGTTTCCAGGGAGACTCCCAGGGTGTCGGCGATTTCGGGGTTGGACAGGCCGCGGGCGAGTTCGCGCAGGACATCGGACTCGCGGTCGGTCAGGGGGACCGGGAGGGGGGCGGGTCTGGGGCGGGCGGCGAGATCGCGCAGCAGCCGACGGGTCACCTGCGGGGACAGCACGGCGTCGCCCCCGGCGACCGCACGGATCGCCGCGACGATCTCCTCGGGGGTTGCGCGCTTCAGCAGGAACCCGTCGGCCCCGGCCGCGATCGCGCCGTCCACGATCTCATCGAGGTCGAACGTGGTCAGCACGAGGATGCGCGGGTGCGGCGGCGGGTGCCGGAGGATCTCACGGGTCGCCGCGACCCCGTCGGGCCCCGGCATCCGCACGTCCATCAGCACAACGTCGGGCCGGGTCGCCCGCACCCCCTCGATCACCCGGTGTGCGCTGGCGGCCTCGCCGACGACCGACATGTCGGGCTCGGCGCTGAGCAGCGCCCGAAGGGTCGAGCGGACGAGCTGATCGTCGTCGGCGAGGAAGACGCGGATCATGCCGCCTCCGGAAGGACAACGCGGACGGCGAAGCCCTCAGCCGTCGCGCCCGCATGGAACTCCCCGCCCGCCTCAGCGGCCCGCCTACGCATCCCGGCGATGCCACGGCCGGGCTCGGGATCACCGAAGCCGACCCCTTCATTGAGTACCTCTAGCCGCACCCTGCCTTCCGCACGGGCGAGGCCAACCCGGATGCGGCCGGACTCCGAGTGGCGCAGCGCGTTCGTCACCGCCTCCTGGACGATCCGGTGCAGCGCGCGTGAGGTCTGCGCGCCGAGCACCGCGTCGCCGAGGTCGACGTCGAGATCGAGTTCCCGCCCGGCGGCCCGCACGCGCTCGGCGAGCGCAGCGAGGTCGGGCGGGCCCGGTGGGTCGCCGTCAAGGGCGCTCAGCACCTGGTCGAGCTCCTCGAGCGCGCCGCGCCCGAGCGTCTCGATGTGCCGCAGCGCCTCCCTGCCGAAGGCGGGATTGCTCGCGAACACCTTGCGCCCGACCGACGCCTGCATGACCATCACCGTGACGGCATGGCCGAGCGCGTCGTGCAGCTCCCTGGCCAGCCGGGAGCGCTCCTCCAGCAGCAGCCTGGCCTCGGTCTCGGCCGCGTAGGCCCGACGGTTGCGCAGCGCCTCCCCGCCGATCGTGGCGATGAGGAACCCCACGGCGATGCCCGAGAAGGTCTCGGTGGGCGCCATGTCGAAGACGGTGAAGCCGGCCAGCCCAACCGCGAACACGCCGACGGCCGCCACGCGTTTCCACGGATCGCTGTAGCGGGAGAAACAGGCGCACAGCGCGATCCACAGCGGCCAGTGGACAAAGGTCGCCGGATGCTGCGCCGCGGCGTTCGCGACGAGGACCGCGCAGGTCGCGGCGAGCGTGCCGAGCGGCGAGACCCGAAGCGCCGCGAGCGCGAGCACCGAGACCGCGAACAGCGCCCAGCCCAGTGCGCCGGGCTGGCGATACGGCGGCTCGGCCGGGGCGAGGATGCCCGCGATGACCGCGAGCGTCGCCACGGTGAGCCCGGCAACGATCGGAATGCGCATAGCCGCATCCTGCACCGCAGATCGTGCCCGCGCATCACTCACGTGAGGGAGGCGGGGGCGTCGCTCGATTTTCTACGGTGCTGGCATGACGACGACAGTTCCGCCCGCGACGCGGGCACGCACCGCAGGTTGGTGGTGGTTCGCGCTGACCGCGGCGGCGATCGCGGTCTACGCGCCGCTGCCCTATCTCACCGCGCCGCTGGCCGAGCTCGCGCGCGACGATGTCGGCCTCGCCGCACATTATGCGGCGCAGCCCGGCTGGGTGCGCGCGGCGCTCCTGGTCCACGCGGCCTGCGGCGGCATCGCGCTGCTGCTCAGCCCCCTGCAGTTCGCCGCGCGCCTGCGCGCACGCGCCCCGGGCATGCACCGGGCAGCGGGCCGTGTCACGCTGATCGCGATCGCGATCGGCGGCGCGTCCGGCTTGCTCCTTGCCCCCTTCTCCTTCGCGGGCCCGGTCGGCACCGCGGGATTCGGCTCCCTCGCCCTGCTCTGGACGCTCTGCGCCGCACTGGCCTTCCGCGCGATAAGACGCGGCGACATCAACTCCCACCGCCGCTGGGCGATCCGCCTGTTCGCCCTGACCTACGCGGGCGTCACCCTACGCCTGTGGGTGATGCTCCTCATGCCGATCCTGGCTGCCACGGGCGTCCCCGAAGAAGACCTCTTCGAACGCGCCTACTTGTTCGTCCCCTTCCTCTCCTGGCTCCCGAACGTGGCCCTAGCCGAACTTCTCCTCCACCGCCGCCGCCAACCCCACCCCCAAACCCCCGAGCCCCACTACAACCCCGGCCCTCTTAACCCCACCCCAGCTCCCACAACCCGTACCTCCGCATCCGACTTAAGTCGAGCGCCACCTCCACGACGACCCCGGACCCTTCAACACCAACCCACCCCAACTCGCTGCACCCGCGCATCCAACTCAAGCCGAGCCCTACCCCCACATCCGACCCTCCCGAGTCCCACTCCCGAGCACCGTCAACACCCACAACAAAGGGCACCACGCCGTGCACCACGCCGAAGACCCACACCCGTACGCCGCGACCGTCCGGACGCGGCCCCGGACAAGCGCACCACCGCGCAAGCGCGGACGCCCACAACCGGTGTCACCGCCCGGAACTGAGCCCGGCGCACGTGCCCGCAGTGTGCAGTGGTTCCGCGTACGGAGGAATGCCCGGAATGGGGCTCGGCGAAGGTGTCTGCACTGCGCGCTGTGGCTCCGCGTACCGGAGGGACCGCCCAAAGCGGGCCCGGCGAAGGTGCGCGCACCGCGTGCCGTGGTTCCGCG
Organism: Actinocorallia sp. A-T 12471; assembly: GCF_033875155.1. Taxonomy (NCBI): domain Bacteria; kingdom Bacillati; phylum Actinomycetota; class Actinomycetes; order Streptosporangiales; family Thermomonosporaceae; genus Actinocorallia; species Actinocorallia sp. A-T 12471. The sequence goes on along the minus strand of NZ_JAWZTE010000004.1, from coordinate 541,297 downwards.
TACGGAGGAACGCCCGGGATGGGCTCGGCGAAGGTGTCTGCATTGCGCGCAGTGGCTCCGCGCATTGGAGGAACCGACCGGTGCGGGGCCTGGCGAAGGTGCGCGCACCGCGTGCTGTGGTTCCGCGTACGGAGGAGCGCCCGGAAGGGGGTCCGGCGAAGGTGTCTGCACTGCGCGCTGTGGTTCCGGGCATCGGCGTCGCCACCCTGCTGCGGGCGGGTGGGGGACTGTAAGAACGTCGGTGTAACTCCTGTGATGTAGGAGGAGACTGTGACGAACGTGAGCAAGAGGGCGGGTGGGTCGGAGCTGGGTGGGGTGGGAGGGCGTGGGGATTGGGTGGGTTAGGGGGAGGTGGGGGTGGGGGTTAGGGCGGTGAGGAAGGTTGTGGTGGCTTGGGGGGTGCGGGTGCGGAGGTGGGCGGAGTCGGGGAGGACGCGGAGTTCGATGGGGACCGCGGAGCGGGCGGCCCGGGTGGCGAAGGCGAGGGAGTCGTCGATGAAGGGGTCGGTGCCGGAGACGAGGAGCTGGATCGGGGGGAGGCCGTGGAGGTTGGCGAACAGTGGGCTGAGGAGGGGGTCTGAGGGGGAGGTGGTGGACGCGTAGGAGGCGGCCGTCGCGCGGAGCGCGGGGGCGTCGAAGGCCGGATCGGCTCCGGCGTTGAAGGCGATGCTGGGGGCGTCGAGAGTGAGGTCGAGGATCGCGGACGAGAGGATCGCGCCGCGCGGCATCGGGGCGCCCAGGTCGCGGAGGCGGACGAGGAGAGAGGAGGTGATGGATGCGCCGATGCGTTCACCGGCGACGATGACCGTGCCCAGCGTGCGGCAGTACTCGTAGGCGGCCTGGGCGTCCTGGAGTGCCTGCGGGTAGGTGAGGCGGTGTCTGGCGCAGACGACCGTCGCGCCGGTGTGGGCGCTCCACAGGGCTGCGGTCTCCAGGGCGGGCTCTTCGCGGCCGGAGAGGTGCAGGACGACGAGGCCGCTGGGGGCCGGCGGGTGGATGACGGGGCCGAGAGGGCCCTCTTCGAGGCGGGGTTCACTTGCCACGGTTCATCGCCCTCTCGACGGCTTCCCAGTGGGCGTCGGCGCACCACAGCTTCGCGAACTCCCCGGCTGCCTCGTCGGCGGTGACGCCCGGCGCGGTGATGCGCTTGGTCTCCAGGCCGGGCCCGTCGGCGAGCGCGTGCGCCAGCGTCCGCCAGGCTTCGGGGAACTCGGCGCGCGGCACGACCTGGTCGACGAGGCCGAGCCGTTCGGCCTCGGCCGCGCCGAGGAGCAGTCCGGTCCCGGCGAGCAGGATCGCCCTGCCGCGTCCGACGAGCGCGGCGAGCCGCTCCGCGCCGCCCCATGCGGGCATGATCGCGAGCGTCGCCTGGGTGAACCCGATCCTGACGTCGTCGGCAGCGATCCGGATGTCGGCGGCGACCGCGACCTCGGCGCCGCCGCCGAGCGCGTGCCCGTTGAGCGCGGCGACGACGGGGGCGGGGAAGGCGGCGAGCCTGTCGCACACGCCGCGCATGCGCAGCGCCATCGCGCGGGCCTGCTCGTCGGTCCGGACGGCGGCGAGTTCCTTCAGGTCGCCGCCAGAGACGAACGCGCGGTCCCCGGCCCCGGTGATGACGAGCGCGCGGGCCCCTTCCGCGGCGTCCAGCGCTTTGTCCAGCTCGTCCATGGTGGCCGGGGCGATGGCGTTCCGCGCCTGCGGCCGGTTGATGGTGATGACCGCGACCCCGCGATCCAGTTCAAGCTCGACCATGTGTGGTTCTCCAGAAGCGGTAGCGCCGTTCTCGTAGAGCGCGAACATCGTATCCGCTTGAGCCCTGTCGCTCCAGCCCGCACAGGCCCGGACAAGTCTGACCTACCGCACTCCCGCCGCCCGCCCCGGGGCCCGGGCCGGACCGCCCCGACCTGCCTACTGCGCCCGGGACCCGCACCCCTACTGCGCCCGGGACCCGCACCCGTGGGCCTTCCCGCGCGGTTCGGAGCCTGTTCCTGTCCGGCCTGCGTACTGGGCTTGGGGCCCGTGCTTGTCGGGCTTTTCGCGCGGTTCGGGGGCCCGGGCCCTTTGCCCGCGTGGTTCGGAGCCTGTGCCTGTCCTGCCTGCGCACTGTGCCGGGGACCCGCACCCGTGGGGCTTCCCGCGCGGTTCGGAACCTGCCCCAGACCGGCCTGGCTACTGTGCCGGGGACCGGCACCCGTGGGGCTTCCCGCGCGGTTCGGGGCCTGTTCCTGTCCGGCCTGCGTACTGGGCTTGGGGCCCGTGCTTGTCGGGCTTTTCGCGCGGTTCGGGGGCCCGGGCCCTCCGCCCGCGCGGTTCGGAGCCTGTTCCCGTCCGGCCTGCGTACTGGGCCTGGGACCTGCGCCCGTCGGGCTTTTCGCGCGGCTCGGCGGCCCGTGCCCATCCGCCCGCCCACCCCGCGCAGGTCCCGCCCGCCCCGCCCAGGCTCGGCCCGGCCCGCCCAGGCCCCTCCTGCCCCACCCAGGCCCCGCCCACTTCGCCCAGGCCCCGCCCACCCCGCGCAGGCCCAGCCCATCCCGCGCAGGCCCAGCCTGCCCAGGCCACGCCCCGCCCGCCCGGCCCGGGACCCACACCCGCCCGCCCGGCCCGGGACCCACACCCGTTCGGCCGGTCCGGGGCCCGCATCCGTTCGGCCGGTCCTGCGCGATTCGGGGCCGGGGCTCGCACCTGTCCGACCGTCCCGCACGATTCGGGGCTGGGCTGGGCTGGGCTGGGCTGGGCTGGGCTGGGCTGGGCTGGGCTGGGCCCGGCCAGCCTGCCGGGTTTGGAGAGTGCGCGTTTGGTCTTCCTGTGCGGGTTGGGGCTGGGTCCGTCCGGGCTGCCGGCTTTGGGGATTGTGCGCGTTCGGTTTTCCCGTGTGGGTGGGGCGAGGGTTCGTCTGGGTTGTCTGGTTTGGGGTTTGGGTCTGGTTGGGGGGCTCGGTGTGGGGTGGGGTGTTGTGGTATTACGGCTCTCGGAATGGGAGAGTTTTGTTCTCGGGTGTGAGAGGGGACTGGCGTGAGGGAGATTCCTGGGGAGTTGGTCGCGAGGTATGAGGGGGAGGGGTGGTGGTCTCGGGAGACGGTTGGGGAGCTGCTCAGTCGGGGGCTGGCGGGTGCGCCCGACGCCGTGTTCCGGGTTCATTCCGAGGTTCGGCCCTATGTGGGGACCTTCGGGGATGTGGAGGAGGTCGCCCGTCGTCTGGCTGCGGGGCTGCGTGAGAGGGGTGTCGGGCCCGGGGATGTCGTCGCGTTCCAGCTTCCGAACTGGATGGAGGCGGCCGCGGTCTTCTGGGCGTCGGCGTTCCTCGGGGCGGTCGTCGTGCCTGTCGTGCACTTCTATGGGCGCAAGGAGCTCGGATACATCCTCGACCACGTCAAGCCGAAGGTTTTTGTTGGAGTCGAGCGGTTCGGGCGCCTTGAGTTCCCGGACGACCTTGCCGCCGACGTGCCCGTAGTGGGCGTTGTGGGTCGCGACTTCGAAGAACTCCTTGCCGAAGAACCCCTCCAGGGCGTCCTACCGGTCGATCCCGACGCCCCCGCCCTCATCGCCTTCACGTCCGGCACCACCCGGGACCCCAAGGGCGTCGTGCACAGTCACCGCACCCTCGGCCACGAGACGCGTCAGCTGTCCGGCCTCTACCCGCCCGACCGGGGCGAACAGCTCACCGCCGCGCCCGTGGGCCACTTCATCGGCATGGTGAACGCCTTCCTCATCCCCGTCCTCGACGGCTCGCCCGTCAACCTCGCCGACGTGTGGGACCCGGGCAAGGCCCTCGCCCTCATGAAGTCCGACGGCCTGCGCGTCGGCGGCGGCGCGACCTACTACATCACCAGCCTCCTCGACCACCCCGACTTCACCCCCGAGCACCTGCCCGCGATGCGTTACGCGGGCCTGGGCGGCTCGTCCGTCCCCGGCGCGATCACCTCGCGCCTCGCGGGCCTCGGCATCACCGTCTTCCGCTCCTACGGCAGCACCGAGCACCCGTCGATCACGGGTTCACGGCACACCGCTCCGGAAGAGAAGCGCCTTTTCACCGACGGAAACGTGCTCCCCGGCGTCGAGATCCGCCTCGCCGACAACGGCGAGATCCTGAGCCGCGGCCCCGACCTCTGCCTCGGCTACACCGACCCCGAGCTGACGGCCAAGGCGTTCGACGCCGACGGCTGGTACCACACCGGCGACATCGGCGTCCTCGACCCCGACGGCTACCTCACCATCACCGACCGCCTAGCCGACTTCATCATCCGAGGCGGCGAGAACATCAGCGCGCTAGAGGTCGAGGAACTCCTCCTCACCCTTGACGGCGTCGCCGAGGCCGCCGTCGTCGCCGCTCCGGACGAACGTCTGGGCGAACACGCCGCGGCCGTCCTCAGAATGCGTCCCGGCACCGCCCTCCCCAGCCTGGACGAGATGCGGACGCACCTGGAGCGCGCGGGCCTGGCCAGGCAGAAGTGGCCCGAGGAGATCCACGCCGTCGCCGACTTCCCGCGCACCGCGAGCGGCAAGATCCAGAAGTTCGTGCTCCGCCGCGATATTGCGATGCGCGCAAAGGGAGAATAGCATTCTCATAGATCGCAAAGGAGGATCTTCTATGGCTTCGCGTGTGCTGCCGTATCCGCTCTTCGACGCGGACAACCACCTGTATGAGACCCGGGAGGCGCTGACCAAGTACCTGCCTGAGGAGTACCGGGGCGTCATCGAGTACGTCGACGTCCGCGGCCGCACCAAGATCGCCATTCGCGGCCACATCAGCGAGTACATCCCGAACCCGACCTTCGACAAGGTCGCGCGCCCAGGCGCGATGGAGGAGTACTTCCGCGTAGGCAACCCCGAGGGGAAGGACCGCAGGGAGATCTTCGGCAAGGCGATGGACTCCATCCCCGCCTTCCGCGAGCCGGGCCCGCGCCTGGAACTCATGGACGAGCTGGGCATCCAGCAGACCCTCATGTTCCCGACGCTCGCCAGCCTCATCGAGGAGCGGATGCGCGACGACCCGGAACTCATCCACGTCGTCATCCACGCCCTCAACCAGTGGCTGCACGAGACCTGGTCCTTCAACTACAAGGACCGCATCTTCACCACCCCCGTCATCACCCTCCCGATCGTGGACAAGGCGATCGAGGAGCTCGAGTGGTGCGTCGAGCGCGGCGCGCGGGCCGTCCTGATCCGTCCCGCGCCGGTCCCCGGATTCGGCGGGTCCCGTTCGTTCGGGCTTGAGGAGTTCGACCCGTTCTGGGAGAAGGTCGTCGAGCACAAGGTCCTCGTCGCGCTGCACTCGTCGGACTCCGGCTACAGCCGTTACGCCAACGACTGGGAGGGCGGCAACCGCGAGTACCTGCCGTTCAAGCCGAACGTGTTCCGCATGATCGGCGAGTGGCGGCCCATCGAGGACGCGGTCTCCGCGCTGATCTGCCACGGCGCGCTGTCCCGCTTCCCCGACCTCAACGTCGCGGTCATCGAGAACGGCGCTTCGTGGGTCGGCCCGCTGGTCAAGACCCTGACCGACCTGTACAAGAAGATGCCTCACCAGTTCCTCGAGGACCCCGTCAAGGTGCTGCGCCGCCAGGTCCACATCAGCCCGTTCTGGGAGGAGGACATGGCCGAGCTGGCGGACCTCATCGGCGTCGACCGCGTCCTGTTCGGCTCGGACTACCCGCACCCCGAGGGGCTGGCCGACCCCGTCACCTACGTTGACGAGCTGAAGGGCCTCAGCGAGGAGGACAAGGCCAAGATCATGGGCGGCAACATGGCCAGGCTGATCGCGGGATGACCCGGCCGCCCTGGGACACGATCCCCCGCATGGTGCTGAGCGCGGCCGACCGCTTCGGCGACGCCGAGGCCGTCGTGGACGGCCCGCTCAGGCTCACGTTCGCCGAACTGACCGAGCGGGTCCGCGCCGCCGCGGGGGCCTTCGCGTCCGCCGGGGTGGACAAGGGCGACAGGGTCGCGGTGTGGGCGCCGAACTCCGCGGAGTGGATCATCGCGGCGTTCGGGCTCGTCACCGCGGGCGGCGTCCTGGTCCCGGTGAGCACCCGCTTCAAGCAGCGGGAGGCCGAGGACGTCGTCACCCGCAGCGGCGCGAAGCTCCTCCTCGTCCAACAGGGCTTCCTTGGCGAGGAGTACACCGCGCCTAAGGGCGTGCCCGTCATCGACCTCAAGGGCGACTTCCTCGCCAGCGGCTCGCCCTTCCAGCGCGACGTCGCGCCCGACGACGTCGCCGACGTCATCTTCACCTCGGGCACGACGGGCCGGCCCAAGGGCGTCATGATGCGGCACGCCCAGACGCTCAGGTTGTACGCCGAGTGGTGCGACCAGGCGCAGCTCCGCGAGGGCGACCGCTACCTGATGGTGAACCCGTTCTTCCACACCTTCGGGTACAAGGCGGGATGTATCGCCTCGCTCATCCGTGGCGCGACGATGCTGCCCGTCCCCGTTTTCGACGTGGACGCGGTGATCGAGCTGGTGGACCGCGAGAAGGTGACGGTCCTGCCCGGCCCGCCCACCCTCTACCACGCCCTCCTCGCCGACCCGCGCGCCCGCGACCTCACCACACTCCGGGTCGCGGTGACGGGCGCGGCCGACATTCCCGTCGAGCTCATCCGACGGGTCCGCGAGGAACTGCCGTTCCAGCACATCATGACCGGCTACGGGCTCACCGAGGCAGGGACGGCGACGGCGTCACGGCCCGGCGACACCTTCGAGCAGATCGCGACGACCGTCGGCACCCCCTGCGACGGCGTCGAGGTCGCGATCGCCGACGACGGCGAGATCCTGATCCGCGGCTACACCGTCATGGCCGGGTACCTCGACGACCCCGAGGCGACCGCGGAGGCCGTCGACGCCGAAGGCTGGCTCCACACCGGCGACCTCGGCGAACTCGACGCCGACGGCAGGCTGAAGATCATCGGCCGCAAGAAGGACATGTTCATCGTCGGCGGGTTCAACGCCTACCCGGCCGAGATCGAGGGATTCCTGATGGAACATCCCGCGATCGCCCAGGCGGCCGTCGTCGCCATCCCGGACGAGCGGCTCGGCCAGGTCGGCAAGGCGTTCGTGGTGCCGCGCGGCGAGGTGACCGCCGAGGAGGTCATCGCCTGGAGCCGTGAACGCATGGCCGGGTACAAGGTGCCGCGCTCGGTCGAGTTCCGCGCCGAACTCCCGCTGAACGCCACAGGCAAGGTCCAGAAGGAACTCCTGCGATGACTTCCCCGGGCCCGGACGGGCGCGGCACCCGTCGGGCCCGGCCTGAGAGAGATGCGTGACGATGACCGACCCCATGGCACACACCTCGTCCGGCATTCCGGTCAAACCGGTGTACGGACCGTCAGACCGGCCCGTCGAGCCGCCGGATCCCGGCGTCTTCCCGTTCACCCGGGGCAACTTCCCGACCGGATATCGCGGACGTCTCTGGACGTTCCGCCAGTACTCCGGCTTCGGCACCCCCGAGGAGTCCAACGAGCGCTACAGGTACCTGCTCGGCCAGGGCGGCACCGGCCTGTCGGTCGCGCTCGACCTGCCGACGCAGTGCGGCTACGACTCCGACGACCCCGAGGTCGGCGAGGAGGTCGGCCGCGTCGGCGTCGCGGTGGACACCCTCGCCGACGCCGAGATCCTCTTCGACGGCATCCCCCTCGACAAGATCAGCACGAGCTTCACCATCAACGGCACCGCCGCGATCCTCCTCGCCTTCTACGTCGCGGCAGCCGAGAAGAAGGGCGTCCCGCGTGCGAAGCTCACAGGCACGATCCAGAACGACATCCTCAAGGAGTACGCCTCCCGAGGGACCTGGATCTGGCCGCCGGAACCGTCCCTAAGGCTCATCGCCGACACGATCGAGTTCTGCGCCGCCGAGGTACCCCGCTTCAACGCCATCTCCGTAGCGGGCGCCCACTTCCGCGACGCCGGAGCCAACGCAGTCCAGGAGATGGCTTTCACCCTCGCCGACGGCGTCACCTACTGCGACACCGTCATGGCCCGCGGCCGCATGACGATAGACAAGTTCGCGCCTCAGATCTCCTTCTTCTTCTACACCCACGGCGACTTCTTCGAGGAGATAGCCAAGTACCGCGCTGGACGACGCCGTTGGGCGACGATCGTGCGGGAGCGTTACGGGGCGTCCAGTGACAAGGCGTCCATGTTCCGCTTCGGATGTGTCGCGGGAGGCGCGTCCCTGTACGCGCCGCAGGCACAGAACAACCTTGTGCGCGTCGCCTACGAGGCGCTGGCTTCGGTGCTCGGCGGCGTCCAGTCGATGTTCACCGCCGCCTGGGACGAGCCCTTCGCGCTGCCCAGCGAGGAGTCCGCGACGCTCGCGCTGCGCACCCAGCAGATCCTCGCGCACGAGACCGGCGTCGCCCGCGTCGCCGACCCGCTCGGCGGCTCCTACTTCGTCGAGGCGCTCACCGATGAGACCGAGGAGCGCATCAAGGAGATCATGGCCGACCTCGAGGCGCACGGCGGCATGGTCCGCGCGATTGAGGACGGCTACCTCCAGGGCCTCATCGCCGACGAGGCGTACAAGCTGCACAAGGACGTCGAGTCGGGGGAGCGGCCCGTCGTGGGCGTCAACCGGTTCGTCTCCGCCGAGCCCGCGCCCGACCTCGCCACCTACGAACTCGACGCCGAGGGCCGCGAACGCCAGCTGAAGCGGCTCGCCAGGGTCAAGGAAGAACGCGACGGCGCACGCGTCAAGGAGACCCTCGCCGCGCTCGGCCGCGCCGCCGAGGGCACCGACAACCTGATGGGCCCGCTCATCGACTGCGCCAACGCCTACTGCACGGTCGGTGAGATCACCGCCGCGCTGAAGGCCGTCTGGGGCGAGTTCCGCCAGCCCGTCGTCTTCTAGGAGAGCAATGCAGACCCGAGTCCTCGTCGCCAAACCCGGCCTCGACGGCCACGACCGTGGTGCGAAGATCGTCGCCCGCGCGCTGCGCGACGCGGGCTTTGAGGTGATCTTCACCGGTATCCGGCAGAAAGTTGACGACATCGTCGCGATCGCGCTCCAGGAGGACGTGGCCGTCGTCGGGCTGTCGATCCTGTCCGGCGCGCACGTCGCGCTCACCGCGCGGACCGTCGAGGCGCTGAAGGCCGCCGGAGCCGACGACATCGCCGTCATCGTCGGCGGCACCATCCCCGCCGCCGACGTCCCACGCCTTAAGGAGGCCGGTGCGGTGGCCGTCTTCCCCACGGGCACGTCGCTTGACGACCTCGTCACCGAGGTCCGCGCGCTCACCGGCGCGGCGGCCCCGTGACGCCCACGAACCGCGCGGGGGACGTCCCGGGCGCGGCCAACGAACGAGAGCTGGAGGCAGCGTGCGCGTCGGAGTGATGATCGGGCCTGAGCGCGGGGACTCGGCGCGCAAGGTCGGCCGGATGATCGACGACATCAGGTGGGCCGAGGCCGCGGGCATGGACACCGCCTGGATTCCGCAGGTACCGACTGATTTCGACGCGCTCATCGCGGTCGCCCTGATGGCCGTCGCGACCGAGCGGATCGAGCTGGGCACCGCCGTCGTGCCGCTCCAGGCGCAGCACCCGATCGCGCTGGCCAGGCAGGCGATGTCGGCGCAGGCCGCCGCGCACGGACGGCTCGCGCTCGGCGTCGGGCCGTCGCACCACTGGATCGTCGGGGACATGCTCGGCCTGCCCTACGCCAAGCCCGCCGCGCTCACCCGCGACTACCTCGAGGTGCTGAACGCGGCGTTCGCCGGGCCTGGCCCGGTCGACGTCGAGAACGCGCACTTCACCGTGCACAACCCGCTCGACGTCGCGCCGATCGCGCCGCTGCCGGTGCTCGTCGCGGCGCTCGGGCCGGTGATGCTGCGGATCGCCGGCGAGAACGCCGACGGGACCGTGCTGTGGATGGCCGACGAGCGCGCGATCGGCGAGCACATCGCGCCGAAGATCACCAAGGCGGCGGAGGGAGCGGGGCGTCCCGCGCCACGGATCGTCGCGGGCGTGCCGGTCTGCCTGTGCGCGCCGTCGGAGGTCGACGCCGCGCGCGAGCGTGCCAACCGGATCCTCGGCGAGGCCGAGATCTCGCCGAACTACCAGCGGCTCCTGGAGAACGGCGACGCCCGCGACGTCGGCGACCTGTGCGCGGCCGGCGACGAGGAGGCCATCCTGACGCGGCTGCGCGCCTTCGCCGACGCGGGCGCGACCGACATCTCCGTCAGACTCCTGCCGATCGGGTCGAACCGTGACGAACTCATCGCGTCCAAGCGCCGGACCCGTGAGGTGATCGCCGAGCTCGCCAAGGAACTCCGGTGAGCGGCGGTCCGCTTGCGGGCATCCGCGTCCTGGAGGTCGGGCACATGCTCGCCGGGCCCTACGCGACGATGATGCTCGCCGACCTCGGGGCCGAGGTGACGAAGATCGAGCCTCCGACGGGGGACATCTCGCGTCAGGTGTCCGACTCGTACTTCGCGAGCCTCAACCGGGGTAAGCGAAGTGTGTGCCTTGACCTGACTTCGGTTGAGGGCAAGGCGGCGCTGGGGGAGATGGTTCGTGACGCGCACGCGCTGCTCGTCAACATGAAGCCGTCCGCGATCCACAGGCTCGGGCTCACCTACGAGGCGTTGCGGGAGTACAACGAGAAGATCGTCTGTGTGGCCCTTACGGGGTTCGGTCTGCACGCGGGAGACGATCCGGCGTTCGACTACATCGTGCAGGCCGCGACGGGCGTCGCGTCCCTCACCGGGGACCCCGACGGCCCGCCTACGCTGCCCGGCTACTCCTCGGCCGACAACTCCTCGGGCCTGACGGCCGCGCTCGGCCTCCTCGCCCAGATCGTCTCGGGGCGCGGCGGCCAGGTGGAGGTCAACCTCCGCGACGTCATGCTGTCCCAGCTCAACTACCGCGCCGCCGCCTACCTCAACGACGGCGTGGAGCCCCGCCGCCACCCCAACGGCGCACATTCCTTCTACGTCCCGGCCCAGCTTTTTCCGACGGCGTCGGGGTGGCTTGCCCTGTTCATCACCCATGACCGTTTTTGGAAGTCCTTCGCCGCAGAGGCGGGCATAGACGGGTTCCCGACGATGTCGGAACGTGCCGCGAAACGGGACGAGGTCCTCGCCCTCGTCACCGAGGCCCTTAAGGCGGACACAGCGGACTCCTGGGAATCCCGGCTCCGTCCGCTGGGCGTCCCCGTCGCGGCCGTCCGCACCCTGCCAGAAGCACTCGAAGCTCATCCCGAGATGGTCGTGAGCGCGGGCGGCCACCGCCTGGTCGGCCCCTCGATCCGGGTCGCGGGCTTCGATCCCTTTTACGGGCCGCCGCCCCGGCTGGGCGAGCACGACCCCGGCTGATCGGGTTTTGTCAGAGGCGGTCGGTAGTGTGCGGAGCACCCTGACGGCCGGTCAGAGCACCCTGCGAAGGGCTCCGCGGCGAAAGGGGGTGGGCGTAGCTCCCGGATGCGTCCCGGAGCCGAGAGTCCGGTGCCCACCCCCTCCGCCGCCGTCAGGGCGCGAGGGCGGGACGTTGGTGGAGGGAGCCGGTCGGGTCGAGTTCGAGGACTGTGTCGATGGAGAGGCGGTTGAGGAACATGTAGTCGTGGCTGATGATGAGGAGTGCCCCGCGGTAGAGGGCGAGGGCTTCGGTGAGCTGCTCGACGCTGGCGACGTCGAGGTTGTTGGTGGGTTCGTCGAGGATCAGCAGCTGGGCGGGCGGTTCGGCGAGCAGCAGCTTGGCCAGGGCCACGCGGAAGCGTTCGCCGCCTGAGAGCGTGGCGACGGGCCGGTCTACGGCGCTGCCGCGCAGCAGCAGGCGGGCGAGCTGGTTGCGGATCGTCCCCGGCGGCGTGCCGGGCGCGACGGCCTGCACGTTCTCCAGGGCGCTGGCGTCCTCGGTGAGGCCGTCGAGGCGCTGGGGCAGGTAGCCGACGCGGTCGGTCAGCAGCGTGCCGTGCGCCCGGCTGGGTGTCGGCGCGCCGCCGCGCAGGAGCTGTTCGACAAGCGTCGACTTCCCCGCGCCGTTCGGGCCGACGAGCGCGACACGCTCCGGCCCCTGGACGACGACGGTTCGGTCCCCGCTGTGGAACTCCGCGAGGCGGCGGCCGCGCGGCACGTCGGGGTCGGGCAGCACAAGGCTGATGTGCTCGTCCTCGCGGACGCGCGCGTCGGCGGCGTCCACGGCGGCCTGGGCCGACTTGACCTTGTCGTCGAGCGTGGTGCGCAGGGAGCCCGCCGACACCTGTGCCTTGTTCGCCCGCTTCCCGGCGATGATCTTCGGGATGCCGCCGCTCTTCTGGGTCTTCTTCGCGGTGCGTTCCCGGTGGGCGAGCTTGGTCTCGGCCTCGACCCGCTGCCGCTTCTCGACCTTGAGCGCCTGCTGCGCGGAGCGCGCGGCCTGGACGGCGGCCGCCTGCTCCTGCTCCCGGTGCTCCTTCCAGGCGCTGTAGGGCCCGCCGAAGGTCTCCAGCGTGCCCGCGTGCAGCTCGGCGGTGTTGTCCATGTGCTCGAGCAGTTCGAGGTCGTGGCTGACGACGACGAGCGTGCCCGGCCAGGAGTCCACGAACTCGGCGAGCCGTGCCCTGGTCGGCCGGTCGAGGTTGTTGGTGGGTTCGTCGAGCAGCGTGATCGGGGTGCGCCGGACGCGCAGGCCGGTGACGGCGATGAGCATCGCCTCACCACCGGACACCTCCGCGACGCTGCGGTCGAGATCCGCCGCCGAGAAGCCGATCTGGTGCAGCGCCTCGTCCGCGCGCGCCTCGATGTCCCAGTCGTCGCCGACGGCGTCGAAATGCCGCTCGGCGACGTCCCCCGCCTCGATCGCCCGGATCGCCGCGAGGATCTCCGCGACGCCGAGCAGCTCGGCGATCGTCGTCCCCTGGTCGAGCGTGAGCGTCTGTGGCAGATAACCGACCTCACCGACCGTGTCGATCTGCCCCGCCGTCGGTTTCAGGATCCCGGCGACCAACCGCAGCAGCGTCGACTTCCCCGCCCCGTTCCTCCCGACAAGCCCGGTACGCCCGGTGGGAAACGCCCCGTCGACCCCGGACAGCGCGACCGCGCCGTCCGGCCACTCGAACGTCACATCCCGCAGAACAATCGCTGACTTCATGGACATCTGAAGTTCTCTTCTCCCCCGCCCCGCACACGGAACGGGCATAACGGCCATGCGCCAACGCGTCGACACCGTCAGAAGAAGATCGACGCCACGCGCCCACGAACACGACCCGAGCCGGAATCAGTGCTGATATGGACCTACCGGCAAATCCCCCACGAGAAGGGTCAACGCCCCAACGGGCGGACCATCAGGCCCCGCAGAAAGAGAACAGGCGTCACCCAGGGAGCCCCGCTCCCTCAGCTCATGACGCCACCGGCGATCCGGCGGCTAGCCTCTGTCGACCTCGATCTCCATAACCCGCAGCATACCAACCCACCCCACCCCCCCACCACGCCAACACCACGACCCCTGTCCATCGGACTTCGAGCGCGTCTACAGGCGTTCCATCCGGCGCGAAGCACACGATGCCGTCGTCGGGGTGATCAGCCAAGAATTTCTCGGCCGCCTCGACCTTCTCTTCCTTGGTAGGGCCAGGACCCTGCGGCGTAGGCCCCACGACGGGCTCAGCGTCGCGACCCGCTCCCGCGGCCCTGACGGGGACGGACTCCGTCGAGTTCGTGCGGGGGTCCGCCGCCCATGCGACGGCGACCCCGCTGATGACGACGGCGGCAACGGCCCCGGTATATCCCCACCGCGTTGGCCACCTCGCTAAAGCCATCCGCGTCCTCGAACCTTACGAGGCCGCCGCGCGCTAAAAACGTTCAATCCGGGCCGTGTTCATGTTCGTAGTGAACGGTTAGTCCCAGGTGACTGTGATGTTGGGGGTGGTGGGGATGGCTTGGCAGGTGAGGGTGTAGCCTTCGGCGACTTCGTCGGGGGTCAGGGCGTCGTTGACGCGCATGGTGGCGGAGCCGTGGGTGATGTGGGCTATGCAGGTGGCGCAGTTGCCGGCTTCGCAGGAGAAGGGTGGGGTGAGGCCGGCGCGGCGGGCGCTTTGGAGGAGGGTTTCGCCGGTTTTGTGGGGGACTGAGGCTTTTTTACGGCCTAGGTGGATGGTTATGGTGCCTGCTTGTTCGGGGGCGGGGGCGGGGGTGTCGGTGGGGGTGGGGAGGGGGGTGGTTGTGCCGAAGCGTTCTATGAAGAGCTTGCCTGGGCCGGGGAGGGTGGATTCGACGAGGTCCATGAAGGGGGTGGGGCCGCAGATGTAGGCGTCGGCGGCGGTGTCGGGGCCGATGAAGGACTTGATGGCGGATGGGGTGAGGAAGCCGCCGTCGGTGTCGAGGTGGCGGGTGTAGGTGAAGCGGTCGGGGTAGCGGGCGGCCAGGGCGGTGAGGGTGGCGGAGAAGAGGGCGGAGTCGGGGTCGCGGTCGGCGCACAGGAGGCGGACCGTACGTGACGTGGAAGCCAGGGCGCTCTTGGCGAGCGAAAGGATCGGCGTTATCCCGCTTCCGCCGGAGAAGCCCAGGAGCGGCGCGTCGGTATCGCGCAGGCAGAACACGCCGAACGGGCGGGTCAGCTCGACCTCGTCGCCCTCGGCGAGGTTGTCGATGAGCCAGTTCGAGACCCTGCCGCCGGGCACCCGCTTGACGGTCGTCATCAGCTCTGCGTCGGTCTCCGGCGCGCTCGACATCGAGTAGGAGCGCAGCAGTTCCTCCCCGTCGACGCGCACGCGGAAGGTGCAGAACTGCCCGGCGCGGTAGGTGAACGGGCCCCCGTCCGGCGTGAGCGTGAACGTCGAGGCGTCGGCGGTCTCGCGGACGACCCGGGTCACCCGCGCGCGCTGGAACAGAGGGGGCCTCGGCATTGACGTTCTCCTTCTGGTATGAAAGTTCTAGCTAAGCGAGAATACTATTCTCGCGACAGAGATGGGAGGCTTCCAATGGCGTCGAGCAACCTGCCCCGCCGCGCCGGGGGAGGCGCGGCGACGGTGGACGCGGCATGAGCGCCGCCCTCGTCTTCGAGGACCTGGAGTACTCCGCGGCCCGCCTCGAGGAACTCGCCGACGGCCTCGCCGCCGCACTTGCCGCGCGCGGCGTGACGCCCGGGCAGCGGGTCGCGCTCATGTCGGCCAACCGGCCCGAGTTCGTCGTCGCGGTGAAGGCGATCTGGCGGCTCGGCGCGGCGGTCGTGCTGTTCAGCCCGGCGTGGAAGCGCGCCGAGGTCGACCACGCCCTCGCCGTCACAAGGCCCGACCATGCGGTCGGCGACCATCCGGTGCTCGCCGAGGCGATGCCCATGCTGCACCTGGACGACCCCGTACCGCCCGGCACAGGGCACTTCCCCGGGACGGACCCCAAGGCGGACGCCGTACTCGTCTTCAGCTCCGGGACCACGGGTCTGCCCAAGGCGGTCCGGCATACGCACGCCTCGTTCGGCGCGGCCGTCGCACACTGGCGTGACGCGCTCGGCCTCACCGCCGACGACCGCATCCAGGTCACAACGCCGCCGTCGCACATCCTCGGCCTGCTCAACATCGTGACCGCGTTGGAGACCGGCGCGTGGACAAGGCTGCACCGCCGCTTCGACCTCACCGCGATGCTCCGCGCGATCCAGGACGACCGCGTCACGATCGAGATGGCCGTCGCGCCCATCGCGCTCGCCCTCGCCGCCCACCCCGACCTTGAGTCCTACGACCTGTCGTCGCTGCGTTACATCATGTGGGGCGCGACCCCGGTGACCCAGAGCGTCGCGCGTGAGGTGACCCGGCGCACCGGCGTAGGGTTCCTGCCCGCTTACGGGGCGAGTGAGATCCCCGTCATCGCGTGCAATCCGCTCGTCGGCGGCCGTCTCGACAGCGCCGGACGCGCGGTGCCCGGGGTTGAGGTGCGGGTCGTCGACCTCCTGACGGGCGAGCCGGTGAAGCCCGGCGAATCGGGCGAGATCCAGGTGCGCGCCGAGTCCGTCATGGCCGGATACCTCCCGGAAGATGCCACGGCCGGCTCCCTCGTGGACGGCTGGTACCGCACCGGCGACGTCGGCAGCGTCGACACGCACGGCTGGATCCGTCTCACCGACCGCTCCAAGGAGATGATCAAGGTGCGGGGCTTCCAGGTCGCGCCCGCCGAGGTCGAGGCGGTGCTGCACGGGCACCCGGCCGTCGCGGACTGCGCGGTGTTCGGCGAGCCCGACCCCGCCGACGGCGAGGCGATCGTCGCCGCAGTCACCGCGACCGCCCCCGTGGACCCCGCCGAGCTGATCGACCTCGTCGGGTCGAGCCTGGCCTCCTACAAGCGGCCGAGCCGGGTCGTGCTCGTCCCCGAGATCCCCCGCCTGCCCTCCGGCAAGGTGCTGCGCCGCGTGCTGAAGGAGACCCATGGACGCAAGGCTTAGCGACGAGCAGGCCGAGCTGCGCGCCGCAGCCGCACGCCTGGCCGACGACCTCGGCCCGGGCTCCGTCCTCGACCTCGAGGACGCCGACCGCGTCGCCCGCCTGGAGAAGGCAGTCGCGACGACCGAGTGGCGCGCCCTGCGCACGGACGGCGCCTCCGGCGTCGAGGTCGCGATCGTCGCCGAGGAGTTCGGGCGCGGCCTCGTGGACGTCCCGTTCCTCGGCCCTGCCCTCGCCGACGACCTCCTAAGACAAGCCGGCGTAGAGCGCGCGGGCCTGTGGACCGTCGCCGTCGCCGCGTCCGCGATCGACGCGCGCGGCGCGCAAAGGGTCGTCTCCCTGCACGGAACCCGGCTTCTCGCCGGAAGAGTAGGCGCTCTCACACCCGGCGCTGACCTCACCCGCAGGGACGCCGAAGTCGTCGGCCCGCTGGAGCAGCTCGCCGACCTCCCCGCCGACGCCCTAGCGCGCTGGCAGGCCCTCGCCCTCGTCGCCACGACCGCCGACCTCGTAGGCGCGGCTCGCGGCGCGCAGGCGCTCGCTGTCGAGTACGCGAAGGTCCGCGAGCAGTACGGCAAGGCCATCGGCGCCTACCAGGCAGTCGCGCACCTGCTCGCCGAGTCCCTGGCGCTCATCGAGGGCTCGGTGAGCGTCCTGCGGCACGCGGCCTGGGCCGTCGACGCGCTCGACCCCGCCGAGGCCGTCAACGCCGCGCGGGTCGCCAAGGTCTACTGCGCGCGCGCCGCGCGGACCGTCGCGGAGACCGCGATCCAGGTGCACGGCGGCATCGGCAACACCTGGGAGTGCCTGGCCCACGTGCACCTGCGCCGCGCGCTCGCCTCAACCCACCTGTTCCCCGTCGGCCTTGAGGAGATCGACCTTGGACTTCTGTGACTCGCCACAGGAGGCGGCCTTCCGCGCGGAACTGCGCGACTGGCTCGCCGCCAACGCGAAGAAGCACGCCGTCACGGGCGACGACTACTGGCGTAAGGCGGGGGAGTGGCACCGCGCGCTGTACGGGGCGGGGTTCTTCGGCGTCACCTGGCCGAAGGAGTACGGCGGACGTGATCTGCCGCCCGTCTACGACGTCATCCTGGACGAGGAGCTTGCGCTCGCCGGAGCGCCCGCAAGGCCGAGCCTCGGATACCTCGTGCACGGCCTCGGCAGGCACGGCGGCCGGGAACTCGCCCGCCGCTTCCTGCCCGGCATGATCGACGGCACGCAGCGCTGGTGCCAGGGCTTCTCCGAGCCGGGCGCGGGCTCCGACCTGGCCTCCCTGACGACCACGGCGGTCCGCGACGGCGACGAGTACGTCGTCCACGGCCACAAGATCTGGACCAGCTACTCCGACGTCGCCGACTGGTGCCTCCTGCTCGCCCGCACCGACCCCGACGCGCCACGGCACAGGGGCATCTCGGCGTTCATCGTGTCCATGCACCAGCCGGGGATCGAGCAGCGCCCGCTGAAGATGATCAACGGGGTGACGACGGAGTTCGGCCAGGTCCTCTTCGACGGCGCACGGGTCCCCGCCGACCAGATGGTCGGCGCGCCCGGCGAAGGCTGGGCGCTCGCCATGACCGTCGTCGGGCACGAGCGCGAGCCGTCGACCCTCGGGTTCGCCGCGCGCTACGGCAAGCTCGTCAGACAGATGGCCGCCCAGACGACGGGACGGGTCCCCGAAGACCTCGCGTGGGCCGCCGTACAGGCCGAGATGCTTCGCCTCCATGTCAGACGACGGCTGTCGGAGCAGCTCGACGGGGTCGTCCACGGCTCCGACGGGTCACTCGACAAGCTGCTGATGACCTGGGTCGAGCAGTCAGTCGGCCACGCCGCCCTCGCCGTCGGGGGAGTGCGGGACCCCGAACTCCTGTCGGCCTACCTGTACAGCCGCGCCCAGAGCGTCATGGGCGGCACGTCGCAGATCCAGAAGAACATCGTCGCCGCGCGCATCCTCGGACTTGGAGCCTGACATGTACGACATTCCCGAGGAGATCCAGGTAAGGGCCGACGGTCCGCTGCGCTTCATCACCCTCAACCGGCCGGACGCGCTCAACGCCGTCAACGACGCCCTGCACACCGGCCTGGCGAAGCTGTGGCCGCAGCTCGCGGACGACCGCGACGCCCGCGCCGCGGTCCTCACCGGGGCCGGACGCGCGTTCTCGGCGGGCGGCGACTTCGCCTACCTCGCCGAACTCAAGGACGACGCCGACCTGCGCGCGAAGACCATCGCGCACGGCCGTGAGATCGTCCTCGGGATGGCCCGCTGCCGGGTCCCCGTCGTCACCGCGGTCAACGGCCCCGCCGTGGGGCTCGGATGCAGCCTCGTGGCGCTCAGCGACATCGTGTACATGGACCCGTCGGCCTATCTTGCGGACCCGCACGTCCAGGTCGGACTCGTCGCCGCCGACGGCGGACCCCTCACCTGGCCCCTGCACACGAGCCTTCTGCACGCCAAGGAGTACGCGCTTACGGGAGCCCGTATATCCGCCGACAGGGCGGTCGCCATGGGGCTGGCCAACCATGTCGCGGGCGACGCGCTCAAGGAGGCGACTTCTACGGCCGAGCGTATTGCGACGCTGCCTAGGCAGGCTGTGGAGTCCACCAAGCGGCTGCTGAACCTTCACCTTGAGCGGGCCGTCCTGAACACCCTCGACTACGCGATGACGGCCGAGGAGCAGTCCTTCCAGACCGACGACTTCGCCGCCATCGTCACCCGCCTCACCGCGAAGAAGGACTGACCCAGAGACCCGTCGGGGGTCCGGACGCGCCGAGCCGCGGCCCCCGACGGCCGCCCACGGGGCGGCACAGACCCGCCGGGGCCTCGGACGCGCCGACCCGGGGCTCCGGCGCTGAACGGGTCCCTCGCGGGCGCGCCGCGGGGGACCCCATGCGCTACTTGGGCGGGAAGCGGAGCGCGCCGTCGAGGCGGATGACCTCGCCGTTGAGGTAGTCGTTCTCCAGCAGGTGCTGGACGAGCGCGCCGTACTCGGGGGCCTGTCCCATCCGGCGAGGGTGCGGCACCTGCGGGCCCCAGTAAGCCTCCAACTTGTCTCCCGCCTTGCCGTACGCGGGGGTGAGGAACGTGCCGGGCGCGATCGTCACCACCCGGATGCCCAGCGGGGACAGGTCACGGGCCGCCACGAGCGTCATGCTGACGACGCCGCCCTTGGCCGCCGCGTAGGGGAGCTGTCCTATCTGGCCCTCGTACGCGGCGATAGAAGCCGTGTTGACGATGACGCCGCGCGAGCCGTCGATAGGTTCCTGCTTGCCTAGCGCGGCCGCGGACAGGCGCATGACGTTGAAGACGGCGGTCAGGTAGAACTCGAGGGTACGGCGGAACCCGTCGAGGTCGAGGGGTTCGCCGTCCTTGCCGATGAGCCTTCCGCCCGAGGCCGGGCCGCCGTGGGCGTCGACGGAGAACCGGAACGGGGCGAGCGCCTGCGCCTCGGCGATCGCTGCCTTGACGTCGTCCTCCGACGTCGCGTCCGTCCTGACATATCGGACGCCGAGTTCGGCTTCGAGCGCCTTGCCCTTGTCGTCGGCGAGGTCGGCCACGACGACCTCGGCCCCGGCCGCCCGGAGCCTGCGCACCGTCGCCTCGCCGAGCCCGCCCGCGCCGCCCACGACAAGCGCCGAGCTTCCCGCGATCTCCATGTTCCCTCCTCGCGTAAGTAACACTCTACTGAAGCGAGAGTAACGTTCTCATGAGGGCAGGGGACGGGACAAGGCGATTGGGTGGGCGAGGGTCAGGAGCGGCGGGCCAGGGACGCGATGCTCATGCCGAGCAGGCCGAGGGCGAGCGCGAGAAGACCGAAGGTGATCCCGGTGCCCGCGGGCTCCCCCGTCGGCGTGATCCACGGAAGCGCGAGCCAGGCGACGATCAGGGCACTGCCGAGGAAACCAGCCCATTCGCGAAACGTCATGACGCATCCCTGGGAGTAGAGGGCCGACCGCGCTGCGTGCGGTCAAGCATCGCAGGAAGGACGGCCCACGTCGATGGGTTGGCGCACGTTGGGCCCCCGGAACTCCAGGTCACGCCCGTGGTGCCGCGCTCAGCGCGGTGTGCAGGGCGGCGAGCGTCCACGACCACGACGACGCCGTCGGACGCGGCGTGTGGCTGAACGCGCCGGTGAGTTCCAGGGCGATGTAGCCGTGGATCGCGGCGCCGAGAAAACGGATCGCGTCGGTCTGAGCGGGTTCGGGAAGATCGTACCCGCGCAGGAGCGCGCGCGTCAGCTGCGAGTGCCGGGGTGCGGCGCTGGCCAGGGCGGTCTCCAGGTCGAGGTCGAACCTGGTCGCCGCATACCGGCCGGGGTGGGCGTGGGCGTAGTCGCGGTAGGCGTCGGCGAAGGCGGTCAGCGCGTCGCGGCCGGAGCGGCCCGCGATCGCCTCGGCGGCTTTGTCGGCGAGTTCGTCGAGCGCGAGAAGGGCGACGCGGACCTTCAGTTCGTGCGCGTTGCCGATATGCGCGTAAAGGCTTGGGTCCTTGACGCCGAGTCTGCGCGCGACCGCCGAGACCGTCAGGCGGTCGAAGCCGATCTCGTCGGCGACGTCGGCTGCCGCCCTGGTCAGGACGGGAAGGGTGATGCCCGCACGGGCCATGCGACCTCCGGAGACTAGGAATTTTAATGTTTTGCCTAATCATATTAGGCGAGCTAGCCTCGCGTCACATGAGACCTCTGACCGACCCCGAGATCCGCGCCGCGTTCGTCAACTGCTCCAAGGGCGAGGCCAAGCGGATGGACGTGCCAAGGGACCTCGCCGAACTGCCCTGGGACGACCTCGACTTCCTCGGCTGGCGAGATCCCGGCGCGCCCGACCGCGGCTACATCGTCACCGAACAGGACGACGGCCTTGTGGGCGTCGCCTTGCGCGCCGCGCCGTCGACCGCCCGGGGCTACACCACGCGCGGCATGTGCTCGGTCTGCCTGACCGTCCACTCGAGCGGCGGCGTCTCGCTCATGACCGCCAAGCGGACGGGTGAGGCGGGCCGCCTGGGCAACACCGTCGGCCTCTACCTGTGCGCCGACCTCGCCTGCCCGCTCTACCTGCGCGGCAAGCGCAAGACCCGCGCCGCCAAGGGCCTGGACGAGACCCTGACCCTTGAGGAGAAGATCGTCCGCGCCGAGACCAACCTCACCGCGTTCCTCGCCAAGGTCACCGCCTGAGAAAGCGGTACAGACACGACAATCCGGCATGGGCGGCGGATAGCGTGCCGGTCATGATGCGCAGATGGGGTTTGTCGCTGGGACTGCTGACGCTCGCGCTGCTGATCGGCGGCGTGCGGCTGGCGCAAGGCGACCGGGGTGAGGCCGTCGTCTGGCTAGTGGTCTATGGGCTTCTCGCGGCGTTGGTGTCGCCGCTGGCGTTTCCGCGCGGTGCCGGAGCCGCGGAGGCACGGCGGCGGAGCGCGGAGGACGGGCGACCGATCGTGTACTGGCGTCCAGGCTGCCGCTACTGCATGATGCTCCGGCTGCGCCTCCTCGGCGTCGCCGGACGCGCCCACTGGGTGGACATCTGGCGCGACCCCGACGGCGCGGCCGCCGTCCGCGCCGTCGCAGGAGGCAACGAGACGGTCCCGACCGTCGTCCTGGCCGACGGCGAGGCCCACATCAACCCCTCCCCCGCGTGGCTCCGCGCCCGACTCCGCTGAGACCCCGACTCGCCACCGTGGATTGGGGTTTGCTGCCCTTGCGAGGGCAGCTCTTAGTTTGAGAGAATCTGGTTCTCATGAACCTATCGATGATTCTCGAGATGGCGGCGGCGGCCGGGGGGCGGGTCGCGCTGACGGCGGGCGGTCGGTCGCTCACGGCGGCGGGACTGCTGGAGCTGGCCGGGAAGGCCGCGGAGAAGTTCCGGGCCTATCCGGCCGTGCTCTATCTGGGGGCCAATGATCTCGCCTACCCGGTGGCGCTGTTCGGGGCGGCGCGGGCGGGGGTGCCGTTCGTGCCGCTCAACTACCGGCTGAGTGAGCGGCAGACCGCGGCGCTGGTCGAGCGGCATCAGGGGGCGCTGGTGCTGCGGCCCGAGGATCTCGGGTCCTTCATCGCGGAGCTCGATGACGCGCCGGTGGCCGAGGCCGTCGAGACGCCGTCGGACCCTGACGCCGTCGCCGTCGTGCTGTACACGAGCGGGACCACGGCCGCGCCCAAGGCCGCGCTGCTGCGGCATCGGCATCTGCTCGCGTATGTGCTCAACACGTTGGAGTTCGGCGCGGCGGGGGAGGACGAGGCGGCGCTCGTGGCGGTGCCGCCGTACCACATCGCGGGGTTGGCGAACCTGCTGTCGAACCTTTACACGGGACGGCGCGTGGTCTACCTGCCCGCGTTCGACGCGGACACGTGGCTGGAGACCGTGCGGCGCGAGGGCGTCACGCACGCGCTCGTCGTGCCGACGATGCTCGCCAGGATCGTCGCGGCAGTCGAAGGCGACGACGCGGGCACGCCCACCTTGCGCAACCTCGCTTACGGGGGTGCACGGACGCCGCGCCCTGTGCTGGAAAGGGCCCTTGAGGTCTTCCCCGGGACCGGGTTCGTCAACGCCTACGGGCTCACCGAGACCGCGTCGTCCATCGCGGTGCTCGGGCCCAACGACCACCGCAAGGCGCTCGCGTCCGACGACCCCGCGATCCGCGCAAGGCTCGGCTCGGTGGGCCGCGCGGTGCCCGGCGTCGAGTTCCAGGTCCGCGACGAATCCGGCAACCCGCTCAAGCCCGGCGAAACCGGCCTTGTGTTCGCGCGCGGAGAGCAGGTGTCCGGCGAGTACGGCGGCCACAGCGCGCTGGACGCCGAAGGCTGGTTCCCCACCCGCGACCGGGGCCGCCTCGACGCCGACGGCTACCTCTTCATCGAGGGCCGCGCCGACGACACCATCATCCGGGGCGGCGAGAACGTCGCGCCCGCCGAGATCGAGGACGTCATCCTCACCCACCCCGGCATCACCGAGGCCGCGGTGATCGGCGTCGCCGACCCCGAGTGGGGGCAGCGGATCGTCGCGGTCGTGGTCGGGGAGGCCGATCCGCAGGAGATCAGGGCGTGGGTGCGCGAGCGGCTGCGCTCGTCCAAGACCCCCGACGCCGTCGTGTTCCGCGACGCGCTGCCCAAGACCGACACCGGAAAGCTGCTACGCCGCACCCTCGTGGCGGAACTGGAGAGCTCCCATGCCTGAAGCCGTGATCGTCGAGGCGCTGCGCACTCCCGTCGCGACCTCGTTCAAGGGCTCGCTGCGCGACGTCGACGCGTTCGCGCTCGCCGACCGGATCGTCGGGGCCGCCGCCGCGAAGCTCGACCCGGCGGCGGTGGACGACGTCATCCTCGGCGAGGGACTGTACGGCGGCGGCGTCGTCGCACGGCACGCCGCGGTGACGGCCGGGCTCACCAACGTGCCGGGCCTCGCGCTGAACCGGCACTGCGCGGCCGGTCTGTCGTCGGTGCAGATGGCCGCCGCGAGCATCCGCGCCGGAATGGACGAGCTCATCATCGCGGGCGGCGTGAACAGCATGTCGACCGCGCCGCGCGGCTACCGCGTGGTGGGGGAGGAGCGGGTCGACTGGAACTCCCCGACCCACCCCGACCGCCCGGACGCCCCCAACCGCGACATGTCGATCACCGTGGGGTGGAACGCCGCCCAGCGCGCCGGGGTGACCCGCGAGGAGATGGACGCGTGGGCGCTGCGCTCGCACCGCAACGCGCTCCGCGCGATAGACGAGGGACGCTTCGCCGACGAGGTCGTCCCGGTGGAGACCCCGCGCGGCCTCTTCGAGGTGGACGAGCACCCGCGCCGCGACACGACGCTGGCGAAGCTCGCCTCGCTGAAGCCGCTGCACCCGGAGATCGAGGGGTTCAGCATCACCGCGGGCAACGCCTCGGGCGTCAACGACGCGGCCGCCGCGCTCGTCGTCGCGAGCGACAGGCTGGGTCTGCCCGCGCTGGCCACCGTGCGGGCGTGGGCGTCGGTCGGCGTCGACCCCGCCGAGACGGGCCTGGCCCCCGTGAAGGCGATCCCGAAGGCGCTCTCCCGCGCCGGGCTCACCCCCGGCGACGTCGACCTGTTCGAGATCAATGAGGCTTTCGCGGCGATGTGCGTGGCGACGATCGCGCTGCTCGGCCTCGACCCCGAGCGCGTCAACGTCAACGGCAGCGGGTGCGGCCTCGGCCACCCGGTCGCCGCGACGGGCTCGCGCATGCTCGTCACCCTCGTGCACGAACTGCGCCGCAGGGGCGGCGGTATCGGCGTCGCCGCGATGTGCGCGGGCGGCGGCATGGGCTCCGCCGCCGTCATCGAGGTCCACACCCCATGACCCACCCCACCCACCCCCAGAACCCCAACACCCCGCCCCCTCCCACGCCACCCACAGAGGGGGTGCGTGTAGGTGTCGGGCTTTGGGAGGGGGATCTGGGGGCGTTGTTCGCGGCGGCGTGTGGGGGATCGGTGCGGGCGGTGGGGAGGTTGTTGAGTCTTGTTGAGGGGGAGGCGCGTGATGCGGTGCTCGGGGTGTTGCCTGAGGGGGCGGCGCGGGCGCGTGTCGTCGGGGTTACCGGGCCGCCGGGAGCGGGGAAGTCGACGACGGTCGCTGCGCTTGTTGGGGCTTATCGGGGGCGTGGGCTGCGGGTGGCGGTGCTCGCGGTTGATCCGTCGTCGCCGTTCAGCGGTGGTGCGCTGCTCGGCGACCGGATCAGGATGGCCGAGCACACGACTGACCCCGGTGTGCTGATCAGGTCGGTCGCTGCGCGGGGGCACCTGGGAGGGCTCGCGGCGGCGGTGCCGGCCGCGGTGCGGGTGCTCGGGGCGCTCGGGTTCGATCTTGTGCTGCTGGAGACCGTAGGGGTCGGGCAGTCCGAGATCGAGATCGCCGCGGTCGCCGATCCAGCCGTCGTGGTGCTCGCGCCGGGCGCGGGCGACGCCGTTCAGGCCGCCAAGGCGGGGCTGCTGGAGGTGGCCGACCTTCTCGTGGTGAACAAGGCGGACCGCGACGGGGCCGACCAGACGGTCCGTGATCTGCACATCGAGACCGAGCTGCCGATCCTGAAGCTCGTCGCGTCACGCGGCGACGGGATCGCCGAGCTCGTCGCGGCCATCGAGGCGCACCACCGGGCCGAGACGCCCGAGCGGAGCGCGGCGCGCGCCCGCGCGCAGATCCTCTCCCTCGCCCAGACCCGCTTGCGCGCCCACCCCGACCTCTCCTGGCTCGCCGCCGCCGTCGCCGAAGGCGGCCTCGACCCCTACACGGCGGTAAAACTCCTCTTTCAGTCCGAGACCACCGCCTGACCCCGACCGCCGGACTGCCCCGCGCGGAGGCAAGTTCCCGAGGCGTCTGCGTCGCGTCGTTCGCGGTGTTGGCCGCCTTGGCGGGTTGCCGCGAACGACGCTTTGAGTCGACGTCGGGTGGGCGGCGCGCGGTCAGTCGGCCGGGGCGGCGGGTTCGGTGAAGCGGACCAAAGATTCCTGGGCGTAGGAGGCGATGAGGGCGCCGTCCTCGGTGAGGACGTCGCCGCGGCCGTAGGAGCGGGCGTGGGCGAGCAGCGGGCTGTGCTGGCGCAGCAGCAGCCAGGACGCCGACGGGACAGGCCGGTGGAACCACAGGGTGTGCGAGGTGACGGCAGAGGTGAAGGCCCGGCCCGAGTCGCGCTGGGAGACGCCCTCCACGGGCCGCAGGGCGGTGCCGATGAGCGTCAGGTCGGTGGCGTAGGCGAGGAGCGCGGGGGCGTGGACGGGGTCGGTCTCCGGCGTGCGCGCCCACAGTTCGAACTCGGGGGCCTCGGACTTCTCGGTGTCGAGGTCGCCGACCGCCCGGGTCTCCCACGGGATGAGGTTGAACTCGACGGCGCGCTCGGGCCCGGGCACGGGCGGGACCGCAGCGACGGTCTGGACCGCACGCCCGTCCTCGACCGCGTGCATCGAGGCCGACGCCGTCGCGATGACCCCGCGCGACTGGACGGCGTTCAGCGTCAGCGTCGCGAAGGACGACCCCGCGTGGTGGACCGCGACCTCGTACCTGACGGGCTCATCGGCCCGGCCCGCGCGCGGGAAGAGCGTGTGCAGCGACTTGAGCGCCTTGTCCTGGCAGGTCAGTTCCGCGGCCCTGACGAACTGGGCGAGCAGCTGCCCGCCGAACAGCCGATGGTAGGTGAGCGCCTGGTTGCGGCCCGCGAAGGAGCCGTCTTCGGCGGGCCCTTCGAGGTCGAGGCAGCCGAGCAGGTCGGTCCACAGATCGGTCACGGGAGTCCGCCTTCCGGTGGGGTGCGTTGATCGACCCCACTGTAAGGCACACTCTATGAAACCGAGAATGGCATTCTCGCACTATTCGGCGGCAGGTGATTCAGCGGCAGGTCACTCGGCGGCGAAGCCGTGTGCGCAGAAGTCCCAGACCTCCTCGGCGGTCAGCGGGTGCGCGTGGTCGTCCTCGCCGCCGTTGGACTGGGCGATGAACATGACGGTCTGCATGGTCAGCGCGGCGGCGCGGCGCGGCGTGGTGCTGGGCCGGAGCGCGCCGAGCGCCTCGGCGTCGGTCATGAACTCGGTGAACAGCGCGAGCAGCGGCGCGTGCGCGATCTTCACCTCGGCCGGGTGCGAGATGAGCAGCTGCGGCGCGAAGTCGGTGAACAGGGGGCGCTGAGCGGCCGGGTCGGGGCGGCAGAGCTCAAAGAGCAGCTCGACGGCCACCCGAAGCCGCTCACGCGGGTCGGGAAGGCCGGACGCCGCGGCCCTGATCTGGTCGGACGCGCGGCGCAGCGCGTCCTCGAACAGGGCGAGCAGCAGTTCGTGCTTGCCGTCGAAGTGCTGGTAGAAGCTGCGCAGGGACTGCCGGGAACGATCCACGACCTCCTGCACGGTGAAGTCGGTGGTGCCCTTCTCGGTGATGATCGCCTGGGCGGCGTCGAGGAAGCGCTCCACTCTCTGTTCGGCGCGGAGTTTGGCGGCCTTGGTAGAGCGCTCGACCGCGCGCTGCTTCCATGCCGGCTCTTCGCTCGGGCTGCTCACGGGCGGGTCCGTCTTCTGGGCCATAGGAGAACCTTACTGCACGGCTTTGGCACGTCGCCTTACTGGTGGACGCGTCATCGCTCCGGTTCCTGACGAGATGCTTACTTTCATTCAACGAGAATGATATTCTCCAGTCGGTGTGATCCGAAACATCCGGCGGGTGATCCGTCCGGAGAGATCCAAGGAGGCTGCTCGTGGCCCGCGACCTCACGCCGGGGCGGCCGCAGCCCGTCCTGGCCCCCGGAGGCTCGGATGCTGCTTGAGTTCGACGCCGACCAGCGCCTGTGGCGCGACACCGTGCGCGGCGTCGTCGGCAAGGAGTGCCCGCCCGCGTTCGTCCGCGCGGTCGTCGACGCCGCAGCCGACCCCGGCCCGCTCTGGCGCACGTACACGGGACTCGGCTGGACTGAGCTGAGCGAACCCGGCGAGGCCGTCGAGCTGGGGATCGTGCTCGAGGAGCTCGGCGCGGCCTGCGACCCCACCCCGTACCTGGCCACCCTCACCTGGTTCGCCCCGCTCGCCGGGGGAGCGCCCGAGAGCGGCGCGCCCGGCACCGCGGTGTTCGACGGCGTCACCGCGGCCCCCGACGGCGACGGCTGGCGGCTCGACGGCACGGCCCGCCACGTCCTTGACGGCGACCGCGCCGAGGAGATCGCGGTCGTCACCGGCGCGGGGGTCTTCGTCGTCCCGGCCGAGACGGTGGAGGTGCGCCGCGTCGGCGTGTTCGACCCCGGCCTGCACCTCGCCGACCTCACGTTCACCGACGTCCGCGTCCGCGAGGCGCAGCGCAGGGACGCCGACCCCGCCGCGGCCCTCGACGTCGCGCGGACCGGCCTCGCGCTGACGATGGTCGGCGCGTGCCGCCGCGTCCTCGACCTCGTGCTCGCGCATGTCCGCGACCGGCGGCAGTTCGGCGTCCCGATCGGCTCGTTCCAGGCCGTCAAGCACAAGGCGGCCGACATGCACGTCGCGATCGAGCGCGCCAGGGCGCTCGCGTACTTCGCCGCCCTCACCGTCGCCGAAGCAGACCCGCGCAGGAGCCTCGCGGCGTCGATGGCCAAGGCGGCGGCGGGGGAGTGCCAGTCCCTGGTGTTCCGGCACGGCATCCAGCTCTTCGGCGGCATGGGCTACACGTGGGAGAACGACCTCCAGTTCGCGCTCAAGCGCGCCAAGGCCGGTGAGCTGCTGCTCGGCGGCACCGCCGAGCACCGGGCCATGATCGCGGCGATCGCCAAGGGGGAGCAGCATGCGGCTCACGTTTGACGCCGACGTCGAGGCGTTCCGCGCGGAGTTCGCCGCGTTCCTCGACGCGCACCTGCCGGCCGAGGCCGAGGCGGGAGAACGCCCGCGCTCGACCGCGCACATCCCCGACTGGGCGCGGCCCTGGCAGCGGCTGCTGTTCGACGAAGGCTGGCTGCTGCCCGGCAACCCGCCGGAGTTCGGCGGCCGCAACGCAAGCATCCTCCAGCAGTACGTCCACCTTGCGGAACTTGCCAGACGACGGATCTACCACAGCTTCAACCCGCAGGGCCTCGGCATCATCGCCGCCTCCCTGCTGTCGTTCGGGTCGGACGAGCAGAAGCGGCGCTGGGCCGTCCCTATCCTGCGCGCCGAGATCACCGCCGCGCTGGGGATGAGCGAGCCGGGCGCGGGCTCGGACCTCGCGGGCCTGAGCACCCGCGCGGTCCTGGACGGCGACGCGTTCATCGTGAACGGCCAGAAGGTGTGGACGTCCGGCGCGCACGACGCCGACGTCATCCTCACGTTCGTCCGCACCGACCCGGACGCGCCCAAGCACAAGGGCATCAGCGTCCTGCTGATCCCGACCGACCTCCAAGGCGTGACCCGCCGCCCGTTCGGCTCGATCGCCGGTCGCGACGACCTCGACTTCAACGAGGTCTTCTTCACCGACGTCCGGGTCCCCAAGGAGAACTTGGTCGGCCCCCTGAACGACGGCTGGCGCGTCGCCAACGGCTCCCTGGGACACGAGCGGACCCTTCTGTGGCTCAGCTTCGCCGACCGCCTTGAAGACCTCGTCCGCGACTTCAAGCCCGTCACCCCGCTCGATGACGACAGATACGCCACCCTCGTCATGGACGCCTACGCGCTGCGCCTCATGGGCTCCTCCGCGCTCGCCAAGGCCGCGCGCGGAGAGCAGGACGTGGCGGCGCTGTCGGTCCTGAAGGTGTTCGGTTCCGAGGCGGTCCAGACGGCGTCCGAGGCGGCCTTGGACGCGGCGGGGGAGTCCGCCCTCACCCACCCGGCCAGGACCGCGCCCTTCGCCCCGCTGAACCTTGACGAGTTCTCCTCCGGCTGGTTCGAGCGCTATGTCCGGACGTTCTCCGGCACGATCGCGGGCGGCACGTCGGAGATCCAGCGGACGATCATCGCCGAGCGGGTGCTCGGCCTCCCCCGAGCCTGAGGAGCCCCCCCAACATGCCCTACATCGACTACGCGTCCGCCGACAAGATCGCCACCATCACCCTGAACCGCCCGGAAGCGGCGAACGCCCAGAACATGCAGTTCCTCGACGAACTCGACGCCGCCTTCACCAAGGCAGCCTCCGACGAGGACGTCACCGTCATCATCCTGCGCGCCGAAGGCAAACACTTCTCCGCAGGCCACGACCTGAACGACCGCTGGCCCTCCCCGGACGAGATCACCCTCGAGTGGATCTACAACGCCGAGACGCGCCGCTACCTCGACTACTCCCTGCGCTGGCGCAACATCCCCAAGCCGACCATCGCGGCCGTCCAGGGCCGCTGCATCGCGGGCGGCCTCCTGCTGTGCTGGCCGTGCGACCTCATCCTCGCCGCCGACGACGCACTCTTCTCCGACCCGGTCGTCACCATGGGCATAGGCGGCGTCGAGTACCACGGCCACACCTGGGAGCTCGGCCCCCGCAAGGCCAAGGAGATCCTGTTCACCGGCCGCCCCCTCACCGCCGACGAGGCGGCGAAGGTCGGCATGGTCACCCGCGTGGTCCCCCACGCCGACCTCGACGCCGAGACCCGCGCGCTCGCCGCCCAGATCGCCGAGATGCCCCCGTTCGGCCTCCGCCAGGCCAAGCGGGCGGTCAACCAGACCCTCGACGTCCAGGGCTTCTACGCCGCGATCCAGTCGGCCTTCGACATCCACCAGACCGGCCACGGCAACGCCCTGTCCGTCAGCGGCTACCCGATCCTCGTGAAGCTTGACGAGATGAAGGCGAAGCTCAAATGACCGACACAGCGAAGTAGGTGTAGCTGCCAGCTTGCAGCTATTGCGACTAGCTTGCAATAGTGGATCTCATGGCTACCTACTCCCTGCCGGATCTGCCGTACGACTACGCGGCGCTGGAGCCGGCGATCACCGGCGAGATCCTCGAACTGCACCACGACAAGCACCACGCCGCCTATGTGAAGGGCGCGAACGACACGCTCGAGCAGCTTGCGGAGGCGCGGGCCAAGGAGCAGTTCGGCGGTCTTGTCGGCCTGGAGAAGACCCTCGCGTTCAACCTGTCGGGCCACATCCTGCACTCGATCTTCTGGGACAACCTGTCACCGGACGGCGGCGACCGCCCCGACGGCGAACTCGCCGCCGCGATCGACGAGGACTTCGGCTCCTTCGAGGGCTTCCAGAAGCAGCTGGCGCTCGCCACGCAGGCCGTCCAGGGGTCGGGCTGGGGCGTGCTCGGCTGGGAGCCGGTCGGCCGGAAGCTGATCGTCCAGCAGGTCTACGACCACCACGGCAACGTCGGCGTCGGCGCGACGCCGCTCCTGGTGTTCGACGCCTGGGAGCACGCCTACTACCTGCAGTACAAGAACGTCCGCCCCGACTACGTCGCCAAGCTCTGGTCCCTCGTCAACTGGACCGACGTCACCGCCCGCTTCGACGCCGCCCGCGCCTAGCCGCCCAAAGACCGCGGCGCCGGGCCCGTGGTGGGTCGGATCGGATCTTGTAACCCTGGAGAAGACCTCCCCACCCGGCGCCGCACTTCTCAGACGCCGAGCTCCGCGATGAGGCCCTGGACGCGCGCCCTGATCTCGTCGCGGATGGGCCGCACTGCCGCGACCCCCTGCCCTGCGGGGTCCTCAAGGGCCCAGTCGAGGTAACGCTTGCCGGGGAACACCGGGCACGTATCCCCGCACCCCATCGTGACGCACACGTCGGACGCTTCGACGGCGTCAAAGGTGAGCACCTTCGGGATCTCGGCGGAGATGTCGATCCCGACCTCGGCCATCGCCTCCACGACAGCCGCGTTGACGGCCTCAGCGGGCGCGGAGCCCGCAGAGCGGACCTCCACCGCCTCCCCGGCCAGGTGCGTGAGGAACGCGGCGGCCATCTGGGAGCGCCCCGCGTTGTGGACGCAGACGAACAGCACACTCGGCTTACCGGACACGTGACCGCCTTTCAGGGCCGCTCCCGGCGAACCGGGTCCGCAGGGAGAGCGAGACATAAACCAGCGCGACGAGCACGGGCACCTCGATGAGCGGCCCGACGACCCCGGCGAGCGCCTGCCCCGAGGTGACGCCGAAGGTCGCGATCGCGACGGCGATGGCGAGCTCGAAGTTGTTGCCCGCCGCCGTGAACGCGAGCGTCGCGGTGCGGTCGTAAGGCAGCCCGACGGCTTTGCCGAGCGCGAACGTCCCACCCCACATGACGGCGAAGTAGACGAGGAGGGGCAGCGCGATCCGCGCGACGTCCCAGGGCCGGGCGGCGATGGTCTCGCCCTGGAGCGCGAACAGCACGACGATCGTGAACAGCAGCCCGTACAGCGCCCACGGCCCGATCCTCGGCAGGACCTCGGCCTCGTAACGGTCACGGCCGAGCCCGCGCTCGCCGAGACGGCGCGTGAGGAACCCCGCGACGAGCGGGACGCCGAGGAACACAAGGACGTTCGCGGCGATCTGCCACGGCGAGACGGCGAGCGCGCCGCCGTCGTCAAGGCCGAGCCAGCCGGGCAGCAGGTCGAGGTAGAACCAGCCGAGCAGCCCGAACGCGAGCACCTGGAACACCGAGTTCACCGCGACGAGCACGGCGGCGGCCTCCCGGTCCCCGCACGCCAGGTCGTTCCAGATGATCACCATCGCGATGCACCTGGCGAGCCCGACGATGATCAGCCCGGTCCGGTACTCGGCGTGGTCGGGCAGGAAGACCCACCCGAGCGCGAACATGACGGCCGGGCCGACGACCCAGTTCACGACGAGCGACGACACCATCAGCCGCCGATCGCGGGTGACGTCGCCGAGCCTGTCGTAGCGGACCTTCGCGAGCACCGGGTACATCATCACCAGCAGGCCGAGCGCGATCGGCAGCGAGATCCCGCCGACCTCGACGCGCGCCAGGCCGTCGCCGAGCCCGGGGACGAGACGGCCGAGCCCGAGCCCCGCGCCCATCGCCAGGACGATCCACACGGCGAGGAACCTGTCGAGCGTGGACAGCCGTCCGACGACCGACGCCCCGGACGGTTCGGTGACGGTCATCAGCACGAGCGCTTTCTGCCGGTCTCCGCGGTCGTCCGCGCGACCGCCGCGAGGTCGCCGAGCACCCCGGAGAGCTCCTCGAGCACCTCGGGCCGCAGCCGGTAATAGGTGAACCGGCCGCACGGCTCAGTGTCCACGACCCCAGCCTCGCGCAGCACCCGCAGATGGTTCGACAGGTTCGTCTGCCGTGCGCCGGTCTCCTCGATGAGGTGCGTGGTGCACAGCGTCTCCCGCGCCAGCAGGGTGACGATCCGCAGCCGCAACGGGTCGGCGACCGCCCGCAAGATATCAGCCTGTACTGATGTCAGCATGGACTGATGTTATCAGCACAGACTGATATCCGTCACAGGTGGACGAGCCGGGGCGCGGTGCGCTCCGACCGCAGCAGCGCGCCCGCCTCCCGGCTCAGCTCCTTGACGCCGCCCAGCAGCCCGTCGAGGACGAGCGCGCGTTTCACGTGCCGGTGCAGGCCGTGTTCGGCGGTGAACCCGATCCCGCCGAGCACCTGCTGGCAGTGCCGGGCCGCGGTCAGCGCCGCGTCGCCCGCCGCGGCCTTGGCGAGCAGCGACGTCAGCTCGTCCGGCCGGTCCGCCGCGACGACGAGGGCGGCTTCCGCGCCGTCGAGCGCCACAAGGGTCTCCGCGAGCCGGTGCCGCACCGCCTGGAACGCCGCGAGCGGCCGCCCGAACTGGACACGGTCGAGGACGTGGGCGCGCGCAAGGCCGAGCATCGCGTGGCCCGTCCCGAGCAGCCACCACCCGAGCGCGCGGCGGCCCGCCGCCAGCGGGACGGGGTCAGCGCCGGACGCCGTCCGCAGCGGAAGGTCGGGATCGAGCGCGATGCCGGGACCGTCGGCCCGCTCCCACACGACCCTGGCCCGTCCGGTGAACGGCAGCGGCAGCGTCCCGCCGAGCGGCCGGCCCGCCTCGGCGAGCACCACGTCGTTGAGCACCGACGCGTGCGCGCCGGTCTCGCCGAGCAGCCGGAACACCAGCGGCACCGCCACCGAGGGCAGCTCGGTGAGGAGGTCGGCCCACCCCAGGTCGGCAAGCGCCGAGTCCAGCGCGCCACCCGAGGCTGCGCCCATGGTCTTGCGCAGCGTCTCGGCGAGTAGTTCGCGTTCGGCGGCGTCCACGTGCCTCACTCCTTTCCGAGGTCGAGCAGCCGACGGGCGATGATGTTGCGCTGGATCTCGGCGGTGCCGCCGTAGATCGTCGCGGCCCGCGAGTACAGGTACTCCGCCTGCCACGGCGACGTCCCCAGCTCGAGGACGCCGGGCAGCATGTCGCGCGCGGTGTCGAACAGCCGCTGCTCGGCCGTCGCGAGCAGCACCTTGTCCACCGACGTCTCCGGGCCGAGCCTCGCGCCCGCGCCGAGCCGCTCCTGGGTGGCGTGGGAGCGGCAGCGCGCGGTGTGCAGCGCGAGGTAGGCCGCGCCGAGCGCCGCGTCGTCGCGCGGGTCGAGGTCGGCTTCGCCGAGCAGCCTGTCGAGCCGGGAGAACAGGTGGGCGATGCGGTGCCAGAAACAGGTGGACCGCTCGTGCGGGAGGAGGTCCATCGCCAGCGCCCAGCCGTCGCCGGGGTTCCCGAGCATCCGGTCGGCGGGGACGGCGACGTCGTCGAAGAACACCTCGGCGAACTCGTCGACGCCGTGCATGGTCCGCAGCGGCCGGACGGTGACGCCGGGGGAGTCCATGTCCACGAAGAACGCGGTGATCCCCGAGTGCCCCGGCGACGTCCTGGTCAGCAGCACACAGCGCTGCGCGTACTGCGCGAGGCTCGTCCACACCTTCTGCCCGCTGACGACCCAGTGGCCGTCGCGCTGGACCGCCCGGGTCGTCAGCGACGCGAGGTCGCTGCCCGAGCCCGGCTCGGAGAACCCCTGGCACCACTGCTCGCGCCCGCTGAGCAGCAGCGGCACCATCTCGGCGGCGAGCGCGGGACGCGCGTAGGAGATCAGTGTCGGGACGAGCACCTCGACCATCGAGTAGATGCCCGGCTCGGCGAGACCGCGGGTGGCGACCTCCTCACCGAGCACGGCCCGCAGCACGGCCGGGCCGCCGAGCCCGCCGACGGCCTCCGGCCAGCCGTGCCGCATCCAGTCCGCGTCGTACAGCGCGCGGCGGACCCTGGCGAGCTGGCCGACCTGCGCGTCGAGCGAGTGGTCGGGGCCGGGCGTCAGGTCGTTGGCGTCGAGCCAGCCGCGCAGCCCCGACCGGAACTCCGCGACGTTCACGCGCCCGCGTTCCTGTAGGCGTGCGGGATGCCCGAGTCGTGGTCCCCGTTGCGCCGGATGAACGTCATCGCGCGGGTCGCCAGCCGCCAGCCGTCGGCGGTGCGGCGGTAGGTGTCGGAGTAGTACCCGATCCGCATGTGGTGGTTGGTGTGGTCGACGAACGCCAGCGGCTGGGTGCCGCTCGCGGTGTCGCCGTCGAGGTCGACAAGGGCGGTCCCGGTGAGGAACAGGCCCTTGGGCGCGGCGGCGACGAGGTCGGGGAACTCGGTCAGCGGATAGGTGTCGCCGAAGGCGCTGTAGGTGCCGTCGGGGGTGAACACCGACACCAGACCCTCGATGTCGCCCCGGGTGATGGTCACCGCGTACTTGGCGAGGAGCTGGTGGATCGCGACGAGGTCCTCGGTGGCCGAGGGGGTTTCAGCCGGCAAAGACCTTCCCTCCCTTCATGACGAACCTGACGTTCTGGGTGACGGTGATGTCGGCGAGCGGGTCGCCGGGCACGCCGATGACGTCGGCGAGCAGCCCTTCGGCGAGGCGGCCCCGGTCGGTGACGCCGATGAGCTCGGCGGCGTTGACCGTCGCGGCCCGCAGCACGGCGAGCTCGGACATCCCGCGTTGGGTCAGCGCGACGAGCTCGCTGGCGTTCTTGCCGTGCGGGATCGCGGGCGCGTCGGTGCCGACGGCGATCTTGACGCCCGCGTCGATGGCCTTGCGCACCGACTCACGCGCGCGCGGGAACATCTCGGCGGCCTTGGCCTTGAGCTCCGGGGCGGCCTTGGAGACGTCCATCCCGTCGGCGAGGAACGTCGTCGGGACGAGCCAGGTGCCGCGCTCGAGCATCAGCTTGATGGTCTCGTCGTCGATGAGGAAGCCGTGCTCGATGCAGTCGATCCCGGCCAGCACCGCGTTCTTGACCGCGCCCGCGCCGTGCGTGTGCGCGGCGACCTTGAGCCCGCGCCGGTGCGCCTCGTCCACGATCGCGAGCAGCTCCTCGTCGGAGTAGTGCTGCGCGCCCGGCAGACCGGTGTGCGACATGACGCCGCCCGAGCAGCACACCTTGATCAGCTGTGCGCCGTGCTTGATCTGGTATCTGACGGCTTTGCGCACCTCGTCCACGCCGTTGGCGATGCCCTCCTCGAGGGTGAGCGGCATGATGCCGGGCGCGAACGCGGCGAACATCGTCGGGTCGAGATGGCCGCCGGTCGGGGTGATCGCGTGCCCGGCCGGGACGATGCGCGGCCCGTCGATCCAGCCCGCGTCGATCGCCTTGGCCAGCGCCACGTCGAGCAGGTAACCGCCGGTCTTGACGAACAGGCCGAGGTTGCGGACCGTCGTGAACCCGGCCCGCAGGGTGCGGCGGGCGTTGCCGACGGCGCGCAGCATCCGCAGCGGCGGGTCGTCCTGCACCGGCGAGTACGCGACGGTCTCGCCGCGCCCGCCCATCAGCAGGTTGACCTCCATGTCCATGAGGCCGGGCAGCAGGATCAGGTCGCCGAGGTCGATGACGTCGCCCTCGGGCGCGCCGCCGATCCCGGCGATCCTGTCGCCGTCGACCCTGACGATCCCGGGCCTGACGATCTCGCCGGTGTCGAGATCGAGCAGGCCCGCGGCCTTGAGGGTGAGCATCAGAAGCCCGGTTCCGCGATCAGGTCGAGGTAGGCCGCGCCGCTGTCGGGGACGCGCGGCTGGCTCCAGCACTCGACCGGGAAGGAGACCATGACGACCGACTGCAGCAGGTGCATGAGCGTGCGGACGTCGTCGGGAAGGTCCGCGAAGTCGTACTTGTCGCAGTGGTCGAGCGCGGCCTCCAGCCGGGGCATCGCCGCGTCGTACAGCGCCTGCATTTCGTCCATCGAGGACGCAAGGCGCTTGGCGTAGCGCTCGGGCTCGGTCGGCAGGGCCCAGTCCTGGAAGCGCTCCAGGTCGGCGAACTCAGCGGGCAGCGGCATCGCGGTACTCCTCGACCTTGTCGGCGACGACCTTGTGCAGGTGGCGGAGCAGCAGCTCCTGGTCGCACAGGGGGAACTCGGTGACTGTCCTCGTGGCGATCATCGTCTGGGTCGCCTCGAGGGTGTTGGCGTCCTGGAGCGCGTACTCCTTGAACGTCACGGCGGCCAGCTCCTGGGCCAGGCGCTCGCGGGCGTTCTTCGGCGGCACGAAGTACAGGTTCGCCTCGAAGATGTGCCGGTCCACCGCGGTCGGCCAGTAGTGGTAGGTGAGGTACCAGCCGGGGGCCCAGAACAGCAGGGTGAAGTTGGGGAAGAACTCGAACGAGTCGGTGCCCCAGGCGCGGTGCTTGGCCGGGTTGATCCCGACGGGCAACTGTGCGGGCTCAAGGCCGTCGACGTCGGGGCGGTCCCACGGGCCGAACAGGCCGCTGCGCAGCACGCGTTCGATCGGCTTGACCATGCTCGGGTCCTTCGGCGGGGCCATGCCGCCCCAGGACGAGATCATCGAGTGCGGGCTGAACAGCTGGTAGTGCAGCGCTTCGAACCCGTAGCCGAGCAGCTTGTCGGCCTCGTCCTTGGTCGCCTGCTTCTGGTGCAGGACGGGCGCGTGGTAGAACTCGGCGAAGGCGTCGATGAACAGCTTCCAGTTGGAGCCGATCTCGGCTTTGTAGGTGTAGACCTCGGTCATCTCGTGGAACGGGTAGCCCTCGAGGCCCTTGGCCATGTCGCCGAGGTACTCCGTAAGGGTCTCCTGCGGGTCGAGGTTGACGAAGATGAACCCCTCCCAGACGTCGCAGGCCACCTCCTTCAGCCCGAAGTCCTTCTTGTCGAGGTCGAAGAACTCGCCCTCCTGCTGCACGAACGTCAGCTCGCCCTCGAGGCTGTAACGCCACGCGTGGTACTTGCAGGTGAACTGGCGGCAGGTGCCCGAGACCTCCTCGTTCGGGTAGTCGTTCCACACGAGCTTGTTGCCGCGGTGCCGGCAGACGTTGTGAAAGGCTCTGACCTTCTTGTCCGCGCCGCGCACGATGATGAGCGACGTCCCGGCGGCGGCGAGCTCCTTGGTGAAGTAGTTGCCGGTGCGCGGTATCCGCTCGACGCGTCCGACGTTCAGCCAGGTGCGCCGGAAGATGGCGTTCCGCTCGTCCTCATAGAACCCGGGGTCGATCGAGTCGGTGTAGTCGACCGGCGCGGTCCCCAGGTCTGGGTACTGCTCGGTCCAGCTCCCCGCGGGTGGCTTGGCGAAATGGGGCACGTCTCAAGACCTTTCAGTGGTGGAGGTCGGGGTCGAGGCCGAAGGTGTTGAACGCCATCGCCAGCAGGCAGTAGGCGCCGATGGTGAAGACGAGGTCCATGACCTGGTGCTCGGACAGGCCCGCGCCGAGCGCGTCCCATGTGGCGTCGGTCAGGTTGGACGTCGCGTCGAGCTCGTCGACCGCGCGCAGGACTGCGGCTTCCAGGGGGTCGACGGCCTCGCCGCGTCCCGCCGCGTCGATCTCGGCGTCGGTGAGCCCGGCCTGGCGGGCCAGCGCGGTGTGGTGCACCCACTCGAACGCGCAGTCGCGGCGGCGCGCGACGCGCAGGATCGCCAGCTCGCGCAGGCGCGCGGGCAGGGTCGAGTGGACGAGCAGGTGGGTGTTGAAGGTGAGGAACCTCCGGGCGAGGGCGGGGTGCCGGACGAGCTGGGCGAGCGCCGCGCCGACGTCGGCGCGCTCACGCCGTCCCTCGGGCATCAGGCTGGAGACCGCCTTGCGCTCCTGGTCGCCCCACTCTTCTGCCGTGATCGGCGGAAGACGCGTCATCGCCACTCCCTCTCGTTGAGGAGAATCACATTCTCATCTTCGAGCACCAGGTTTCCACGAGTCTGGTCACCGAGTCAATGCGAAGGCAGGAGTCATCACCCCTCGCCTGGGGAAGAACTCCCACCGGATTGAATGGTTGATTCTCTGTAGACGAGAAGCTAGTTTCCTCTCACTGGCAGGAGTGTGATCCGCCACACCACCCCGCACAGCCCAAGCAAGTCGTTCGGGGGAAGCACAAAGAGGAGACCCCGTTGGAACACAAGCCAGTCCCGTTGCCGGGGTGCACTGACACCGGCGAGAGCCCGGGCGACTTCCGGTGACCGAACAGCTCCTGATCTTCGGGATCGTCGGGCTGAGCACCGCGGCGATCTACGCGGTGATCGGCAGCGGCCTGGTGCTCACCTACACCACCACCGGCGTCTTCAACTTCGCGCACGGCGCGGCCGGCATGCTCTCGGCGTTCGCCTACTGGCAGCTGTCGGTGGGCTGGGGGCTGCCCGTCCCGCTCGCGCTCGCGCTCGTCCTGCTGGTCCTGGCCCCGCTGTTCGGCCTCGCGGTCGAGCGGTTCGTGCTCCGGCCGGTCCAGGCGCTCGGCGAGGCGGAACGGCTGGTGATGACCGTCGCGATGCTCGCCGGGCTCATCGCCGCCGCACGCTGGATCTGGGACCCCAACACGCCGCGGCCGCTCGAGACGTTCTTCGCCGACCGCGCGCCGATCCATCTCGGCCCCGCCACCGTCACCTGGCACCAGGCGACCACGATGCTCGTCGCGGTCGCCGTCGCGGTCGGCCTGCGCGTCCTGCTGTACCGGACGAGGGTCGGCGCGGAGATGCGCGCGACCGTCGACGACCGGGCGCTGGTCGGGCTCACCGGCGCCGACCCGCGCCGCGCGGGCCGGGTCGCGTGGGTGCTCGGCACCCAGCTCGCCGCGGTCGGCGGCATCCTCATCGCGCCGACCGTCGCGCTCGACGCCGCACAGCTCTCGCTGCTCATCGTCAGCGCCTACACCGCCGCCATCTTCGGACGGCTGCGCAGCCTCCCGCTGACGTTCCTCGGTGCGGTCGTCGTCGGCTGCCTGGAGAGCTACCTCACCGGGTTCCTGCCGCAGAACGAGTACCTGCCCGGCCTGCGCCTGGCCGCGCCCGCGCTGCTGCTGTTCCTCGCGCTGCTGCTGTTCCCGCAGCGACGCCTGCACGGCGGCGACCGCAGGGCCCGCAGGGTGCCTGAGCCGACGATGCGCGGCACGCTGGTCTTCGCCGCCGTCACCGTGACGTTCGGGATCATCCTCGCGACGGTGCTCAGCCCGTCCGAACTCGTCACCTACGGGCCGATGTTCTCCCTCGGCATCGTCGCGCTGTCGTTCGTGCCGCTCGCCGGTTACGCGGGCCAGATCTCGCTCTGCCAGCTGTCGATGGCCGGGATCGGCGCGCTCGTCTGGGCCCATCTCGGGTCGGAAGGGCAGCCGTGGGCGCTGGTCGCGGCGGTCGCGGTCGCCGCGCTGGTCGGCGCGCTCGTCGCCGTCCCCGCGCTGCGGCTTTCGGGGGTGTATCTGGCGCTCGGCACCGCGGCGTTCGCGGTGGTGCTCGACCGGTGGATCTTCACCATGCCGTCGTTCGAGGTGCTGGGCGTGAACGTCGCGTTCTTCGAGCAGGGCTCGGTGGAGGCCGTGGGGCCGTCGCTGTTCGGGCTCACGCTCGACAGCGAAGCCGAACTCCTCGTTCTTGCGGCGGTCGCGCTGGCCGCCGCGTCGATCGGGGTCGCGGCGCTGCGGCGCGGCAGGTTCGGCCGACGGCTCATCGCGCTGCGCGACAGCGAGGCCGCCTACGCCACCCTCGGCGGCAACCTGCTGGCCGCCCGCGTCGCGGTGTTCGCGCTCGCCGCGGGCATCGCCGGGCTCGGCGGCGCGCTCTACGGCATGCAGCAGCGTGCCGTCACCGCCGAGCAGTTCAACTTCGTCGCCGGGCTCCCGCTGTTCCTCGTCGCGGTCATCGCCGGACTCGGCTCGGTCGGCGCTGGACTGTTCACCGGCGTCGCGTTCCTCGGCCCCGCGCATGGCCTGTCGCTGCTCGGGCCGTGGGCGCACAACGTGCTGTCCCTGCTGCCCGCGCTCGCCGGGCTCGGCCTCGCCCGCAGCCCCGACGGCATCATCGGCGGCTTCCGGCAGCAGTGGGGGCCGCTCGGCCGCGACCGCGTCGTGCTGCCGCTGCTGTTCGCCGCGCTCGCCGGAGCGTGGGGGCTGCGCCTGGCCGACGTCGTCGGCGGCTGGGGCCTCACGCTCATCGTGGTCGTCGCGGCGCTGCTGCTGCGCATGTGGGCCGCCGCGCGGGAGGCCGCCAAGGCCGCGCCCGCGACACCTGAGATCCCCGTCGAGTGGTGGGGACTGCGCCGTCCGTGGCGCAGCGAGGACGAGGAGGTGCTGGCCCGTGGCGTCGCTGGAGGTTAGCGGGGTGACCGTCGTGTTCGGCGGCCACCGCGCGCTCGACGGGGTCGCCCTGACCGCCGAGGAAGGCCAGGTCACCGGCCTCATCGGCCCCAACGGGGCGGGCAAGAGCACACTGTTCGACGTCGTGTCCGGGCTGCGCAGGCCGTCGGCGGGCAGGGTCGCGCTCGGCGGCGGCGACGTGACCCGGCTCGGGCCGTCGCGCCGGGCCCGTCGCGGACTCGCCCGCACGTTCCAGCGGCTCGAGCTGTTCGGCCGCCTCAGCGTTCGCGACAACCTGCGGGTGGCCGCCGAACTCGGACCCGACCGGCGACGCGCCGAGGCCGCCGTCACCGCCCTGGTGGACCGGCTCGGGCTCGGCGCGGTCGCCGACGACCACGTCGATACCCTCCCGACCGGCCTCGCCCGTCTCGTGGAGGTCGGCAGGGCGCTCGCGGTGCGGCCGTCCCTGCTCCTGCTGGACGAGCCCGCCGCGGGCCAGGACGGCGACGAGACCGAACGCTTCGCCGCCCTGCTGCGCTCGGTCGCCGCCGACGGCACGGCAGTGGTCCTCGTGGAACACGACATGGGCCTCGTC
The DNA here is from genome assembly GCF_033875155.1 of Actinocorallia sp. A-T 12471. NCBI lineage: Bacteria > Bacillati > Actinomycetota > Actinomycetes > Streptosporangiales > Thermomonosporaceae > Actinocorallia > Actinocorallia sp. A-T 12471. The sequence goes on along the minus strand of NZ_JAWZTE010000004.1, from coordinate 499,519 downwards.
ATGTCGGTCTGCGACCGGGTCCACGTCCTTGACCTCGGCAAGATCATCGCGGCCGGGACACCTGACGAGATCCGTCGGAACGAACTCGTCCTCGCCGCCTACCTGGGGGACGCATGAGCGCGCTGCTCGAACTGCGCGGCGTGCGCGCCGCCTACGACCGCATCACCGTGCTGCACGGCGTCGACCTCGCCGTCGGGCCAGGACAGGTCGTCGCCCTGCTCGGGCCGAACGGCGCGGGCAAGACCACAACGCTCAAGGTCGCCGCAGGAATCCACCCGACGGCCTCCGGACGGCTCGTGCTCGGCGGCCGCGACGTCACCGGGGCCGCGCCCCGCGACCTCGCGCGCGCCGGGCTGTGCCTGATCCCCGAAGGCAGGGGAGTGTTCCCCAACCTCTCGGTCCGCGACAACCTCCTGATGATGACCTTCACGGGCCGTCCCCGGGAGGAGATCGAGGAGATCGCCTTCACCCGCTTCCCCGTCCTCGCCCAGCGCGCTTCACAGACCGCGGGGACGCTGTCCGGGGGAGAACAGCAGATGCTCGCCCTCGCGCGCGGCCTCGCCACCGACCCGGCCGTCCTGCTCCTTGACGAGCTGTCGATGGGCCTCGCGCCCCTCGTCGTCGCCAGGCTTTACGAGCAGGTCGCCGAGATCGCCGCCTCCGGCGTCGCCGTCCTCGTTGTCGAGCAGTTCGCTGCGGCCGTCCTCGGCATCGCCGACCACGCAGCCGTCCTCGTGCGCGGCAGGATCGAACGCCAGGGCAGCCCCGACGACGACCTGCGCGCCGAACTCTCGTCCCTCTACCTGGGGAGTGCCCCGTGACCAACGTCCAGTCCAGCGAGGCGCGCGCCGAACGGTTCGCGCGCGAGATGGCCGAACTGAAGATCCCCGACCCCGCCGCGGGCCGCGCCGCGCTCTGGTTGCGCCTGGGCGGCACGCTCATGGCGGTCGGCGTCCTGCTCGGCGTCGTCGCCTATCTCCTCGCGCACGGCACCACCGACCCGCTCGCCCAGCGCGACGCCCTCGCCGTCGGCCTCGCCGGGGTGTCGGCGAGCGTCGTCGGCTCCGCGCTGTTCCTGCGGTACTCACTCACCGGCTTCCTGCGGTTCTGGATGGCCCGGCACTCCTTCGACCTGGCAAGGCTCACCGAAAGCCTCGGCGAGCGGCCCCGCGAGTAAAAGGAGACATTTCGTGACCGCACCCGGCGAACAGCTCGCCAGCACGGTCTGCGCCACCCGCGTGGTGGTCGTGCGCGCCCCCGCCGCCGCGTCCGGCGTGCTGGCGTGCGGCGGCAGCCCCATGGTGCCCGCCGCGTCGGCCGGGCCCGCCCCCGCCGCGTCGGGGGAGCCGGTGACCCTGCTCGGCAAGCGCTACACCGACGCCTCGGGGACGCTCGAACTGCTCTGCACCTCGGCGGGGACGGGCGAGCTCACCTACGACGGCGCGCCCCTCACGCTCAAGACGGCGAAGCCGCTCCCCGCCTCGGACTGATCCGGACTGAAAGGACAAAGGGCATGAACCGCGACGACATGATCCTCATCAGCGTCGACGACCACATCATCGAACCGCCCGACATGTTCGTGAACCACCTCCCGGCCAAGTACAAGGACGACGCCCCCCAGCTCGTCCACCGGGACGACGGGACCGACGTGTGGAAGTTCCGCGACACCGTCATCCCGAACGCGGCGCTCAACGCCGTCGCGGGCCGTCCGAAGGAGGAGTACGGCCTCGAACCGCAGGGCTTGGACGAGATCCGGCCCGGCTGTTACGACGTGCACGAACGCGTCAAGGACATGAACGCGGGCGGCATCCTCGCGTCGATGAACTTCCCGTCCTTCCCCGGGTTCGCCGCGCGCTTGTTCGCCACCGAAGACCCCGACTTCTCTCTCGCGCTGGTCCGCGCCTACAACGACTGGCACATAGACGAGTGGTGCGGCGCGTACCCCGGCCGGTTCATCCCGATGGCGCTGCCCGCGATCTGGGACCCGCACCTGTGCGCCGACGAGGTGCGCCGCGTCGCCGACAAGGGCTGCCGCTCGCTCACCTTCACCGAGAACCCCGCCGCGCTCGGCTACCCGAGCTTCCACAGCGAGCACTGGGACCCGCTGTGGCAGGCGCTCACTGACACCGGCACCATCCTCAACGTGCACATCGGCTCGTCCGGGCGGCTCACCATCCCGGCCGTCGACTGCCCGCCGGACGTGATGATCACGCTCCAGCCGATGAACATCGTCTCGGCGGCCGCCGATCTGCTGTGGTCCCGGGTCATCAAGCAGTTCCCGTCGATCAAGATCGCGCTGTCCGAGGGCGGGACCGGCTGGATTCCGTACTTCCTCGAGCGCCTCGACCGCACCTTCGAGATGCACGCGACATGGACCCTCCAGGACTTCGGCGGACGCCTTCCGTCGGAGGTGTTCCGCGAGCACTTCCTCACCTGCTTCATCAGCGACCCGCTCGGCGTCCGGCTCCGCCACGACATCGGCATCGACAACATCTGCTGGGAGGCCGACTACCCGCACAGCGACTCGATGTGGCCGCACGCCCCCGAGGAACTGCACGAGGTCCTGACGAAGTACGACGTCCCCGACGACGACGTCAACAAGATGACGCACGAGAACGCCATGCGCTGGTACCAGTTCGACCCGTTCGCGCACGTCCCGCGCGAGCAGGCGACCGTCGGCGCGCTGCGGGCCGCGTCGGCCGACCACGACGTGTCCGTCCAGTCGCGCAGCCACCGGATCATCGCGCCGGAGGAGAAGCTCGAGGGCTTCCGCCAGCGCGCCCGTGCGGCCACCGCGAGGGCCGCGCAGTGACGTCCGCGCACCCGGAGGCCGACGCGCGGCGCGTCGGCCTCGTGCGCGCGGGGGAGGGCGGCGCGTGGACTTCGAGCTGACCGACGAACAGCGGCTGTTCCGCCAGACCCTCCGCGACTTCGCCGACAAGGAGATCATGCCCGTCGCGTCCGAGTGGGAGCGGACCGGACGGTACCCCGCCGAGTTCGTCGCACGGTTCAAGGAGATGGGCCTGTTCGGGCTGAACGTGCCCGAGGAGTACGGCGGCCTCGGCGCGGACCGGGTCTCCTACGCGCTCGCGTTCGAGGAGATCGCCCGGGCCTGGCTCGGCGCGGCCGGGCTGTTCGGGCCGCACTCCGTCGCGTGCTGGATGGTCGCGCGCGGCGGCACCGACGAGCAGAAGGCGCGGTTCCTGCCCCGGATGGCATCCGGGGAACTGCGGTCCGGGCTCGGGCTCACCGAACCCGGCGCGGGCACCGACCTGCAGGGGATCATCACGACGGCGGTGCGCGATGGTGACGAGTACGTCGTCAACGGGACCAAGACATGGATCACGAACGCGCGGGTCGCGGGGATGCTGCCGATCCTCGTCAAGACCGGGCCGGTCGGCGGCGGGCACGAGGCGATGTCGGTGCTGCTCGTGGAGACCGGCGCGCCGGGCTTTCGCGTCACGCGGGATCTGCCGAAGCTCGGGTACAAGGGGCCGGAGACGTGCGAACTCGTCATGGAGGACGTGCGGGTTCCGGTCGCCAACCTCCTCGGCGGGGAGGAGGGGCACGGGCTCCAGCAGGTGCTCGGCTCGCTGGAGATCGGGCGGATCAACATCTCCGCGCGTGCCGTCGGGGTCGCGCAGGCCGCGTACGAGGCGGCGCTGAACTACTCGCGGGAACGTGAGGCGTTCGGGCGGCCGATCGCGAACTTCCAGGCGATCCAGCTCAAACTCGCCGACATGGCCACCGAGATCCAGGCCGCGCGGCTGCTCGCGTACTGGGCCGCCTCGCGCTCCGAAGCCACCGGCGGACGGGTCGATCTCGAGGCGGGGATGGCGAAGATGTACGCGTCCGAAGTCGCCATCAAATGCGCGCTTGAGTCGATGCGGATTCACGGCGGGTACGGCTACTCGGCTGAGTACGTCGTCGAAAGGCTCTACCGCGACGCGCCCCTCATGGCGATCGGGGAGGGGACCAACGACGTCCAACGGCTCGTCATCGCCAAGTCGCTCGTCTCCGGAAGGGGCCGTCTCGGCTGGTGACCCGCGCGCGGGACGGCCGCTGAGCTGCAAGGACTTATTAACGCCCCTGTGACCCTTGTCACAGGGGCGTAACCAACCTAATGTGTGTTCAGTAGGTTGGTTGAGAGGGGCGGCTGATTGAGAGCAGACGGCACGTCTCACCCGTCGCCCGACCCGCGACCCTACGCCGCGCTCCTCGCCAAGGGCGAGGACAGACGGCAACGGATACTCGCGGTCGCCAAACGGCTGCTGAGGCGTCAGGGATGGCGCAGCACCACGCTCGGCCAGATCGCCCGCGAGGCCGGGATCAGCACCGCAGGCGTGCTCCACCACTTCGAGTCCAAGGAGCACCTGCTCCACGCGATCCTCGACGCCCGCGACGCGGACGACGAGTCGCACGCGGACTACATGTCGGGAGACCTTCTTGAGGAACTCGGCAAACTCGCCGAACGCTTCGAACGCTCCCCCGACCTCGTCGGCATGTTCGCCGTGCTGCGCATGGAGAACATCGACCCCGACGCCCCGCTCCACCACAGGTTCCTCAGCCGGCACCGCGTCGCCCTGGAAACCCTCTCGGCCTTCATCCGGGACGGCCAGCGCTCCGGCACATACCACCCCGAAGTGAACCCGGCCGTACTGGCCGCCGAGATCGTCGCTTTCTTGAACGGGATAGAGACAACATGGCTGCTCGACCCTTCGCTTCCCCTGAAAGAGGTCTTCAGGGAGTACGTTGCGTCACTCGACCGGCGCCTCGCCCCGCCGTCGGACGCGTCCTGAGGCCCAGGCTGTTCATCGCCGCGTCAAGCTCCGAGGAGGTCGTCCTGTCCGCGGGCGGCTGGCTGTTCGACTGCGTCATGGCGGGCTGGGACGTCACCGTCCTCACGCCCGACAAGGCAGAGGCCACCGCACTGCGCATCCTCGGGGCCAGGCCCGCCTCCCTCGAGGCGGCGTTCGACCGGTCGATCCCCGGACCCCGCGCGGCGGCCGTCGCCGTCGAGGCCCGGCTGTGCGAGACCGAACCGCGCGTCGGCGTCCTGCTGCGCCAGGCGCTGCGGGCGGGCCGCTCCGACATCCGCGTCTGGGGCTCGGCCCCCTTCGCCGAGGCCGCCGACCCCGTCCGTCACCGCCTGTCCCACGCCGCCCGTGCCTTCAAGTCCCACGCCCTGGCGGCGCTCACCACCCCCAGCCCCCACTGCCCCCCGACCGAGACCTTCCACCGCACCCCCGCCCACTGACCCCCGCACACGACGAACGCCCCGCCGAGGAGGGCGGGGCGCTCGTCGCGGCGCGGTCGGTGTGCGCGGGCGGGCCGGCGGGTCATTCGCAGACGACGCCGTCCTTGTCGCGGTCGGTGTACCAGTAGTACTCGGGGTCCTGGCCCTGGTAGTAGGGGCCGTAACCGGCGGCGATGGCGTCGGCGCAGGTGTCGAACCTCGGGTCGTTGTTCGGCTGCGGCTTGGGCTTGGGCTTCTTCTTCCAGCTCTTCGCCAGGACCTTGGTGCCCTTGGCGTCGCGGAGCGTCGCGGTGTCGCCCGTGTTGTTCCAGATGTACCAGCCGCGCTGCATGTAAAGGTGCTTGGCGGAATCGTCGCCCTTGCCGGTGTGGACGGTGACGCTCTTGCCCGCCTTCAGGGTGAAAGCCGGGAACTTGTAGACATGGTGCTGGGCGTCGCGAAGCGTCCAGTTCTTGAACTTCACCGCCTTCTTCCCGGTGTTCTTGATGACGACATACTCCTTGTTGATGTGGGAGTTGCCGCCCTTGTCCGGCCCCGGCGCGTCGTACTGGATCTTGGTGAACCTCAGCGACGGCTTCGGCGCGGCCGACGCGGCGGTCCCCGAGCCCACGAGGACCGCGGCGGTCAGCACGACGGCGGTCACAGCAGAACGCACATGTACCCCTTTGCATACGGAACGGGGTCGTCAATCTAGGGCAGACCCGTCGGTAGGGCATGGCGATCCACCAAATCGTCAGAGGTCCGGAACGTCAGGTGCGGGGGAGTGCGAACGTCAGCGGGATCACCAGCGCGACGGCCGCGGCAGCGGCGAGGAACGCGTGCTGGTAGCCCGTCAGCGGGACGGCGGCCGCGGCGGCGACCGTCGCGAGCGCGGCGAGGCCCAGGGACCCGCCGACCTGGCGCGCGGTGTTGATGAGCCCCGAGACGAGTCCCGCGTCCGAACCGCCCACCGCACCCGTCGCGAGCGCCGCGACCGGCGTGAACAGCAGCCCGGACCCCAGGCACATGACGATCGCGGGCCCGACGATGCCGCTGACGTACGTCGAGTCCTGGCCGATCTGCGCCTGCCACAGGAAACCGGCCGCGCTGAGGACCGCGCCGAGCGTCAGCACCGCGCGCGCCCCGTACCGCCGCATCAGCGCGGGCGCGGACCTCGCCCCGACGATGATCGCCACGGTGTGCGGCAGGAACCCGAGCCCCGCCTCAAGCGCGCTGTAGTGCAGTGTGTTCTGCATGTAGAGCGACAGGAAGTACCACATCGCGAAGAACGCCGCCCCGACAAGCACCATGATCAGGCTCGCGACGGACACCGCGCCCTTGCGGAAGATCCCGAGCGGCACCAGCGGAGCCTTGGCGAACCTTGCCTCGACCAGCAGGAACAGCGCGAGCGCCACGACGCCGCCGCCGATCGGGCCGAGCGACGCGACCGAACCCCACCCGTGCTCGTGGGTCTGCGCGGTGCCGTACGCGACCAGCGCGAACCCGGCGGTGACGAGGACGGCCCCGGTCACGTCGAGGCGGCGTGCCGTGTCCGTCGCGCGTTCGGTGAGGACAAGGAACGCGAGCAATAGCACCGCGCCGCCTACCGGCACGTTGATGAGCAGCACCCATCGCCACGACAGGTACTCGGTAAGGAGACCGCCCAGTACCGAGCCGACCGCCCCGGCCGCCGCGCCCGCCGCGCTCCACGTCGCGACGGCCTTCGTGCGGGCTGAGGCGTCGGTGAACGTGGTCGCGATGATCGTCAGGGTCGCGGGGGAGAGCACCGCCGCGCCGACGCCCTGCAACGCGCGCGCGGCGACGAGCAGGCCCGGCGTCTCGGCGAGGCCGCCCGCGAGGCTGGCCGCGCAGAACAGCGCAAGGCCGCCGAGATACACGCGCTTCTGTCCGAAGAGGTCGGCTGCGCGTCCGCCGAGCAGGAGGAAGCCCGCGAACGTCAGGGCGTAGGCGTTGACGACCCATTGCAGGCCCGTCACGTCGAAGCCGAGATCGGCGCGGATCGCGGGGAGGGCGACGTTGACGATGGAGACGTCAAGGACGACGAGGAACTGGCCGAGGCAGGCCGCCAGGAGCACCGCGGAGGCGCGTCGTCCGCCTAGCGCGCTGGGGGGAGATGCGGTCGAGGTCATCAGGACTCCAATCGGAGCGGAGTGTTCCGCTCGGATAGGCTAACGGAATGAACCGTTCCGGTCCAGCTAGACTTCGTTCATGACGACCAGCCAGTCAGGCGGGCGCAAAGCCGAGGCGGCGCGCAACGACCTCACCGTCCTCAACGCCGCGCGTGAGGTCTTCTTCGAGCAGGGCTACGACGCCCCCATGTCCGCGATCGCCGAGCGCGCGGGCGTCGGCATGGGCTCCCTGTACCGCCGCTACCGCAGCAAGGAGGAGCTGGCGCGCTGCCTGTGCGTCCTGTCGATGAAGGGCACGAACGAGTCCGCCGAACGCGCCCTCGCCGAGGAGTCGTCCGGATGGTCGGCCCTCGTCCGCTTCATGGCGGAATCCATCGACCGCGGCGTCGGCATGGTCGCCCAGTTCGCCGGCGAGTTCCCCGTCACCCCCGAGATGGTCGCCCTCAGCGAGCGCGGCGCGGCCGCCATGCAGGCCATCCTCGACCGGGCCACCGCCGAAGGCTCGGTCCGCCCCGACATCACCGCGGGCGACCTCGTCTACCTCCTCCAGATCCTCCGCACCAACTCGGCCCCCACCCCCACCCGCGTCACCACCCTCCGCACCCGCTACCTCACCCTCCTCCTCGACGGCCTCCGCCCCCACCCCACCCCCACCCCCCTCCCCGGCCCCGCCCCCACCTGGCCCGAAATCTCCACCCGCTGGACCCAAACCCCCTAACCCACCCGTGCGGCAACGAGATCCTCGAGTGGCCGGTCGGGGGAACGGATGTCGGAACACCCCGCGTGTGCGGGGACGAGACCGTGTCCCGCGTGTGCTGCGGATGCGCCGGGGGAGCACCCCCGCGTGTGCGGGGACGAGGCGCTCGCCGGAACCCTGATCACCATCGCCGGCGGAGCACCCCCGCATGTGCGGGGACGAGTCATTTTTGACGCGCTGTGAGGCGGCAGCCGCCGGCGCACCCCCGCGTGTGCGGGGACGAGCGTTCGGGTGACCCGCCGGACACGCGGACCTGCGGAGCACCCCCGCGTGTGCGGGGACGAGATGATGCCGCGCTTCTCCAGGGGCCCGATCGCCGGAACACCCCCGCGTGTGCGGGGACGAGCGGAAGACTGCAGGGCAGGACGGCGGGAGGATCGGAACACCCCCGCGTGTGCGGGGACGAGGAGGCCCATGACCTGCAGGCGATCGCGGAGAGCGGAACACCCCCGCGTGTGCGGGGACGAGGCTTGGTGACCTGGGGGTTTGTGGGGGTGGGGGCTGGTTTCTGTTCGGTTGGGTTTGGGTTCGGTCGTGAGTCTAGGAGAAGGGCCGTGGGCGGGGGACCGGTCGGGCAGGTCAGAGACGGTGCTGTGACACGAAGTCCCAGATGACGTCGTTCGCGGCGATGTCGCGCGTGTTGCCCCCCAGGAACGGCCCGAGGAACGGGACGCCGCCCGGCCAGTTGTGCCCACCGCCGATGATCCGGTACAGCACGACGGGCCCATCCGCCGGGCACCCGAGGTACGTGATCCGCTCGACAGTCGTGCGGTCGGTCGGATCAAGGTCGGGGAGTGCTTCGGCGGCCGTCTCCGTCGAACAACCGTTGTTCCGCGCCCAGAAGGCAGCAGCCGGAGGAGCCACCGAATAAGGCACAACGAAGTCCCCGTCCCCATGCAGCAGCACGATCGGCACCGGCCGCCCCGGCGCACACGATCCGTCAAGCCCAACAAGCCGCCCCGCAACAGGAGCAAAGGCAGCAAACCTCCCGTTCTCACACGCCATCTTGCCGGTGAACGACCCCCCATTGCTCATCCCCGACGCATACAACCGCGCCGGGTCGGCATTGAACCGCTCAACCAGAATGTCCTGAAGCCGGTTGATAAACCCGGGATCATCCACGTCAGGCTCAGGCGTCCCGGCAGGCACCCCTTGCCACCCCTGCCCATAATGCTCGGCTGTGACCATGATGTACCCCCGAGTCCGCGCATGATCAGACATCCGCCCAAAGAGCTCAGCCATCCAAGGCGTCTCAATCAACCCGGGAAAGTGAAACAGCACGGGCCTGGGCGACCCGTCATAGTCATCGGGAAGCCGAAGAAACGCCCGCCGCTCAACCCCCGCATGCACAATCCGAATCGCATGATCCCCCGCATCAGCCCGCCCATCAACAAGCGTGAACACCACCCCCCGCCGCCTAGTAACCCCATCTTCCGTCACATTAGCCACCCCTCGCCACTCCACGGTCCCATCCACAGGAACCTCAACCCCCCACACATCCGCCCGAATCCGAACCCCCGCCCCCGCATCATCAACCCCCACCGTCCCAACAAGCCCCGCCACCCCCCGCCGCAAATCAACCACAACCTTCGCCAACCCCCCACCCGCCCCCACCACAAAACCCTCCCCAACCACCCGAACCGTAGCAAAATCCACAACCCTCTCCCGCGTAACAAACCCTCCCTCCCGAACGCTCCCTTCCAGCCCATACCCACCCCCCTCAACCTGAATAACCACCCGATCCACCCTCCCACCCCCCTCCGCCCCCGCCCGCCCAGGCACCAACCCCACCACCCCCAAAACCGCCACACCCACCCACCCGACCACGACCCCCACCCAACTCCGCCCAACCCCCACACCACCCATGCCGAACTCCCTTCACCCCACACCCACAGATCCAAATAAAATATACAAGACCCCTCCCCACCACGCATGGCCACCCCCGGCCCCCAACCCCCCTTGCACCACCCCCCACCCCCACCCCCAAACATCTCCCACACCGAATCCCCGCGTGCGCGAGGACGAGGGCCTGCACGTCCGCCCCTACCGGGGCCTCAGGGGAACACCCCCGCGTGTGCGGGGACGAGGACCCCCCAATGGAGCGGGTCCCCCTCCGGGTGGGAACACCCCCGCGCGTGCGGGGACGAGGAGGTCGCAGGCGGCGAGTCCGCAGCGGTCGCAGGAACACCCCCGCGTGTGCGGGGACGAGCGCCTCCTCCTCCTCCTCCTCCTCTTCTTCGCCACCCTCTTCGGAACACCCCCGCGTGTGCGGGGACGAGGCCGCGCGCGTCCTGACCGGCGGGCAGACCCGCGGAACACCCCCGCGTGTGCGGGGACGAGGCTTGTTGACCTGCGGGTTTCTGGGGGAACGGGGGCGTTTTTCGTTCGGTTGGTTCTGGTCTTGAGTGTAGGTCCAGCGGGCAGCGAAGAGGGGTTCAGGCTAGGGGTGTGTGGCAGGGTGCCGGGGCTTCGGTAAGGGCGGGGAGTTCGGGAAGGCGTTCGGGAGCACCTGCGTCCGCTGCATCCCGCAAGTGTGGGGACATGTGTCGTGTGGGCGACATTGGAGAATTGGGCGGATTGGCCCAGGTTCTCGGTCAGCCCGCCAGGGCCGGGGGCCCGGGCGGAAACCGAACGCACAGTGTATATAGGAAGAAGTATTCGTGGCCTTAGCGGTTTGGGTTGGTGGGGCCGAAGAGGGCTTCTGCGCCGAACATGTCCTTGAAGAGGGACGAGTAGTCGGGGCCTCGGCGGAGGTGGTGGCCGCCGTCGACGTTGAGGATCTGGCCCGTCACCCATGCAGATTCGGGGCCGGCGAGGAAGCGGACCGCCTCGGCGATGTCCTCCGGCTGGCCGATCCGCGCGATCGGCATGCACGCGAGGTAGTCCTCGAGAACAGGCCCCTGGTCGGCGATCCCCGCGACGAGTTCGGTAGCGACGACCCCCGGCCGCACCCCGTTGACGCGCACCCCGAAGGCTCCGAGTTCGTCCGCCGCCAGTTGGACGAGGTGGTCTACAGCGGCCTTGGAGACCCCGTAAGCACCGAACCACCTGTGTGTGTTGGAAGAGGCGATCGACGACACCGCGACGATCGCCCCTCCACCCGCCTCGATCAGCGCCTTCGACCCGTGCTTGATCGTGAACATCGTGCCCGTCGCGTTCAACTCGAGCGTCGCGCGCCAAGCGTCGGCGTCAAGCGTCCCGATAGGCCCGATAGACGTAGATCCGCCCGCGTTCGCGACGATCGCCGTCAACGGCCCACGTGACGCCGCCGCCGCGATCGCCCCGCCGATCTGCTCCTCGTTCGTGATGTCCGCGACGACATAGGCCACGTCCCCGCCGAGCGTCGCGACCGCCGCCTTGAGCCGATCCTCGTTGCGCCCACAGATCGTGACGAGCGCGTCATCAGCCGCGAACCGGGCCGCGCAGCCGAGCCCGATCCCGCTGCCTCCACCCGTCACCAGGACAGACTTGCCTGCAAGAGAAGCCATCTCCGAACCTTCTTCCTCCCGGCGGGGTGCGCCGGATAGCCAAGGATCGCGCCGCGCTACCGCGACGCACAGATCACGAAATGTCGGTCGGTCTCAGCGGTCGACGGCGGTCGTCCCTCCGTCGACGGTCAGGTGCGCGCCGGTCACGAACGACGCCTCGTCGCTCATCAGGAACCGCACCGCGCCCGCGACCTCCTCAGGCAGCCCCATCCGCCCGAGCGGCGACTTCGCCGCGAACGCCGCGCGCATCCCCTCGCCCGCGACCGCGAGCATCGGCGTGTCGATGTAACCGGGGCAGACGGCGTTCACGCGCACCCCGTCGGCGGCGAGCTGATGCGCCAGCGCGCGGGTGAGCCCCAGAAGGCCCGCCTTGGAGGCGCAGTACGACGGAATGAACATCTGCCCGAGAAAAGCCTCAATCGAGGAGATTCCGACGACAGCCGAACCCGGATGAGCCCGCAGATCAGCAAGCAACTCCTGGACGAGGAACGCGTGCGCCCGCAGGTTGACGTGCTGGACGGCATCCCAGGCCGCCTCGTCAAGGTCCCCGACGGCCATCGGCCCTGAGACCCCCGCCGCGTGCACGAGCCCGCCGATCGAACCGAGCGCCGCCCGACTCCGTCGCACAGCTTCGGATAGTTCCTCCCGCTTCGTCACGTCGATTCGCACGGCGAGAACCGGCATTCCGGTCTCCAGCGCGATCTCTGCAGCGACGTCACCCGAGTCTGCGAGGTCCCAGAGGGCGACAGGACGGCCCGCGCGCGCAAGCACCTTCGCGCACGCCGCGCCGATCCCGGATGCGGCCCCGGTGACGATCACCCCGGTCTCCGGACCGGTCATCGGTGTCGGCATTTATATTCCTTATAATTGATACTTGATGCCCTGACCGCTTCACATTAGCGTTCCGTACGGCCCCCGGACAGGGGTCGGAAGTTCCGGGAGGCACACGTGCGGGAACTGCGCGACAGGGTCGCGGTCGTCACCGGAGCGGGCAGCGGCATCGGCCGCGCCCTCGCCCTCCGGTTCGCCGACGAGGGCATGGACGTCGCCGTCACCGACATCGACGGTGCCGCGCTCACCTCGACCGCCGAGGCCGTCGCGTCCCGGGGCGTCCGTACGGTCACGCACGTCGCCGACGTAGGAGAGCACGCAGAGGTCGAGGCGTTCGCCGACCTCGTCTACGCCGAACTTGGAGCCGTCCACCTTCTGTGCAACAACGCGGGCGTGTACATGGGCGGACAGACGTGGACGCGTCCGGCCGCCGACTTCGCCTGGACCCTACGCGTCAACCTGTGGGGCATCCTCCACGGCCTCAACGCCTTCATCCCACGCATGCTCGACGGCGGCGAAGAAGGCCACGTCGTCAACACATGTTCCGTCGCCGGCCTATTCGTCGGCCCGGGCGCGGCCCCCTACACCATCTCCAAGTGGGCAGCCTTCGCCGCCACCCTCAGCCTCGCCCAAGAACTAGCCCTAACAGGCGCCCCCATCGGCGTCTCCGCCCTATGCCCCGGCGGCGTCACAACGCGCATCCACGAGTCCGAACGCGCCCGCCCCGCCTCCCTGCCCTACACCCCCGGCGACGACGCCGCCTTCATGCAGACCATGATCGAACAAACAGTCGCCAACGGCATACCCCCCGAATCAGTAGCAGACCACGTCATCTCCGCCATCCACACCCGCCGCTTCCTCATCCTCACCCACCCCGCCTACGCCAACGGCCTCCCCGCCCAAGCCACCACCCTCCTAACCGGCACCCTCCCCACCCTCCCCAACTTCGAACAACAAGCCTGACCCCGCCCAAACCCCACCCCCCAAAGGCCCAGATCCCCCCACGCCATGCCCATCATCAAACAGATACCCCACCCAACCATCACCCCTTACCGCCCGACCGTCGTTCGAACCGGCGGCACCAGGCAAATAAGCAGCACCGTCCGCAACCCCATTCCCATCTGCCTAATAACCGTCAGAGGCCGTAAAACCGGCAACGGCTGCCCTGCCCGCACCTGCCGAGGAACCATCCCCGCGTGCGCGGGGAGCAGGATCTGGATCACGAGATGTCCCCTCCAGGTAGGGGACCATCCCCGCGTGTGCGGGGAGGAGTTCAGGACCTTGGGGCGGATCTCGCTGCGCCAGGGACCATCCCCGCGTGTGCGGGGAGGAGCTACCGCAAGAAACGACAAGCTGCAAGCAGTGGGGACCATCCCCGCGTGTGCGGGGAGGAGTGGGGGGGCGCTCATCCATGCCCTCAATAGCAGGGACCATCCCCGCGTGTGCGGGGAGGAGAGGAGATGACCTGGGGGTTTAGGTGGTGGAGGGGGTGTTTTTCGTTACTTGTTGATTATCGGTCATTTTGGGGTTGGTTTGTTGGGTGGGTTTGGGTGGTGGGTTAGCGGGGGCCGTAGCGGCGGCGTTTGGCGGCTTTGCTCCAGCCGGGGAGGGCGGGGGTGGGGTGTTGGGGTTGGGGCGGCGGAGGAGGGTCAGGCCCTCGTGGTCGGTGGGGTGCCAGGAGTGGTCGTGGGTTTCGAAGGCGAAGCCCTGTTCGGTGTTTGTTTGGTAGGCGAGGAGGGCTCGGCCTTGGCCGGTGTACTGGCAGACCTCGGACCACAGGAGGTCGCGGACTCGGGCGGAGGGGGCGCCGAGAAAGACGCCCGGGGAGATCTCCAGGAGCCAGCGGGTGAGGAAGCCGCGGAGGCCGGAGGGGCAGTTGGTGAGGATGATGACGGTCACCAGGAGAGCTCGTCTCCGTAGTTGCGGCCGCTGTCGAGGCGGATGTCGCCGTCGGTCTCCAGGAGGACCTGGTCGTTGAGGTCGTCGTCTTCGGTGTGGTCGAGCAGTTCCTTGATGTCGTTGACGCAGCGGTCGAGGAGGCGTGTGCTGTTGATGCGGTCGCGCAGGTTCCGGCGTGTGCGCGTCGCCACGTCGATCTCGCTTTCGGCGACGGTGTCGAACGCGACGGGGATGGCGACGTCGGTCTTGTAGAGGTCGGCGATGTCCAGGACGAAAGAGCGTTCGTGCCCGGAGTGGATGAACCCGAGCCCCGGCGAGCAGCCGAGCGCGGCGACGACGGAATGCGCGATGCCGTACATGCACTGCGCCGCTGCGGTGATCGCCTGGTTGGGTGCGTCGCCGGCCGTGAAGTCGTCGGGCGAGTACTCGCGCCGCCGCCAGGGGACGCCTGTGCGGGCGGACTCGCGCCGGTAGCACTCCTTGAGCCGCCTGCCCTCCATGCTCAGCAGCTCCTGACGGGTCCGCCCCGAGGGGTCGTCGCCGGGAAACCGCATCCGGTACATGTCGCGGGCGACCTTCAGACGGGTCCGCCGGTTCGCCCAGGCCATGGCCTGGGCCTCGACCAGCGCGGACGACCGCGTCAGCCCCCGGCCGCCCGCGTAGAACCGGACCCCGCGCTCACCCACCCAGATGACCCCGGCCCCGGTCTCGCCGAGGACCGACATCGCCTGGTGGGTGACCTTCGTACCGGGCCCGAGGAGCAGCGTTCCGATGGTCGCCGACGGGATGTGGGTGATCCCGTCGGCGTCGGTAGCGGTGATCGCGTTGTCCTCGCGGTGGACGACGCAGCGCTCCAGATAGATGAACGACAGCCTGTCCTTGATCCGGGTGAGTTCGCGCGGTGACGACGCCCCGCGCTTGCCGACGGTGCTCACCGCACCGGCGCCAGCGTCATGAGGCCGCACCCGTATGCCTTCTGCTTGCCCAGGCCGTGGGTGAGCGTCCGGTGGAAGGAGGGCAGGTCGGTGATCCGCAGCCTGCCCTCGAAAGTCGCGCGGACGAAACGCACATCGTCCTTGCCGTCCGGGCTAAGGCTCTTGCCGAACTGGAGGCGGTTGTGGTCGCGTACGACGAGTTCGTAGGCGTCGCCCTCCTCGGTGACTCCCTTGTCCGTCGGCTTGCGGACGATCTCGAATCCGCACGCCTCCTGACGCTGGAGCAGCCATCGCATCTGATGTGCCGGCGTGACGTGCGCGGTGCGTTTAGTCGGCGTGCCGACCGGGTCTCCTTCCCGGCGGATGTGGTGGATCGGGTTCGCGGTGAGCCGGAACGCCCAGGTGTCGCCCTCGGCGAGGGCGGCGAGGAAGTCGGCGTAGCCGAACGTCGACCAGCCCTGACCATCCGCGTCCGGCCATCCGGCCTGATCCACGAGGTGGTTCAGATCGGGTCGGCTCGGGCTGACGATGAACAGGTGGGTGTGTGCGGGATGGTCGCGGTCGAGCCGCCACAGCACACGCGGGCGGTGCCCGTCCTGGGACGGGAGTTCGGGAAATGCCATGTTCACCGCGCCGTGGACGCGGTGCGGCGAGCCGAACAGCCGCTTGGCTTCGCGGCGGGCGGTGTTCACGCGGAATCGGGTCAGATACATCGGAAGGTCCTCAACCGTCCGTTCGGTCGTGGTCGCCGCGCGAGGGCAGCGGGATGAGATGGGACGTGGGGTCGTGGGCCACGCCGTCGGCGAAGACACTGGACACGCCGCGCAGCGCGTACTGCCGGTGCCGGGGGTCGAAGCTGACCGGGAGGTCCCGGAGCGTCATCGTGGGCGTCTCGCCGGGTCCGGTCTCCAGCAGGATCTCCAACGGAGGCGCGGCCCCACGGTTCTTGTCGCGGTACCACTGCGACGCCTCCCACGGAGCTTCGCGCAGCGCGCGCTCCAGGCTCTTGTCCTGCGGGGGCGTGATGTCGAGCGGCTGCGACGGCGGACATGACTTCCGGCCCAGGTAGGGCAGGAAGCGCGGTTCGCGCAGCGCCTCGTGCACCTGATGGAGGAGGCGAAGATCGCCCTCCACGCCCGCGACGAAGACCGCGTCCTGCAGGTAGTACCGCTCAGACAGGGGCATCGCCTTTCCCGAGTCGGCGTGGTGCGCGGTGTGGAAGTCGCGCAGCCGCTGCCCCGGCTGGTCGACCCGGACCCCGAACCGCAGGGCGGCGAGATCGCTGACGTCCTGCTGCCGGGAACGCCCGAGCGCGGCGGCGAGCAGCCCGAGCACGCCGCTCTTCGTCGGCGCGTTCTCGGTGCCGCGACGCGCGAACCTGGCGGCCGAACCCCACGACTGGAGCGGCCCGGCGAGGCGGACGAGCAGGACGGTCATCGCGCCGCCATCATCCGTGCGTCGATGGCCGCGCCGACGGCCTCCAACAGCTCGGGCAGCGTCACCTGGACGCCGAGGGACTCGAGGTCGGCGGTCTCCTCGCCGATGCGCAGGACCCAGGACCCGTCGACGTCGGCGATGCCGTAGCCGGCCTCCAGGTTGGGGACGTACTTCGTGAGCTGCTTGCAGCTCTCGGCGAGGTAGCCCCCGCCTTCGCGCTGCCGGACCGGCGTCTCGAAGGCGCTGACGAAGCTCACCGGCCGACGCGACCGCAGCTTGACGATGACGGCTGCGGGCAGGGTCTGGTTGCCGAACGTGTTGGTCTTCCCGGTGGGAAGCGAGGTGACGAAGGCATCAAGGAACGCCGTCGCGGCTCGACGGACGGGTGATGGCCCGTTCTCGTCCTCGGTCAGCGACCCGAGGTTCTTGTGCAGCCCGTCGATGTCGACCGCCGCGTACCGGTAGAGCGTCGAGGAGTTGAAGTCGATCGAGCCGATCATCCCCGCGCCGCTCTCGTCCTCGGACTTCCTGTCGTCGACCGCGGTGTAGTAGTCCGATTCGATGTCCACGGCGTGGACGCTCAACGCGTGCGCGACCTGGGTCGCGGCCTCGACGTTGATGTCGGCGGCGTCGGCGACCATCCGTCCGAACAGGGCGATGTCGACCGAGTGCCTGGTGTTGACGGCGGCCTTCGCGAGCGCCTTGTTCTCCTTGACCTTGAAGAACGCCTGAAGCGTCTTCAGGTCGCCCTGCCCGCCCGTGACGGCGAGTTCGGCAAGCGCCTCGATCTGGCGGCGGCTGAGGAACATCAGGTAGGAGGACTCCGGCGGAAGCTGGGCCTCCTCCTCACCCTTCGCCTTGCGCTTGGGCACCTCGATCTTCGAGCCTGTCGCTGTGCGGATCATCTCCGCCGCGAGATCCCAGGCCACCGCCTCGTCGAGGGACGTGGAGCGCGCCATGATCCGCTCGGCGAGGAGCTCGGCGACCTTCTTCGTGCGCACGCCGAGCTCCTCGGGCGGCAGCAGCTCGTTGAAGGACTTGCGGGTCGCCCGCTTCCACGCCTGGCTCGACACGCGCGCCCGCCTGACGCCACCGTAGATCGCGGTCTTGGGCGTGCCGGTGTCGTCGCGATTGAGGTTGCTCGGCGGAACGGTCTGGAGAATGTGGATATCGAGGATCGTTCGGGACATGACATGCCTCTTTCTGGTCGCTGAACCACGCCGTACCGGTCGGTGACGGCGCTCCCTGGGTAAGGGCGGCTACTCGCCCGGGTCGCTGACGTCCGGCTCCGGCCCCTGCGCTGACCCCTTCGCGCGCGATGGTCGGATGTGGAATGACCTTGACCATTCCCGCCGCACGTCGCCGCGCTGCTCGACCTTCTGCCAGCGGTAAAGCTGCTTGGCCAGCTGGACGTAGTCCAGTGGCTGCTTGACGCCTCGCAGGAGGAGTACGAGCTCCCTGAGTCGTTGTGAGAGGACATCCCAGGACGAGGACGTTCCCAGTCGTACAAAACGGATGCGGACCGCTTCGTTGACGTCGTCGGAGGCGTCGTCCGGGCCCCCGGCGAGCGCCCGGACGGCCTGGCCCAGCCGCACGCCGAAGACATGCATGTCGTCCTCACGCAGGGACTGCTGATGCACCGCCCAGAGGGTGAGCGCGAGATGGACGGCGTTCTCCGCCCGCTCCTCGTTCACGTGCAGGAACGTCGCGGGTCGTTGCTCGGAATAGTGGGCCGCCGCCTCGGCCGGCCGGCTGCGGATCAGCCAGAGCTGGTCGAGGGCGGCGTTGCCGCAGTCCTCGCCGTCGTCGTAGGGAAGCAGCGCGACCTTGCGGCGGAGCCGCGCGACCTCCCTGACGGCGGTGGCCTCGTCCTTCTTGTAGCGCCGCTGCAACTGCGTGACGTGTTCTTTGACGACCACCTCGACCGGGTGGAGGTGGACGACCTCGGTGGTGGCCGGGACGACTCTGTCCTGAACGGGGGTTGCCATGGCTGGGTCCGTCTCTTCTTCGGATCGGTGCGGAAAAGGAAGCTGAGCAGGAGGGCCTCAGGACGCTGGTGGCGATGGCTTCGGGAGGGCCTTGCGCAGCGCGCTGGTGAACCACAGATGGGCGAGAGCGTCGTCGATCCACTGCTCACCACGTGGCGTCTGCACTTTTCGGCCTTCGGCCGCGGCGTGGCCCGCGGCGGCGAGCTGCTGGTCGCCGAGGCGACCGATGATCGTGCGCGCGGTCTCGAACCAGGTGTCCCGTGCCTTGCCCGGCTGTTCGCCCGGAGTCAGTGCGGCGAGCCACTGACGGTAGGGGCCGTCCAGTGCGCCGTATCCGAGGTCACGCGCGGCCTGCGCTGACGGGTCCGGCGCACGTCCGGCGGCCAGCGCGAGGTTGCCCGCGAGCCTGCCGAGCGCGCCCACCGCCTTGTCCGTCGCGGCGACGGCGTCGAGAGCTGTGGCACTGAGCTGGGGCCGCTCCCGGTGCAGGAGGACCGCGGGCATGATCAGTGTGTCGTCGAAGACCTCGTCGATCACGGACTGCTGGGTGCCGTAGATGGCCCCGACCAGCCGCAGCCTGATCAGCCGACCGGGCGAAAGGTACTCCTCGGAGGAGAGATACGTCAGCCAGCGCACGACGCCGGGGCGGAGGACACCGGACCTGTCTGAGGAAGCCGCATCGAGGCTGTCGGAAGCGTGCAGGAGACTCGACAGACCACGCCAGGCGGCCCGGGACGGATCGTGCTGGCGAGGCATGTGGACAGGGCTTCTTCCCTGCTTCTTCTCCTGGGTCGCGCTGCGCCGCCAGATCGTCATCGGCTCGACGTTCCACGGCGACAGGTGGTTCAGTGGGTCGCCATAGCCCAGGACGACCCCGGTGACGGAGGCCCCGTCATGGTGCAGCAGGACGCGACGGGACTGCCAGGTGTACAGCTCCCGCAGGCCGGTGGGCCGCGACAGGCCGGGATCGCACTCCTCCACTCCGGGTCCGGTCGGGGGACGCCGCCAGGCGGGAAGGTCCGCGCCGCTGGAGGCCGCGACGATCTGCTCATCAAAGGCGATCAGGTTGAGCAGCAGGGTCTCGTGCAGGGTGTCGGCCTCCGCCATGACCCCGCCGAGGTTTCCGGCCGAGCCCACACCGAGCGGATAGACCTTTCCGCCCTTCACGCGGTCGTCGCCGACCATGCCCGACTTGATGCCGGACGGGTCGAAGGCGTGCGTGTGGACGAGCCAGCGGGCCGCCTCGGCGAAGTCGAGCCGATCGACCCTCGGCTGGCGCATCGCGAAGAACGGATCGCCGTTGGGGACGTCGGCGACGATGCGGTTGAGCGAGGCGATCTCGTTGCGGTCGGTGCGCAGCCCGGCGACCTGGAAGAACGGCGTCTCCGGGTGCAGCAGGTCGAACCTGTCGTGGTGTTGCCGCAGGTAGTCGGCCACGGCGTCGAAGGGGTCGTCGGACTCCCAGAGTTCGAGCCAGTCGTCGAGTGTGCGGGGGCCGTCGAGCGCGTCGTAAGTGATGGCGAGCAGGAGCCGGGTGAGCGCGAGGTCCTGGGTGGGGAGGTCGCCGACGAGCCTGCGCACGCTCCTGGCCTGGGTGAACACGTCAAGGAGTGACAGCGACTCGGTGCGGCCGTCGATCCGCTGCACCGGTATCCAGGGCCGGTTCACCAGGTTGAACGTGAGCGGATCGGCATCACGACCGGGACTCTTCCCCGGTGTGATGCTCTGTTGTTCGAGCATCGCGTGCGTCATGTCGGATTTCTCCTTGCATTCCCTATCTGTTTCCGATGAATTGCCCGTTTTGTCCTGCTGGACTACGCGCAACCCGTCGATCTGGCTGTATCGCAGATCGCAGCCTGCCAGACGGGTCTGACAATTCTCGTCGAGGACGAGAAGAAGTTCTCCGGCGAGCCAGGGGCACTCCTTGGCCTGCCATGCGTCGATGACGTTCTTTTCGAGCTCGTCAATGGTCGCGTCGATCTTCCACGGGCTGGAGAACTGCCATGGAAGATTCAGCGCGCTCGCCGCGACGGCCTCGCAGGCCCGTAGTGAGGGGATCGCGTGCTCGGGAAGTTCCAGCCCGGCGCGGCCCTTGCCGAGCCAGGGGAGGGTGCGCAGGCTGCCGTCCGCTGTGCGCTGGATGACCAGGACCTCAAGCGTCTCCTCGCTGTCGCGCACCTGTGCCCGGCCCGGGCGGCTGTCCTCGGCGTCGCCCGCGTGGGCTTCCAGCCAACTGAAGAGCGGACGACCAGGGGGACGGACCGGGCCCAGGAGGAATCCACCGGCCCTTTCTAGTTTCTCGCGTAGAAGCTTGCTATAGGCGATTTGTGCTTCTTGGAGGGTTTCTGCCCAGGATTCCGGGCCAATGGGGGTGTCGCCGTACGCCTGTTGGACGAGTGGGCTGATCATGTCCGGAATCGGCAGTACCGGACCGTCCAGATAGGGCCACAGGGTGGCCAATCCTCGCAATAGTGTGTGCTTTCCCTGGTACACGGCTTCCGATCCGCGGATAGGAAGCGGCGGTGTTACATCCCAGTCCACGCCGGTGATGTAACAGACCGGTTCGGACAGGCGGTCCGGACGCGCGCGTCGGTGACGGTGCAGCCGTCCCATCCGCTGCAGCACAAGATCGACCGGGGCCGCATCCGTGACAAGCAGGTCAAAGTCGACATCCAGGGACTGTTCGACGACCTGGCTCGCGACGACGATCTTCAGCCCCGGCCGGTCGCCCTCCGGCCCGAACAGGGACAGCAGCGACGCGTCACGTTCCGCCCGGTCCGTCGCGGTGAACCGGGAGTGCGCGACCAGCACGGCATCGTCTCCGAACCGTGCGCGCAGCCGGTCGGCGGCCTCCAGCACCCGGTCGACCGTGTTGCGCACGACAAGCGCGCAGCCCCCGTCGGCGAGGTGCTCACGAAGCGTCTCCTCCAACGAAGACAGGTCGTCGTCGAGCCTGCGAAGCGAGACCTCGGTACGACGCCCGGAAGCCGCCTCCGGACGCGCCATGAGGACGGGGGCGTCGGGCGCGATCGCGGTGATGAGGGGGTAGGCGTCGTCTGGAAGATCGGGGAGTTCCACGTCCGCGTAGGCCCGGGCCAGAGCGCGACGGCGTTCGGACGGCAGTGTCGCCGAGAGAAGGACGACGGGCACACGGTAGGCCGCCAGCCACTCCAGGACACGGTCGAGGTAGCGGGACATGTAGGCGTCATAGGCGTGCACCTCGTCAATGACGACGACCTTGCCCGCGAAAGCCAGGTGGCGTAGCGCTAGGTGCCTGCTCTTCAGCCCGCCGAAGAGAACCTGGTCGATGGTGCCGACGGCGAACGACGACAGCAGAGCCTTCTTCTTCCCGCGCAGCCACTGGTGCGCGTGCAGCGTCGCGGGGGCTTTGCGCATACGCTCGCCGACCCTCCGCTCACGCTTACCGGCGTTGGTCTTGGCTTCTTCCTCTCCGTCGAGTTCTACGGCGGCGATCTGTCGGCGGCCGTCCCGCATGAGGCCCGCCCAGACGTCGTTCAGCGCGGCCTTCGCGTGGGACAGGACGATCGACTTCCGGCCGTCCATCGGCAGCCCGTCCAGCCAGCGGACAAAGCGGGTGAGCATCGCGTCGCTGGTCGCACGGGTGGGCAGCGCGATGAGGACGCCGCCCGCGCCGACCTGCGCGCCAAGCACCTCGGCGGCGGCGAAGGCGGCCTCCGTCTTGCCCTCACCCATCGGCGCCTCGATCATGAGCAGGCCCGCCGACGGCATCCGCCGCGCCATCTCGACCGCCTCGACCTGGACGGGCCGCGCGACGGCCCCGTCCGGGAGCGTGAAACGGCTCGCGATGAGGGAGGACGCGTCACCGTCCGGCGGCTCCGGGAGCCACGGCCCCGGGAGGTCGAGACCGCGCCACGCCGCCGTCAGCCGTCGGCGCTCCGCCTCCTCCCCGAAGGGCAGCCAGGTCGCGGGGTCATACGGGAACAGCTCCGACGCGCTCGCGATCCAGTCGGCCATGATGACCAAGCCCGTCAGCACGACCTGCACGGGCTGCGACAACCGCACCGACCGCCACGCCTCAAGCCGGTCTTCCACCCCTGCGGCACGCGCGCACCAATCCAGAAGCTCCCACTGCGTCCGCTCCCAGACCGCCTCACTCTGCCCCGGATGACGAAGCAGCGCCCACCGGCTCCGCAGATCATGGATCTGCTGATGATCGGGCGGCGTCCCGTGGTGCCCGCCCGCGACCACCGCGAACTGAGCCGCCTCCCTCCCCGTGAACCCGTGCCGCTCCGACAGCCACCGCTGAATCAGCAACTGCCCCGCCAGCCCATGCGGCGCCCGCCGCCGCTCAAGCCCGTACTCCTTCGCGGACCGCATCTCCAGCCCACAATCGCGCATCGGCCCAATGAGCGCTTCAACCTGACAGGCAAAGGCAGGCGTGCACTTGCCGATATCATGAGAAGCCGCAAGAAACCGGACAAGCGCCGCCCCGTCTGTTTCCCCACCCGGAAGCTCATCGCCGATCAGCCGTCGCAGATTCCGCGGAACCCACGACTCCCACAACTCCCCGGCCACAGCCAGCGAATCGGCCATATGCCGCCAAAGCGGCAACCAATCATCAGTCTTCCGCTCATGCTTGGCCCACGCGACCTGCGCAGCCCCCGAAAGCAAACGAGCATCCGCAAACCCCACAAGACGCGCCATCGAAGACACGGGCCACCCCCAACCCTCAGAGGCCACCCCGCGATCTGGGATGACAGCCCAGAATCCTCCCACGCCACACCATGATCGTAATAAAATTTGCAAAGCGCCCTATTTTATCCAGTTTGTGGCGTTCTGTGATTAATGTATAGAATTGCTGGAGTTGTCGGCTGAGTGGCCTGCTTGTCGCGATGATCCATGAGGCTCGGATGGGTCGAATGGACGACCTGTCGTTGCCCTGATTCCCCGCGATCGCCGTACCGGGGAGGGATGTCGGTGAGGGTCCGGGCCCGGGGGCAGCCGGGCAGGCTACCCCCGGGCGTTGTATCAGCGGGGGAAGTACGTGCCCCACAACCAGGCCGCCTGAGGCAGCAGGAACAACACGATGACCGCGACCACGCCTAGCAGTACGCCGAGGGTTTCCATCGATTGCGGCATCGCCTGTTGGAGGCTAAACACGCCGAGCGCTGCGGCCGCCGTGCACGGCGGAACCCCATCCCCTGGGCATGCGACTGACATATAGCCCCACTCTCTGTCCGAGAGGTGCCGCGCCTGGGGTGCTGGACTCGCTACCAGGCTCGACTCCTCGTTGTGCTTGTTCGCGTACTGTGCGCACATGTCGAGGTGTCCCGCAACAGGTTCTTTGGTTTCTGTCTGGATCGGTGCATCAGCACATGCAACAAGTCTCTCGGGGGAACCCACACAGTTGCGCTAGTGGTCCGTTGTAACTGCATTGCGGTATACGTCGCCCGGCGGAACCCCGCATGCGCAGGGACCAGCACGATTGCCAACCGGTCAGTCGGCGAAACCCACACAGGGGCCACCCCCGCGTGCGCGGGGAGCAGACGTCGGACGATCTGGACACGCCGCCCGGCGTCGCGCCACCCCCGCGTGCGCGGGGAGCAGACTGCAGGAAGGCGACGCCCGCATTTCAGCGTGGGACCACCCCGCGTGCGTGGGGAGCAGCCTATATGTTCACCCGTCGCCGCAAGGTCGTCAGGGCCACCCCCGCATGTGCGGGGAGCGGGACCTGACGTATTTGGCGGACGCGGTTCACCAGGGGCCATCCCCGCGTGTGCGGGGAGCGGATACGGATGCGGCTGGTCAGCACCCCGTTGGTGGGGCCATCCCCGCATGTGCGGGGAGCGGGTCACGTTGACGGTTCCGCGCAGGTGGAAGCGGGGGCCATCCCCGCGTGTGCGGGGAGCGGGATCTGGATCACGAGATGTCCCCTCCAGGTAGGGGGCCATCCCCGCGTGTGCGGGGAGCGGAGGGGCTGACCAGCGGGTTTGGGTTGGGGGGTGCGTGTTTTTCATTGCTTGCTGGGTAACGGTCATTTTGGGTTGTGTGTGGTCGTTGGTTTTGGTCGGGGGGTCGGTGGTGGCGGGGGTTCTGGTTGATCATGGGTCTGGAAGGGCTGGGTTGAAGGGATTCGTTGGATGGCGAATGTGGGGAAGGTGGGACTCCCTACTGTGCGTGCGAATAAATAGTCCGCATGGGGGGTGAAATACTGATTAGTTGTGGGATTTTGCCTGGGGGAGGGAGCGGCCGGATCGCGGGGGTTGTCGAGGGTGGGTGGGGCTGGCTGGGGTGGTTGTTATGCTGCTCCGCGTACGGAGGGGGCGGCGCTCTGCTCGCTGCTGGTTTGTCTTTTCTGTCCTGATTCCCGCGAATGCGGGTGTGGCTCCTGTGTGGCCTTCGCCTGCGAGTTGGCTGGCGATCAATGGTCCCCGCACAATGCGGGGTTTTGCAGAGCCGGAGCTGTGGGTGTGTGGCCGTGTGCTTAAGGTTAGGAACTGTGTGGTCTTCGTCTGATGAGTTCGCTGGAAGGCGTGTCGTGTTGAACTCTCGCCGAAAGGGCCTCATGGTGGAGGTTGGGAGGGGGTATTGGTGTTGGCTCGGATGTCGGCCGATGCGGTGACTCCCTGGAGAGAGGGGAGTGGGTTTAAGATGCCTGTTTTGTGCTCGTCGGGTGACGGGGTTCGGTGCGGCTCGGCGGCCGTGTGCGTTCTCGTTGAGATTCGCCAGGGTGCGGTTTCTGCTCCTCCGGCGCGTGCATGGCCGTTTGGTGTGGTTCTGGTCTTGAATCTAGTACTTCTTGTGTGCTTGATAATCGGAGTTTCCGCTTGGGCGCTGAACCTTTTGCGCTGACGGATCGTCGGTGATCAGTCCCGCTGGGCTGGTCACCGGCCCAGTTGGCTATCTGTGAAATGGGATGGGGGCGGGGGTTAGCGGGGGGTCCAGGGGGGGCGGGGGGTGGAGGTGAAGGAGTGGGCGCCTTGTTTTAGGGAGGCGTCGGTGGTGCCTAGGTGGATTAGGGATTGGCCTACTTCTAGGGCGTTTCGGTAGGTTTGGGTTTGGGCGGTCCAGATGGAGCGGACTGTGGTTTCGAGGGCTTCGGGGGGGTGGGAGGCTATTTTTTGGGCGATGGAGAGGGTGGTGGGGAGGAGGTCGGGGAGGGGGATTAGTTGTTGGGCTAGGCCGATTTGGTGGGCTCGGGTGGAGGTTAGGCGTTCGTGGGCGCCTATTAGGGAGAGGCGCATTATTTCGCCCAGGGGCATGCGTTGGAGCATCATCATGGGTTCGAAGACGGCGGCCATGCCGTAGGTGGTGTGGGGGTCGAAGAATGTGGCGTGGTCGGCGGCGATGATGAATTCGACTTCGCCGAGGAGGTAGAAGGCACCGGCGCAGGCCATGCCGTTGACGGCGGCGATCATGGGTTTGTAGAGGTTGCCTGCGGTTTTGGGGGGGAGGTAGTGGCCCGGGTCGTTGTGGTGGAGGGGGACTGCGCCGTTTTCGCCCACCGCCTCGGCTTTGCGGTCGAGGCCGGTGCAGAATGCCTTGTCGCCGGCTCCGGTGAGGACTATGCAGCGGATGGGGTCGTGGTCGCGGAGGAAGCGCCAGCAGGCGGCTATCTCGCGCATCATGAGGGAGTCGAAGGCATTGTGGACTTCTGGGCGGTTGAGGGTGACGACGGCTACTCGGTCGAATTCCTCGTATTTCAGGGTCTTGTAGGTGGGGAGTTCGGTGGGCATGGGGAAGTCCTTGGGGGTCAGATGAGGGCCAGGGAGTCGAGGGTGTGGATCATGGTGCAGGAGCGGTGGGCCATGGTGAGGAACATGGTGTCGCCGCGGGGGGTGCGGGCGCCGTAGGCGCAGCCCAGGACGGTGATGAGGGGGCCTTGGAGGGCGGCGAAGCGGTAGTCGTCGTAGCAGGCCGTGTAGGGGTAGTCGGTGACGCCTTGGCGGGTGAGTTCGGTGTGGTAGGCGGTGACGATGTCGTGTTCGGCGGCGGCGCGGGCGGTGGGGGACAGGCCGGTGCCCAGGAGGAAGGCGAGGTCGCGGAGGGGGTGGCCGAGGCTCAGGGTCTGCCAGTCGACCGCGGTGACGGTGTCGTCGGAGAAGAGGAGGTTGTCGAGGCGGTAGTCGCCGTGGACGAGGGCGAAAGGGGTCGGGCGGGCCGTGGCCCAGGGGACGACGGCGGCGGCCACGTCGCGGAGGGTGGCGGCGTCGTCGGGGGAGAGGCGGTCGGGGAAGAGGGAGATGAAGGTTTCGACGGCGGGGGTGAACGCCTCGCCAAGGAGGACGGCTTCGGAGGGGCCCACCTTGCCCAGCCAAGGGAGGTCGCGCAAGGTGGGGTCGCACCAGCGGGGGGCGTGCAGGCCCGCGAGGGTGCGGGCGGCCGCCTCGGCCTGGGCGGGTGAGCAGCCGGCGAGCTGGTCGCCCTGGACGGCCGGGGCGGCGTCCTCGAGCAGGAGGGTGAAGGTGGTGCCGTCGTCTGAGAGGGCGCTGTAATGGCAGTGCGGGACGCGGACGGCGACGGTGGGGGCTATGTCGCGATAGAAGTGGACTTCGGTGCGGTAGGCGGAGCTGAGGAAGGCGCGCGAGGCGGGGTCCTCGGCGGGCAGTTTCGCGATGAGGTGCGAGGGGACGCCAGGGCCGCCGGTCAGCGTGAGCCGGTAGCAGGTCCCGATCTGGCCCGAGCCGATCCGCTCCGCGGACACACCGGTGACGGGGGCGTCGAGGGCGGCGCTGAGCCAGGCGGCGTCAAGGGCCTCGGGGGTGTCGACGGGCCTCGGGCTTTCGACGACGCTCACGGCCGCCTCCTTCGCTGTGCGGCGTCCTTGACCGGACGGCCGCGTGGTCGTGGGGATGGCCGCACGCCGCGCCCGCCGACCAGGGGGACGACGGAATCGCGGCCACAGGGGTTCGCGGGCGCGCGGGTGAGGTCCGGGTGCCGAATGTGCGTGTGCGGGGCGTTCAGCCGGGGTCCTGGCGCGCGGTCGAGGTCCGGGCGTTGAGTGTGCGCGTGCGGGATATCCGGGGTGAGGGGCACCTGGTTCAGCGCGCTGGGTTGAGGTCGGTTCGGACGCCGAAGTGCGCGGGACGGATCTTGCGGTAGGCGTCGAGGACGGGTTCCAGTTCCGCGGGCGTCGCGCCGTGCAGGATGACGCCGTCCGCCCCGAGGCTGAACTGGTCGAGGACCCGGGCCGCGCACTGCTGCGCCGAGCCCGTCGCCGACGCCGCGAGCCATTCGGCGGGGATCAGCGTGTTCAGGTGCTCGAGCTGGTCGGCGCTGGCCGTCGCGTCGAACGCCCCGGGAAAGGAGCTGACGAGCTCGTCGGCACGGAACCGGGCGAGCGCAGCCGCATCCCACCCGTTCAGTCCCACAAGAAGATCGCCGTACCCCTGAAGGTACGTCGCGAGCCGTCCGGTGAGCTTCTTCAACCGCTGCTCATAAGGGATATGGTCCCCCACAACGGCAAGAACCGACCACACGCGTACCGCAGCCGGGTCCCTCCCCGCCTCCTCAGCCCCGCGCCGCACCGCCGCGACGGACCGCGCGAGGAGTTCGTCGCCGAAGAACGTGTGCAGCACGACCCCGTCCGCGACCCGCCCGGCGAACTCAAGGGTCTTCTCACCCATCGCCGTCAACAGAACCGGAATGTCCTCGGAAAACGAGGCATCCTGCATCAGATAAGGAAACTTCCCGGCAGGCCCGTCATGTCCAACGACAGGCTGTCCGCTCCACAACGTCCGCAGAATCCCGATGACGTCCTCAAGCTGCGCGCTCGTCACGCGGGGCAGGCCCATGACGTCGAAGAGCATGTCGAACCCGCGCCCCAGCCCCAGCGCGAAGCGGCCCCCGGTGAGCCGGTGCATGGTGGTCGCGAACGTCGCGGTCAGCAGGGGATGCCGTGTGTTGTGGTTGGTCGCGGCGGTCGCGATCCCGAGCCGTTCCGACGCCGCCCCGGCCGCCCCCGCAAGGGTGGCCGCCTCCTTGGCGTTGAAGCGCTCGGACAGGAAGACCGCGCCCAGGCCGAGCCGTTCGCCGTCGCGTACTTCAGCCAGTAGGTCGCGCGGGGAGGAGGAGTGTCCGGCGAGCCCGTAGAAGCCGAGTTCCCACAGGTCGTCGTTCACCGCGCGCTCCTTGGCGTGGGCGTGAAGCGCACCTTCATGCTCTCGTAGCCGGACACGAAGTTGGCGGGCCGGTACGCGGGCTCGGTCTCGTCCACGGGTTCGATGTCCGGCAGCCGGGCGAGCAGCCGCTCGAACATCACCTTGAGCTCGAGCCTGGCGAGGCTGTTGCCCAGGCAGAAGTGGGGTCCGTTGCCGAAGGCGATGTGGTCGTTGGGGGTGCGCGTGACGTCGAAGGCGAACGGGTCGGCGAACACGTCGGCGTCCCGGTTGGCCGACGGGTACAGCAGCAGCACCTTGTCGCCCTCGGAGATGTCTCTGCCGTTGAGGGTGAAGTCCCGGGTGGCTGTCCGGTTCATGTTCTTGATCGGCGACACCCACCGCAGCATCTCTTCGACGGCCGTGGGGATCAGCGAGGGGTTGTCCACAAGACGCCGTCGCTGCGCGGGGTGCAAGGCGAGTTGGTACATGCCGCCGGAGATGACGTGCCGTGTCGTCTCGTCGCCTCCGATGAGGATGAGGAGGGATTCCTGGACGAGGGAGTCCTGGTCGAGCCTGTCGCCGTCGATCTCGGCGTGGACGAGCAGGCTGAGCAGGTCGTCCATCGGGCAGCCGCGCCGCGCGGAGATGGCCCCCGCCGCGTACTCGGTGAAGCCGGTGAACGCCTCGCCCGCCCTGACGAGCAGGTCGGGGTCGTCGCCGCCGGTGAGCCCGGACAGCATGTCGTCCGACCAGCGCAGCAGCGTCGCCCGGTCCGACGGCGCGACGCCCAGCGCGTCGGCGATGACGATCAGCGGAAGCAGCGCGGCGATGTCGCTCACGAAGTCGCATTCACCCCGCTCGCAGACATCGTCGATGATCTCATCGCAGATCCGCCGAAGATAGGACTCCTGGTCCGCGACGCGGCGCGGGGTGAACCCGGCGCTGACGAGTTTGCGCCGCATCTTGTGCGCGGGGTCGTCCATGTCGATCATCATCGGCAGCGGGAAGGTGTCGGCCCGGATGCCCTGGGCGTTGGAGAAGACGTCGGGCGTGCGGGAGGCGTGCTTGAGGTCGGCGTGTTTGGACACCCCCCAGACGCCCGCGTTGGCGTCCCAGTAGACCGGGGCGTTCTCCCGCATCCAAGTCATCTCGTCGTGCGGGTTGCGGCCCCAGAACTCGCCGCTGATCAGATTGATCGACGGGTTGACGGGCTGGTCGTCTTTGCCGGACATGGGCAACCTTCCTCGGGGGTGGCGGCGGGGAGGTCAGGAGATGACGCGCACGGGCAGTTTGGCCAGGCCCCGGACGTTGCTCGAGTAGGCCCACTCCATGCCGTCGGCGTCGTAGTCGAAGTCGGGGAAGCGCTTCAGCAGCTCCTCGAACGCGATCCGGGTCTCCAGTCTGGCGAGGGACGCGCCGAGGCACAGGTGACGGCCAAACCCGAACGCGACATGCCGGTCGATGTCCCGGTGAATGTCGAACACCTCGGGTTCCGGGTATTTGCGCTCGTCCCTGATCGCCGATCCCGTCACCAGGATGACCCGCTGGTCGGCCGGGATGACGGTCCCGTGCAGCGTGACGTCACGGGTCGTCCAGCGGCCCTGGTAGTGCGACGGCGGGTCGTAGCGGAGCATCTCCTCGACCCCGTTCCCGATCAGCGACGGGTCCGCCACGAGGGCACGCCGCGCGTCAGGGAACCGGCTGAGCGCGATGACCCCGTTGGGGATGAGTTTGGCGACTGTCTCGTGCCCGGCGAAGGCGAGTTCGAGGAACCGTGAGGCGAGTTCGCCGTCGCCGAGGGAGCGGGTGGAGCCGTCCTCCTCCTCGACGGGCGTGTTCATCAGCAGGGTGATGACGTCGTCGCCGGGGTTCCGCCGCCGCTCGGCGACCAGTTCGGCGAGCAGCGACCACAGTTCGGCGCTCGCGGTGAAGGCGTCCTCGGGCGTCTTGTTGTCCTCGGTGCGCGCGGCGACGCGGTCGCTGAGGTGGTGGATGCGCTCGCGCTTGTCGGCGGGGATGCCGATCAGCTCGCTGATGACGTCGAGGGGGAGCCGGAACGAGAAGTGCTCGACCAGGTCGAACTCGGCGACCCCGTCGAGCTTGTCGAGGAGGTCGGCGGCGGTCCTGCGGATGAACGGTTCCAGCGCCGCGATCCGGCGCGGCGTGAACAGCCGGGCGACGATCTTGCGGTGCATGGTGTGCTCGGGCGGGTCCTTGACGATGAGGAACGGCGCGCCCTGGTCGACGCCCTCGATGGTGACGCCGTGCGCGCTGGAGTAGGTCTCGACGTCGAGGTGCGCGGCGACGACGTCGTCGTAGCGGGTCAGCGCCCAGAAGCCGAGTTCTTCGTTGTGGTAGACGGGTGCTTCGTCACGCAGCCGTCGGTAGACGGGGAACGGGTCGCGTACTGTCGCGCGGTGGAACGGGTTGTACTCGATCACGGTGTCTCTCCGGTGAAGGGTGACAGCGACGTCGCGAACGTGCCCACGACGGGCGAGGGCGAGCGGACGGTCAGGTGTTCGAGGCACACGCCGGGCCTGCCCAGCGCGGTCTCCGCGGTGCCGAGCAGGACGTCGGCGACGTCCTGCGGGTCCATCATCTGCTCCTGGGCGAGGCCGCGTACTGCCCAGTCGTCAAGGACGCGCATCAGCAGGTCGCCTTCGAAGGCGTTGCCGAAGTCGGTGGGGAATGTCGCGCCGATCGTCACCGTGGTGAACCTCGTCCAGGGGTGTTCGATGCGCCAACCGGCGAGCAGCCTTTCCAGGGCCGCCTTACTCGTCGCGTACGCGCCGAGCCCTGTGCGCGGTTGTACGACGGTCTCCGACGACAGCGCCATCACCATCGCCGAGGGGGCGAGGAGGGGCAGGCACGCGCGCAGCAGCCGGTGGGTGCCGATCACATTGGCGGCGAAGACGTGTTCCCAGTCGGCGTCGTCGGTGTCGGCGAGCATCCGCAGGGGCGCGACGCCGACGCAGGAGACGACGAGGTCGAGCCCGCCGAGCGCGTCGGCGGCGGCCGCGGCGAGCCGGGCCGCGCCGTCGGGGTCGGTGAGGTCGACCGCGACGGGGTGGCCGCCGCCCGCCTCGTCGCAGGCTTTCTCCAGCTCGGCCTGACGTCGGGCGGCGAGCACGACCCGCGCGCCGGCCCGCACCGCGCCGAGCGCGAACGCCCGCCCGATGCCCGCCGACGCCCCGCTCACCAGGACACGCGCGCCCTGAAGGCCCATGGTCTTCCTTCCGTCGGGCAGGTCAGCGGCCATAAGCGATGGCCTTGATCTCCAGGTACTCCTCGAATCCGGCCAGGCCGCTCTCCCGGCCGACGCCGCTCTGCCGGTAGCCGCCGAACGGCACGTCAGCGCCGTAGTACAGGCCGCCGTTCACCGAGATCGTCCCGGTGCGCACCCTTTCGGCGACGGCGCGCGCCCTGTCCTCCGACGCGCTCACCACCATCCCCGACAGCCCGTACGCGGAGTCGTTGGCGATGCGGACGGCGTCGTCGTCACCGTCGTGGGCGAGGACGGCCAGGACCGGCCCGAAGATCTCCTCCTGCGCGACCGTCGCGTCAGGGGTGACGCCGGTGAGGACGGTCGGCTCCACGAAGTAGCCGCGCTCAAGGTGCGCCGGGACGCCCCCGCCGACGGCGACCGTCGCGCCCTCGCTGACGCCCTTGTCGATGTACCCGAGCACCCGCTGACGCTGCCGCTCGCTGATGAGCGGGCCCATGAGGACGCCCGGGTCGGCGGGGTCGCCGTACGGCCAGCCGCCGAGCGTCTGGACGAGCAGCTCGACGCCCTCGTCGTAGCGGGCGCGCGGCAGGACGAGCCGGGTCAGGATCGCGCAGCCCTGCCCGGCGTGGGTGGTGATCTGGAAGGCCGCGTTCCCGATGACGGTCTTCATGTCGGCGTCGTCGAGCGCCAGGAGCGCGGACTTGCCGCCGAGCTCGAGGAACACCTTCTTGATGTGCTCCGCGCCCGCCCGCATGACGCTGCGGCCCGTCGCGGTCGAGCCGGTGAAGGACACCAGGTCCACGCGCGGGTCGGCGGACAGCTGCGCCCCGAGCTCGTGCGACGACCCGACGACGACGTTGAACACCCCGGCCGGGATGTCGGTCTCCTCGGCGACGATCCGCCCGAGGATCGTGGCGTTCCACGGCGTGTCCGGGGCCGGCTTGAGCACGACGGTGTTGCCCGCCGCCAGGGCCGGGCCGACCTTGGCCAGCACGATCTGGACGGGAAAGTTCCACGGCGTGATCGCCCCGACGACGCCGACGGCCTCGCGGCGCAGGACCCGGTGCGTCCGGATGCCCATCGGGGTCGCGGTCCCCAGGTCGGTCTCCCACGCGTAGGACTCGGCGAGGTCGGCGAACCACCCGAGCCCCTCGACGGGACTGTCGAGCTGCGGCCCGTGCGTGAGCATGACGGGCGTGCCGACCTCGGCGACGACGACCGCGCGCAGCTCGTCGGCGTGCCGCTCCAGCCCCTCGCGCAGCTGGCGCAGGCAGCGGACCCGGAACGCGAGGTCGGTCGACCAGGAGGTCTCGTCAAAGGCGCGGCGGGCGGCGGCGATCGCGCGGTCCATGTCGACGGGTCCGGCGTCGGCGGTGTACCCGATGACCTCCTCGGTCGCCGGGTTGACGTTGGGGAACGTGCGGCCGTCGGCCGCGGGCGTCACAGACCCGTCTATGAGAAGCGGTTCCTCGCGGGGGGCGTCCGATGTCATGGTGTCTCCACGTCTGTGTGGTCGAGGGACGCCGCGAGCCCAGCGCGGAAGGGCCGCGGATCTGATTTTGAAAACTTGATGATGTATATTATTAGCAATTCGTGGGTCTGCCAATGCCCACCGCGCGGCTGCGGCCCCCGCGACCGACCCACCCCCACACCCCAGTGGTCCCCCGGAGGAGGGCGCGCACATGCGCTTTGTTGACAAGGTCGCCGTTGTGACCGGTGCAGGACAGGGCATCGGCGAGGCGTATGCCAAGTCGCTGGCTGAGGAGGGCGCGAAGGTCGTTGTCGCGGATCTCAATGAGGAGCAGGCGCGGCGGGTGGCCAAGGAGATCGAGGGGGCGGGTGGGGTGGCGCTCGCTGTTAGGACCGATGTGTCCGACGCCGAGAGCACCGTGGCGATGGCGACGGCGGCCGAGGAGGCGTTCGGCGGGGTCGATTATCTGGTGAACAACGCGGCGATCTACGGCGGGATGCAGATCGAGTCGCTGCTCAAGGTGGACTTCGGGTACTACGAGAAGTTCATGGCGGTGAACATGAACGGGGCGCTGCACTGCACGCGCGCGGTGTACCGGAGCATGCGCAGGCGCGGGGGAGGGGCGATCGTCAACCAGTCGTCCACGGCGGCGTGGATGGCTGGCGGGTTCTACTCGATCGCCAAGGCGGCGGTGAACAGCCTGACGGTGAACCTCGCGGCCGAGATGGGCTGGATGAACATCCGGGTCAACGCGATCGCGCCGGGCCCGACGGACACCGCCGCGACCCGCCAGGTCGTCCCCGAGGGGTTCGTCGAGCCGATGGTGCAGGGCCTCGCCATCAAGCGGCTTGGCACGCCGGAGGACCATGTGGGGGCGCTCAGGTTCCTGCTGTCGGACGAGGCGTCGTGGGTGACCGGCCAGATCTTCGCGGTGGACGGCGGCCACATCGTCCGCATCTGAGGCTCTGCGGCCCGTCCCGGATGCGGGACGGGCCGTACTCGTCTGGGCCCGGTGCGCGGGCTTTCGAGGGCCCGACTTCGTCGGGCCGCCCGCGCACCGGGCCGGGTCAGCCGCGCGGGACCTCACGCCAGGGCAGGCCCTCGTACGGGTCGGGTTCCTTGGGCAGGCCGAGCACCCGTTCGGCGAGGATGTTCTTGTTGACCTCGCTGGTGCCGCCCTCGATGGTGTTGGCGCGGCTGCGCAGCAGGCCCCTGATCTCGGCGGGCATCCCGTCGGGGTAGTCGCCGCCCTCCCACGCGGTTCCGGAGAGGCCGAGCATGCGCGCGGCGGCCTCCTGGACGCGCTGGTTCAGCTCCGAGCCGTGCACCTTGCCGATGGAACTCTCCGGGCCGGGCGGCAGACCCGCCTTGAGCCCGGCCCGCACCCGTGTGTTGGTCCACGCGCGGATCTGCTCCTCGCCCCACAGCCTGACGAGCCCGTGCCGGGTGGCGCGGTCGTCCCAGCCGTAAGGCAGGCCCTGGGCCGACCGCTCGATCGCGAGCCCGATCAGCCGACGGGTTCCCGAACCGCCGATCCTGTCGACGCCGCCCGACCCCGAGCCGGACACCATCTGCCGCTCCCCGCTGAGCGTGGCGCGCGCGACCTTCCACCCCCCGTCGACGGGTCCGATCCGCTGCGCGTCGGGGACGAACGCGCCGTCAAGGTAGACCTCGTTGAAGTCGACCTCGCCGCCGATGTGCTTCAGCGGACGGACGTCGACGCCCGGTTGGTCGAGTTCGATCAGGAAGTAGGTGATCCCTGAGCGTTTGGGGGCTTCGGGGTTGGTACGGGCGAGCAGGACGCCGTAGTCGGCGAGGTGCGCCCAGGTCGTCCAGACCTTCTGGCCGGTGACGCGCCAGCCGTCCCCGGCGCGTTCGGCGCGGGTGGCCAGGGACGCGAGGTCCGAGCCCGCGCCGGGCTCGCTGAACAGCTGGCACCACACCTCGGTGTTGGCGACGATCGGCGGCAGGAAGCGGAGCCGCTGCTCGTGGGTGCCGTGCGCGAAGAGGGCGGCGGCCGTCAGGTTGAGGCCGAGCGGGTTGAGCCGGGGCAGGTGGTAGGGCGCGAGGAGGCGTTCCGCGGCCTGCGCGAGGCGACGCGCCCAGCCCAGGCCGCCGTACTCGACGGGCCACTGCGGGACGACGAGGCCCGACGCGGCGAACGCCGGATACCAGGCCCGGTATTCGTCGGGGGTACGCGCCTTGCGCACCTCCTGCGCGCCGCCGCGCTCACCCGCCGCCCGCCAGGCGGCCGGGACCGCCTCGGCGATCCACGCGGTGACGGCGTCGCGCACGTCGTCTTCGGTGGCGGCGTTCCGCAGCGCGTCACTCATCGGGGGACCCCTCTCGCCTCGCTCAGTCCTGTCTCAAGGCCGCGCCAAAGGGCGCGTTTCACCGCGGCGAGCACCTCGGGCGGGTGCTCGGCGATCCGCTCGGCGAGCGCCTGCGCGGCCGGGCGCAGCTCCTCGGGCGCGACGACCTCGCTGACCCAGCCGAGCCGCAGCGCGTCGGCCGCGCCGATCCGCTCGTGCGCGCCGGTCAGCGCCATGCGGGCGACCGGGGTGAAGCTCGCGCGCCTGGCGAGGCCGATCGTCTCGAACGCGCTGACCTGCCCGACGCTGACGTGCGGGTCGAGGAACGACGCGCGGGTGGAGGCGATGACGACGTCGGAGTCGGCGACGAAGTGCAGCCCGCCGCCCGCGCACACCCCGTTGACGGCGGTCACGACGGGTTTGGCGACGCCGAGGTGCCAGGCCGTCAGCCTGAGGTCCGCCCGCTTCGTGCGCCGGGACATCTCGCGCAGGGCCCCGGGGTCCTTGGCGAGCTGTGCGACGTCGAGGCCGGTCTGGAACGCGCTGCCTTCGCCGGTCACGCAGATGACGCGCACGGCCGGGTCGGCGTCGAGCTCGGCCCACGCCTCGGGGAGGCGGGCCATCATCGCGGCGTCCATGGCGTTGCCCCGGTGCGGCCGGTCGAAGACGAGCCAGCCGACGGGTCCGGCGCGCTCCACGCGCAGTCCCGCGTCCCGCGCCCCCTCGGGGGACGCTGGAGTATTCTTCATATTTGATACATTTATCACACCGGTGCTAGCGTCGGCAGCGTTCACTGAGGCCGCGCCCCCGGCGCGGCGGCTTGCGAGGGGACGGTCGGGTGGCTTCTGGCAGTGTCGTTTCTGGCAGGATTACGGACGAGGGCGTCGCCCTGCTGCGGTCGCGGATCGGAGTCCCGCAGCTGTATCCCGCGCCGCCGCACTACCGCAGGCCGGGCGAGGACGCCTTCCGGCACGTCGCCCGCTCCTACGGCGACGACAACCCGCTCTACTGCGACCCGGCCTACGCCGAGACGACCCGCTGGAAGGCCGCGATCGCGCCTCCGGCCCTGGTCGGCGGCGACAGCCTCATCGGCGAGGACGCCCTCACCGACGCCGAACTCGCCCGCCAGGACGAACTCAAGGGCGACCCGCTGCGCGGCGTGCACGCCTTCTACGCCGCGAGCGAGCGCGAGTGGTGGGCCCCGCTCACCGCCGGCCAACGGGTGCGGCGGCGCACCGCGCTCGTCGGGGTGAAGGACAGGCCGAGCGAGTTCGGCGGGCGCGGCGTCCAGGAGTGGACCGCCCAGGCGTTCCAGACCGAGACCGGCACGCTGCTCGGCGCGCAGTACCGGATGATGTATCGGACCGAGCGCGAGAAGGCCCGAGAACGTAGAAAATATGCAGAAGTAGCGATCGAGCCCTGGACCGAGGAGCGCATCGCCGAGCTCGACGCCCAGTACGCGACGGAGAAGCCGCGCGGCGCGGAACCCCGCTACTGGGAGGACGTCCGGATCGGCGACCCGGTGGGCCCGCTCGTCAAGGGCCCGCTGACGGTGACGGACATGGTCTGCTGGCACGTCGGCATGGGCATGGGCATGTACGACGTCGCCCCCCTCCGCCTCGCCTACCGCAACCGTCAACGCATCCCGCGCTTCTACCACCGCGACGAACTCGGCGTCCCCGACGCGATGCAGCGCGTCCACTGGGACCCGTCCTACGCCCGCAAGTCGGGCAATCCGACGACGTTCGACTACGGCCGGATGCGGGAGACCTGGATCATCCACGCCTGCACCGACTGGATGGGCGACGCCGCCTGGCTGTGGCGGATGCGCGTGGAGTTCCGCAAGTTCAACTACGTGGGCGACGTCCAGTGGGTGGAGGGCGAGGTCGTCTCGAAGTTCCTCGCCGAAGGCGGCCGCCCCGCCGTCGATCTTGAGCTGCGGACCAGGAACCAGCGCGGCGAGGTGACCTCGCCCGCGTCGGCGACGATCCTGCTGCCGAGCCGTGAGCACGGGCCCGTCACGCTGCCCGAGCCGCCCGGCGCGGCGACCGGCCTTGAGTCGGCGTTCACCGCGGTCATCGACAGGTTCGAGGGGCGCGACTGATGGGCGACGACGACCTCGGGCTGCTGCGCGAGTCTTTGCGCGCGGCGTTCGCCGACCTCTCGCCGTCCGCGACGGTCAGGGCGCACATGGCGTCGGCGCGCGGGTGGAGCCCCAAGGAGTGGCGGCGGCTGTCCCGGGAACTCGGGCTCGCCGGGTTCCTCGTGCCCGAGGAGTACGGCGGCGGCGGGTTCACCGCGGTGGAGGCGGGCGTGGTGTTCGAGGAGGCGGGCCGTGCGCTGCTGTGCGCGCCGCTCTTCGCCGTCTCGGCCCTCGCCGTGCCCCTCCTGCTCGCCCTTGACGACCCGGAGGCGGCCAAACGGTACCTGCCTGGCCTTGCCGCCGGGACCTTCGTCGCGACGGTCGCCACCGCCGACGTCCACGGCCGCCCGCTGCCCGACGGCGTCATGCCCGAGGCGTCCGAGGGACCCGACGGGCCCACGGTCACCGGCTCCGCGGGGTTCGTCGTGGACGGCGCCTCCGCCGACGTGATCTTCGTGCCCGCCAGGACCGCCGACGGGATCGGCGTCTTCGCCGTCGAGTCCCGCGCCGACGGCGTCACCGCGACCCCGCTCACCAGCCTCGACCTCACCAGGAAGCTGGCAAGGCTCGACTTCGCCGACGCCCCCGCCGCCCGCATCGGTCGGGGCGACGCCACAGCGCCCCTCACCCTCGCCCTCGACGTAGCGCGCGCGCTTCTGGCCGCCGAACAGGCGGGCGGAGCCGCACGCTGCCTTGAGCTGACCGTCGCCCACGGCAAGACACGTGTGCAGTTCGGCAGGCCCATCGGCTCCTTCCAGGCGTTCAAGCAGAAGTGCGCCGACCTGCTCGTCAAGACCGAGTCGGCGAGGTCGGCCGCCGAAGCCGCCGCGCAGGCCGCCGCGCTCGGGCTGGACGGCGACGCCTTCGTACGCCTGCCCGGCCTTCCCGAGCTGCCCGTCGTCGTCTCCGTGGCCGCTTCCTACTGCGCGGAGGCTTACGTCGCGGTGACGGCCGAGATGATCCAGCTGCACGGCGGCATCGGCTTCACCTGGGAGCACGACGCCCACCTGTACTACAAGCGCGCTTGGACGGGACGTGAGCTGCTCGGCCGTCCCGAGGAGCACACCGAACGCCTCGCCGGCCTGCTGGCCGCGCGGTGACCCTCCCCCTCGAAAGGCGGTCGCGGTGAAGTCGACCCCGGGCGGTCTCGCCGACTTCCTCATCGGCCATCCCGCCGCGCGCGACACCCCGGTTCTCTACGGCGTCGATGACGAGCTGACCCTTAGCGCGCTGATGGCGGCGGCGCGGGTCCTCGCGGGACGGCTCGGACCCGTCGGCGGGCAGCCCGTCGCGTGCGTCGTGGACGAGGGGGTCCGCGCGGTCACCGCGATGTTCGCGACATGGCTCGCGGGCGGCGTGTACGTCCCGGTGAACGGGCGGCTCACCGCGCGTGAGGTCGCCGCGCACCTCGCCGCGTCCCGGCCCGCCGTGGTCGTCGCGGGGCCCGGTACGCACGTACCCGACGGGTTCGACACGCTGCGCGAGCGCGAGCCCGGCGTGTGGACCGCCGCGTGCGCGCCCGACCGGGGCGAGCCCGCCTCCTTCGGGCCGGACGCCGCGATCGTCATCCGCACCTCGGGGACGACCGGCGCGTCAAAGCCCGTCGTGCTCACCCACGAGGGCGTCCGCGACGGCATCGACACCGTCATCGCCAAGCTCAGGGGCGGCAAGGCGGGCGGCAGGGCGCCGATGCCGAACCTCATCCCCAGCTCGCAGGCGCTGTGGGCGGGCGCGTGGAACCTGCTGTTCGCGTTCCGGGTGGGCGCTCCGGCGATCCTGATGGACCGGTTCGAACCCGTCGCGTACGCCGCGCTCGTCCGCCGCTTCGGCATCCGCTCGACCGTGCTGGCCCCGGCGATGATGGCGATGCTCGTCGAGCACCCCGACGTCGTCGACCTCGGCCCGCTGCGGCTGGTCAGATCGGTGACCGCGCCGCTCGCGCCCGCCCAGGCCCGCGCGTTCCACGGCAAGTTCGGGGTCGACGTCCTCAACTCCTATGGCCAGACCGAGCTCGGCAGCGAGGTCGCCGGATGGACGGCCGCCGACGTGCGCGCGTTCGGCGCGGCCAAGCTCGGCGCGGTCGGCCGCGCCCACCCCGGCGTCGACATCCGGATCGCCGCCGACGACGGGACACCGCTCCCGCCCGGCGAGACCGGCGAGATCTGGATCAGGTCCCCGTTCGCCACCGGCGACGCGGAAGGCCGCGTGGACGCCGAAGGCCACCTGCGCACCGGCGACCTTGGCCGCCTCGACGCCGACGGGTTCCTGTGGATCGAGGGCCGGGTGTCGGACATGGTCAACCGGGGCGGGCTGAAGATCGTGCCGCAGGAGGTCGAGGACGTGCTGCGCGGCCACCCCGAAGTCGCCGACGCGTGCGTCGCGGGCGTGCCGGACGCGCGGCTCGGCGAAGTGCCCGTCGCGTGGATCAGGCCCAGGGCCGGGACCACGCCCGACGAGGCGGCCCTCGCGGAGTACGCGCGCCGGGAACTCGCCGGGTACAAGGTGCCCGTCGCGTTCCGGTTCGTCGCGGACTTCCCGCGCACCGAGATCGGCAAGGTGCTGCGGCGTGAGCTCGTCGCGGCAGACCCCCTGACGGAACGCGAACGAGAACGGAACGCGACGTGAGCTATCGGACCCTTCAGGTGGAGCGGCGCGGACGCGTCGGATGGCTGCTGTTCAACCGGCCCGAGGTGCGCAACGCGATGAACAACGCGATGCGTGACGAACTACGGCAGGCATGGACGGAACTGGCCGCCGACCCCGAGGTGCGCGTCATCGTCAACGCCGCCAACGGCGCGGCGTTCCAGACCGGCGCTGACGTGCGCGAGCTGGCGACCGACGGCAAGGGCATGGAACGCTACCGGGCCTCGGTCGAGGCATGGGACCTCGGCTTCACCAGCTGGCACCTCGGCATCGACAAGCCGGTGATCGCGGCGGTGAACGGGATCTGCGCGGGCGGCGGGCTGCACTTCGTCGCCGACGCCGACATCGTGCTCGCCGCGTCGGACGCGCAGTTCACCGACCCGCACGTGTCGGTCGGGCAGACCAGCGCGATCGAGACGATCGCGCTCATGCGCAAGATGCCCGCCGAAGCCGTCCTGCGGATGGCGCTGGTCGGCAGGCACGAGCGGATGAGCGCGGCCCGCGCGCTGGAACTCGGCATGGTCAGCGAGGTGGTCGATCCGCCCGAGCGGCTGCACGAGGCGGCGCAGGAGCTCGCCGAGAAGGTCGCCCGCAACTCCCCGGCCGCCCTCGCCGCGACCAAGCGCGCTTTGTGGGGCGCGCTGGAATCCGGCCTCACCGAGGCGTGCCGCGCGGGCGCGGCCGAGCTGACGGGCCTGTGGGGCCACCCCGACCAGACCGAGGGGCCCGCGGCCTTCGCCGAGAAGCGCGAGCCCCGCTGGAAGACCCTCTGACGCGGGCTCAGCGGCCCGTGAAGCGCGGTGGACGGCGTTCGGCGAAGGCCGCCATGCCCTCGCGGAAGTCGGGGCTGCGGGAGCTGAGCTCCATGGCGTAACTCTCGTCGGCGAGGTGGCGGCGCAGGTCGTGGTCGGGGGCCGCGGCGAGCAGCGCCTTGGTCAGGCCGAGCGCGACGGTCGGGCCGTCGGCGAGGCGGGCGACGAGCTCGTCGGCGGTCTCGGCGACCTTCCCGGCGGGGACGGCGGTGTGCGCGATGCCCCAGGCGACGGCCTCCGCGCCAGAAAGACGGCGGTCGAGCATGAGCAGTTCCCGCGCGCGGGCGACGCCGACGACGCGGGGGAGCAGCCAGGTGCTGCCCGAGTCGGGGGTGAAGCCGCGCCGCAGGAACGGGTACCAGAACACGGCGTCCTCGGCGGTGACGGTGAAGTCGGCGGCGAGCGCGAGCTGTGCGCCGATCCCGACGGCCCAGCCGCGCACCGCGCAGACCACGGGCAGCTGGAGGTCGAGCAGCAGCGGGATGAGGCGGTTCGCCTGGTTCGGCATGCGGCGCTGGATGCTTCCCGTGCGCGGTTTGGGCGCGTCGGGGGATCTGCGGTTGCGTCCGACGATGTCGAAGCCGCCGCAGAAGTCGTCGCCGCTGCCGGTGAGCAGGACCGCGCGCAGGTCGTCGTCGGTGGCGGCCCGCTCAAGCGCGCTGATGAGGGCGGCCATGGAGACGTCATCGAGGACGTTGCGGCGCTGCGGCCGGTCGAGGGTGAGCTTCAGGACGCCGCCCTCGACGGTGACGGCGAGCCCGTCGGCTGACGGGTACCTGTCGGACATGGGCCCTCCAAAACGACGACAGCCGGTGAGTTGTAGTTTTAATATAATAAACAATCTACGGAAGGGAGCCGTCGTGGCCGAGGCGATCAGGGGCGGCGGGCTGCTGTCCGGGCTGCGGGTTGTCGAATGCTCGATGCTCGGTCCCGGCGCGGTGTCCACGCCGCTCGCCGATCTCGGCGCCGACGTGATCAAGGTCGAGCCGCCGTCGGGCGACTACATCCGGGCCATGTCGTGGCCGATCGTGGAGGGAAAGTCGCTGCTGCACCTGCACATCAGCAGGGGCAAGCGCAGCATCGTGCTCGACCTGCGCACCGACGACGGCAGGGCGGTCTTCCTCGACCTGGTCAAGGACGCCGACGTCGTGGTCGAGGCGATGCGGCCCGGCGGCCTCGACCGGCGCGGCCTGGGCTACCCGGCGCTGCGCGCGGCGAACCCGAAGGTCGTCATGTTCACCATCTCCGGCTACGGCATGACCGGCCCCTACCGCGACCTGCCCTCCCACGGCATCGCCTACGATGCCTGGGCCGGGACCGTCGCCCCCGTCCCCGGCCCGGACGGCCTGCCCACGATCCCCGACCACACCTCCATCGGCATCACCGCCGGCCCCCTGTTCGGCACCGCCGCGATCCTCGCCGCCGTCCTGAAGGCCCGCGAGACCGGCGAGGGCTGCCACCTCGAGGTCGCCCAGTCCGACGCGGCGGCCGCGTTCGACTGGCTGCGCAGCGAGGGCCACCGCGCCTATGAGCGCCCCGAGTCGGAGGTCACCGGCAACCCCGCCGACGGCCTGGAACGCCGCCCGCCCGGCACGGCCGGGATGGAACACGGCGTCCGCTACCAGTTCTACGCCTCCAAGGACGGCCATGTGCTGTTCATGGCGTCCGAGCGCAAGTTCTGGAAGAACTTCTGCGCGGCGATCGGCCGCGACGACCTCTTCGCGGCCAACCCCGGCGCGCCCCTCGCCGACCACGCGCGCGGCGACCTCGCGCTCCGGCACGAACTCGCCGGGATCTTCGCGACGCGGACCACCGCCGAGTGGATCGACCTCGGTCTGAGCGCGGACGTGCCGATCGGCCCGGCCAACACCCCGGCCTCGATCGCCGCCGACCCCCAGTTCGCCGACCGGATGCCGTGGCAGCCCGCGTCCCGGCTGGTCGCCGACCAGCTGCCGTTCCCGGTCCGCGTCGTCGGCGAGGCCCCGCCCGCCGCTACCCGCCCGGCCCCCGAGCCCGGCCAGCACACCGCGGAGATCCTCCGCGACGTCCTCGGCTACGACGCGGCACGCCTCGCCGCCCTGCGCGCCTCCGGCGCCCTGGGCTCCTGAGCTCCGGGCGGCGGCCCGAACGCGCCAGGGCCGCCGCCCGGCCCTGCCCGTCAGGGATGGGTGAGGCGGGTGCGCAGGACGGTCTTGAGGACCTTGCCCGCGGCGTTCGTGGGGAGCTCGCCGACCACGTGGACCTGGCGGGGGACCTTGTAGTTGGCGAGGTTGGCGCGGGCCCAGGCGAGGATCTCCTCGGGGTCGACGAGGGTGTCGCGGCGCGGCACGACGAACGCCGCGCCGACCTCGCCCATGCGTTCGTCGGGGATGCCGACGACGGCGCTGCGCGCGACCTTCTCGTGCGCGTCGAGGACCTTCTCGATCTCGGCGGGGTAGGCGTTGAAGCCGCCGACGATGAACATGTCCTTGATCCGGTCGGTGATCCGGACGCGGCCCTGGGCGTCCACGACGCCGACGTCGCCGGTGTGCAGCCAGCCTTCGGCGTCGACGGTCGCGGCGGTCTCGGACTCCTCGCCGAAGTAGCCCTTCATCACCGTGTAGCCCCGCACAAGGATCTCCCCTTCGAGGCCGGTGGGGACGGGCTTGCCCGAGCCGTCGGCGACCCGCACCTCTAGGCCGGGCAGCGGACGGCCGGCCGTGCTCGCCACGACCTCGAGGGGGTCGTCGTAGCGGCACATGGAGACGATCGCGCACGACTCGGTGAGGCCGTAGCCGGTGACGATGTGCGCGAAGCCGAGCTCGTCGCGGATGCGGTAGAGCAGCGCGGGCGGGACGTTCGCCGCGCCCGTGACGGCGAGGCGAAGGTGCGCGACGCCGTCGGCGGTGAAGTCGGGGTGCTCGAGCATGGTCTGGTAGAGCGTGGGGGTGCCGGGGAGCACGGTGACCCGCTCCGCGCGCGCGACCCGCAGCACCTCGGGCACGTCGAGGGTCTTGGCGGGCAGGACCGTCGCGCCGACGATGAGGGACGCGAGCCAGCCCGCCTTGTAGCCGAACCCGTGGAAGAACGGGTTCACCACGAGGTACCTGTCGCCCTCGCGCAGCCCGACGACCGCGGCCCACACCGCGTACGCGCGCAGCGTCTGCCCGTGCGTGCACATCGCGCCCTTGGGGTTGCCGGTCGTGCCGGAGGTGAACAGCATGTCCGAGAGGTCTTCTGGGCCGAGTT
This sequence comes from Actinocorallia sp. A-T 12471, assembly GCF_033875155.1. Classification (NCBI taxonomy): domain Bacteria; kingdom Bacillati; phylum Actinomycetota; class Actinomycetes; order Streptosporangiales; family Thermomonosporaceae; genus Actinocorallia; species Actinocorallia sp. A-T 12471. Next base: position 454,881 of record NZ_JAWZTE010000004.1, on the reverse strand, counting down.
CGGCGGCGCGTGCCACGACGGCTTCTACGGGCACGGAAGCACCCTCGCGGAGGAAGTCCGCCCACGTGGTGAGGGGGGAGCGCGCGGCGGCGTCGTCAAGGAGCACGACCTTTGTGAGGTCGGGCAGCCCCGCGTACGGCAGCCTTCCCTGGGGACGGCCTGCGGCCGCCGTAAGCGACGAAGGGTAGTTCCGCCCAAGGAACTCGCCGACCACGCACAGGACACGGGCCCGGCTCTTGCGCAGGACGTACGCCGCCTCCCTGCCCTGGAACCTTGTGTTCAGCGGTACCAGCACCCCGCCCGCGCGCTGGAGGCCGAGCGCGGCGACGATCCAGCGCGCGGTGTTCGGGGCCCAGACCGCGACGCGGTCGCCCCTGCCGAGCCCTGCCGCGAGGAACGCCCGCGCGGCTTCGGTGACGGCGGCGTCGAGTGCGGTGAACGTCAGTGTGAGGTCGCCGTCCACGATCGCCTCGGCGTCGCCGAGCCTGGCGGCGGCGTCGGCGAGCAGCGTCCCGGTGGTGCCCCAGCGCAGGTCGCCCCGGGGGTCGGTGAAGCCGTCGGGGGGTGGGGTGGGTTCCGGCACCGGGGGCCTCCGCAAAAGGGTGGGGCGAGGGGGCAGACACTCGTCAGTATCTTCAATAACATATACATTCTGCACGGTCGAGTCGCCGGTCTCCGGCGCTCTGGCTCACGGCTGGGAGGCTCAGGTGTCGCGCTTGCTGGAGAACAAGGTCGCCGTGGTGACCGGGGCCGCCCACGGCATCGGCCGTGGGCACGCGCTCGAGCTGGCCAGGCACGGCGCGACGGTCGTCGTCGCCGACCTCGGCACGAGTGTGCGGGGGGAGGGCGCGGGGCGCGACGCCGAGGAGGTCGCGGACCTGATCGTCAAGCGCGGCGGCCGGGCCGTCGCGGACTTCGCCGACGTGGCCGACGAGGCGCAGGCGACCGCGCTCGTGGACCGGACGGTCGCGGAGTTCGGACGCCTCGACGTGCTCGTCAACAACGCGGGGATCGCCCGCGACAAAGTCATCTGGAACATGTCGGTGGAGGACTTCGACGCCGTCATGCGCGTCCACGTGCGCGGGACCTGGCTGATGACGCATCTCGCCGCCAAGCGGTGGCGGGCCCGCGCGCAGGCCGGGGAGACCTTCACCGGACGGGTCATCAACACCACGTCCGGCGCGGGCCTGGCCGGCAACTTCGGCCAGTCGAACTACGCGACGGCCAAGGCCGCGATCGTCGGCCTGACCCTCACCACAAGCCTCGAACTCGCCAAGTTCGGCGTGACGGTCAACGCGGTCGGGCCCGGCGGCATGACCCGGCTGACCGCGACGATGGGCAGGGACCTGAAGGCGTTCGAGCCCGACGACCTCGCCGAGGACGAGTACCACCCGATGGACCCGGCGGGCTCGTCGCCGCTCGTCGCGTGGCTGGCGAGCGATCAGGCCCAGCACGTCAGCGGGCAGGTGATCCGCGCGATCCACGACAAGATCCATCTGATGGAGGGCTGGCGCGAGGCAGCCACGATCAGCGCGAACGAGAAGCGATGGGACGCGACAAGGCTCGGCGATCGGATCGCCACCGACGTCTTCCACACCCGCGCCCCCGGCCTGCGCTGAGGTGCGAACCGTGGACGCCACCGACACCCCGGAACTCGCCGCCTTCCGCGCGGAGGCAAGGGCCTGGCTCGCCCAGCACGCGCCCGCGCACGCGGGCAAGGTAAGGCACCGGCTGCACTTCGAGCACGCCGACACCGCCGAGGAGTACGAGAAGGCGGAGCTCGCCAGCGTCGAGGCGGCCAAGGCATGGCAGGCCGCGCTGCACGCGGGCGGCTGGGCCGGGATCTCCTGGCCCGCCGCGTTCGGCGGCCGCGGCGGCACCCCCGCCCAGGAGGCGGTCTTCGCCGAGGAGAGCGACCTCGCCGACGTCTCCACCGGCCCGCTGCTGATCGGGCTGAAGATGGTCGGGCCGACCCTGATGCGGCACGGCACCGCGAGCCAGTGCGCCGCGCATCTCGGCCCGCTGCTGCGCGGCGAGCGCGTCTGGTGCCAGCTGTACAGCGAGCCCGAGGCGGGCTCCGACCTCGCCGCGCTGCGCACCCGCGCCGTCCTCGACGAGGCGGCCGGCGAGTGGGTGGTCACCGGCCAGAAGGTCTGGACGTCCAGCGCGCGGGTCGCCGACTGGGCGATCCTGCTCGCCCGCACCAACACCGACGTGCCGAAGCATCAGGGCATCACCTACTTCCTCGTGGACATGCGCTCGCCGGGGATCGAGGTGCGGCCGCTGCGGCAGATGAACGGGTCGTACCACTTCAACGAGGTCTTCCTTGACGCCGTCCGCGTCCCCGCCGCCCAGGTCGTCGGCGAGGTGGACGGCGGTTGGAAGGTCGTGCACACCACACTCGCCGCGGAACGGGCCATGATCGGCGGCGGAGGCGGCGAGAAGGCGCGCGCGCTGCTGGCGCTGGCCCAGGCGCACGGCAGGGCCGACGACCCGCTCGTCAGACAGCGCGTCGCCGAGGTGTTCACCCTTGACGAGATCCTGCGGTTCCTCGGGCTGAAGATGCGGGCCGCGATAGCGCGCGGCGTCCCGCCCGGCCCGGAAGGGTCGATCATGAAGCTGCTCGTCGCGCGGCGCGCCCACGAGGCGGCGTTGGCGGCCCTGGAGATCGAGGGCGAAAGCGCGCTCCTTGCCGGAGCCGACGCGCCCGACGGCGGCGCGTGGCAGCAGCAGCTGCTGAGCGCGCAGGGCCTGCGGATCGGCGGCGGCACCGACTTCATCCAGCTCAACGCGATCGCCGAACGGATACTCGGGCTGCCACGGCGCAGACAGCCCGACCGTGACGTCCCGTTCCGTGAGCTCACCGCACGCCGCCGCAGGGGAGGGGACCGACCATGAGCGTTCTCGACGGACAGCCGATCATCGACACGATGATCGGGTTCCCGATGCGTGACCCGAAGGCCACGTACGCGTTCATCACCCGCAACACCAAGGACGCGGAGTCGGCCGACCTTGCGATGCCCGCCGGGTATCTGTTCAAGGACGCGCCCTCCGGGGACGGGGAGCCGCTGCCCGATCCCGTCGCGGTGACCCTCGGGCAGATGGACGCGCACGGGATCGCGGTCGGGCTCGTCGGGGTCAGGGGCGAGGACGGGCGCAGGGCCGTCACCGAGTTCCCCGACAGGTTCGTCGGGAGCCTGTCGGTCGACCCGAACAAGGGCGTCGACGCGCTCCGCGAGATCACCGCCGCGCACCGGGACCTCGGCATCCGTGCGGTCGACGTGTTCCCGGCAGGGCTCAGCCCGCAGGTCGCGATCAACGACAAGAAGATGTACCCGGTCTACGCCAAATGCGTGGAACTCGGGCTGCCGATCTTCGTGTGCGCGGGGATTCCCGGCCCGCGCGTCCCGTTCGAACCGCAGAAGGTCGAGTACCTGGACGAGGTCATGTACGACTTTCCGGAACTCGTCCTGGTCACCAGGCACGGCTGCGAGCCGTGGACCGACCTCGCCGTCAAGCTCATGCTGCGCTGGCCCAACCTGTACTACTCCACGAGCGCGTTCGCGCCGAAGTACTACCCGCGCGACATCGTCGACTACGCCAACTCGCGCGGCGCGGACAAGATCCTTTACGCGGGCTACTACCCGATGGGCCTGACCCTCGACCGGATCACGCGCGAGCTGCCGTCCGTCCCGTTCAAGGACGAGGTGTGGCCGAAGTTCCTGCACGGCAACGCGCGGCGGGTGCTCGGCCTCGACTGACCCCCTCTCCGTCCACCCCCCGGAGGAACCGTGACCGAAACCAAGCCCGCGCCCGTCACCCTCCGGTGGCGCGGCGACCGGCGTCTCGACAAGGACATGTGGGACCTGCTGTGCGGGCCTGGCGGCGCGTTCGAGCGGCGTGTCGAGGACGTGCTGGGCGCGCCCGTCGAGGTGTTCGTCCAGCGGCCGCGCAGCATCCCGGCGATGCTCGCGGCGGCCGTCGAACGTGAGCCGGACACCGCCTATCTCGTCCTTGACGGGCCGGAGCCGGAGACGCTGACGTTCGCGGACACCGCACGGCTCGCGCGCGCTTATGCCGAGGTGCTGGCGGCGGAGTACGGGATCGGACGTGGTGACCGCGTCGCCGTCGCCGCGGCCAACGGCAGGGAACACCTGCTGCTGCTGTGGGGGACGCTCACGCTCGGCGCGGTCGCGGTCGGGCTGAACGGCTGGTGGGCGCCCGCCGAACTCGACCACGGGCTGCGGCTGACCGGTCCGAAGGCGGTGTTCGGGCTCGGCCGTCCGCTGGAGCGGCTGCGCGCGAGCGAGGCCGTCACGTCGGGGGAGTTCGCCGCGGCGTCGCTCGCCGACCTGCACGCCGCCGCCCTCGCGCTCGGTGAACCCGCGCGGGCCCTCACCGCGACGGAGATCGCCGAGGACGACCCCGCGCTCATCATGTTCACCAGCGGCACGACGAACCGGCCGAAGGGCGTCACCCTCTCGCACCGCAACGTCGTGCACTTCGGCATGTTCGGCGGCATCGGCGGCGCGGTCGCCGCGCTCACCGGCACGAAGCTGCGCCAGGTCCCGCCCGACCTGCAGCGCACCTCGATCCTCGCGAACCCGCTGTTCCACGTGTCCGGCGCGTGCGTCGCCCTCGCCAACGCCACGCTGTACGGCCTGCGCCTCATCATCCTCGAGCGCGGCAAATGGGACGCCGAACGCGCCCTTGAGGTCACCGACCGGTACCGCCTCACCCAGTGGACCGGCGTGCCCACCCACTTCTGGCGCATGCTCACCCACCCCGACTTCGACGCCTACCGCACCGACCAGGTGACCGTCATCGGCAGCGGCGGCGCGACCTTCGCCCCCGAACTCCTGCGCCTGTTCGCCCGCAAGATGCCGGGCCTCCAGATCACCAACGGCTACGGCATGACCGAGACCACGGGCTCCGGCACCTTCCTCAACGGCCCGGAAATGGACGGCCACCCCGCCTCAGTGGGTGCCGCCGCCCCGACCGTCGAGGTCCAGGTGCGCGACGAGTCCGGCGCCGTCCTCCCCGAAGGCCAGATAGGCGAAATCCACGTCCGCAGCGCCTCGGTCTTCCTCGGCTACTGGAACGACCCCGCCGCCACCTCCGCCGCCCTCACCCCCGACCGCTGGTACCGCTCCGGCGACTACGGCCGCATCTCCGACAACGTCCTCTACCTCGAAAGCCGCATGCGCGACCTCATCATCCGCGGCGGCGAGAACATCTACCCCATCGAAATCGAATACCGCCTCCTAGAACACCCCGCCATAACCGACGCCGCCGTCATCGGCGCCCCCCACCCTTCCCTAGGCCAAGAAGTAAAAGCCTTCATCGTCAAATCCCCCCACACCCCCCTAACCCCCACCGAAATCCGCACCTGGGTCTCCGCCACCCTGGCCGCCTTCAAAGTCCCCACCCACATAACCTTCCTCGACTCCCTCCCCTACAACGAAACCGGCAAAATCCTAAAACGCCACCTAGAAGCCCAAAACCCCTAACCCCACCAGAGCCCGCGGGTCTTCACGAGCCCGCACGGGCCGCGTGGACACGCAGCACGATGTCGTGACCGAGCGCCGGTTCGGTACGGGTGCTGAGACCGAGCTCCACGATGCGCCCGTCACGGGGATGCCATAGCCGGTCGGGTGAGGTCCGGCCGAGGAGCCGCCCGAGCCCGTCAATAGTGGGCTTCCAAAGGTTCTGCCAGGTGCGTCGCGACCCCACAAGGAAGCCGATGTGCAGGCGCAGCGGCCCCTCCGGCAGCGGCACGGCGTCAACAAGCTGCCGATCGATCTGCTCTTTTGGGTGCTGTCGCCTCGGCTCGCGGGCTGAATTCGGCGCGTGCCGTGCGCTGGAGCGCGGTGACCGCGGGTTAGTGGGGGCGGGTGGTGTGGTAGAGGTAGTGGAGGGGTGGGTCTTGGGGGTTGTCTGGGGGGAGGTTGCCTTCGGTTAGGCGGTGGTAGCCGGATTTTTCCAGGGAGCGCCAGGAGGGGCGGTTGGCGGCGACTATGGGGATGATGATGCAGGGGGTGGTGGGGTAGTCGTGCCAGAGTTGGGTGGTGGCGGCGTGGATCATGGCGGGGCCCAGGCCGCGGGCGGTGTTTTCGGGGGCGCCTATGAGGTAGTCGAGGGTTGCGGCGGCGGGAGGGATGGGGGTCAGGGCGTTGAGGAGGGCGAAGTCTTCGGGGTAGGAGGCCAGGAGGCAGCGTTGGACGATGCCTAGGGGGGTGTTGTCGAGGAGGGCTATGAAGTCTTCGGCGGGTTCCTCGTCGCGGGCGGTGGGGCCGAAGTCGCGGATGACGGCCTCGGGGGAGGGGTCGTGGTTCCACCAGCGGCGGACGTGGGGGGCGGCGAGCCACTGTCCGACGAGGGGGAAGTCGGGTTCGCGGAGGCGCCGGAACGTGATCATGCTGGTCTCCTCGTCGGCTGAGGGGTGGGGCGGCAGTATCGCAGGAGGAGGCGGGTTCACACACGCCATATTCGGAGGGTGTGGTCCTCGGAGGCGGTGACGAGGGTGCGGCCGTCGGGGGAGACGGTGAGGGAGGTGACGGAGTCGGTGTGGCCTGTTGCGGCGGGGCCCAGGGGGGCGCGGGTCCGGGGGTTCCAGAGGCGGAGGGTGTCGTCGTAGCCGCCGCTGGCCAGGCGGGCGCCGCTGAAGGCGAGGGCGTAGACGGGGGTCGGGCGATGGCCGGGGAGGACGGCGGCGGGCGCGTCGGTCGTGAGGTCGTGCAGGGCGATCGAGCCGCTGAAGGAGCCCGCGGCGAGGGACCGGCCGTCGGGGCTGAGCGCGAGGGAGATGAAGGAGTCGTCGGGGGCGGCGGTGATGGGCGGGGCGGTCTCGGTGCGGGTCGCGGTGTCCCAGCGTCGGATCGCGTCGGCGGCGCAGGTCACCAGGGTGCGGGCGTCGGGGGTGAACGCCAGGGCGTGGACGGCGTCGGCGTCGCCGGTCAGGGGTTCGCCGTCCGGCTCCCATGACGCGGTCCGCAGCAGCCGGACCACGCCGTCCGAGCCGCCGACGGCGAGCAGCCGCCCGTCGGGGCTGAACGCGAGGGACGTGACGGCGAGCGAGAACCCGTCGAGCACGCGTGACGTCCCGGCCCGGACGTCCCACAGCCGGATAGTCCCGTCGACGCCGCCGCTGGCGAGGGCGTGCGGGCCGAAGGCCACGGCGCGCAGCGGCTCGGTGTGCCCGGTGAGCGGCCCGCCGATCGGCGTCCCGGCCCGGGCGTCCCACAGCCGTACCGTCGCGTCGTCGGCGCAGGACGCGACGGTCGTCCCGTCGGGCGAGAACGCGACACCGCGCACGATCGCGTCGTGGCCGGTGAGCGGCGGCCCGAGCGGCCGTGCGACGGCGTCGGGCGGCCGCTCGGGCCGCGCCGTCCGCAGGCCCGACAGAAGGTGGGCGATCCCGAGGCCGCCCACCCCGAGCCAGCCGATCCCGACGAGCACGGCACGCCGCCCCGGCCCTGTTCCGCCACCCGATTTCCCCGTCACGCCCGGTGAGACGCCGCACCGCCGCCGGATGTTCCGGACTCCGCGTTTTACCGCCGGGTGGCACGATCCGGCCTTGATCCACACTTTCGCCGGGTGAACCGGCGCGGGGGAGGGGGCATCAGAAGAAGTGTCGGAGGGCTGAGCCAAATGGATGGGCAGCCGGGGGTCCAACCTCGGCCGAATGTAGGTTCGACTCCTACCGGCCCTGCTGGGAGACGGCGCGGGACCCGAGAGGGCCCGCGCCGTCGGCGTTCTCAGCCGCCGAGACCGCCCGAGAGCAGCTCGGCGAAGGCGGCGTCCTCACGCGCGCGGGCCGCGGTGACGGCCGCGCGGTGCGGCTCGGTGATGACCCGCTTCGTCGCCACCAGAGAAGACAGCGGCTTCTCCGCGAGCTCGCGGGCGAGCGCCATCGTCTCGGCCAGGACCTCCTCGGCGGGGCACGCCTTGAGCGCGAGCCCGTGCTCCACCGCCTCCTCGGCGGTCAGCGGGTGCCCGGCGAGCAGGACGAGGTTGGCGCGCTGCGCGCCGAGCCGCAGCGGCAGCAGGTAGCTGCTGGCCGCCTCGGGCGCGACCCCCATCGTGGTGAACGGCGCGCGCAGCTTCGCGCCCTCGGCGATGACGACGAGGTCGCAGTGCGCAAGCAGCGTCAGCCCGAGCCCGACCCCGCTGCCGTTGACGGCCGCGAGCAGCGGCTTGGGGAACGCGACGACGGAGTCCATCAGCAGCGGGAACCCCTTGCCCGACTCCCCGACGTCCTCGCCGGCCGCGTGCTTGCGCGCGATCTCGGCCATCTCGTTCAGGTCGGTGCCCGCGCTGAACACCGTCCCCTCCCCGGTCAGCACCACGACGTGCACCGACGGGTCCGCGGCGGCGGCGTCGAGCGCCGCGGCCGTCGCGCGGTACAGCTCCTCGTTGAAGGCGTTGCGGACGTCGGGGCGACGGAACGTCAGCAGCCTGACGGCGGCTTCGTCGGTGACGCCGAGCAGGTCGCTCATGATGCCCTCCCAGAGGCGGTGAGGCGGTCCACGAGGTCGTCGCGGTGCCGGTCGGAGGAGCCGAAGAGCGCCTGGACGCCCTTGGCCCTGCGGAAGTAGAGGTGGGCGGGGTGCTCCCAGGTGACGCCGACGCCGCCGTGCAGCTGGATCGCCTCGGTCGCGACCCGCGCGAACGCGTCGGCGCAGTACGCCTTGGCCAGTGACGCGGCCAGCGCCGCGTCGGGCGCGTGCGCGGCGGCGGCGAACAGCGCGTGGTGCGCGGCGGCCCGGGCGGACTCGACGTCGACGTACATGTGCGCGCACGCGTGCTGCACGGCCTGGAAGGAGCCGATCGGCTCGCCGAACTGCACCCTGTCCTCCACGTGCGACACCGTACGCTCAAGCAGGAACCGCGCGCCACCGACGGCTTCGGCGGCGAGCGCGGCGCACGCGTGGCCGAGCACGTCGGCGATGATCCCGGGCCCGTCCGCGCTGACGAGCGTCGCGGGGACGCCGGGGAAGTCGAGCCTGGCCAGCGGGCGTGCGGCGTCGAGGGTGCGCAGCGGGGTCGCGGTGAACTCGCGCGCCGCGTACAGGCCGAGCCCTCGCGCGGACCGCGCGGTGACCAGGACGAGATCGGCGCGCCCGCCGTCCAGCACGAGGTCCTTGCGCCCGCGCAGCACAGGCCCGTCAGGCCCGTCCTCGACGGTGACGCCGGCATCGGCCCCGCGCCGCTCCGCCTCCCCGAACGCGACCGCCGCGACCGTCGTCCCGTCGGCGATGCCCGGCAGATGGGCCGCCGACGCCGTCGCGTCGCCCGCCGCGAGCAGCGCCCGCACCGCAAGGACAGCCGACAAGTACGGCCCCGGATAAAGCGCGCGGCCCATCTCCTCAAGCACGATCCCGGTCTCGACGGGCCCGGCCCCCGCCCCGCCGAACTCCTCGGGCACGGCGAGCCCCTGAAGCCCGAGCTCACCGGCCATCCGCGCCCAGACGACGGGATCGTGCCCGGGCGCGGCGGCAAGGTGCCGGCGCACCTCGGCCTCGGAAGAGTGCTCGGCGAGGAACGCCCGCACGACGGACCGCAGCTCGTTCTGCTCGGCGGTGAACGACGGGTCCATCAGCCCTGCTTGAGGATCGGGGAGCGGGTGTTGGACGGCCACTGCGGCCGGTGGTAGCCGCGGAAGTGCAGCTCACCGCCGCGCAGCTCGCGGATGGTGAGGAAGTCGCCCTTGTAGCCGCGGTGGTCGTACTCGGCGAACGTCAGATAGCAGCCTGGCCCGCCGTTGGTGCAGGGCATCCACTTGATCTTCTCGAGGCCGATCTTGACCTCTTCGGGGATCGCGATGCGGGCGTTGGCGATGCCGTGCAGGGCGGCGCGCGCGGTGTCGTAGGACAGCGCGACGACGACGTTGCGGCTGACGCGTCCGAACCGGGCCTCGAAGCGCTCCAGCATCGCCTCGTAGTTGGGGTTCGCGCCGTCCTCGCCGAGCTGGTCGACCCCGTGCCAGCCTTCCAGGCCCTCGGCCCAGGCGTTGGAGTTGGAGTAGAACATGAACGCGGTGCCCATGAAGCGCGGCGGGTCCCAGTCGAGCGCCTTGAAGCCCTTGGCGAAGTGGAACGTGGAGTAGCCGTAGCCCATGTAGACGATCGCGTCGGCGCCCTGTTCGCGCATCGTCGCGAGGTGCCCGTCGAAGTTCCTTGGGTTGGGCCCGAGGCAGACTTCCTTGACGATTTCGAGGTCGTAGCGGCGTGCGGCGTCGCGGAAGTAGTCGGAGTACAGGTCGCCGGACGAGCCCTGCTCCCAGAAGAACCCGACCTTGGTGTGGCCGTTCTGGAAGCACCAGTCGGCGGCCATGACGCCCTCGGTGGGGATGTCGCCGTTGGCGACGGTGAAGCAGTACTCGCCGTGGAAGCGCGTCGTGCCCGTCCAGCCGAGCGCGGCGACGCCCGTCGCATTGACTGTCTTGCACAGGTTGACCGAGTTGTCGCTGATGAACGGGCCGATGACGACGACGCAGCCCTCGTCCACGAGCTTCTGGTAGCCCTTGCGCACCTTCAGGTAGTTCTCGCGCGGCAGGCCCCTGGCGTCGACGGTGACGATCTCGACCGGCCTGTCGTAGACGCCCTCGTTCAGCGCGTCCTCGACGGCGAGGATGATCGGGTCCATGAGGTCGGCGGTGAGCTGGCCGAGGTCCATGTCGATGAGCACGCCGATCTTGACGGGCTCGAACGGGTCGCCCTGGCCGACGACGCCGCGCGTCGGCGGGTAGACGACGATCGACTCGACGGGTTTCTCGCCGATCCGTCCGCTGCCCTGGTACCAGAGCTCGTTGACGTGCTCGCCGGCCGCCGTGTCGGTGCCGGAGCGGACCGAGGCGACCGCCCGGTCGGGCTCGGCGATCCCGTGGTCCACCGGCGCGGGGAACATCCGGTCCGCGTAGCGCGGGGCGTCCTGCTCGGACATGCAGCAACCTCCTCGTGCCGCCCGGGGCGGCTGTCCACACGGGTGCTAACTTATATTTAAAATATTATTTGCGACAAGGGAGGGCCCATGATCGAGGACTGGCGTGGCGTCGCCGACGAGCTCGAGATCCGCGGTGTCCTCGCCAGGGTCGCGCAGTACTCCGACACCGGTGACCTCGCCGACTACGCCGCCCTGTTCACCGAGGACGCCCGCTGGTCCATGGCCGGATGGCCGGAGAAGACCGGCCGCGCCGCGATCCGCGAGGCGGGCGCGGCACGCCGCGCCGAGGGGCAGACCGGGCCCGGCAGCGCCACCCGCCACCTCGTCGGCACCGTCGCGGTGGCGCTCGACGGCGACCGCGCGATCGCCGACTCCTACTGGCAGTTCTGGGTGGAGACCGCCTCCGCCGCACCCCGGCTGTTCTCGATGGGCGCCTACCGCGACACCCTCCACCGCACCGACCACGGCTGGAAGATCGCCGACCGCCTCATCACCCCCGGCTGACCCACCCCACCCCACCCCACCCCGCCCAGCGCGGCGTCCCCGGGGTCCTCACGTCGCGCCGCGTCGGCTCGCACAGTGCACCTCCCCGGGCTGATCACGTCGGGCGGATCCCGCGTCGACTCGCACGGCGCGCTGGGCCCATCGCCTCGGGCTGGCCCCGCGTCGGCTTGCACAGCGGAGCCTCGCCGGGTTAGACGGAGTAGCGCAGGAGCATGGTGGCGATGCAGGCGGGTTTGGGTGTGCCTTCGATCTGCCAGGTGAACCTGAGTCGGATCTGGAGGCCGCCCGGGATGTCCGTGGCGTCCTCGAGGTCCGCGCCTACGCGGATCTTGGAGTTGACGGGGACGGGGGAGGGGAAGCGGATGCGGTCGTAGCCGTAGTTGACGCCCATGCGCATGCCGTCGATCCGGTAGATCTCGCGGATCAGGCGCGGGCCGAGGGAGAGGGTGAGCAGGCCGTGCGCGATGGTGCCGCCGAAGGGTCCTGACGCGGCGCGCGCGGGGTCGACGTGGATCCACTGGTCGTCGCCGGTGAGGGCGGCGAACGCGTCGATGTCGGCCTGGGTGACCGTGCGGTACGGGCTGTGGCCGAGGTGCGTGCCGACGGCGGCGCGCACCTCCTCGACGCCGTTGAGGACGCGCATGGGATCTCCTCACTCAATAAAATATTAAAAAGAATGTATCAACTCGCCTCGCGCGGTCCAGGGTTAGGGTGCGGCTGTGACAGGAACGCGCGCGCATCCCGACACCCTCCCCGGCGTTCTCGAGCTGACCGCGCGGGAGCACCCGACCCGTCCCGCGGTCCGCGACCCGCGCCTCACCTACCCCGAACTCCTCGACGCCGCGGTGGACGCCGCGGCCGGGCTCGTCGGGCTTGGGGTGCGGCCCGGGGAGAGCGTCGGGATCTGGCTGCCGAACGGGCTGCCGTGGATCGTCGTCTCCTACGCGGCGCTGTGCGCGGGGGCGCGGCTCGTCCCGCTCAACACCCGGTACACCGCCACCGAGGCCGCCGACCTCGTCGCGCGGTCGGGCTGCCGCGTCGTCGTCGCCGGGGGAGCGGGCGCGGGCGGGCGCGACCTCGCGGACCTCGCCGCCGAGGCGGGCGCACCCCTCGTCGTCTCCCCTGACGACCTCACCGGCACGCCCGCCGACCGCGCGGAGGCCGTCCGGCGGATGGCGGCGCTGCGGCCCGACACCGTGAGCCACGTGCAGTACACCTCGGGCACGACGGGCCGTCCGAAGGGCGCGCTGCTGCGGCACGGCGGCCTTGTGGAGACCACCCGCGCCTGGGCGCGGATCACCGGGCTGCGCGCGGGCGACGTGTACCCGGTCGTCGCGCCGTTCGCGCACATCGGCGGGCACAAGACCGGCCTGCTGGCCTGCGCGGTCGCCGAGGCGGCGGTGATCCCCGTGCCGTCGCTCGATCCCGCGGCGCTCGCCGCGACGGTCGCCGCGCGCGGCGTCACGTTCCTCCAGGGGCCGCCCGCGCTGTTCCGCGCGCTGCTCGCCGAGCCGGGGATGCCGCGCGGCGTGGTGCGGGTCGCGGTGACGGGCGCTGCGGTGGTGCCGCGCGACCTCGTCGGCGCGCTGCGCGAGCGGCTCGGCGTCCGGCACGTGTTCACCGCCTACGGCCTCACCGAGGCGGGCGGCGTCTGCACGATGGGCCGCGCCGACGACCCGGTGACGGTGGTCGCCGAGACCGCGGGCCGCCCGATCCCGGGGACCGAGGTCCGCATCGACGCGCCGGACGGGCCGGGCGAGATCCTCGTGCGCGGCCCCGGCCTCATGTCCGGCTACCTCGACGACCCCGCCGCGACCGCCGAGGCGTTCGCCGACGGCTGGCTGCGCACCGGCGACGTCGGCGAGCTCGACGCCGCGGGCCGCCTGCGCGTCGTGGACCGGCTGAAGGACGTCGTCATCGTCGGTGGCCTCAACGTCTACCCCGCCGAGGTCGAGCATGTGCTGAGGGTCGCGGCGGGGGTGGGCGCGGCGGCCGTCGTCGGCATCCCGCACGACAGGCTGGGCGAGGTGCCCGCCGCGTTCGTCGTCGGCGGTGGTCCGGCCGAGGCGATCGTGGCACGCTGCGCCGCGCGTCTCGCGGCCTTCAAGGTGCCAAGGACGGTCTGGCACGTCGACGCGCTCCCGCTGACCGCCGCAGGAAAGGTCGACAAGGCTGCCCTCCGCCGCGCCGCACTCGACCGGCTCGCCGCCCCTTGAACCCCGCCGCAAGCACATGATTTATTATCTTTTATATAATTCCCCCACCCCGGAGGCTCGTGTGGAAACAGCGAACAAGGTCGCCGTCGTCGTGGGCGGCGGATCGGGCATGGGCCGCGCGACGGCCGAACTCCTCGCCGGCGCGGGGGCGAAGATCGCCATCCTCGACCTGCCGCACGGGCGCGGCCCCGAGGCGGCCAAGGAGATCGGCGCGACATTCCACGCCTGCGACGTCACCGACGAGCACGGCACCGAGGCCGCGCTCCAGGAGGCGGTCGACGCGCACGGCGCGCTGCACATCGCCGTCAACACCGCGGGCGGCGGCACGAGCAAGCGCACCATCGGACGCGACGGCCCCCTCCCGCTCGCCGACTTCCGCGCGATCGTGGAGCTCAACCTCGTCGGCACGTTCAACCTGAACCGCCTCCAAGCCTGGCACATGAGCAAGAACGAGCCGGAGGAGACCGGCGAGCGCGGCGTCATCGTCAACACCGCGTCGATCGCCGCGTTCGAGGGGCAGATCGGCCAGGTCGCCTACACCGCCGCCAAGGCCGGGATCGCGGGCATGAGCCTGACCATGGCCCGCGACCTCGGCAGCCTCGGCATCCGCGTCATGGCGATCGCGCCGAGCCTGTTCGCGACCGGCCTGCTCGAGGGCGCGCCGCAGGAGATCATCGACGTGCTCACCAGGGACGCCGCGTTCCCGCGCCGCGCCGGACGGCCGGAGGAGTACGCCTGGCTGGCCGAGTCGATCGTGCGCAACCCGATGCTGAACGGCCAGACCATCCGCCTCGACGGCGGCCAGCGCTTCGCGCCCAAGTAGGGAGACGACCGATGCCGGAAGCAGTCATCGTCGCCGTCGCGCGCACTCCGATAGGCAAGGCCCACAAGGGTTCCCTCGTGGACGTCGACGCGTTCGCCCTCGCCCGCACGGCCGTCGCGGCGGCCGTTGAGCGGTCGGGGTTGCCCGCCGACGAGATAGACGACCTCGTGCTCGCCGAGTCACTCCAGGGCGGTGGCGTCATCGCCAGGTATGTCGCGGTCGAGGCGGGGATGCCGCAGGTGCCGGGTCTCGCCGACAACCGGCACTGCGCGGCGGGGCTCAGCGCGCTGCAGATCGCGGCGGGTTCGATCCGTGCGGGGATGGATCGCGTGGTCGTCGCCGGAGGCACCGAAAGCCTCAGTTCGATGCCGCAGGGGTTGAAGTCCGTGCCCGCGTCGGCCCGCGAGTACAAGCCGTGGATGTCGCCGAGCCACCCCGCGACGCCCGAGGCCCCGGCGTTCGACATGGCGCTCACCGTGGGGGAGAACACCGCGCGGCTCGCCGGGGTCACCCGGGCCGAGGCCGACGCGTGGGCCGCGCGCTCGCACCAGAGGGCAGCGGCCTCGATAGCGCGCGGTGACTTCGCCGCGGAGATCACGCCGGTGACGCTGCCGGACGGGACGCTGTTCACCACCGACGAGCATCCGCGCGCCGACACGACCGCCGAGAGGCTCGCCGGGCTGCGGCTGCTGCACCCCGAGCTTGACGGCGCGGTCGTCACCGCGGGGAACTCGGCGGGGCTCAACGACGCGGCGGCCGCGCTCGTGGTCGTGTCCGACGACTACGCACGCGCGCACGGCCTCGCCCCGCTCGCCCGTGTCGTGTCGTGGGGCTCGGTCGGGGTCGAGCCAGAGCGGACGGGGCTCGCGCCGACCCTCGCGATCCCCAGAGCCCTGGACAGGGCGAACCTCAAGATCTCCGACATCGACCTTTTCGAGATCAATGAGGCGTTCGCGACGATGGCCGTGGCGTCAAGCCGCGCGCTCGGCCTCGACGAGGACGCCGTGAACGTCAACGGCAGCGGCTGCGGTCTCGGCCACCCCATCGCCGCGACGGGTGCGCGCATGGTCGTCACCATGCTCGGCGAGCTGCGGCGGCGCGGCGGGACGTTCGGCTGCGTGTCGATGTGCGCGGGCGGCGGCATGGGCTCGGCGCTGGTCCTCGAACTGCTCGGCGAAGGGTGACGCGCATGACGGACGGCAAGCCGACCCCGGCCGGGGAGGCCCGTGAGATCGTCGCGGCCTTCTGGACCGCCCTGTACGACCGCGACTGGGCCCGGTTGAAGACCTTCTTCACCCCGGAGTCGATCTACTACGACGTGCCCACCGGGCCCGGCGCGGCCGCGCGCGGGCCCGAGGGGATCGAGGCGCGCCTGAAGCTCGGCCTCGAACCCCTCGCGGGCTACGACCACGGCGCGGCGACCGTCGTCGCGTCCGACGGGCTCGTCGTCACCGAGCACGAGGAGCACTGGCGCTGGCCCACGGGCGAACGCGTCACGCTCCCCTTCGTCTCGGTCCAGCACGTGCGCGACGGCAGGATCACGCTGTGGCGCGACTACTGGGACCTCGGCACCCTCATGGCCGGCGCACCCCCCAACTGGCAGGACACCCTCGCCTCCGGCGACCTGTCCTGGATCGTGGACGTCACCGCCGAGATCTGAGCCCCGAGGAGGCGGCCCCCCTCACCCCGCCCTATCCCCGGGGTCAGGTGGGGAAGAGGCCGCGGGTGGTGAAGAGGGCGGCGACGAGGTCGCCCTGGGCTTTGAGCATGTGGGCGTAGGCGTCGGCGGCGGCTTCGCCGTCTCCGGCGCGGACCGCGGCGACGACCGCGCGGCTGCCTTCGCGCTCGACGTCTATCGCGCCGGGGACGAGGGCGAAGAAGTTGCCAGGGACGATGCCGACCATCGCGCGCAGTACGGCGCGCAGACGGGGGGAGCTGGCGGTGCCGAGGATGAGGCGGTCGAAGTCGCGGTTAAGGCGGGCGACCTCGGCGGGGTCGTCCTCGGCGGCGAGCTTTTCGCAGACGGCCGCAAGCCGCTCGACCAGCGCGGGGTCGCTGCGCTCGGTCGCGCGGCGTGCCGCGAATCCGTAGACGAGTCCGTAGAGCGCGTAGTGGTCGCGCACGGCCGCCTCGTCAAGCGCGCCGATGAACGCGCCGCGGTGCGGCCGGATCGTCACCCAGCCCTCGCGCTCCAGCGACAGCAGCGCCTCGCGGACGGGGATGCGGCTGACGCCCAGGGTCCGCGCGATCTCGTCCTGCGGGACCCGGTCGCCCTGGCGGAGCCGTCCGTCGAAGATGAGGCGGCGGATGTAGAGCGCTGCCTGTTCGCCGCTGCTGCGCCGGACCATCGCCTCACCGGGCGGCGGAAGCCGGGTCTCGGACGTCATCTTCGCTCCCTGTCGTCGGGGCCGCGTCGCAGGGCCGCCTTGACGCGCCGGACGCCCTCGGCGAAGCCGGGACGCTCGACCGACCAGCGCTGCGCGGTGAGTTCGAGCGCTGCGGCCTCCTCGGCGGTGTCCAGCGCGAGGCTCGCGGTGAGCGTCGCCTTGGCCCGCCGGACGAGCTCGGGGTCGCGCGCGGCGGCGCGTCCGGCGAGCCGCAGCGCGAGCGGTTCGAGTTCGGCGGCTGGCACGCACCGCCAGGCGAGACCGCGCGCGACGGCCTCCTCGCCGGTCAGCGCGTCACCGCACAGGACGAGCGCGGCCGCGCCCTGCGCGCCCGTCCGCGCCGCGAGCCGCCACAGGTGGCCGCCGCCCGGGTGGATGCCGACGTCGAGGAAGCGCGGGTCGAACCGCGCCTCGGGCGAGACGAGCACGACGTCGCAGGCCAGCGGCAGGTTGACCCCGGCCCCGACCGCCGCACCCCCGACCGCGGCGATCGTCGGCACCGGCGCGGCGGCGAGCCGTTCCATGCCCGCGTACATGTCGGCGAGGGGGACCGCACGGTTGAGCAGGCCGTCGAGCGAGCCGCCCGCGCAGAAGACCGGCGGCGCGGCGGCGAGGACGAGGGCGCGCGCCCCCCGCGCGAGCGCGGTCTCGACGGTCAGCGCGAGGTCATCACTGAGCGCCTTGGACAGCGCGTTGCGCCGTTCGGGATCGTTCAGCCGCAGGACCGCGACGCCGTCACACACCGTGAGCTCAACGAGGCCCGCCTCCGCGCTCACCGCCATGCGCCCCTCCTGTCGCTCACCAAGATTCTATTTTATACATAATCAAATCAACAATGCCGCGCCCACCGCAGGAGGAACGACCCGGGCTCCTCGCGACGCGACGCGACGCGACGGGGAGGCGCGTGCGGGACCTCGCCGACGGGGTCGCGGTCCGCCGCCCGGGTGGGTTTTCGAGGTCCTTTCCGGAAATGTCGTGTGCGTTTCAGGTGGGGATGGGCCGAACGAGAAATCCCAGGTCACGGTCGTGTGGATTCCTTAGGGATCGACGTTATTTCGGGTTTTGTACAGGTTTTCCCGGTAGGGTCGGGGCCCCTTTCCCCCACCGAAGGAAGCACAGTGGACATCGACGTCGTGCTGAAGGAGACCATGGCGATCGACGGCGCGCTCGGCGCTGCCCTTGTCGACTACGAGAACGGACGCTCGCTTGGGTCGCTCGGCGGCGGTCCGGCGCTCGACCTCGAGGTCGCCTCCGCGCACAACGCCGACGTGGTCCGCGCCAAGCTCCGCGCGATCCAGGCGCTCGGCCTTGACGACGTCATCGAGGACATCCTCATCTCGCTCGGCCGCCAGTACCACCTCATCCGCCTGTTCGGCGCGGAGGTCGGGCCGCTCTTCCTCTATGTCGCCCTCGACCGCGAGCGCTCCAACCTCGGTCTCGCCCGCTACGGCCTGCGCCAGGCCGAACGGCACATCACCCGGTCCTGACCCCGCCGCGCGCCCGCCGATCCCGGCGTCAGCCCGTGGCGTGAGCCCCGAACGGGTCTGGCGGGGGCGGTGGCCCGGTGTTAGGTTCCGATTAAAGAGACTTCTTCAAGAGGTCTCTTCAGTCGCTTGACCTCAGGGAGGGCTCCATGGGCCGGTTTCCGTTCCCCGTGCCGAACGGGTGGTTCGCCGTCGCGCGCGCCGAAGAGGTGGCGGTCGGGCAGGTGCGTCCCGCGCACTACTTCGGCAAGGACCTCGCGGTGTTCCGCACGGTGACGGGCGAGGCCCGCGTGGTCGACGCCTACTGCCCGCACCTCGGCGCGAACCTCGCCATTGGCGGCCGGGTCGAGGGCCAGCTCATCGAGTGCCCGTTCCACGCGTGGCGTTACGACGGCGTCAGCGGCAGGTGCGTCGACGTGCCCTACACCGACGCCGAGCCGTCGCCCAAGGCCAAGGTGCACGCCTATCCCGTGATCGAGCGGTTCGGCCTGATCTTCGCCTGGCACCACCTCGGCAAGGCAGACCCGTACATCCCGATGCCGGAGATGGCGGAGTTCGATGACGCCGAGTGGTCCGACCCGGTCTTCCACGAGTTCAAGTTCGCGACGTGCTGCCAGGAGATGGCCGAGAACAACGCGGACTACGTCCACTTCAAGTACGTGCACGGCATGGAGTCGGTCCCCGGCGGAGACGTCGGCTATGACGGGTTCGTGAAGACCGTCACCGAACGTCAGGAGTTCAAGAGCAAGAGCGGCAAGGTCCACGCGCTCGACTTCGTGCGCAAGTCGTACGGACTCGGGCTCGGCGCGCTGCGGCTCAAGGGCGTGATGTCGTTCGTGTCGTCGGTGACCCCGGTCGACACCGAGAACGTGCACATCCGCTGGGTGTTCACCTTCCCCAGGTCGATGGAGGCGTTCTCGGCGAAGATGATCAACACCTTCGTTGAGGCGATCGCCGAGGACGTCCCGATCTGGGAGAACAAGATCTACGTCGAGAAGCCGCTGCTCATCAAGGGCGACGGGCCGATCATCGAGTTCCGGCACTGGGCAAGGCAGTTCTATGGTGAGGACGTGCCCGCGAGCGCGTGGGCGCCGAACCGGGTCAAGCGGCTGGAAGAGAGCGGTGTCTGAGCGACGGACGAGCGCGCGCGGCGCGGAGACGCGGGAACGCCTCCTCGACGCCGCCGAAAGGCTCATGGCCGAACGCGGGATCAGCGGGGTCTCGCTCAACGAGATCAACACGGCGGCGGGGCAGCGCAACACCGCCGCCCTGCACTACCACTTCGGCGGGCGCGAGGAGCTGGTCAGGGCGATCCTGCGGCGTCACGGGGCGTGGCTGCGGGCCCGTCACGACGAGTTGTACGCGGCGTTGGACGGGCGCGAGCCCTCGACAAGGGAGCTCGTTGAGGTGATCATCGCGCCGGTCGCCGAGTACGTCGCGGTCGGGCCGAGCGCGCGGGCGGCGGTCCGGATCTGGGTGTCGGCGACGAACCGGCCGGAGCTCGCGGTCGAGGAGATCCAGGGCCTCGTGGACGCCACCCTGACACGGGCCGCGCGCGTGCTCATCGCGCGGATGGCCGAGGGGATGCCGCGTCCGCTGGCTGTCGCGCGGCTGGTCACCGCCGCGCAGGCCGCGCTGCACGTGCTGGCCGACCGCGCGGTCCTCGAGGACGCGCCCGAGCGGCGGCGCGATCTGCTGCCGCTGCCGCTCGTCGCGGCGAACCTCATCGACATGACGGTCGCCGCGCTCACCGCGCCGGTCAGCCCGCAGACCCTGCGCGCGGCGGCCGACGCCCTCGACCCCGCCTCGGCCTGACGACCCGTGCCCCTTCACCGGGGCCGGATCAGGATCGTAGGATGTATATAGAATCTATTATAAAGGAGGCGTTATGACCGAGCAGTCACTGGCTCCGGACGTCCTCGCCGAGCGCCTGGCGAAGATCCCGAGGCTCATCGACGTTGACGCGCACGTCGTGGAACCGGCGAATCTGTGGACGTCGCGCCTCCCGGCGCGGCTGCGCGAGGCGGGACCGCGCATCGAGTACGCGCCGGCCGGAGACGTCCGCCTCGTGGACGGCCGCTACGTGGAGACCCCCGGCACCGAGGGGCCCGACGTCGCCTGGTGGGTGTACGAGGACACCAGGTCGCAGATCAAGAAGTACATCGCCGCCGCCGGGGTGCCCGCCGACGAGGTCACGAACGAGGGCATCACCTACGACGACATGCGCCCCGGCTGCTGGATACCGGCCGAACGGCTCGCCGACATGGACGTCAACGGGGTCGAGGCGCAGATGTGCTTCCCCAACTACGTGCGGTTCTGCGGGCAGATCTTCCTGTGGGGCAAGGACAAGGAACTGTCCCTCGCCGCCGTCCGCGCCTACAACGACTGGATGGTCGAGGAGTGGTGCGGCGGCAGCGGCGGCCGTCTCATCCCGCTGTGTCTCGTGCCGCTGTGGGACGTCGACCTAGCGGTCGCGGAAGTGCGCCGTAACGCCGCCCGTGGGGTCCGGGCTGTGGCGTTCTCGGAGCTGCCGTCCTACCTTGGGCTGCCCAGCCTGCACTCGGGCTACTGGGACCCGTTCTTCGCGGCGTGCCAGGAGACCGGCACCGTCCTTTCGATGCACATCGGCTCGGGCACCAAGACCCCGCAGACCTCCCCGGACGCCCCCGGCGCGGTCGGCGCGACGATCATCTTCGGCAACAGCGTCGCCAGCATGACCGACTTCCTGTTCTCCGGCGTCCTGCACCGCTTCCCGACCCTGAAGCTGCTGTACGCCGAGGCGCAGATCGGCTGGATCCCCTACCTGCTCGAGCGGATCGACGACGTCTGGGAGACGCACAAGGGCTGGTCGGGCGGTCAGCTGAACTGCCCGGAGAAGCCGTCGACGTACTACTACCGGCAGATCACGAGCTGCTTCTTCAAGGACGCCGTCGGCGTCGAGCTGCTCGACAAGGTCGGCCTCGACAACGTCACGTTCGAGACCGACTACCCCCACCAGGACGGCACATGGCCGCGCTCCCGCGAGGAGGCGGCGCTCCAGTACGGCCACCTCGACCAGCGGTCCATCAACAAGATCGCACGCGGCAACGCCATCCGCCTCCTCGGCCTCGACCTCCCCGCCTCATGACGGATTCGTCGTGCGCGAACCCGCTGCGCTCGCGCACGACGTTCCGGTTCGCCCGCGGCGACGGGGTGTGCGAGGCTGCCTGAGGCGTCCCCGCCCAACACGGAGAGACGAAGATCATGACGAGTTGGAACACGGGGCGTAACATGGATATCTTATTCTCTATAGAAGAGACGGCGATAGGTCGTCGGGTCTGTAGGGGGATGAGGACGATGGCACGCCGGCGCGAAGCAGTTGTGGCGTTGCCTCCGGAGGAGGAGAAGGTCGCTTTGCCGGGCGAGAACCTGGCGCGGCTGAGCAGTGGTGAGCAGGTGCGGCTTTATGTGCGGCGGCTCATCTTCGACGGGGTGCTGCGGCCCGGCTCGCGCATCCCGCAGGGCGCGATCGCCGAGACGCTCGGGGTGTCCCGCATCCCGGTCCGTGAGGCGCTGATCGCGCTGGAGCGCGAGGGCTGGACGACGATCGTCCCGCACCGCGGCGCTTTTGTGAACGCGCTGGACGAGCCGTCCGTGCGCGACCACTACGAGCTGTACGGCATGTTCTACGGGTTCGGCGTACGCCGAGCCGTCGAGCGGCGCGGCCCGTCCCTCGGCGAGGCGCTGAAGCCGATCCAGGACGGCATCATGGCGGCCAAGGACCCTGGCACGCTGCACTGCCTGACCATGGACTTCCACCGGACGGTCATCGACGCCGCCAACTCGCCCCGCCTGCGCACGATGCTCCGCCAGATGACCGACATCGTGCCCGGCAACTTCTTCGAGCTCGTCCCCGGCGCTGACGCCGTCGAGCGCGTGGGCACCGCCGCGATCCTCACCGCGATCGAGCGCAACTACGCCGAGATCGCCGAGCGCGAGTACGCCACGATGCTCCGCCGCCAGGGCGACCTCGTGGTCGACCTGTTCAAGGCGCGCGGCATCTTCGACGTCACCGAGCCCGACGACGCGGCCGAGTGACCTGGCCGAATGACCTGGCCGGACGGCCCGCCGAGCCGGGCCGTCGGCGACGCCGTCAGGCCGTGGCGTTCTTCGCGAGGGTGCCCAGGTCGATCCCGACGGACTTCTCGAAGCGGCCGGTGTCGGTGGCCCTGATCGACACGTCGTGCCCGGCGGCCTCGGCGCGCAGCGCGCCGACCGTCGCGTTCTCCGGCGTGCGGCCCGCGACGAACGGGTCGAAGGAGTACCAGCGCATCGCGTTCTGATAGGTGATCTTGTTGAGGTCGTCGGCGGGGACGCCCTCGGCGACCGCCATCAGCTCCTCGGGCGCGTTCGGCCATGAGCTGTCGGAGTGCGGGTAGTCGCACTCCCAGGCGATGTTGTCGATCCCGATCATGTGCCGCAGCTGGACGCCGACGGGGTCGGAGATGAAGCAGGTCAGGAAGTGCTCGCGGAAGACCTCCGACGGGAGCCGGTCGCCGAAGTCCTGGCCGGTCCACAGGTGGTGCATGTCGTAGGTGCGGTCGAGGCGGTCGAGGAAGTAGGGAATCCAGCCGGTGCCGCCCTCGGACAGCGCGAAGCGGATGTCGGGGAAGTTCTTCAGCACGCGCGACCACAGCAGGTCGGCGGCGGCCTGGCAGACGTTCATGGGCTGGAGCGTGATCATGACGTCGATGGGCGCGTCGGGCGCGGTCACCGAAAGCTGGCCTGACGAGCCGAGGTGGATCGACAGGACGACGCCCTCGTCCGAGGCGGCCTTCCACAGCGGGTCCCAGTAGGCGTTGTGGAAGCTCGGGTAGCCGAGCGTCGCGGGGTTCTCGGTGAACGTCATCGACCGGCAGCCCTTGGCGGCCACCCTGCGCACCTCGCGGGCGCACTCCTCGGCGTCCCACAGGATCGGCAGCGCCATCGGGATGATCCGGCCGGGATACGCGCCCGCCCACTCGTCTATGTGCCAGTCGTTGTAGGCGCGCAGGACGGCCAGGGCCAGGTCCTTGTCGTCGGCCGCGGCGAACAGGCGTCCGGCGAAGCCGGGGAACGACGGGAAGTTCATCGACGCGAGGATGCCGCCCGCGTTCATGTCCTTGATGCGCTCGTGGATGTCGTAGGTGCCCGGCCGGATCTCCGCGAAGGCGGTCGGCTCGATCCCGTACTCCTCCTTCGGACGGCCCGCGACGGCGTTGAGCCCGATGTTCGGGATGGTCGCGCCGTTGAAGGTCCAGACGTCCGAGCCGTCACGCTTGGTGATGACCTTCGGCGCGGCGTCCCGGTACTTCGCCGGGATGTGGGCGTCGAACAGCGTCGGGGGCTCGACCACGTGGTCGTCCACGCTGATCATGATCAGGTCTGCGGCCTGCACTGTGCTCCTCGGGTGGGGTTCGGGGCCGGGGGTGCCGGGTGACTCTGAACGCTTATCTCACTAGAGTGAACCGCAGTTCAGTTCACCGCACAAGCGCTCGCTCGTCTTGCCGCAGAAAAAGTAGATTAGATATTGTATTCAAAGTCCCCACCCCGGAGGAGACCGGAAGATGCAAGGCTGGGTGAACGGCGAGCAGCTGACCCTGCTCGAGCTGCTGGACAGACGCCTCAACACCGACCCGGACGGCCAGTTCCTCGACCTCTGCGGGACCCCGTACACCGCGGCCTCGCTCGACGCCGAGGCCGAACGCGTCGCCGGAGCCCTGCACGCGCTCGGCGTCCGGCACGGCTCGACCGTCGCGACGATCCTGGAGAACGGTCCCGAGGCCGTCGTCGCGTGGTTCGCGATCCACCGGCTCGGCGCGATCGCCGTCCCGGTGAACACCGCGCTGAAGGGCCCGCTGCTGCGGCACGTGCTCGCCGACTCCCTGGCCGCGGTCGTGATCGTGCACGACGACCTCGCCGACCGGCCCGTCGAGGTGCTGGAGCAGGTCGAGACGCTGCGGCACCTCGTGGTCGTCGGGCCGGGACGGCCGGTCGTGTCGTGCGCGCGCGGCACCCGGGTCCACGGCTGGGACGAGCTCCTAGGCAATACAGACCCGGCCCCGCGCGTCGCCGTCCGGCCCACCGACCTCGGCACGATCGTGTACACGGGCGGGACGACGGGCCCGTCGAAGGGCTGCGCGCTGTCCCACAACTACCATCTGTCGATCGCGGGCCAGATCATCTCCTCGTGGGGCCGCACCCCCGAGGACGTGGTGTGGAGCCCGCTCCCGCTGTTCCACTTCAACGCGATCTCGTGCATGCTCACCGGCACCCTGCTGAGCGGCGGCCGTGCCGCACTGTCGCGGCGGTTCTCGGTGTCGGGCTTCTGGCCGGAGATCGACAGGACGGGCGCGACGATCGCGTCACTGCTCGGCTCGCTCGCCGTTCTCGTCGCGCGGGCCGACGACCACCCCAAGGCGAAGAACTCCGGGAGGCCGCAGGCCAACAGGACGCTACGGCTGCTCACCGGCGCGCCGATCCCACCGGAGATAGACCAGCTGTACCGCGAGCGGTTCGGCGTCACGACTTTCAGCAACGCCTACGGCGCGACGGAGGCTTCGCTCATCTCCTGGCTGCCGCCCGGAAAGCCGGGAAAGCCGGGCTCGGCGGGGATCGTCAACGCCGACGCGTTCGACGTCAGGATCTTCGACGACCGGGACCACGAGGTGCCCGTCGGTGAGCCCGGCGAGATCGTGTGCCGCCCGAGGATGCCGCACGTGATGTTCGAGGGCTACTGGCAGCGCCCCAAGGCGACCGTCGAGGCGTGGCGGAACCTGTGGTTCCACACCGGCGACATCGGCAGGCTCGACGGCGACGGCTACCTGTTCTTCGTGGACCGCAAGGCCGACTACATGCGCCGCAGGGGCGAGAACATCTCGAGCTGGGAGCTGGAGAAGGTGTTCCACGAACATCCTGCGGTCAGGGACGTGTGCGTGCACGCCGTCCCCAGCGACGTCAGCGAGGACGACGTCAAGGCGACGCTCGTGCTGCGCGCGGACGCGTCGGTGACCGAGGAGGAGATCTGCCGCTGGTCGGTCGACCACCTGCCGTACTACGCGGTGCCCCGTTACTTCGAGTTCCGCGAGGAGCTGCCCATGAGCCGGACCGGACGGACCACCAAGAACCTGCTGCGCGACGAGGGCGTCACGGCGGCCACGTGGGACCGCGAGGCGGCCGGCGTGAAGTTCGAGCGCCGCTGATGGGCGCCGGCCTTACGGGCGACGACCTCGGCACCCCCTACCTGCGGCTGGAAAGGCGCGGCCCGCTCGCCTGGTGCGTGGTGGACCGGCCCGACGCGCGCAACGCGCTCACCAGCGCGATGTACTTCGGCATCCGGCGCGCGGTCGACCTGGTCAACCGTGACCCTGCGCTCGCCGCGCTGATCATCACCGGGACCGGCGACGTGTTCATGCCGGGCGGCGAGCTGCGCGGCAGGGAACCCGACAGATGGCTCGACTTCCCCGATCTGCTCGGCCTCGACTCGACGCCGTTCGAGGCGATCCGGCGCTCCCCGAAACCCGTCGTCTCGGCCGTCAACGGGATCGCGCAGGGCGGCGGCCTGCTCATCGCGATGCTCTCGGACGTCGCGGTGGCCGGGCGGAGCGTCACCGTCAGGGCCCCCGAGCTCTTCCGCGGCATCGCCGACACCGGGTACGCCTGCTATCTGCCCGCCCAGATCGGGATCGCGCGGGCCCGCGACATGCTGCTCACCGGCCGGACCGTCACCGCCGAGGAGGCCGTCGAGTGGGGGATGTTCTCCCGGGTCGTGGACGACGCCGACGTCCATAGGGTCGCCGAGGACGTCGCGATCCAGATCTGCCGGACCGCGCCACAGGCCCGGCTGCAGGTGAAGCGGCTGATCAACGAGCGTTACGGGACAGTCGACCGGATGACGTTCGACGCGCTGCTCTACAACGACGAGATGGTCGAGGGCGGCAGGGCGTTCGCCGAGAAACGCGAGCCGTCCTGGGTGCCCGAGGAGTTCCGCGGCGGACAGCGCCTGTGACCTCAGGCGCGGAAGGCGCGCTCGACGGTCTCCACGAGCACGCCGAGCGGCAGGTGCGCGCCGCCGGACAGCTCGCTGGTCTGGAAGGCGCTCACCAGGCCGGAGAACATCCGCGCCATCAGCACGGGGTCGCCGTCGCGCAGCAGCCCGGCGCGCTGGCCGGTGCGGAACAGCTCGGCCTGCATGTCGAGCGAGCGGCGGAAGTTCGCGAGCGTCTCGGTGTCCTCCTCCGGCGGGTCGGCGACCGGCGACGCGATCGCGCCGCCCCGCAGGACGAGCCGCCCGAACTCCGGATATCTCCGGAAGAACCCCACCTGCCACTCGGCGAGCGCGACGAGCCGCAGATCGGCCGGCAGGTCCGACGCGAGCACCTCGGCCATCTCCGGCATGAACGCCGCGGTGCGGCGGTGGAAGATCTCGCGGTACAGCTCGTCCTTGCCGGAGAAGAAGCCGTACACCGCGCCGACGGAGTAGTCGGCGAGCTCGGCGATCTCCCGCAGCGACGCGTCGTGGAAGCCCTTGCGGGCGAAGACCTGCTCGGCGACGTCGAGGATCTGGTCGCGGCTGAGCGCGCGGCGCTGCTCCCTGCGCTCGTCCCGCAGACTCCGTCCGCTCATCCCTGCCCCAGGCCCCCTTCGCGTTGTGAATCATGGTATCCCCGCCGTCCGCGCGCCAAGGCGGACGGTGCTCCGACCCCGAACGAAGGACGCATGCCGTGACCGAAGCCGACCACCCCGTCCTCGCCGGACGGCTTGAGGAGTCGCGTGCGCTCGCCGCGTCGGTGCGCCGCCTCATCGAGGTGTGCACCGCGACGACCGCGCCGCCGGAGGCGACCCTCGCCGCCGCGCGCGGCCTGAACGCCATCGCCGACGCGCTCGCCCGCCACGTCCCCGACCCGCTGCCGCCGATGACCCTGCTCAGCCAGCCGGAGGAGGACGAGACCGACCTCGCCGCCCGGATGCCGTTCGACGTCATGATCGGCAGGCACAGCGCGCTCGCGCCGCCCCTCACGCTGTCCTACGAGGGCGACCGCGCGGTCCTTTCCGGCTCGCTGACGCGCGCCTACGAGGGCCCGCCCGGGTGCGTCCACGGCGGCGTCCTCGCGGCGGCCTTCGACATCGTCTGCGCCGCGGCGAACTTCATCGCGAAGGTCCCCGGCCCGACCCGCAACCTCTCGGTCACCTACCGCCGCCCGACCACGCTGCACACCCCGTGCCGCTTTGAGGCATGGGTCGACCGGGTGGACGGCCGCAAGGTGCACACGCTCGCCAGGCTCACCCAGAACGACGTGCTGACCTGCGAGGCCACCGCCGAGTTCGCGCTCCTCGACCGCGACGCCATCGCCAGGATGGCCGCCCGCGCCAACCCTGCGCCCTGACCCCGCGCGCCTCAGCTGATGACGCCGTCGGCGCGCAGCCCGGCCAGGTCCTCGGGGGACATGCCGAGCTCCTCGGTGAGCACGCCGTCGGTGTGCTCGCCGAGCCACGGCGGCCGGGTCTCCGGGGGAGGGGTGTGCGCGGAGAGGCGGACGGGGTTGCCCGGGGCGAGGACGGGCTGGGCGACCCCGTCGGTGCGGGGGAGCGCGACGAGCATCCCGCGCGCGGTGACGTGCGGATCGGTGACGAGCTCCGCGTCGGTGAGGCACGGGCCGGCCGCGATGCCCGCCGCGCCGAGCAGGTGGCACGCCTCGATCTTGGTGAGGGGCGCGGCCCATGCCTCGATCGCGGGGCGGAGCACGGTCTCCAGGTGGTCGAGCCAGCCCTGACGGGTCGCCAGGCGCGGGTCGGTCTTCCACGCGGGCTCGCCGACGAGGTCGGCGAGCTTCGCGAAGTGGGGTTCGCGGCCGACCTGGAGGACGAACCAGCCGTCCTTGGCGCGGAAGCCGTGCATGATCAGCGGTCCTGTGTCGCCGTTCCGCAGGCCCATCGACCAGAAGTTGGCGACGATGTCGGTCATCGCGATGACCGCGTCGAGCATCGCGATGTCGACGTACTGGCCCCGGCCCGTCGTCTCGCGGTGGCGGAGCGCGGCGAGGATGCCGATCGCGGCGAACAGCGCGGCGCCGATGTCGCCGAGCGCCCCGACGGGGGCGACGCGCGGCGGGGAGTCGCCCTCGCGTTTCATCTCGTAGATGCCGGACATCGCCTCCACGATCGGGGCGAACGCGGGCCAAGCGCCGTAGGGGGTCGGGACGGTGTTGCCGAATCCCGACACCGAGACGTAGATCCCGGCCGGGTGGACGCGGGCGATGTCGTCGTAGCCGAGGCCGAGCCGTGCCATCGCGCCCGCCTTGGAGTTCTCGGCGATCACGTCGAAGCGCGGGGCGAGGGCGAGGACGAGGTCGCGGCCGCGCGGGTCCTTCAGGTCGACGCACACGCTGCGCTTGCCGAAGTTGTTGCGCAGGAACGTCGCGCCGACGGGACGGCCCTCGGGGTCGGTCATCGCGGGGCGCGCGCCGCGTCCCGAGTCGCCGGACGGCGGCTCGATCTTGACGACGTCCGCGCCGAGCCGCGCCAGAAGCTGGGTCGCGTACGGCAGCGCCTGCATCTGCTCGAGCGCGAGGACGCGGACCCCGGCGAGGGGGCGTGCCTGCGGATCACTCGCCCCACCGGGCGCACCGAGCGTCATGCCCGCAGTATTGCAGATTGAATCTTTTATGCAATATTCGGGAACGTGGCTATGATGCGTCGCATGCGCGGAATCCTGTCCTGGGGCGGGTACCTGCCCCACCGGCGGCTCGACCGCCGTGCCATCGCGGGGATCGCCGGGAAGGGCGGAGGCGGGGGGACCCGAACCGTCGCCTCCTATGACGAAGACGCCGTCACCCTCGGCGTCGCCGCCGCACGGCTCGCGCTGCGCCACGCGCCGGCCGCCCCCGCCTCCCTGTGGTTCGCCACCACCGACCCGCCCTACCTCGACAAGACCAACGCCACGACCGTCCACGCCGCGCTCAGGCTCGACCGTGAGACACCCGCCTATGACGCGGTCGGCTCGGTCCGGTCGGCGGCGGGCGCGCTGCGCGCGGCCCTGGCGTCCGACGGGCCCGCCCTCGTCGTCGCCGGGGACCTGCGCGGCGGCCTGCCGGGCGGCGCGGACGAGGCGGCCGGGGGAGACGGCGGTTCCGCGCTGCTGGTCGGGGGTGCGGACGCGGGGCCGGTGCTCGCGGAGCTGTGCGCGGTCGCCTCGGCCACCGAGGAGTTCACCGACCGCTGGCGGGTCCCCGGTGAGGCGGCCTCCCGGCTGTGGGAGGAGCGGTTCGGCGAGACCCGGTACACCGCGCTCGGCGTCGAGGCGGTGAAGGTCGCGCTCGGCCGGGCGGGCGTCGCGGCCGCCGAGGTCGGCGCGCTCGCGGTCGCCGGGCTGCACGCGCGGGCGTCGGCCGCCGTCGCGGCGCGCTCCGGCGTGCCCGCAGAACATGTCGTGGACCGGCTTGAGGGCACAGTGGGCGTCACGGGAGCGGCCCATCCAGGGCTGCTCCTCGCAAGCGCGCTTGAGGACGCGGCCTCGGCCCCCGCAGGGCGCGTGATCGTGCTGCTCGTCCTTTCCGACGGGGCCGACGCGTTCGTGTTCCGGACCACCGGGGCGCTCGCCGCGCATCACGTCGCCGACGCCGTCGCCGCCCAGGCCGCGCGGGGCGTGTCGGTGGACTACGGCACATACCTCGCCTGGCGCGGGATGCTGCCGGTCGAGCCGCCGCGCCGCCCCGAGCCCGCGCGGCCGTCCTCGTCGGCGGCGGCGCGGAACGCCGCGTGGAAATACGGGTTCACCGGCTCGCGCGGCGACGACGGGGTGGTGCGGATGCCGCCGTCCCCGCTTGACGCGACCCCCGCCCTCATGGCCGACGCGCGCGGCACGATCGTCACCTTCACCGTCGACCGGCTCGCCTACTCGCCGAGCCCGCCCGTGGTGTTCGCGGTCGTGGACTTCGACGGCGGCGGCCGCCTCCCGATCGAGCTGACCGACGTGGCCCCGGACGATGTGGCGATCGGCGGCCGGGTCGAGCCCGTGTTCCGCCGTCTGTTCACCGCCGACGGCATCCACAACTACTTCTGGAAGGCCCGGCCGGTCCGGGACGGGGAGGGCTAGATGGGCTCGCACGGGATCAAGGACCGCGTCGCGATCGTCGGCATGGGCTGCACCCGGTTCACCGAGCACTGGGACAAGGGCGTTGACGAACTCCTGCTGGCCGCGACGGGTGAGGCGTTCGCCTCGGCGGGCGTCACCAAGGAGCAGGTCGACGCCTACTGGCTGGGCACCGCGCAGTCGGGGATGAGCGGCCTCACCCTGTCCAGGCCGCTGCGGCTCAAAGACAAGCCGGTGACCAGGGTGGAGAACTACTGCGCCACAGGATCTGAAGCCCTCCGGCAGGCGGCTTACGCCGTCGCCAGCGGCGCGTACGACGTCGCCATGGCGGTCGGCGTGGAGAAGGTCAAGGACTCCGGCTACCAGGGCCTCAACGCCTTCCCCATCCCCAACGACGGCACCCAGCGCACGCTGACGGCGGCCGCGATGTTCTCCATGGTCGCGCCCGCGTACGGCCGCAAGTACGGGGTCTCCGATACCGAGATGCGCACGGTGCTGGCGAGGATCGCGTCGAAGAACCACGCGAACGGGGCGCGTAACCCGCGCGCGCAGTTCCGCAAGGAGATGTCGGTGGAGCGGCTGTGCGCGATGCCCGCCGTCGCGGGCGGCCTGTCGGTGTTCGACTGCGCGGGCGTCGCCGACGGGGCCGCCGCCGCGCTCGTCGTCCGCGCCGAGGACGCGCACAGGTACACCGACGATCCGCTGCTCATCAAGGCGCTGTCGTTCGTCGCGGGCGACGGCTCGGGCCTGACTGACCCGTCCTACGACTACACGACGTTCCCCGAGGTCGCCGCGTCCGCGCGGGACGCCTACGCGCAGGCAGGGATCGCCGACCCGGCGGGGGAGCTCGCGATGGCCGAGGTGCACGACTGCTTCACCCCGACCGAACTCGTCCTGCTCGAGGATCTCGGCCTCGCCGAGCGCGGCACCGCGTGGAAGGGCGTCCTCGACGGCGTCTACGACCTGGACGGCGCCCTCCCGGTGAACCCCGACGGCGGCCTGAAGTCGTTCGGGCATCCGGTGGGTGCGTCCGGGCTGCGGATGATGTTCGAGGCATGGCTCCAGCTGCGCGGCGAGGCCCCCGGGGAGCGGCGGATCTCGACGTTCGGCGACAGGTCACTCGCCCTCACCCACAACCTTGGCGGCTACCCGGGGGAGATGGTCAGCTTCGTGGCGATCCTCGGCACCCCGTGACGCCGCCAGGACGCCGTCGCTCAGTCGGTCCAGTCGGTGCGGTCGTCGCGGTGGGGTTGGCGGCCGGTGCGCAGCGGCGACAGCGGCGCGTCGACAAGCAGGATGCGGTCACGGTTGAGCAGGCCGGTTCCCTCGGGGAGCAGCCCGTCACGGCCCCGGATTGCCTCCTCCTCGGCGGCCGCCCACGCCTCCCAGTCCGGGATCGCCCACAGGAGGATCACCTCGTCAAGCGCGTGCATCGCCGTGACGAACGCGCCGAGCAACCGCCAGCCCGTGCGCGCGCGGGCGGCGTCGGCATGCGCGGCGACGAGGTCGGCGGCCTTCCACGCGCCGCCCTGCGGGACGCCGATGATCTCGTGCGCGTAGACCTCGGCCCCGACGGGCCCGTCCGCGCACAGCGCCCCGATCGCGGCGTTGCCCGGGTGCGGGACGACGATCCGGTCGAAGCCGCCCGAGCGCAGGTCAGCGGCGGCGGCCCACCACTTCTCCAAGGCCGGGTCCTGGAGGATCTTGTTGCCGAACTCGAGGCGGAACGAGGCGGCGAGCCCGGCGAACCCGTCCTCCTCCCACAGGTTGACGACCTGCGGCCACGGCCCGGTGCTGCCGACGACGCCCCACACCCCGTAGCAGAGCTGACCGCGCTGCTCCTGGGCGATCGGGCTCCAGTTCGCCGTCATGTGGTGCATGTACCGCGCGCGGTGCTGCTTGGTGATGTTGATGAACTCGTGGATGTAGACCTTCTCGTTCACGGTGTCCTCGTGCACGGCGTCCTCCTCGGGCCGGGGTTCCCGGTACTTGTATACTTTATAAAGTATCTTGTCGGTTGGCGCGGGTGCGCGCCGGGAAAGGCGGTGGCCGCGTGGCCGAGGAACCCGAGCTGCGCTGGGCGCTTGGCGGCGACGGCGTCGCCTGGCTGACGCTCAACCGCCCGAAGGCGGGCAACTCCATCGGCGCTGCGCAGCGCGAGGAGATCATCGCGCGGCTCGCCGCCGCGAGCGGTGACGCGCGGGTCCGCGCGATCGTGCTCACCGGCGCGGGCGACCGCCACTTCTGCACCGGCGCCGACCTCTCCGCCCCGGCCGCACCCCCCGACGACCTGCCCGAAGGACTCCCCGACCGGCCCGCGGGCTCGATCGCCCGCGCGATCTCCGGCGGCGCGCAGCGGCTCATCGCGGCGGTACTCGACTGCGAGAAGCCGGTGATCGCCGCCGTCAACGGCACCGCGGCCGGGATCGGCTGCCACCTCGCCTACGCCTGTGACCTCGTCCTCGCCGCCGACACCGCGAAGTTCATCGAGCTGTTCGTGCGGCGCGGCCTCGTGGTGGACGGCGGCGGCGCGTACCTGCTGGCCAGGCTCGTCGGCCCGCAGCGCGCCAAGGAGCTGATCTTCTTCGGCGACGATCTGCCCGCCGCCGACGCGCAGCGGCTCGGCCTCGTCAACCGGGTGGTGCCCGCCGACGAGCTCGCCAAGACCGCCGCGGAGTGGGCGGCCCGCCTCGCCACGGGCCCGACCGTCGCGCTCGGCCTCGGCAAGCGCCTGGTGAACCGCGCGCTCGATGCCGACCGGGCGACCGCGTTCGGCGAGGAGGCCATGGCCGTCGAGGTCAACATGGCGAGTGAGGACGGCCAGGAGGGGCTGCGCGCGTTCCTGGAACGCCGTCAGCCGCACTTCCGCGGCTGGTAGCCGCCGCCCCAGAGTCGCCCCCCACCCCGAACCCCCTGGAGCCCCGCGTGGACCTGCGCCTCACCCCCGAGGAAGCCGCCTTCCGGGACCGGCTGCGGTCCTGGCTCGGCACGACACTGCCCACTCTGCCCCCGAAGCCCGACCGTGACGACTGGCCCGCCAGACGCGCTTACGACACCGCGTGGCAACGGCTTCTCTTCGACGCCGGGTACGCGGGCGTGGACTGGCCGTCGGAGCACGGCGGCCTCGGCGCGTCCCCGACCGAGCAGCTGATCTTCCTTGAGGAGACCGCGAAGGCCCGCGCCCCGTACGTCGGCGCGAACTTCGTCGGGCTGCTGCACGCCGGGCCGACGCTCATCGTGGAGGGCACCCAGGAGCAGCGCGCGGCGCATCTGCCGCGCATCCTGCGCGGTGACGAGGTCTGGTGCCAGGGCTTCTCCGAGCCTGACGCGGGCTCCGACCTGGCCTCGCTGCGCACGGCCGCCGTCCGCGACGGCGACGCGTACGTGGTCAACGGCCGCAAGGTGTGGACGTCGCACGCGGAGGTCGCCGACCACTGTGAACTCCTTGTCCGCACCGACCCCGAAGCGCCCCGGCACAAGGGCATCACGTGGTTGATCCTGCCGATGGACGCGCCGGGCGTGACCGTCCGGCCGCTGCGCACGGCCGTCGGCAGCAGCGAGTTCAGCGAACTGATCCTTGACGATGTGCGGGTGCCCGTCGCCAACCGGGTCGGCGCGGAGAACGACGGCTGGCGGGTCGCGATGGTGACGTTCTCGTTCGAGCGCGGCACCGCGTTCATCTCCGACGTTGTCGAGTCCCGCAATCTGCTCGCCGAGACCGTCGCGACGGCCAAGGCCACCCCCGCGCCCGGCGGCGGCACCCTGTGGGACGACGCCGCGTTGCGCCGCGACGTCGGCACCCTCGCGGCCGAGGTGTCCGGTCTGTGGTCGTTGATCCGCAAGAACGTCTCCGAGGCGTCCGCCGGGATGATCCCGGTGCAGGGGGCTTCGGTGTTCAAGCTGAAGTTCACCGAGAACCGGCAGCGGATCGGCGACCTCGCCGCGCATGTCCTGGGCCGGGCGTCCCTGGCGATGAGCGGGCCGGGTGGGCACGTGGTCGAGGACCGGGTGAACACCCTCGCGTTCACGATCGCGGCGGGCACGTCGCAGATCCAGAAGAACATCCTCGCCGAGCGCGTCCTCGGCCTGCCCAAGGAGCCCCGATGGACCTGATGCCTTCGGCCGACCAGCGCGACCTCAGGGCGGGACTGCGCGCCTGGCTCGCCGACGCCTGGGACGCCGAACGGCTGCGCGCGGCGGCCGCCGTGCCCGCGCCGCCCTTCGACCGCAAGGCGTGGAAGGCGCTCGCGGACCTCGGCGTCCTCGGCCTCACGCTGTCCGAGGAAGACGGCGGCATGGGCCTCGGGCTCGCCGACGCGGTGCTGGTCTTCGAGGAGTTGGGCCGCGCGCTGGTACCCGGGCCGCTCGTCGGGACGTTCCTCGCGGCAGGGCTCGTCCCGGGGGCTGCCGAAGGCGACGCGGTCGTCGCGGTGGTGGACACCGGGGAGGCCGTCGCCGTCGTGGAGCATCCCGAGGCGGCCACTGACGTGCTCGTCCTTGACGACTCCGGCGTCTACCTCCTCGCGCCCGGCGACGTCGCGGGCCCGCCCGCCGCGCACCCGCTCGACCCGCTGACGCCCGTCGCGCCCGCCGCGTCCATTCGGCTGGACGGCGCACGACGCGTCGGTGACGCCGCCGACGCCGCACGGCTGCGCCGATTCGGCCGAATCCTCACCGCCGCGCTCCAGGTCGGCGTCGCCCAGGGCGCGCTCGACCTCGCCGTGCGGTACGCGGGGGAGCGCGTCCAGTTCGACCGGGTGATCGGCTCGTTCCAGTCGGTCAAGCACCTCCTCGCCGAGGCGCTCGTGCGGGTCGACCTCGCGCGGCCCGCCGTGCTCGTCGCCGCCCTGACCGTCGACGACCCGGGCTCCGGCGACCCCGGCGAGGCCGCCGCGACGGCGAAACTGCTGGCCGACGCGGCGGCGTCCGGGAACGGGCGTACCGGCGTCCAGGTCCACGGCGGCATGGGGTTCACTTGGGAGGTCCTGGCCCACCTGTACGTCAAGCGGGCCTGGGTGCAGGAGACCGCGTTCGGGACCGCCGCCGCCCTTGCCGAGGAGCTTGCGGCCGGGATCGGTTAAGGAGCAGAGCATGAGGAGACTGGCCCGCACCGAGGGGCTGACCGAGCAGCAGCGCGAGATCCTGGCTGCGGTCCGCGACTTCGCCGAACGGGAGATCCTGCCGGTCGCGACCGAGCTCGAACACGCGGATGAGTACCCCGAGAAGATCGTTGCGGGTATGCGCGAGCTCGGCGTCTTCGGACTGATGATCCCCGAGGAGTACGGGGGTCTGGGTGAGTCGCTGCTCACCTACGCGTTGGCCGTGGAGGAGATCGCGCGTGCCTGGATGAGCGTGTCCGGCATCATCAACACCCACTTCATCGTGTCGTACCTGCTGCTGAAGCACGGGACCGAGGAACAGAAAGCCAACTACCTGCCCCGCCTGGCTGAGGGTTCGTTGCGCGGCGCGTTCTCCATGTCCGAGCCGCACTGCGGCTCCGACGTGTCGGCGATCAAGACCCGGGCCGTCCGCGACGGCGACGACTACGTCATCACCGGCCAGAAGTACTGGCTCACCAACGGCGGCACCTCGAGCCTCGTCGCGGTCCTCGTCGTCACCGACGAGGGCGCGGACTCCGTCTACCGGAACATGTCGACGTTCCTGGTCGAGAAGACCCCCGGCTTCGGCGAGGTCGCACCGGGCCTGCTGATCCCCGGCAAGATCGACAAGATGGGCTACAAGGGCGTCGACACGACCGAGCTGGTCTTCGACGGGTTCCGGATCGGCGCCGACCAGGTCCTCGGCGGCGCGAACGGGCGCGGGTTCCACCAGATGATGGACGGTGTCGAGGTCGGCCGCGTCAACGTGGCGGCCCGCGCGTGCGGGATGGCGCTGCGGGCGTTCGAGCTGGCGATCGACTACGCCCAGCAGCGCGAGACGTTCGGCAAGCAGATCGCCCAGCACCAGGCGGTCCAGTTCCGGCTCGCGGAGATGGCGACGAAGGTCGAGGCCGCCCACCAGATGATGACGATGGCCGCGCGCCGCAAGGACTCCGGCGAGCGCAACGACCTCGAGGCCGGAATGGCGAAGTACCTCGCGGGCGAGTACTGCAAGGAGGTCGTGGAGGACTCCTTCCGCATCCACGGCGGCTACGCCTACTCCAAGGAGACCGAGATCGAGCGGCTCTACCGTGAGGCCCCGATGCTGCTGATCGGCGAAGGCACCGCCGACGTGCAGAAGATGATCATCGGTCGGCGGCTGCTCGAGGACTACCGGCGATGAGCTCGGCGGCGCGCCGCCGCAGCTCCGTCACGTCGACCTTGAACGCCGCGTTCACCGGCAGGTCCGCGACGAACACGACGGCGTCCGGGCACTTGTAGTCGGCGATCCTTGCCCGGCACCAGTCCTTCAGCTCCGCCTCGTCCGGCCCGTCCGCGACCACGAACGCGACCCCCACCTCCCCGATGACGGGTGCGGGAGCGCCCACGACGGCCACGCGGTCCACCCCCGGGTGGGCCGCAAGCGCCGCCTCCACCTCCGACGGGTACACGTTGTAGCCGCCCCGGAGGTAGGCGTCGTCGGCCCGTCCGACGATCGTGAGGCGGCCCGCCGCGTCGAGCGTGCCGAGGTCGCTTGCGGCGAGCCACCCGTCCGGCGCGAGGGTTTCGGCGGTGCGGTCCGGATCGTTCCAGTAGCCGCGCGTCGCGGCCCGCGACCGCAGATGGACCCGGCCGACCTCCCCGGCCGGCAGCGCGTCGCCGTCCGGCCCGCGCACCTGCACCTCGGCCCCGCCGAGCGGCCGCCCGACGGTCCTGGCGACGGTGTCGGCGGCGTCGTCCGGGGAGGTCCCGAACGCCAGCGGCACCTCCGTGCTCGCGTACCGCACGACGACCGGGCACGGCAGCCGCTCGCGCAGTCGCCGCACGAGCTCGGGGGAGACCCGGCTCGCGCCCGTCGCGACCAGGCGCAGCGCCGACAGGTCGGCGTGTTCGAGCCCGTCGAGCGCGATCAGCTTCTCCCACTGGGTCGGCACGCCCTGGCCGAGCGTCACCCGCTCGCGCTGGAGGGTCGTGAGCATGTCGGCGGCGTGCCAGACGGGGTCGGTGAGGATCAGCGCCGCGCGGTGCGCGAGCTGGTCGTACAGCCGCGTCACATACCCGGAGTGGGCGAACGGGATAGGGAACAGCTTGCGGTCGTAGGGCGCGCTCAGCGGCCCGAGATGCGCGCCGATGAACCTGAGCGTCCGGTGGTCGAACCACGCGCCCTTGGGCAGGCCCGTTGTGCCGGTCGTCCAGACGATGACCGCCGGGTCGGTGCCGTCCGCGACGTACACGGGCCCGTCGCCGTCGCCGGGAGCCGGGTCGAGTACGGGCCAGGCCGTGACGCGCTCAGGCGTGTCGGTGACGGTCACGACAGGCCGTGACGCGGCGAGGATGTGCGCGGTCTCGGCGGGCCCGAGCCTCGGGTTGACCGCCGAGACCACCGCGCCGAGCCGCAGCGCCGCCAGGTACCAGACCGCGAACGCGCGCCCGGACGGCAGCAGCAGCGCCACGATGTCGCCCGCGCCGACGCCACGGTCGGCGAGCCGTGCGGCGGCCGCGCCCGACTCCGCCCACCACGCCCGGTAGGTGAGGACGTCGCCGCCCTGGACGAGCGCGGCGAGGTCGGGTTCGTCGGACAGGACGGCGGCGAAGAGGTCGCCGATACCGTGGGCTGCCGCGTGCGGCCCGGGGATGGGTGTCATGCGGGCTCCCGTCAGGCGAACACCGGGTCGGGGTCGGCGCTCACTATCCACATCGCGAAGTACTGCGCGGCTCCACCGTAGGCGTGCCCGAGGGCGACGCGCGCGCCGTCCACCTGGTGGTCGCCGGCGCTCCCGCGCACCTGCCTGGCCGCCTCGAGGCAGCGGACCAGCCCTGACGCCCCGATCGGGTTGGACGAAAGCACCCCGCCCGACGGGTTCACCGGGAACGACCCGCCGAGTTCGGTCGCACCGCTGTCGGTGAGCTTCCAGCCCTCGCCGGGCGCGGCGAGCAGATGCCCTTCCAGCCACATCGGCTCATACCAGGAGAACGGCACATACAGCTCGGCGCAGTCGATCTGCCGCAGCGGATCGGTGATCCCCGCCTTGCGGTACAGCGCCTCGGCGCAGTCGACCCCGGCCTGGGGACGCACCGGGTCGCGGCCGGGGAACGAGGCGAACTCGCTGCGCTTGGCGTGCGCGACGACCCACGCCGGACGCGACGGCCCCCTGCGCGCGGCGTCCTCGGACGCCAGAACGACGGCGGCGGCCCCGTCAGACGACGGGCAGGACTCCAGGAAGTGCAGCGGCTCCCACAGCATGGGCGACTCGCGCACCTTCGCCTGGGAGATGTCCGGGATGCGCAGATGGGCGTGCGGGTTGCGCAGCGCGTTGCGGCGGTCCTTCACCGCGACCTTCCACCCGATGTGCTCGGGCGCGCCTGACCGTCGGATGTAGTGGCGAATCCATGGCGCGAACGTGCCGCCCGCGCCCTGCCCGCCGGACTTGCCGCCCGACAGCGCCCACGTCGCGTTCCCCTCGGACTGCTTCTCGTAGGCGACGACCAGCACCCGCTCGTACCTGCCCGACTCCACGAGCGTCGCGCCGCTGATCGCGGTAGCCGCGCCGACCGAACCGGCCGTGTGGACGCGGTGGATCGGTTTGCCGACCGCGCCGAGCGCGTCGGCGAGGGTGAGCTCCGGCATCATGACGCCTTCAAGCAGGTCGGGTGCCTTGCCGAGGACGACGGCGTCGATGTCGGCGAAGGTGAGGCCCGCGTCCTCCAGCGCCGCCAAGGCCGCCCAACGTACGAGGCCCTCAAGGCTTACCTCAAGACGACGGCGGTAGTCGGTCTGGCCGATCCCGACGACGGCACAGCGGCGGCCCATCAGCTGTCTCCTTCCAGGACGGCGACGAGGTTCTGCTGGAGGCACGGCCCGCTCGACGCGTGCGCGAGGCCGCGCCCGGCCTCCCTGGCCGCGATCCGCCGCGCGACCTCGACGACCCTGGCCAGGCCCGTCGCCATGACGGGATGGCCCGCGAGCGGCCCGCCCGACGGGTTCACGACGGTCCCCGGCGCGAGGCCGAGCGCGTTGCGCAAAATGGTCTCCTCGGGGGAGTGCACGACCATCAGCTCTGCGACATCGATCGGCCCGGCGTCCACGCCCGCGCCCGCGGCGGCGGTCCTGGTCGAGGGGGAGTCGGTGAGGTCGCGCAGGCCGGGAAGCCGCGACTCGATGCGGTGGTCGATGCCGGTGATCCACACCGGCCGGTCCGTCAGCTCCCGTGCCCGGTCTCCTGCGGCGAGCACGAGCGCGACGGCCCCGTCGGCGGGCGTCGCGACGTCGTGGGCCCGCAAAGGGTCGCTGACGTACGGGGCGGCGAGCAGCTCGGCGAGGGTTCCCGCGCCCGAGCGCGCGGCGGTCGCGGCGAAGTCGGCCTCGGTGGCGAGGCCCGCGTCGAGCAGCGCGCGGGCCTGGATGCCGGCGAGGGAGACGGGGTCGAGGCCGAGCGGGGCCATCGTGTAGGGGTCGGTCTGCAGGGCGAAGACCCGGCGCTGGTCCCCGGCCGACGCCTTGCCCGAGCCGATGACGAGCGCGGTGTCCACGTCGCCGACCTGGAGCCTGATCCACGCCTCGAACAGCGCCCACGCGCCGTCCATCTCCACGTGGCTCTCGTAGACGGGCGGCCACGCGCCGACCCCGTCGAGGTTCATGACGAACGAGAAGGGCGCGCCGCCGAGGTAGTCGCAGCTTCCCGCGATCGTGAACTCTAGGTCCGCGCGGGTGAGGCCCGTCGCGGCGAGGAGGTCGTTCACGCACGACATGACGAGACCCGCCTCGGGCCCCGCGTAGGCGGCGTGGACGGGGGTGGCGGCGGTCGCGACGACCGCGACGGGACGGCTCAAAACGCGTGCTCCTCAAGCGCTCGGACGTCGGCGTCGGGCTCGCCCGTGGGCTCCCAGCTGGCGAACACGCCCTCCCAGCCGCCGGTCGACCTGTTGTCAAAGCCGGAAAGGTCCCGTTCGTCCTCGGGCCGCCAGACCGCGCGCAGCCGCAGCCCGACCCGGAACTCCGCGAGAGGGATCGTCCTGATGTCGACGCCGGTGACGGGCGAGTCGCTGCCGTCGAGCAGGATCGACGCGCGGATGTAGGGCTCGGTCTCCTTCTGCCCGTGGTAGGCGACCGGCGTGATCTCGGTGAACGAACTGACCGCCCCCGCCGCCGCGACGACGACGTCGTCACCCTCGCCCATCACGACACGCTCAAGCTGGTCATAGCCGCGCCCCGGCACATACACCTTCCCGCTCACCGGCGACCGCTGTCCCACCACCTCCCCGCGCCGCAACCCCGCGAGAAACCGCTCACGATGCGGATACAACGCCTCTTCGTACTCCAACGAGATCACATGCGTGGTGAGCGTGACAGGCCCCTCGCCCTCTCCCGGCTTTCCCGGGCCCGCAGCGGCCGTGCTGGGCTCCGGAGAGCCCGTGGTCCGCGAGGACGAGTGCGACTGCCCGGCTGCGTCCCCGAAGGTCGTGGGGGCTGTACCGGGGTGCGGGCGCGCGGAGGGGTCCGTGTGGGCCTCGCGGGCCGTGCCGGGTTCGGGGACGAAGTGGAAGTCGGTGATCGTGCCAGCTCGTTCCCGGGCGAAGCGTGCGGTCACCCGCATTCCGGTGGTCATGCGGTCCGGGGTTTCGGCGTCGATGGCATGGACGAAGGGGGTGTCCGCGCCGTCGAGGAGGATGAGCGCGAAGGCGAAGGGCCGCGCGAACGGGTGCGCCGCCGTGGGGTGGCGGACCCAGGTCCACGCGGTGACCGTGCCGCCGGGGCCGACCTCGACGAACTCGGGGTTGGCGGCCGCGCCCGTCACCGGGTCGTACTCGGGCGGCGGCACGTACGTCTTGCCGCCGACCCTTCCGGCGAGCAGGCGACCGTCCCGGATTCCGGTGAGGAACGCGCCGAGCACGCCGCCCGTCGTGCGCGTGTAGGGGTATTCCAGGACAGTCCGTACTGCGCCGGGCGGCGCGGGGGATGACGTCAACGCTCGCTCCTTCCGGAAACCGAAGAGACCGGAGTCTCACCGACTAAAATATATTGAATACGAGAGCTGTCGCCAGAGGCGGGGCGAGCCCTCCTCCGGCGGCGGTCCTGCGATCGAGCGGTGGCCGGATCAGGCGGCGTGGCCGCCGTCCACGGCGAACTCCGCGCCGGTGACATAGGCGGCGTCGGGTCCGGCGAGGAACGCGACGAGCGCGGCGACCTCGTCGGGTGTGCCGAACCTGCCGAGCGCGGTCGCGGCCGCCTGGTCGGCGGCGTACGGGCCGTCTGCCGGGTTCATGCCGGTGTCGGTCGGGCCGGGGTGGACGAGGTTCGCGGTGATGCCGCGCCCGCCGAGCTCACGCGCGAGCGCCTTGGTCAGGCCGGTCAGCGCCGCCTTGCTCGTCACATACAGGGTCGCGCCGGGTCCCGGCACGTGCTGTGCCATGCACGTCCCGATCGTGACGATCCGGCCGCCCGCCCGCATGTGCGCGGCGGCGGCCCGCGCGGCGAGGAACGACCCGCGCACGTTCACCGCGAGCACCCGGTCCACCTGCTCGAGCGTGAGCGTCTCCATCGGCCCGAGGACGCCCGCGCCCGCGTTGTTGACGAGCACGTCGAGCCGCCCGA
Organism: Actinocorallia sp. A-T 12471; assembly: GCF_033875155.1. Taxonomy (NCBI): domain Bacteria; kingdom Bacillati; phylum Actinomycetota; class Actinomycetes; order Streptosporangiales; family Thermomonosporaceae; genus Actinocorallia; species Actinocorallia sp. A-T 12471. The sequence continues at coordinate 412,723 of NZ_JAWZTE010000004.1, read as the reverse complement.
ACGCCGCGACGGTCCGCTCGACCGCCGCGACCGCGTCGACGGCGTCGCCCGCGTCCGCGAGGAGGGCGAGGCCGCGTCCGCCGCGCTCCTCGATCTCGCGCACGACGCGTTCGGCGGCCTCCTTGTCCGCGCTGTAGGTGACCGCGACGTCGTGGCCCGCCTCGGCGAGCCGCAGCGCGGTCGCCGCCCCGATGCCGCGGCCGCCGCCGGTGACCAGCGCCGTCTTGCCGTTCATGAAAACCTCCCGGATTCGTCTTCCTTGACGCGGTCAATTCCAGCCGGGCGCGGCGTCCGGCGCTGGCGGCGATCGGACGCGACGCTGCGCGCCTTGACAGTGGCCGGGCGCGGGCCGCAAGCTTGCGGCGGACAAAAGGAAACGGCTTTTCGCCTGGCGGAACACGGCTGGGCGGGATGGCCGGTGGGCTGGGAGGAAGCGGCATGCCTGTGGAGTTGAAGGCGGCGGCGGGCGGCGGTACCGGCGACGACGCCGCGGCCGCGCGGGTCAGGGACGCGGTCGCCGAGGTCGTCGCCGACATCCGGGCGGACGGCGACACCGCGGTGCGGCGGTACTCCGCGAAGTTCGACGGCTGGTCGCCCGAGCACTTCAGGCTCTCGCCGGAGCGGATCGAGGAGATCGTCGCGGGTGTCGACCGGCAGGTCATCGAGGACATCTCCTTTGTGCAGGCGCAGGTCAGGAGGTTCGCCGAGGCGCAGCGCGCGGCCTTGCAGGACGTGGAGATCGAGACGCTGCCCGGCGTCGTCCTCGGCCACCGCAACGTGCCCATCTCGGCGGCCGGGGCCTACGTGCCCGGCGGCAGGTACCCGCTCGTCGCGTCCGCGCACATGACCGTCGTGACGGCCAAGGTCGCGGGCGTGGCGCGGGTCGCGGCGTGCACCCCGCCGATCCGGGGCGAGATCCCCAAGGAGACCGTCGCGGCGATGCACCTCGCCGGAGCCGACGAGATCTACCTGCTCGGCGGCATCCAGGCGGTCGCCGCGCTCGCGCTCGGCACCGAGACCATCGGCCGGGTCGACCTCATCGCGGGGCCGGGCAACGCCTACGTCGCCGAGGCCAAGCGGCAGCTGTTCGGCGAGGTCGGCATCGACCTCATCGCGGGCCCGACCGAGATCCTCATCGTCGCCGACGAGACCGCCGATCCCGTCACCGTCGCGGTCGACCTGCTCAGCCAGGCCGAGCACGGGCCCGACTCCCCGGCCGTGCTCGTCACCACCTCCGAGCGGCTCGGCCGGGAGGTGATCGACCTCGTCGAGCGCATCCTTCCCGGTATGCCGACCAAGGACTACGCGCTTCCCGCGTGGCGCGACCACGGCCAGGTGATCGTCGCCGCCGACCTCGCCGAGGCGTGGCGGATCGCCGACTCCTTCGCCTCGGAGCACGTCCAGGTCCTCACCGCCGAGCCGCGCCGCGCGCTTGAGGAGATGCGCAACTACGGGGCGCTCTTCCTCGGCGAAGGCACCTGTGTGTCTTACGGCGACAAGGTCATCGGCACCAACCATGTCCTGCCGACCCGTCACGCGGCCCGCTACACGGGTGGCCTGTGGGTCGGCAAGTACCTTAAGACCGTGACGTATCAGGAGATAAAGAACCCCGAAACCAGTGCGGAGCTCGGCCGTGTCTGCGGCCGTGCCTCGCGCGTCGAGCTGTTCGAGGGCCACGCGCGCTCCGGCGACATCCGCGCGGCCCGCTACGACGGCACCCCGGCGTGGCTGCGCGAGATCGGCGTCGAGATCCCCGGGGCCCCGGCGTGATCCCGGCGCTCGCGGGCCGCACCGCGCTGGTCACCGGCGGCGGCAGCGGCCTCGGCCTGGCGATGGCAAGGCACCTCGCGCAGGCCGGGTGCAAGGTCGTCGCGGTGGGCAGGGACACCGGCAAGCTCGCGGCCGCCGAGGCCGAACTCGCCGGGCTCGGCCTGAAGCTCAGCACCGCGTCCTGCGATGTGTCCGACCCCGACGCCGTCACGGCGCTGCGCGCGGAGCTCGCCGACGAGGACGTGTCGATCCTCGTCAACAACGCGGGCGTCGGCGGACCCGTCGCGCCCATCACCGACATCTCGCCCGACGAGTGGGACGCGGTCTTCGGCGCGAACGTCCGCAGCATCTACCTGATGTGCCGGGCGTTCCTGCCCGCGATGTACGCGCGCGGTGACGGCGACGTGGTGAACGTCGCGTCCGTCACCGGCAAGCGGCCCCTCGTACGCCGCACCCCGTACGCGGCGAGCAAGATGGCCGTTCTCGGGCTCACCCGTACCCTCGCGTTCGAGGCGGGGCCGCAGGGTGTGCGCGTCAACTCGCTGTCGCCGGGGCCGGTGCGCGGCGAGCGGATGGCGCGCAACTTCAGGCTCGAGGCCGCCGCGACGGGCGCGAGCGTCGAGGACGCCGAGCACACGTTCGTCTCCCGCGCGGCGCTGGAACGCCTCGTGGAGGAGGACGAGGTCGGCGCGGGACTCGTCGCGATGCTGCAGATCCCCGGCATGTGCGGGGCCGACATCGACCTGTCGGCCGGCATGATCGCGCCCTGACGCGAATAACGAATAACGTATACAACCTGCCGCGAATGTCCGAGGATATGGGGACGTCGGCCCGTCCGACGCCCCACTCCCACCCCTCGGAGGACAGCGCATGTACGACCTCGCCATCGTCGGCGGACTCGTCGTGGACGGCACCGGGACCCCGCCCCGCCGCGCGGACGTCGGCGTCCGTGACGGCCGCATCGTCAGGGTCGCCGACTCCCTCGACGGACCCGCCGCCGAGACCGTCGACGCCACCGGCCTGCTGGTGACGCCGGGGTTCGTGGACGTGCACACCCACTACGACGGCCAGGTCACCTGGGACACCGCGCTCGACCCGTCGGCCTCGCACGGCGTCACGACCGTCGTCGCCGGGAACTGCGGCGTCGGGTTCGCGCCGGTCAAACCCGGCAAGGAGGACTGGCTCATCGGCCTCATGGAGGGCGTCGAGGACATCCCCGGCTCGGCCCTGGCCGAGGGCGTCGCGTGGAACTGGGAGAGCTTCCCCGAGTACCTCGACGCCGTCGCCGACAGGGAACTGGCCGTCGACTTCGGCGTCCAGATCGCGCACGGCCCGCTGCGCGCCTACGTGATGGGCGAGCGCGGCGCGCGCAACGAGCCCGCGACACCCGACGACATCGCGCGGATGGCCGAACTCGTCACCGAGGCGGTGCGGGCGGGTGCGCTCGGGTTCTCCACCTCGCGCACGCTCAGCCACCGCGCGATCGACGGCGAGCCCGTGCCCGGCACGTTCGCGACCGAGGACGAGCTGTTCGCGCTCGGCAAGGCCGCCGCCAAGGCAGGACGCGTCGTGTTCGAGCTGGCCCCGATGGGCGCGACCGGCGAGGACGTCATCGCCGCGCACAAGGAGATGGACTGGATGCGGCGGCTGGCCGCCGAGACCGGCCTTCCCGTCACGTTCTCGCTGCTCCAGGTGGACGCCGCGCCCGAGCAGTGGCGGGAACTGCTCGCGGAGTCGCTCGCCGCGTGCGAGGCGGGCGCGGAGGTCTACCCGCAGGTCGCGGGCCGTCCGTTCGGGATGCTCGTCGGATTCACCGGAAGGCACGCCTTCACCCTCCGGCCCGCCTTCCAGGACCTCGCCGCGCGCTATTCGGGCCGCGACCTCCTCGACCGCCTCGCCGCACCCGAGGTGCGCGCCGCGATCCTCGCCGACGCCGACCTCGACCCGCGTCCCGGCAGCATGGACGACATGATCGCGCTCGGCCAGCAGTTCCTGCTCGACCGGATCTTCCCGCTCGGCGAGGTCCCCGACTATGAGCCGACGCCGGACATGTCGCTCGCCGCGCTCGCCGCCGCCGAGGGCGTCGACCCCATGGGCAAGCTGTACGACCTGATGCTGGAGCAGGACGGCAGGGCCATGCTGATGGTCCCGATCTTCGGCTACAGCGACGGCGACCACGAGGCGCTGCGCGAGATGCTGCTCCACCCGGCCGCCGTCTACGGCCTCGCCGACGGCGGCGCGCACGTCGCGATGGTCTGCGACGCGTCGATGCCCACCTACCTCCTGACGCACTGGGCCCGCGACCGCACACGCGGCGAGAAGCTGCCCCTGGAGTACGTCATCCGCAAGCAGACCAGCGACACCGCTCGCCTGTTCGGCCTGACCGACCGCGGCGTGGTCGCCGAGGGCATGCGCGCCGACCTCAACGTCATCGACTTCGCCAACCTCACCCTCGACGTCCCCCGCATGGCCCACGACCTCCCGGCCGGAGGCGGCCGCCTCCTCCAGGACGCCCACGGCTACACCGCGACGATCGTGGCAGGCGTGATCACCCGCAGGAACGACAAGGACACCGGAGCGCGCCCAGGCCGTCTGCTGCGCGGCACTCGATAAAGGCGTTCACCGGGGGTCGGGAATGCGAGGAGAGACGCGAGGGGTTACTGGCCATTTGCGGTCGATAAGGTAAGATAATTGATCCTCCGTCGGTCGGGTCCCGTCGCGTTACGGTCGCATCCGGAAGGCCGACGAGAGGATTCGATGGTGATTTCCAAGCACGGCGGGTTCCCAGGGAAAACCGCGCCCCCTCCGCTTGAGCTCGTGTTCGACGTCGCGACCAGGGCCCGCCTGATCGCGTCGCCGCTCACCAGCGGGATGGGGTCGGCCGACGGCATCTCCTTCGAGGAGGCGGTCGGGCTCGTGCTGTCCTCGACGCCTGTCCTGCCGGTGGTGTCCGACCCCGACCTCGCCGTGGTGGCCAGGGTCGCCGAGCGCGACCCCGACCTTGCGGAACAGCTGCTCGCTGGCATCGCCGCGCTGCGCGCCGAACTCGCCACCCTCGCCGAGCAGCTCGGCGACGCGGTGCTCAGCGCCAGTCTCGCGGCCTCCGCGATGGCCGCCGCCGCGTTCGACGCCGTCACCCACACGCTGCCGCTGCCGAACGACGACGACATCGGGATCGTCATCGACGCGGTGAACCGTGAGGTCGCCCGCGTCACCGACACGCTCGCGGGCCTGCCGACCGTGGTGCCCGACGACGTCGTGCACCGCAAGATCCTCACCACGCTGCACACCGCCTCGCCCCTTGTGCCGATCCCGAAGCGCTCCGCCACCGCCGAGCCCCTGGTCCGCAGGGTCGAGGAGGCCGCCGCGATCGCCCGTCTGTCAGTTCGCGACACCGAGACGCGCAACGCGGCGGTCGCGCTCGCGGGCTGCCTCTACTGGCAGGACGAGATGCTGCGCCAGGCGCTCGCCGCCGAGGAACTGCCGGACGACGACGCCACTGACGTCCCGGCGATCATCACCAGGGTCCATCTGGGCCACCTCGCCTTCTCCCTCGGGCTTGCCGAGGGGATCGGAAAGGCGGGCCAGCAGCGCGTCGCGAAGACCGCGCCCACCACCCTCAGCGCGCCGACCCCCTACGTGCTCGACGGCTACGGCCCCCCGTCCCCGTTCTTCCAGGACCCCGACGACCCCTACCGGTACCGGATGCTCAGCCCCTGGGAGGCCCAGTGGCTGTTCATGACCGACCCCGCCTTCGACGGCGACCACATCTACGACCCCGAGACCGACTCCTACCGCGAACTCACCCCCCGCGAGCGGATCATCCGCAACTGGGGTGTCGCGGGCGGCCTCTTCGGCTGGGTCGCCGGCTCCGGCATCGGCGTCCTCACCATCCCCTACACCGGCGGCACCGGCCCCTTCATCGGCCAATACGCCGGCCTCATCGGCGGAATCAAGGGCGGCATGAGCCTGGGCGAATGGATCGCCAACCGCTACTACCCGGAATTGCGCTGAGATGAGAACCCGGAGCTTTCCAGCTCAGCCGGGGCCACGGCCTCGTGCCTTACCGCTGAGAGTGATTGGGCGCGTCGCCGTCTGGACCGGAGGACTTGTGAGCCGCCAGGCGAGCAAGTCCGGAGGGAAGACGGCGACTTCGCGGCGCCCAATCACCGCCGCGGCGGAGCCGCGGCAATTAAACACGCGGTACGGCTACAAGGTGGCCGCGGACGCGCTTTATGAGCATTGCGGTTTCGTAGGCGACCATGCGGGTGTTGCGGCCGGCGTCGGCGAGGACGGCGAGGCAGCTGCCGTCGGCGGCGGGGAGGATGAAGAAGAGCTTGTCGTCTATTTCGATGACGGCCTGGCGGACGGCCTGGGCCGCGAAGTGCTCGCGCGCGCCGTTGGCGAGGCTGAAGTAGCCCGACGACAGCGCCGCGAGGAAGCGGGCGTCGGCGTCGGACAGCCCCGCCGACGCGCCCATCACCAGGCCGTCACGCGACAGCAGCACCACCTGGTGGATCTCCGCCACCTTCGCGACGAGCTCGTCAAGCAGCCAGTTCAGGTCGGTGCCCTCGGTCATCGGTCTCCCCGTTCGTCGCGGTGGTCTTGACGCTGGTCGGCGGACGGCTCGTCCATCCGCGCCATCTCCCAGCCCGAGTGCAGCGACGACATCAGGTCGCGGCTGCTCTCGGGGTCCGGCTCCACGAAGTCGTCGAACGCCTCGTCCTCGCGGGCGTGGCGCGGGCCGCCGCGCAGCTCGGGCGCGAGGTTCTGCTGACGGGTCCGGCGCGGCAGCCGCCCCGGCGCGGCCGACTCGATCCTGCCGGGGATACGCGGCGGCGGCGCGGCGGCCGGGATCGGCGCGGGCGCGGGCACCGCCTGGAACGGCTGGGTGCGCGTGGTGTCGGCGACCCTGTCGCGGGCGGGCTCGGCGGCCCGGTCGGCGAGCACGAGCCCCATCGGGACGAGCACGACGGCGGTCGTCCCGCCGTACGGCGACGGCTGGAGCCGCACCCGGATGCCGTGCCGCGCCGCGAGCCGCGCGACGACGAACAGGCCGAGCCGGTCGCTGTCGGCGAGCGTGAAGTCGGGGGCCTCGGTGAGCCGCCGGTTGATCTCCACGAGTTCGTCGGGGGTGATGCCGATGCCCCGGTCGATGATCTCCACGACGAGGCCGTTGGCGACGACGTCGAGCCGTACCGCGACCTCGCTCGTCGGCGGCGAGAACACCGCGGCGTTCTCGATCAGCTCGGCGAGCAGGTGGATGACGTCGGCGACGGCGTGCGCGGCGACCGACACCGGCGCGGTCGTCACGACCTCGACCCTGCGGTAGTCCTCGATCTCCTGGAGGGCGGCGCGGACCACGTCCTCCGACGTCACGGGGTGGTCCCACGCCCGGACCGTCTGCGCCCCGGCGAGGATGACGAGGCCCTCGGCGTGGCGGCGCATGCGCGTCGTCAGGTGGTCGAGCCGGAACAGGTCGTCGAGCTCCTCGGAGCTCTTGGCCTTGTGCTCCATCGCCTCGAGCAGCCTGAGCTGCCGTTGCAGGAGGCTCTGGCTGCGCCATGACAGGTTCACGAAGATCTGGTTGATGCCGCCGCGCAGCGCCGCCTCGGACACCGCGACGTCCACCGCGGTGCGCTGCACGTTCGCGAACGCCTCGGCGACGAGGCGGACCTCGCGGATGCCGCCGCCCTCGATGTCGGGGGCCTCGGTGCGCACGTCGACCTGCTCGCCGCGGCGCAGCCTGCCGACGACCCGGGGGAGCCGGACGCGCGCGAGGTCCTGCGCGGTGTGCTGGAGCCTGCGCAGGTCGGCGGAGATGCCGCGGATGAACCTGAAGAACAGCACGCCCGACAGCAGGACGGCGAGGAAGCCGACGCCCGCGACGAGGTACAGGCGGAGCATGATCTCGTCGCCGACCTCGCGGACCCGCAGGTCGGCGATCCCGCCGGCCTCGGTGGCGACCTGGAGCCACAGCGGCGACAGCGCCTGGGTCGTGGTGGTCCAGTCGCCCATCATCGTCGGGCTCGTGATGCCGGACCGCGCGATGGCCGCCTCGAGTTCGACGTAGCGCAGGTAGGCGGGCGCGCCGGTGAGGCTCTGGCCGATGTCCCGCAGGTCGCCGACCATGCGGTCCTCGCCGAGCTCGGACAGTTTGGCGCGGGCCCCGGCGAGCCGCGCGAACTCGGTGCGCGCCCCGGTGCCGAGGTCGCCGCGGACGGCGATGAGGATCGCGTCCTGGCGCATCATGATGTCGCGCGCCCACAGCGTGTTCAGCAGCGCCTTCATCTGGGCGTCGACGTCGACGTCCTGGATGTGGGTGACCTGGGTGAGGACCTGGAGGAGCCGGTCGGTGAGCCTGCTGTACTGCTCGACGGTCGGCAGCGCGTCCGCGCCGTCGAGGACGTCGGCGCGCAACTGGCTCAGCACGGAGAACTCGCGCGCGAACGCGGGGAGCTTGGCGAGGTCGGCGCTCGCGCCGGTGACCTCCTCCCGGTTCGCGCCCTGGGTGAACATCCGCACCGCGCCGTCGGTGCGCGCCGCCTGCTCCTGGAACTGCTGGCGGGTCTGCTGGCCGGGCACGGCGATCAGCGCGGCGGCGAGGGTCCGCTCGACCTGGAGCATCACGGTGAGCACGTTGACGGGTTCGCCGAGCCCCTCGTAGACGTCGGTGAACTTCTGCTTCTCCAGCGCCGCGTCGATGCTCGACGCCGCGGCGAACCCCCACAGCCCCACGAGGGACGTCACCGGGATCACCAGCAGCAGCGCGATCCTCCGCGCGATAGGCGTGTCGCCGGTCCGCCGCCTCATTCCGGCCACCTCCATCCGCTCCGCATCACAAGAGACGCTTACGGTAGTGGGGTGAACCGGACGGAATATAGTACTTCGTATAAATTATTCTTCACGTGACAAACTGGATGGCGTCTGTCAGACGAGACCCCACAGGTCACGGACACGGCCCCCCGTCACAAGGGCGTGCCACGGCCGGGTCCGGACCGTCGGTGACGGTCCGGACCGCATGACCGGAACCTCAGCCCGCCCAGGGGAAGACGACGGGGTCGAGGTCGTCGCCGGGGGCGTAGACGTTGCCGAGCAGCCAGACGCCGTGCATGGTGAGGACCGCGTTGGCCTTCGCGGTCCCGTCGCCCTGCGGCACGATGTCGCCGAGCGCGGCGATCGTGATCCGCTGGGAGCGGTCGGTGGCGAGCTTCGCCGGGTTCACCACCGACAGCGTCGCGTTGCCGTCGTCGGCGATCTCGATCCACGGGTCGGCGATGGTCACCTTGAGCATGCCGCCGTGCGCGTCGAAGCCGACCTGGCCGGTGAACTTGCCCTTCTCGTCCGACGCCGGGAACACGAACGCCTGCTGGCCCTCGGCGACGTCGGCCCCCTCGGCGACGGTGATCTCGCCCTCGGCCCGCGTCACGTAGCCCAGAAAGCTCGCCTTGACGCCCCAGACCAGGCCCCCGCCCGCGTTCGCGCTCATCGCCCTCTCCCTCATGCCTTGACGTACGCGGACGCGCGTGCCGCACCCGCTCGCCGACCCTAACGCCGCCGAGATCACGAGGTCCACACTTCCCCGGAAGGACGGCCCTGGTGGGGGGCGTCGGGTCCGGCCTATAGTTCCCGGGTCCGGGGCGGTCCCGGGCCTGGGCACAGGGCGGGTGGGCGTGGAGTACGCGGACTACCGGCGGCTTGACGCCGTCGGGATCGCCGAACTCGTGGCGAAGGGCGAGGTCGCCCCCGACGAGCCGCTCGAGGCGGCGATCGCGCGGGCCGAGCAGGTGAACGGCGGCCTCAACGCCATCGTCCACCGGATGCACGAGGTCGCCAGGAAGCGCGTCAAGGACGGGGTGTCCGGGCCGCTCGCGGGCGTTCCCTTCCTCATCAAGGACCTCTCGCAGGACTACGCGGGCGAGCCCACGACCGGCGGATCGCGCGCGTCGCGCGGCCACCGGGCGGCAGGGCACAGCGTGATCGTGCAGAGCTGGCTGGACGCGGGTCTGCTGGTGTTCGGCAAGACGAACACGCCGGAGTTCGGCACGAAGTCCGTCACCGAGCCCGAGGCGCACGGGCCCACCCGCAACCCGTGGGACCTCGGCCGTACCCCGGGCGGCTCCTCCGGCGGTTCGGCGGCGGCGGTCGCGGCGGGCATCGTGCCCGCGGCGGGCGCGAGCGACGGCGGCGGCTCGATCCGCATCCCCGCCGCGTGCTGCGGCCTGTTCGGCCTGAAGCCGGGACGCGGCCTGCTGTCGAGCGGACCCGCGCACGCCGAGTACTTCCACGGCGCGGCCACCGAGGGCGTCATCACCAGGACCGTCCGGGACAGCGCGGCCCTGCTCGACGCGATGACCGCGATCGCCGACCCGGGCGGGCCGTTCCTTCCGCAGCGGCCCGCCGAGCCGTACGCGGAGCTCGCGCGGCGCGAGCCCGGGACGCTCAGGATCGGGTTCACCGTGCGCTCGCCGCTCGGCACGCCCGTGGCCGCCGAGGCCGTCGCCGCCGTCCAGGACGCGGCACGGCTCCTCGAGGGGCTCGGCCACACCGTCGAGGAGGCGGAGCCCGACATCGACGGGGTCGCGATGGCGCAGGACTTCCTCATGATGTGGTCGTGCGAGGCGGCCGCGACGATGGACCTCGTCCGGCGGGAGACCGGGGCGCGCTTGCGCGACTTCGAACTCGACACTCGGCTTCTCGCGGGCGCGGCGCGTTCCGTCAGGGCCGCCGAGTACCTGACCGCGCTTGAGCGGTGGAACGTGTACGCGCGTTCGCTCGCGGTCTTCCACGGGACGTACGACCTGCTGCTGACGCCGTCGCTGGCCGGGCCTCCGCTGCCGATCGGCGCGCTGGACACGCCGTTGGCTTTGCGTGTCCTGGGTGAGGTCACCTTGCGGCTGCGGCTTGCGGGATACGCCGCCAAGACGCCGATGTGGCGCGACCAGCTCGTCGCCAACCTCGCGCCCGTGCCGTTCACCCAGCTCGCCAACATCACCGGACGGCCCGCGATGTCCGTTCCGCTCTACCGAACGGGGAGCGGGCTGCCGCTCGGCGTCCAGTTCGTCGCGGGGCTGGGCGGCGAGGGGCTGCTGCTGGCGCTCGCCGCCCAGCTCGAGGAGGCGCGGCCCTGGGCCGACGCCGAACCCGACCTGTAGCCGGTCAAGCGCGCTGGGCGGCGATCAGTTCGGCGAACCAGTGGTAGGAGCGCTTCGGGACGCGCTCAAGCGTCGTGTAGTCGGTCCAGACGAGGCCGAACCGCTGGGTGTAGCCCTCGGCCCACTCGAAGTTGTCGAGCAGGGACCACGCGTAGTACGCGCGGACGTCCGCGCCGTCGGCTATCGCCCTCGCCACCTCGCGCAGGTGGGCGTCGTAGTAGGCGATGCGCGCCGAGTCGTCGACGACGCCGTCGGGACCGGGCGGTGTGTTGTAGGCGCAGCCCTGCTCGGTGATGGCCAGCGGGGGCATGTCCGGGTACCTGTCGCGCAGCTGCATGATCAGCTCGTACAGGCCCTCGGGGACGACGGGCCAGCCGAAGTCGGTGCGCGGGTGGCCCGTCATGGGCGCGAACTGGAAGGGCAGGTCGGCGGGGACCTCGACGTGCCCCGCGGCGGTGGCCGTCGCGGGGGCCGAGGTCTTGCCGGGGGCCTGGATCGCGGTCGGGTTGTAGTAGTTCGCGCCGTAGAAGTCGATCGGGCTTGCGATGATCTTGAGGTCGTCGGCGACCGGGCCCGGCATCAGCTCGGCGAAGCCGTCGGGGTAGGCGCCGAGCAGGATCGGGTCGGCGACGAGGCGGTTCCACAGCAGGTCGTAGAAGGCGGCGGCCTCGTGGTCGGCGGGGTCGTCGGAGGCGGGCCAGACGGGGGTGTGGTTGGTGGCGGTGCCGATCGATGACGCGCCCGCCGCGCGCAGCGCCTTGACCGTCAGACCGTGGCCGAGGAGCTGGTGGTGGACGGCGGGGAGCGCGTCGAAGGACAGGCCGCGTCCGGGGGCCATGGCGGTGAGGGCGTAGCCGAGCATCGCCGTCACGTTGGGCTCGTTCACCGGGACCCAGTGCGTCACACGGTCGCCCAGGCGTGCCGCTACGTGTCCCGCGTACTCGGCGAAGCGTTCGGCGGTCGCACGCTCCAGCCAGCCGCCGCGCTCTTCGAGGGCTTGAGGCAGGTCCCAGTGGTAGAGGGTGACCATCGGCTCGATACCGGCCTCGGCCAGGGCGTCGAGGAGTCGGTCGTAGAAGTCGAGGCCCTTGGGGTTCGGCGCGCCCTCGCCGGTGGGCTGGATGCGCGGCCAGGCGACCGAGAGCCGGTAGCCGTGCGCGCCGAGGCCCTTGAGCAGGGCGACGTCCTCGGCGTACCGGTGGTAGTGGTCGGTGGCGACCGCGCCGGAGGAGCCGTCGGCGATCGTGCCCGGCCGCGTGGCGAAGGCGTCCCAGATGCTCGGGCCGCGCCCGTCCTCGGCCGTCGCGCCCTCGATCTGGTAGGCGGCGGTGCTCGTGCCGAACCGGAAACCTTGCGGGAACTGGGGGAGGTCACGGCCTTGCGCGGACGTCATCGGCAGCCTTTCGACGGGGTGCTGGCACGCCGCACAGTACAGCGTACGTTCCCGACCGTGTGCCGGGCTTCTGGGCTTTTGTCCGAGATTTTGGACGGGGAGGGTGTCGGCGAGCTCGGCGTCTGCAGTGCCTCAGGACCGGTTAAAACCGGGACGTTCGGCCCCCATCGGGCGTCGTCGGAGGTGGTCTACTGGGGGTGCGGACACGGCTAGGGGGCGAGATGTCGGTATCCGAGGGGACCGGGGACGCGCGGTACATCGAGGAGGCTGTCCGGAACGCGATCGAGGGGGCGGTCTGGGCCCCGTCGGTGCACAACACCCAGCCGTGGTGGTTCGGGACCGCGGAGGTCGACGGGGGCGTCAGGGTCACGCTGTACGCCGATCCCGAACGGCGGCTGGCGGTCGCCGACCCCGAGGGCAGGGAGATGGTCGTGAGCTGCGGCGCGGCCCTCGCCACGCTGCGGCTCGGCATCCTTGCCGCTGGATATGTGCCAGAAGTGGATATCGTCCCGGATTCTGAGAAGCCGGATCTGCTCGCCGAGGTGACGGTCCGCGAGCGCGCGGAACCGCCGCCGGAGGCCGTCAGGCTGTTCGCGCAGGCGCGCGACCGCAGGACCCACCGAGGCGCGTTCGCCGAGAAGGGGCCGCCCGAGTACCTCATGTCCTCGCTCATCGAGGAGGCGCGGCTTGAGGACGCGGATCTGAGGGTGATGTCCGACCCGCGCAAGACGCGCGCGCTCGGCGCGCTCAGCGACGCGGCCGAGCAGTTCCAGCGGCTCGACGACCGTTACCAGGCCGAGCTCGCGCGCTGGTCGCCTGGGTCGGGGAGCGGGCGGCGCGACGGCGTCCCGGACACCGCGTACCCGATCGAGTCGCAGGAGACCCACCCGAACTTCCCGGAACGGTCGTTCCGGCACGGGCGCGCCCAGGGCATGGACGTCGGCGCCGAGGTCCCCGGCGAGACCGGGACCGTCTGCGTCATCGAGACGGCCACCGACGACCGCGTCGCCTGGCTCGCGGCGGGCCAGGCCCTGCAACGCGTCCTGCTGCACGCGGCCGCCGATCACTACGCCGCAGCGCTGCACACCCAGGCCCTCGAGGTCCCCGCGTTCCGTGAGCTGATCTCCGGGCACCTCTGCGAGGGTCACCACCCGCAGATGGTGTTCCGGCTCGGCAGGTCGGGCCCGATCTTCACCTCGATCCGCCGCGAGACCTCCGCGGTCGTCTTCCGCGACCCGAGACCCGCGCACCCGTAGGCGCTCAGAGGGCGTGCCCTGTCGTGGCGTCCACGTGGTCCGGAAGGTCGTCGTGGGCGTCGCCGACGGACAGGGTCCCCGAAGGCTCAAAGAGGAGGATTCGGGTCGGCACGGGCGCGTAAGGCCGGTGCCAGACACCGCGCGGGACCGTGAAGACCATGCCGCGCGCAAGGCGCACCGTGCGCTCGCCGCCGACCTCGCGCAGCGCGATGTGGAGCTCGCCGTCCAGCACGAGAAAGAACTCATCGGTGTCCCGATGCACATGCCAGACGTGCGTGCCCTCGACCTTGGCCACCCGCACGTCGTACTCATTCACCCGCGCAACAACCCGCGGACTCCACAACCCCTCAAACGACGCGAACGCCTCCGCAAGCCCCACAGGCCCCCCAGCACCCTGAAAGGCGAGGTCAGCGGACCCGGTCCCGTGCAGCGCGGTGCCGCCTGGCCCGGTGCCGCCGAGTGGGGTGTCACCGGGTGTGGGGCCGCTTGGCGCGGGACAGCTTGGCCCGGTGCTGACGGGCCCAGGGCCGCTTGGCGCGGTGCTGACAGGCCCAGTGCCGCTGGGTGCAGGGCCGTCGGGTGGGGTGTCGCAGGGTGCGGGGCCGCCTGGCGCGGTGCTGACGGGCCCGGGGCCGCTTGGCGCGGGGCCGACAGGTGCGGGGCTGCCGGGTGGGGTGCTGTGGGATGTGGGGCCGCCTGGCGCGGGGCCGCCGGGTGGGGGGCCGCTTGGCCCGGGGCCGACAGGTGCGGGGCCGCTTGGCGCGGTGCTGACGGGCCCGGGGCCGGTTGGCGCGGGGCTGCCCGGAGGGGTGTCGCTTGGTGCGGGGCTGCCGGGTGGGGTGTTGTGGGGCGTGGGGTCTTTGGGTGTGGGGTCGGTGGGGGTGGGGACGGCGTCGACTTTTGGGGAGGTATCGGGCATAACGGTAATTCTCTGGGGTGGGGCGGGGTTCTGGGAGTGAGAGGAATTGCAGGTGGCGCAAGGATCCTTGCATCGGGTCGTGGTGGTGGTCGATGAGAACTCGAATCCGTTCGAGCTCGGGTGCGCGACCGAGGTGTTCGGGCTCGGCAGGCCGGAGTTGGGGCGTGATCTTTACCGGTTCGTCCTGTGTTCGCCTGAGCCGCGCACGGTCATGCGGGACGGGTTCTTCACGCTGACCGGGGTCGCCGGGCTCGACGCCGCCGAGGACGCGGACACCCTGATCGTGCCGAACCGGCCCGACGTGGCGACGCCACGGCGTCCCGAGGTGCTGGCCGCCGTCCGGCGCGCGCACGAGCGCGGGGCCCGCCTTGTGGGGTTGTGCACCGGCGCGTTCACGCTCGCCGAAGCCGAGGTGCTCGACGGCCGTCGGGCGACCGCGCACTGGCAGTGCGCGCGGGAGTTCCGGGAGAGGTTCCCCGCGGTGCTGCTCGAGGAGGACGTCCTGTTCGTCGACGACGGCGACGTGCTCACCTCGGCGGGCAGCGCGGCGGCCCTCGACCTCGGCCTCCACCTCGTGCGGCGCGATCACGGGGCCGAGGTCGCCAACGCCGTCAGCAGGCGGCTTGTCTTCGCGGCGCACAGGTCGGGCGGGCAGCGGCAGTTCATCCCCGTCCCCGTGCCAGACATTCCCGACACCTCCCTTGGGCCCGTGCTCGACTGGGCCCGCGCGCGGCTGCACGAACCCCTGACCGTCGCCGATCTGGCGCGGCGCGCGGCCGTCAGCCCCGCGACCCTGCACCGCCGCTTCTCCGGCCAGCTCGGCACCACGCCGGGGGCCTGGCTCACCGGCGAGCGCGTCGTCCTCGCCTGCCGCCTCATCGAGCGGGGCGAGGACCGCCTCGCCGTCGTCGCCCGCCGGAGCGGCCTCGGCACCCCCGCCAACCTCCGCACGGTCCTCCGCCGCGCCACCGGCCTCACCCCCACCGAATACCGCCGCCGCTTCGCCCCCACCACCCAGCGCGGATCTGAGTCGGCCCCCACCCCTCACCACGCGTCCGATACGCGCCTTTCCGCCGGTTAAGCCGGATCAGTGCGGGTGCGGGTGAGGTGAGACGCAGTGCAGGTGCGGTGCGGTGCGGTGCGGCGTGGTGCGGTGCGGGTGCGGTGATGCGCGATGCGGGTGCGGTACGGCGTGGTGTGGTGTGGTGCGGCGTGGTGCGGGTGCGGGTGCGGGTGCGATGTGGTGCGGGTGCGGGTGCGGTGTGGTGTGGGTGTCGGGCGGAGTGGGTTCGGGTGGGGTTTTCGTGGGGTTGGGGTGGGTGGGTGGTGATCGGGTTTTGTCGGTGGGGGGCGTTAGCGTGCTGGGCATGACGACTCAGGCTTACAGCTATGCTGCGCCGTCGGCGTTCGCGCCGGGCGCGGGCGGCGGGCGGCTCGGGCTCGCGACCTCGGGCGGGACGAGCACCGAAGGCGCGGTCGCGCATCCGCGGTTCTTCAGCGGGCTGCTCACCCGGGGCGACGTGGGCGCGGCGGGGCTGCTTGCGCTGGCCGACGTGGCGCAGACCAGGTACTTCCAGCCACGGCCGACCTGGGCGCGCGATCCCGTCGTCACCTGCAACGGCGACAGGCTGCGGATGGAGTCGTTCTCGGCCTGCGCGGGCGTGTACGCGCGGCTCGACGTGCTGTCCGAGGGGCTCGACGGCGAGGTGACCGCGCGCGGCACCACGAACGTCGACGTCAACGGGCCGCTGCGCGAGGCGCTCGCGCGCGTCGGCGGGGCCGACCCGATGCACCTGGCCGTGGGGCCGGAGGAACTCGTCGTCACCACGCTCGACGGGGCCACCGTGGAGAAAAAGGTGCCTTTGCCGGAAAGGTGGCTGCGGTCCTTCGCCGAGGTGCAGGCGATCGCGTCGGGGTTCGACCTGCGGGCCGAGCTGCCGGGCCCCGAGGCCGTCAGGTTCCTGCGCGGCCTGCCGCGCCGCGCGGGCGTGCTGTGGGCGCAGCCTGCCGGACGCGGACTGCGGCCCACGTCACGGCCGGGGCCCGGCGCGGTGTGCCTCGCGGGGGCCGAGCGGCTGGCGACCCTGCTTCCGCTGCTGCGCTTCGCGACGGCCCTGCGCGTCTACGGGCCCGTCGTGCCGCAGGGCGGCCGTCCCGCCGCGAGCGCGTGGGAACTCGTCCTTCCCGGCATGCGTTACGTGCTCACCCTCTCCCCGGAGGAGCGCCGCGGCTTCTCCGGCGAGGGCGCGGTGCTCGACGCGCTCATCGGCGACGACGTGGCCGAGGACGCCGATCTCGTCGGCTCGCTCCTCGACTTCGAGCCGCGCCTCGACCCCGCCGACCTCGCGGCCCGCTCGGGCCTGCCCGACGCCCGCGTCCGCGCCGCCCTCACCCAGCTCGGCACGGGCGGCCGCGTCGGCTACGACACGGCGGAGGCCGCGTTCTTCCACCGCGAGCTGCCTTATGACGCCTCCCGCGTCGCCGCCATGAACCCCCGCCTGCGCGCCGCCCAGGCCCTGGTGGACCAGGACGCGGTCCACGAGCTGCCCGACGGCGTCGTCCGGGTGGTCTCGGGCGAGAACGCCTACCAGGTCCGTCCCGAAACGGGCTCCTGCACCTGCCCGTGGTGGGCCGACCACCGGGGCGGACGCGGCCCCTGCAAACACGTCCTCGCCACCCGCCTCCACCTCACCCGCACCCCAACCCCCTAGCCTTGACCGATCGGACCCCCATGACAGAGGCCCGTGTGCCTCAGCCGTCTCCCCCCGACCCCCGACCCCACCCCCCGACCCCACCCCCGCCCGCCCAGACCTCCGCCCCGGACCCCTGACCTCCAGACCTCCGTCCCCTGACCCGTGCCCCCAGACCCCGACCCCTGACCTCCAAGCTCCTGACCTCCCGGACCTCCAGACCTCCGCCCCCCGGCCCGCGCCCCTTGACCTCCAGACTCCCGCCCCCACCCCCGACCCCCGACCCCTCCAAGCTCCTGACCCCCGGACCTCCCGGACCTCCCGGACCCCCTGACCTCCAGACCTCCGCCTCCCGACCCGCGCCCACTGACCTCCAGACTCCCGTCCCTTGCCCCTGGCTCCCGCCCCTTGCTCGTGACACCACGGCAAGTGCCTTACCGATCGGACCTTCATGACAGACACCTCCCGGCAGCATGTGCCTCAGTCGTCACCGTCCTCGGGGCCGGGGCCGGGGCCGGGGTCGGGGCGGGGTGTGGGCGTCTGTGACGTGGTTTCGGGGCGGATCGGGGTGCGGCGGTGAGCGCGTGGGAGGAGATGCTTCAGCGGATCGAGCTGGGGGACTGTCATGGGGTCGCGGTCCTGGCGAACCGGCTCGACGACGCGGGGCGCAAGGAGGTCGCGGCGGCGTTGCCCGGGTATGTCCGGTCCACCGGGCTCAGGCGGTGGGGGGACCGGCGTGCCCACGCGCTCAGGGTCGCGGGGGCGGGGTGTATCTCGGGGGTCGCGGCGGCGGCGTCGTGGATCATGCGGCGCGAGCTGCGCGACGGGCGGCACCCGCAGCTCGCCCGGCACCTCGTCGCGGCGGTGGCGCACCGGCCTGACGCGTGGCGGCTCGACCTCGCGCGGCGGCTCGCGGAGAAGCTGCGCCTCGCGGACTTCACGGCGTGGCGCGCGGACCTCGCCTCGTGGGAGGTCGCGGCGCTGCTGCATATCGAGGCACGGGAGAAGCCGCCCACTTCCGGGGCTTTTGTCGTGGGCTGGCTGGGTTGGCGGACCTATGTCCCGCCAAAGGAGGATCCGTTCTTCACGACGCTGGTCCCCGCGATCTTCGAGGCCGACGGGGTGGGCGAGCACCTCGGCGGAAACGACGCGCTCGCGCTCGCCAGGCAGTGGGACAGGTCCGGGGCTAGACCGAGGCCGCTCGTGGAGGATCTGCTGGTCTTCGCCGACCGCCGAGACCTCCTTGACGGGTGCGTCCGCAGGTTCCTGCGCGGCGGGACGGCACGCTCGCTCGGCTGGTTCGTCAGGCTGCACGCGCTGCTGGCCCCGGACGCCGCCGAGGCGACCGAGCGGCTGCGCGACTACGTCAGGCTGCTGCCCACGGCGGTGACCGCCGTGGCCGAGGAGGCGTTCACCGCGATCCGGGCCGCCGACGAGGCCGCGCGGCTCGATCCCGGCGTGTTCCGCGAGACGGCCGAGACGCTGCTGTTCCGGCCCGAGGCCAAACTGGTCAGGGCCGCGCTGGCGTGGCTCGACAAGACGGCCAAGGGCAGGGAGTCCGCGACCGTCGAGGCCCTGGCCGGGGTGTTCGGCCACGAGAACGCGGCGCTCAGGGAGCGTGCCGTGCGGATCGCGGTCAAGCGCGCTAAGGCGGTCGATCCGCTCACCGCCGAGAGCGTCCGACGGGCAGCGGCCGGGCTGCCCGCGCCGCAGCGGGCCGAGATCGCCGCGGCGTACGGGGAGGTGAAGGCGGCCGAGCCCGTCGCCGCGCCCGTGCTGTACCCGGTCGCGCCGCGTGAGCTCGAACCGCCGATCGCCTCGGCGGCCGAGCTGCGCGAGGCGCTTGTGCCGCATCTGACGACCTTCGCCGAGGCGTGGCCGGAGACCGAGCGGCTGCTCGCCGGGCTCGTCGCGCACGGCCCGGAGATCGCCGACGGGCTGCGCGACTTCGTCGGGGAGTACCGGCCGTTCCTGTACCGCGCCGATCTCGGCCCGCACCTGCGCGGCGTGGACATCACGCTGAACTGCATGCTCCTCGGCCGCTCCGGCGACGCCCTGACGAACTACGCGGCGCGGCTGCTGCGCGGCGCGGAAGAGCGCCTGGGGCCGGTCCCCGCGCCCGAGGACTTGTTCCGGCGCAGATTCGTGGAGGCCGCGCTGCACGTCGGCGGGCCCGCCCTGCTCGCGACCCCGACCGAGGCGTCGGGCCACGTCGACCCCGGGGTGTTCGCGGCGCGGCTGCGCGCGCACGAGGCGGCGGGCCGCGCCCCCGGCAGGGCCGACCTCGAACAGGCGCTGCTCAGGCTGCCGCCCGGCACCGAGGCGTCGGTGCTGGACGGGTTCGTGTCCCCCGCGGCCGACACGGCACGGGCCTGGCTCGCGGGCGACGCCTCGGTCCCGCCCGCGTTCACCTACCGGACGGCACAGCTGCCGAAGAAGGGATCGCCCTCGGGGACCACCCCACGGCTCGCGGTCGGCGTCTCCTGGGACGTGTCGCTCGCGTCGGCCGCGCTGCTCGGCACCCTCGCCGAGCCCGAGGACGCCGAGGCGCACTGGACGGGCTCCGCCGCCTGGTGGCCGTCGGCGCTGCCCTCGCACCGCGAGGTCGCCGCCGCCTACCTGCTTGTCCTCGCCCCGCTGTGGCCCGGCATCCGGATCGACCAGGACACCACGATCCTCGCCCTCGCCGACGCCAAGGGCCCCACCGGCCCCGCCACGGCCGCCGTCCTCCTCTACGCGCTCTCCTCCGAACGCCCGACCGACCGCGCCGCAGCCCTCGACGCCCTCCTCGCCCTGGCCGCGACCGACACCCTCCCGGCAGCCGACATGGGCCGCCTCATGGCCACCCTCGCCCCCGACCTAGTCCTGTCCCGCATCATCGCCGCCCTGCCCGACGCGGTCCGCGCCGGCGCCCGCCTCTGGCCCCTGTTCGCCGAGTCCATCACCGCATTCCTCCCCACCCCCGACGCCCGCCCCCCGGCCCCCTTCGCCGACCTCCTCGCCGCCGCCTCCACCTACGCCGACCTCCACCGCGTCCACACCCCGCTCCCCGCCCTCACCGCCTGGACCCCCCGCTCCCGCACCACCCGCACCGCCAAAGAAGCCACCCGCCTCACCAAAACCCTCACCCCTCCCTGACCCCGACCCTCACCTCCCGAACCCGAATGCCGCGGTCCGGGCCGGGAAAGAGGAGGGCCCGGGCGCTCTGGGAGCGGCCGGGCCCGGTGGTGGGGTGTGCGGTCAGGGGGTGAGGTGGGTGCGGATTGCGGTGATGATGCGGGGGCGGAGGTCGGCGGCGGTGATGACGGCGTCGACCGAGCCGACCTCGACGGCGCGGTGGATGTTGTGGACGCGGTCGAACTCGGCGGCGACCTCGCTCAGCTTCTCCGCCCGCACCGACGAGCGCAGCTCGCCCAGCTCGGCCGTCAGCGCGGCGCGCTCCGGGCTGCCGGAGGCCGCCGCGAGACGCGCCTCAAGGTCGCGGACGCGCGGGTCGGCCGACGTGCGCGCCCCGACCTCGCCGGAGAACACGACGGCCGCGGCGGGCGCGCCGCCGAGCACCGACGCGAACGACCCCTCGAGCGCCAGGACCGTCATGTTCGGGTTGAGCGCCTTGGAGAACACGACGAACGCGCCGCCGTGGTACCGGGAGATCACACAGAACACGATCGGCCCGCGGAAGTTGACGATCGCCCGCCCGATCTCCGCGCCGTACTCCAGCTGGAGGTTCCGCATCGACTCCGGCGACCCGTCGAACCCCGAGAGGTTCGCCAGCACCACCAGCGGACGGTTCCCGCTCGCCGCGTTGATCGCCCGCGCCGCCTTCTTGGACGACTTGGGGAACAGCGTCCCTGCCGTGTAGGAGTCGGGCCCGTCGGTGGGCGGGAACCCGCGCCGCTGGACGGCCTTGGACTCGATGCCGAGCAGGCACACGGGGATGCCGTCGAGGTGGACGTCCTGGACGACCGCGGTGTCGGCGTCGGCCATGCCCGCCCAGCGCTCCAGCACCGGGTGGTCCTGGTCCGACAGGGCCCGCATGACGGTCCGGATGTCGAACGGCTTCTTGCGGTCGGGGTTGGCGGTCGAGGAGAAGATCTCCCCGACCGTCGTGAAGTCGCTGCCCTCCATGACGTGCGGGAAGCCCGTGACGTCACGATCGGCCGGGTCGGTCGTCGTCGCGTGCCGAGGCGCGTCCTCGCCCGGCGCGACGTAGGAGTGGGCATAGTGCGCCATCAGGACATCCCGGGCGGCCAGCAGGTTCGGCGCCCAGTACTGCGCCTGCCCGTTCGGCCCCATGACGCGGTCGTAGCCGCCGATCCCGAAGTTGTCCTCGGCCGACACGCCGCCGGAGAAGTCGAGCGACTGCTTGCCGGTGAGGACCATCGCCGAGTCCGGCGTCATGACCAGGATGCCCTTGGTGTGCATCAGCATCGTCGCCTCGGCGTTCCAGTACGGCTGCGCGCCGACGTTGATGCCCGCGACGATGACGTTGATCTCGCCGCCGTCCTGGGTGAACTCGACGATGCGCTTGAGCGCGGCCGCGACCCAGTCCATGTTCTCGGTGCCGGACTCCATGGAGATCCGCGCGCCGGACGACAGCGCGTACCACTCGAGCGGCACCCGCAGGTTCTCGGCGAGGTCGAGCGCGGCGATGACACGGCGGCACTCGGGCTCGGACAGCGCGCCGAGCGACTTGGTCGGGTCGCCCAGCAGCACCACCCGCTTGACGCCGTCGGGGTGCAGGTCGGTCACCGTGGACACGACGCCCGCGACGATCGCCGCCTTGTTCCCGCCCTTGGCGCGCGTGACGGGCACGAGCACGGAGTTCTCGTCAAGGTCGTACTCGGTGAAGTCGCCGAGGTGGGCGGTCAGCTCGTACGGGTAGACGGTGTTGCGGCTGCCCGCGCGCAGCACCTTGAGCCGGTATCCGTCGAGCGGCTCGATCGCCTCGGCGGGCGGCTCGCCGATGCTGAGTTCGGCGCTGCCCGTCGCGTCGAAGGAGATCCGCATCGCGACCTTCTCCAGCGCGCCGGTCTCCTGGTCCCGCTCGCGCGCGATGAACAGGATCTCCTCGAGCCCCGCGCCCGACGTCCTGGGCAGGATCCGCTCGGCGAGCATCTCCAGCTCGGTCCGGGGCAGGTCGCTCGGCGGCCAGACATAGACGACGATCCGGTTGGTGTTGAACCGGGTCTTGGACGGCCGCAGCGTCTGCGCGCGCCGGATCGAGTCGAGGCAGGCCGCGACGGTGAACTCGGCGGTCGGCAGCGCGACGAGCCTGCCATCGGCGTCGCGCAGCTCGGTGAGGTCGCGGACCTGCGCGAACGCGACGAGCCTGTCGTCGGTCGGGTTGTCGCGCGCGACGCCCCGGAACAGGTACACCTCCTCGTCCAGCGACGGCAGGCGGGTGAGGTCGAACTTGTGCAGCCGTTCCATCTGCATGCGCTGCGCGATGTACGGGTGCAGGCCGCGGATCAGGCGTTCCTCGACCATGCCCGCGCCGGACTGCCGGAACGTGAAGTGGTGGTGCATGACCGCGCCGCGGCTGCCCGCGACGGTCGTGGTGAGCCGCCGGACGCGCTCGGGAAGCGGGTGCGCGCTGACGACCTCGTGCAGGGCCGCGGCCATCGCCTCGAAGTCGTCGGGCTGGCCCTCCCAGGCGAGGTAGACGTCGGCGTCGATCGCGTCGCCGCCGAGCTGGGCGAGCCCGTCGAGCGCGGAGCCCAGCGCTTCGAACCTGACGGCCGCCGAGACGAGCCGGGACCCGGCGCGTTCGGCGACGACGAACGAGCACCCCGCCGCCTCCTGCGTGTGCACGCCGGTGAGGCCCTTGTTCCCGTAGTACCGCCGGGTCAGGACCTCCAACAGGGCTGAATTGTCCCGGCCTTGGGCGGTCTCTTTCGCGGCGTCCCGGGTGAGCCGCTGCCCCAGCAGCCGGACCAGCGGCTGGGTGCTGCGGACCATCTCCTGAATCCGCTCGCCCCGGTCGGCCGCCTGCGGGTCGGCGTCGAGCACCCGCAGGTGCCTGCGCACGTCGGTGTAGACGCGGGCGCGGTCGCGGCGCAGCAGCGGCTGCCCGAACCAGGCGAACGCGACACCGCGCGCGAGGTCGGCGACGGCAGGGAACCGCACCTGGGTCGCGGCGGCGAGCCGTTCGAGCGCGGGCCCGGCCTGCTCGCCGACGAGCGCGTCGGGCGTCGGCTCAAGAAGCCAGGTCCGCAGTAGCGCGGTGATGACGGCGGCGTCGGCCGACGCGCGCTGCTGCGCCAGGAAGATCCGGAAAACAGCCGCTTCGAGCTCGGGCGTACGGTCGAGTTCGGTGACCCCGTAGTGCGCGAGCGCCTTGGCCAGGGCCGCGCGGAACGGCTCGGGCAGCGCGGCGCGCTCGACGTCGAGGCTCTGCAGGTAGGTGTGGAAGTGCTCGCGGGCGCTGTGCACGTGCCCCGGCTCCTCGCCGGTCGGCCGGTTGCGGCTGAGCTCGGCGAGGTCGGCGAACACCTCGACGAGGGCGAGTTCGCAGGCCAGGATACGGTGGCCGTCCTCGGCGGCGGCCCCCCGGTTGGCGAGGTAGCCGTTAAGAACGCGGCGCTCGTCGTGCGGGTCGACGTCGAAGCCGAGCAGCAGCCCGCGCAGGTCCTCAAGACCGCGCACCGCGCTCTCCCGGCCGGGGACGGCGGCGGGCGCGTCCGGCAGGTCGAGCGCGACGGTCCCGGCCGCGGCGGTGTCCTCGGCGGCGTCCTCAAGGGGTTCCAGCCGCAGCAGCGGCGCGCCGGTCTCGACCTGGCTGCCGACGCTGACCGCGATCTCCTTCAGCCGCGCCTTGAACGGCGACCGGAGGACGGTCTCCATCTTCATGCTCTCCAGCACCAGCACCGGAGCACCGGCCTCGACCTCCGCGCCGACCGTCAGCGGCGTCGCGACGACCAGCGCGGGCGTTGGCGACCTGACGACGCCGCCCTCGTCCCGGCTGACCCGGTGCGCGACCCCGTCGACCTCCACGAGGTGGACGGGCCCGTGCGTGCCGGTGAGCAGCCGGTAGCGCTCGCCGTTGACGGTGATCCGCCCGGTGTACCTGTCGAAGCGCTCAAGCTCGACGTCGGCGGTGCGGACGTCCTCGCCGGCCTCGAGGCCGACCCGGAACCTGTGCGGTCCGACGCGCGCGACGCGCACCCGGTAGGCCGCGCCGCGCAGCTTGAGGTCGAGCGGCCTGCCGCTCTCGTGCTGCACCTGCGGCCGCCCGCCCGCCGCCGTGGAAAGGAGCCGCTGGCGCTCCGCGCCCTCCTCTTCCTCGTATGCCTCGATGGCGGCCGCGGCGAGCGCGACCGAGGAGTGCCGGTGGGCGACCAGGCCGCCTTCGGCGCGGACCCGGTCGATCCAGCCGGTGTCGGCGGACCCGTCGACGACCTCGGGCCGGTCGAGCAGGTCGAGCACGAAGCTCTTGTTCGTGGTGCCGCCCTCGATGACGACGGTCGTCTGCTGCATCGCCCGGCGCAGACGGCCAAGGGCCTCTTCGCGGTCGCGGCCGTAGGCGATGATCTTGGCGATCATCGAGTCGAAGTCGGCGGGGATGACGTCGCCCTCGGCGAAGCCGGTGTCGACCCGGATGCCGGGGCCGACGGGCAGGTCGAAGCGGGCGATCCGGCCGGGGGAGGGCGCGAAGTCGCGGTCGGGGTCCTCGGCGTTCAGCCGCGCCTCGACGGCGTGGCCGCGCTCGGCAGGGGGAGCGCCCTCGAGCCGTCCGCCGGACGCCACGTGCAGCTGGGCCTTGACCAGGTCGAACCCGGTTGTGGACTCGGTGATCGGGTGCTCGACCTGGAGCCGGGTGTTGACCTCGAGGAACGCGAACAGCCGCTCGCCCGGGTGGTACAGGAACTCGACGGTCGCCGCGCCCCGGTACCCGACGGCGATGGCGAGCCGCTCGGCCGACGTCTTCAGCTCGGTCACCTGCTCGGGCGACAGGACCGGCGACGCCGACTCCTCGATGATCTTCTGGTTGCGGCGCTGCACCGAGCAGTCGCGCACGCCGAGGGCCCACGCGGTGCCCTGGCCGTCGGCGATCACCTGGACCTCGACGTGCCGCGCCCCGGTGACCAGCCGCTCGAGGAAGACGACGCCGCTGCCGAACGCGCGCGCCGCCTCCTGGGAGGTGCGCTCGTAGGCGTCGGCGAGTTCGGCGTCGCTGGTGACGACGCGGATGCCGCGTCCGCCGCCGCCCGCGGTCGCCTTCAGCATGAGCGGGTACCCGACCTGCGCGGCCGACGCCAGCGCCGCATCAAGGGTCTCGACCGCGCCGCGGCTCCACGGCGCGACGGGCACGCCGACCTCCTCGGCGATCAGCTTCGCGCCGATCTTGTCGCCGAGCTTGCGCATCGCGTCCGGGCTCGGGCCGACGAACGTGACGCCGATCTCCTCGCAGAGCTCCGCGAACGCCGGGTCCTCCGCGACGAAGCCCCAGCCGACCCATGCCGCGTCGGCCTTGGTCTCCTTGAGCGCCTTCTCCAGCACCTTCAGATCGAGATAGGGCCGAGCCGACGCGGGGCCGAGGTCGTAGGCGACGTCGGCTTCGCGGACGAACGCCGAGGACTTGTCCACGTCCGTATGCAGGGCGACGGTCTCGATCCGTGTCCCGGTCTCCGCAGCGATGTCACGTACCGCGTGAATGAGCCGCATGGCGGCTTCCCCGCGGTTGACGATGGCAATGCGACTGAACACGCGACCAAGCCCTCCATGAGACGACGATGAACGGCCGGGAGCGACGGTGATCCCGGCAGGGTTTCACCCTTCCGCGTACGGAGCGGTAGCGCCATGTCGGAGACAGCGCATGCTGAGCGCCTTCAGTTGTGGGGAACGTCTAAAGGGGGACCCCTACCGCACCCGTTCCGAGGTGTGAAAGTCGCGCAGGGTAGCGCTCGGGTGGCACTGGGTCCCGATCAGGACACGAAGTCGTTCCACTGGGTGGCGAGGTACTCCAAGAACAGTGGCCCGACGGCCTCGCGCTCGAAGTGCTCGCGCGGCCTCGGCTGCACCAGCCGGAACCCGGGATCGGCGAGGGCGAGGACCGGGAAGTCGTGGTGCAGGACGGCCCCCGCGCCGATGAGCACGAAGTCCGCGCCGTGCTCGAGGCACCATGCCGCGTCCGGGGCCGAGCCGATCTTGCCCGCGACGCCCAGGCGCGCGTTGCCGCGCGGCAGGTCGGCGAAGTGCTCGATCAGCAGCCTGTCGCGGTGCGCGTCCTCGTAGGTCTCCTTGAACGCGTCCCACAGCGACATGTCGAGGTAGTCGATGAGGCCCGAGGCGAGCACGTCGGCGGCCAGCGCGCGCGCCTCGGCGAGCGGGATGCCGCTGCGCTCGGGCGTGAGCCGGAGACCCACCTGGAAGTCGGGCCCGGTGGCCGCGCGGACGCCGCGCAGGATCTCCCACAGCATCCGCTGCCGGTTCTCGAACGAGCCGCCGTAGCGGTCGGCGCGGGTGTTGCGGGGGCTGAGGAACTGGCAGATCAGGTACCCGTGCGCGCCGTGCACCTCGACCCCGTGGAACCCGGCCCGCTCGGCGCGGACAGCGCCCGCGATGAAGTCGGCGATGACCTCCTCCACCTCGCCCGTGGTGAGGGCGCGGGCGTTCTTGGCGGGCTCGTCCAGCGGCGCGACGACGTCGACGCCGGTCAGCCGGGTGTCGGAGCGGCGGCCGCCGTGGTGGAGCTGGAGCGCCGAGACGCCTCCGGCGGCGGCGATCCCGGCCGCGAGCCGGGTCAGGCCGGGCAGGAACGCGTCGTCCCAGACCGCGAGCTGGCCGGGGAACGCCTGGCCCGCCCGCGACACGTGCGCCGCGCACGTCATGACCATCCCGAAGCCGCCTTCGGCACGCCGGACGAGCCAGGTGTACTCGTCGTCGGAGAGCGTGCCTTCTGGGCTCTGGTGGTTGGTCAGCGGGGCCATCGCGAACCTGTTGCCCCAGGCGGGGCCGCGGGCGAGGTCGAGCGGGACGGCGAGGGCGGCGAGGGTCTTGCTGCTGGTCTGGCGCATGACGCCGTCATGCTAACCGACGGCCGCAGCACGCCCGCCGCGCGGGGGAGGAAGCGGACGATTACCTACTTTCGGGGCTAGGGGAGGGGGTGACGTGCGCCATAGCGTTGCCGCCCCAAGCCCCCGGAGTGAGGAGGATGACGGTGGCGGAGACTGTGGAGCGGTACGCGCCCCCCGCGCGGCTGAGCGCGGAGGCCAACCTCGGCGCGGACGCGTACGGCAGGGCCGAGGCCGACAGGCTCGGCTTCTGGGCCGAACAGGCCGGACGCCTGCACTGGGACGAGCCCTTCGGCGACGTCCTCGACTGGAGTGAGGCCCCGTTCGCGCGCTGGTTCGTCGGCGGCAAGCTGAACGCCGCCTACAACTGTGTGGACCGGCACGTCGAGGCGGGTGACGGCGACCGCGTCGCGCTCAGGTTCGTCGGCGAGCCCGGCGACGAACGCCTCATCACCTACCGTGACCTGCTGGACGAGGTGTCCCGGGCCGCGAACGCGCTCGAAGCCCTCGGGGTGGGCGCGGGCGACCCCGTCGCGATCTACCTGCCGATGATCCCCGAGGCCGTCGTCGCGCTGCTGGCGTGCGCGCGGATCGGCGCGCCGCACACCGTCGTGTTCGGCGGGTTCAGCGCCGACGCCCTGCGCAGCAGGATCGACGACTTCGGCGCGAAGACCGTCATCACCGCCGACGGCGGCTACCGGCGCGGCGCGCCCAGCGCGCTCAAGCCCGCCGTGGACGAGGCGCTGAAGGCGTGCCCTGACGTGGCCAACGTGCTCGTCGTCCGGCGCACCGGCCAGGACGTCGCGTGGACCGAGGGCCGCGACGTGTGGTGGCACGACGCGACGGCCAAGGCGTCGCCCGAGCACAGGCCGCAGGCTTTCGACAGCGAGCACCCCCTGTTCGTCATGTACACCTCGGGCACGACGGGCAAGCCGAAGGGCATCCTGCACACCACGGGCGGCTACCTGACGCAGGCCGCCTACACGTTCTGGGGAGTCTTCGACCACAAGCCCGACGACGTCTACTGGTGCACCGCCGACGTCGGCTGGATCACCGGCCACTCCTACGTCGTCTACGGGCCGCTCGCGGCGGGCGCGACCCAGGTGATCTACGAGGGCACGCCGGACACCCCGCACCGGGGCCGCTGGTGGGAGATCATCGAGCGGCACAAGGTGACGCTCTTCTACACCGCGCCCACCGCGATCCGTACCTGCATGAAGTGGGGCGCGGAGATCCCCGCGCGGTTCGACCTGTCGAGCCTGCGCGTGCTCGGGACCGTCGGGGAGTCCATCAACCCCGAGGCGTACCGCTGGTACCGGCGGACCATCGGCGGCGACCGCACCCCCGTCGTGGACACCTGGTGGCAGACCGAGACCGGCGGGCACATGATCACCCCGCTGCCCGGCGTCACCGCGGGCAAGCCAGGGTCGGCGATGGCCGCGGTGCCGGGCGTGCGCGTCGAGATCGTCGACGACGCGGGCGAGCCCGTCGCGGCGGGGGAGAGCGGCTAC
Organism: Actinocorallia sp. A-T 12471; assembly: GCF_033875155.1. NCBI lineage: Bacteria > Bacillati > Actinomycetota > Actinomycetes > Streptosporangiales > Thermomonosporaceae > Actinocorallia > Actinocorallia sp. A-T 12471. The sequence continues at coordinate 384,013 of NZ_JAWZTE010000004.1, read as the reverse complement.
CTCGTGCTCACCGAGCCGTGGCCCGCGATGGCCCGCACGATCTGGGGCGACCCGCAGCGGTTCATCGACACCTACTGGTCGCGGTTCGAGGGCCGCTACTTCGCGGGCGACGGGGCGCGCCGCGACGAGGACGGCGACATCTGGCTGCTCGGCCGGGTGGACGACGTCATGAACGTCTCTGGCCACCGGCTGTCCACGACCGAGATCGAGTCCGCGCTGGTGTCACACCCGAGCGTCGCCGAGGCGGCCGTGGTGGGCGCGTCGGACGAGACCACCGGCCAGGCCGTCGTCGCGTACGTGATCCTGCGGGAGGGCGCGGACGCCTCCGATGAGAAGGCCCTGATCGAGGAGCTGCGCGGGCACGTCGCACGGGAGATCGGCCCGATCGCCAAGCCGCGCCGCATCCTGCTGGTGCCCGAGCTGCCGAAGACCCGCTCCGGCAAGATCATGCGGCGGCTGCTGCGCGACGTCGCGGAGAACCGCGAGATCGGCGACGCCACCACCCTCGCCGACGCCTCGGTCATGACCCTCATCCGCGACGGCATGACCGCCGCGACCGCCGACGACTGAACGCCCACGGACCCGGGACGTGGGGCTGCCTGAGTGCCGTGTTCTGGGCGGGCTGGTGCCGTTGTCGCGCTAGCCGCGGCGGCGGTACCGGTTCACCGCGTCGACGCGGGAGCGCGCGCCGAGCCGTGCCATGAGGGCGCGCATGTAGGTCTTGACGGTCTGTTCGCGCAGGCCGAGCCGGTCGGCGATCTCGGCGTTGCGCAGGCCGAGCGCGGCGAGTTCGAGCACCTCGCGCTGCCGTGCGGTGAGCGGGTCGGCGTCGTCCTCGGGCGGGGCGGGCGTGCCGAGCAGGCGCAGCAGGTCGCCCCGGGTGGCCGGGTCGGCGGTCGTCTCGGCGATCGCGCGCAGCCGCGCGGCGACGGCGTCGGGCACCGGGGCGGGCGCGGGCCGATCGAGGCGGCGGTCGACCTCGTCGCGGACGGTCAGCTCAAAGGAGATCTCGCGGGCCTCGGCGACGAGCCCGCGCAGCATGTCCCTGGTCAGCGGCGAGTCGTCGCGGGTGCCCGCGTAGAGCAGGCCGCCGACCTTGCCGCCGCGCATCAGCGGCACCACCGCGAGGCTGACGACGCCCTCGCCGAGCACGGGCCCGTCGTAGTCGTGCGTGATCTCCAGCGCGTTCTCATACCGCGCGACGGCGAGGGCCCTGCCGCGCAGCATCGCCTTGCCGCCGAGCCCGCGGCGCGGCCTGATCACCATCGACGTCAGCGCCGAGGTCTCCCCGCCCGCGCAGAAGCTGACGGGCACGCTCCGCTCACCGAAGCCGCCGAAGACGAGCGGAATCCTGGCGCGGCCCCGCAGCCGCCGCGCCGCCCGTGCGAGCAGGACAAGATCAGTGTTTCCCATGTGGTGCCGATCACAAGAACGCTTTGTCCCATCATGACGTGCGTGTCCGGCACGGGAAAGACCGGGGGCGGCGAACGGCGGCGGGCGGCGGTGAGCGGTCGCCCGCGCGCGGTCGGCGGCACGCGCGGGTCGGGCGGCACGCCGTCAGAAGCGGGCGCTCAGAGGTACGCGGCGGTGCTGCCGCCGAGCTCGATCGCGGGAAGGCCGAGCTTGCGGTGGTCCCACGACCTGACCCGCTCGACGTCCACCCGTACCGCGACGCGCTTGACCAGCATCATCTCCACGAGCGGCTTGACCTCTTCGGTGTACGGGCCGTTGTAGCGCTCCCAGATGTCCACGCCGACGGCCCACAGCGCCTCGGGGTCGTCAAGCACGACGGCCTGGCCCTCGAAGGAGACGCCGCGCAGCTGGTCGTAGGTGTGGCCGGCCTCGACCATCACCGTGACGTTGGGGTCGCGCCTGAGGTTGACGGCCTTCTGGGACTTGGCCTTGGTCTCGAACCACAGCGCGCCGTCGATGACCGCGTACCACATGGCGACGAGGTGGGGCCGTCCGTTGGGGCCGAGCGTCCCGAGGGTCGCGACGCGCTGCTCGCGCAGGAACGCGGTGATCTCGTCGTCGGTCATGGTGATCTGGCCGCGCTGGTTCACGCCCATTCGACAGCTCCTCCGCAGGGCGCGGCAGGCTCGGGGTGAACGCGGGCCTTGCCGCATAATGGGACATAGTCCAAAATGGCACTATGTCCCATAGTGAAGCGGACAGTCTCCGGATGCGCAAGAGGCACGCGACCAAAGCGCGCCTCGCGGCGTCGGCGGCGCGGCTCGCCGCCGAACGCGGGCTCGCCGCCACCACGGTCGACCTGATCGCCGAGGACGCCCAGGTGGGCCGCTCGACCTTCTTCCGGTACTTCGACGGCAAGGAGAACGCGGTCGCCGAGGGCGTCACCGGCCCGTGGCTCGCCACGATCACCGACGCCCTCGCCCGCCAGCCCGCCGACCTCGGCCCGCTCGACGCCGTCGTCGCGGCGTTCGCCGACCTCGCCGACGCGCCCCCGCCCGACCGCGACCAGCTGCGCGACCTCGGCCGCCTGACCCGCACCTCGACCACCCTCAAGGCGTGGACCCTGCAGACCTACCAGCGCTACGAGAACGCCATCGCCGAGCTCATCGCCCCCCGGGTCCCCGCCGACGGCCCCGACCCGACGGCCCGTCTCGTCGCCGCGTACGTCATGGCGGCCGTCCGGGTCTCCCTCGAAGACTGGCTGCACCACGGCGGGTCCCTGTCGGGCCGGATCGGCAAGGCGCTCGGCGCGATCTCGATCCGTCCGTAACGCCGTGTCAGCGCGCTCCGGTGCGGCGGCGTTCGGCGGCGCGGGCGCGGATGCCGTCGTCGGAGCAGAAGCCGAGGCCGCTCCGCTTGAGGCAGAGCAGGCCGAGGAGCGCGCCGCCCGCGTCCACGACGGCGAGGCGGCGGCGTCCGGCGGCGCGCATGGCCTGCCGCGCGGTCTCCAGGTCGGCGTCCGGGCCGGTGACGCGGTCGCCGAGCCGTCCGGCGCGCCGCGCGGGCGAGCCGGGGGGCGCGGCGAGGTCCGCGCGCTCCACGACGGCGAGCAGCGCCGACCCGTCCACCACGAGCACCGCGTGGACGTGCTCGTTGCGCAGCACGGCGGCGGCCTCGGCCACCGTCGTCTCCGGCCCGCACACCTTCGGCGCGAGGATCATGGCGTCGGCCACCGTGCTTTCGCCGCGCCGCGTCTCCAGGGTCTGCATCGAGCGTGCCTCCCGATCGGAACGCGCGCGCCGGACACCCGTCGCGCGGTGCTCCCCCGATTCTGCACTTCCCGCCCGCCGGCGTCGCCGCCGAGGGTCCCCTGAGACCTACCCCTCGGCCGCGCGGCGCAGCAGCGGGGTGACGCGGTAGCCGACGAGGCGGCGCATCACCAGCGCGGTGCTCGACCGCTCGATGCCGGGGATCGCGAGGATCAGGCCCGCGATGCGGTAGAGGTCGTCGGCGTGGGCGGCGACGACGTGGATGAGCAGGTCGTCGGAGCCGGAGATGCCGTGCACCTCAAGGACCTCAGGGACTGCGGCGAGGGCCGAGCCGACCTCGTCGAGTCTGCGCTGGGTCACCCGGGCGGTGATGAACGCGGTGAGGGAGTAGCCGAGCGCGTCGGGGGAGACGCGGCGTTCGAACGTGTCGAGGGTGCCGTCGCGCTCGAGGCGGGTGATCCGCGCCTGGGCGGTGTTGCGGGCGATCCCGACGCGTTCGGCGACCGCGACGGTCGTGGCGCGCGGGTCCCTGGCGAGTTCGAGCAGGATGCGCGCGTCGATCGGATCGACCCCGTCCTGGTTGGGCATAGTGCCTCCTCCTGTCGGTGCACGACACCCTATCTTGGGCATAGTGCGCAAAATTGACCAAGGGTATTCACCACTTTGGCTATCACTGCTTCAATCTCGGGGCAAATGACCCTACGACGAGGCGGAGCGATGACGACGGTGACGGGAAGCGGCGAGACGGACACGGCGGTCCTGCGGGGGATCGAGGACCGGGTCCTCTGGCTGTCCAGTTCGATCATCCACCACGCCAACGCGGTGCGGCCGAACCCGTCGGGGCTGAAGGTCGGCGGGCACCAGGCGTCGTCGGCGTCGATGGTGTCGATCATGACGTCGCTGTGGTTCCGGCACCTGCGGCCCGAGGACAGGGTGTCGGTCAAGCCGCACGCGTCGCCGGTGCTGCACGCGATCAACTACCTGCTCGGCTCCCTTGACGCGTCCTACCTGACCCGGCTGCGCGAGCTTGGCGGCCTGCAGAGCTACCCGAGCCGGGCCAAGGACCCCGACCCCGTCGACTACTCGACGGGCTCGGTCGGCATCGGCGCGACGGCCCCGATCTGGGGCGCGATCTCCCGCCGCTACGTCGACACCGCGTTCGGCGGAGCGGGAACCGGTCGGCAGTACTCGCTGGTCGGGGACGCCGAGCTTGACGAGGGCGCGGTGTGGGAGGCGGTCCTCGACCAGGCGGTCGGCGAGCTCGGCGAGATCGTGTGGATCGTCGACCTGAACCGGCAGTCGCTCGACCGGGTCGTCCCCAACATCGCCGCCGACCGGCTGCGCGGCATGTTCGCCGCGGCGGGCTGGCAGGTGATCACGCTCAAGTACGGCACGCTCCTCGAGGAGCTGTTCGCCCGTCCCGGCGGCGCGGCCCTGCGCGGGCGGATCGACGCCATGGGCAACCCCGAGTACCAGCGGCTGCTGCGCTGCGACGCCGCCGAACTGCGCCGCCGCCTCCCGGGTTCCGGGCCGGACGCCGACGCGATCTCCGCGCTCATCGCCGAGGTCGCCGACGACACGCTCATCGAGGCGATCGCGAACCTTGGCGGGCACGACCTCGACGCGCTCGACGACGCCTTCGCCGCGATCGAGGACACGCGGCCGACCGTGATCTTCGCCTACACCGTCAAGGGGCGCGGCCTTGCGATGAAGGGCCACCCGCAGAACCACTCGGCGCTGCTCACCGACGCGCAGATGCGCGAGCTTGCCGCCCGCACCGGCGCGGACCCCGAAGACCCGTGGCGCGCCTTCCCCAAGGGAAGCCCCGAAGACGAGCTGTGCAAGCGCGCGGCCGAACGGCTCAACCGTGCCGCGATCCCCGAGCGGACGCCGCCCGCGCTGCCCGTCGACGTCAAGCGGCGGCCGTCGGGCACGACCACGACCCAGGCCGCGCTCGGCCGCACCCTCCTCGACCTCACCCGCGACGCGCCCGAGGCGGCGCGCAGGATCGTCACGGTGAGCCCGGACGTCAGCTCGTCCACGAACCTGGGCGGCTGGGTCAACAAGGTCGGCGTGTGGTCGCCGTCGGAGCGGCAGAACTGGTTCTCCGACGACGCCGAGACGATCCTGCACTGGCGTGAGACGCCGACCGGGCAGCACATCGAGCTCGGGATCGCCGAGGTCAACCTCGTCGGGCTGATCGGTGAGCTCGGCGCGACGTGGAGCCGGTGGGGTGAGCCGCTGTTGCCGATCGGCGTGCTGTACGACCCGTTCGTGGAGCGCGCGCTCGAGCCGTGGTCGTACGGGATCTACGCGGGCGGCCAGTCGATCCTCGTCGGGACGCCGTCCGGCGTGACGCTCGCGCCCGAGGGCGGCGCGCACCAGTCGATCAAGACCCCGTCGATCGGGCTCGAACAGCCGGGCTGCACCTACTACGAGCCGGCGTTCGCGATCGACACCTCGTGGACGCTGCTGGCCAGCCTCGCCCAGCTCGGCAAGCCGGACGGCGGCTCGGCCTACCTGCGCCTGTCGACCCGGCCCGTCGACCAGTCGCTGGCGGCGCTGCCGACCGACCCGGCCGCCTACGAGCGACGCCGCCGCAACGTCGTCGCGGGCGCGTACACGCTGGTGCGCCGCAAGACGCCCGACGTCGCCATCGCGGTCATGGGCGCGCTGGTGCCCGAGGCGCTGGCCGCCGCGACCCGCCTCGAGGCGTTCGGCATCTCCGCCGACGTCATCTGCGTCACGAGCCCCGACCTGCTCTACCGCGCGGTCCGCGCCCGCCAGGGCCACGGCGACGCCGAGTCCTGGATCCTCGACCAGGTCCTCCCCGCCGACCGCGCGGTCCCCCTGGTCACCGTCCTGGACGGCCACCCCCACACCCTGGCCTTCCTCGCCACGGTCAACCGAGTCCCCACCACCTCCCTTGGCGTCACCTCCTTCGGCCAGTCCTCCTCCCTCGAAGACGCCTACCGCCACCACAACATCGACACCGAAAGCATCATCCACGCCGCCCTAGACCTAACCGACTAACCCCCCCGGCCCCACACCCACCCCGAGCGCGGCCCCCACGCAACCCCGGCCCACGCAACCCCGGCCCCGGGCTCGGGCCCACGCGACCCCGGCCCTGCCCGGGGGCCCGCCCCCGGGACGCGGTCCTGCGCCCGCGTGAGGCTGCGGAGAGTGTTCCCGCGTGCCCGGACCGGGGTTGGGTCCTCGCGAACTCGGCGCTGCCCGGGGGCCCGCCCCCGGGCCGCGGCCCTGCGCTCGCGTCAAGCTGCCGGGAGTGTTCCCGCGTGCCCGGACCGGGGTCGGGGCCCGCGCGAGGCCGCAAGGATGTTCCGAGGTTCAGCCGGGCCTGGCCCGGGCCCGCGTGAGGGCGCGGAGACTGTTCCCGGGGTTCGGCTGGGCCTGTGTGAGGGCGCGGGGAGTGTTCCCGGGGTTCGGCTGGGGCTGCGCGGGCCTGCGTGAGGGCGCGGGAGTGTTCCCGGGGTTCGGTCGGGCCTGCCCGGGCCGGGGTTGGGGCGGTCGTATTCCGCGCGCGGCGGCGGACCCGGGCCTTGGCCCGGGTCCGCCGCCGCGCGCGGTTTGGGGGTTGGGGTTTGGGGTTGGGTTAGGGGTTTGTGGTCCAGTGGGTTACCAGGGCTGTGCTTGCGGTTTTCAGGTCGGGGAGGCGGGTGGGGTCGGCGAGGGTGGCGCGGAGGATGAAGTCGGCGACGTCCTGGGCGCGGGGGTGGGGGTCGGGGGCGGGGGAGGGGCCGCGTTCGCGGACGGCCTCGAGGAGGAGGCCGGTGATGGCGTGGCGGACGAAGTGGGGGTCGGCGGGGCGGAGGTCGCCGCTGGCGACGCCCTGGCCGACGAGACGGGCCGTCAGGGCGTGCAGTTCGGCGCGGCGGGCGGCCTGGGCGGCGAGGTCGGGCAGGTCGAGGACGTCGTCGTTGTACAGGCCGCGCACGTCGTAGGGCAGGCCGAGGATCGCCGCGACGTCGGCGTGCAGGTAGGCGTGCAGCCGGACCGGCGGCGGCGCTGCGGCGTCGAGCGCCGACCTGACGCGGGCGAGCGCGGGAAGCAGGTCGGCGTCGAGCAGTTCGGCGAGGATCGCGGCCTTGCCGTCGAAGTGGCGGTACAGGCTCGGCTGGCGGACGCCGACCGCGTCGGCGATGTCGCGGGTCGAGGTGCCGTGGTAGCCGCGCACGGCGAACAGCCGGGACGCCTCGACGAGGGCACGCCGCCGGGTGACGCCGTCCGGTCCGCGCACCGCCATGAGAATTTCCCTCCCGCGAGTTCTGGATCACCGTATCGGGTCCACGGCGTCCCTTGCGCGCTCAAGCTATCGATCTATAGCTTTAGTGCCCAGGTCTTCAGCGCGCTAGGAGAAACCCCATGGCGATCGAGCAGGTCCAGATCCTCGTCCCCGGCTCGGGAACCCCCGTCGTCCCGCCCGTCGCCGACTACGACGCGGCGTCCGACGGCTGGACCGAGGTCGAGCACCGGGCGGAACTCACCCACGGCAGGTCGGTCGCGGGCGCGTGGACGGGCGAGCCGGGTTCGGTGCGGATCTCCCGCTGGCCCTATGACGAGGTGTGCGTCGTGCAGTCAGGCCGCGTCGCCGTCGAGGACACCGAGGGGGGCCGCCGCGAGTTCGGCCCCGGCGACGCCTTCCTCGTCCCCGCCGGATTCGACGGCTGGTGGCACACCCTCGAGCCCACCCGCAAGATCTTCGTCGGCCTCGCCGCCGAGTAGTCCCGCCCCCGCCGGCCGATCGGGCGCTCGGTACAGTAGAACGCGATTCTGTCGGGTGTGGGAGAGGTTGGGCGATGAGCGGCGTTGGCAGGCTTTCTGCGGATCTGACCGGGCGGACCGCGGTGGTGACGGGCGCGTCGAGCGGGCTGGGGATGCGGTTCGCCGAACTGCTCGCGGGCAGCGGCGCGACGGTGTTCGCCGCGGCCCGGCGCAAGGACAGGCTCGAATCACTCGCCGAACGCGTGCCCGGCGTCGTGCCCGTCACCTGCGACGTCACCGACGACGCCGCGCGCCAAGCCCTGTTCGAGACGGTCATGACGCGCGACGGCAAGATCGACCTCCTGGTGAACAACGCGGGCCACGGCGTGTCCAAGCCCGCGCTCGAGGAGACCGTCGAGTCGTTCGAGCGGGTCGTCGCGCTGAACCTCACCGCGACGTTCGCGCTGTCCACGCTGTTCGCCAGGCCGATGATCGAGGCGGGCGCGGGCAGCATCGTCAACATCGCCTCGATCCTCGGCCTCGTCGCCGCCCACCCGACCTCGCAGGTGTCCTACACGGCCGCCAAGGGCGCGGTGGTGAACATGACCCGCGAGCTCGGCGTGCAGTGGGCGTCGCGCGGCGTGCGCGTCAACGCGATCGCGCCGGGCTGGTTCCCGACCGAGGTCACCGAGGAGTTCTTCGCCGACGAGCGCGGCAGCGCCTGGCTGCGCCGCAACACCCCGATGGGCCGCACCGGCCGCCCCGACGAGCTCGACGGCGTCATGCTGCTCCTGGCCAGCGACGCGAGCACCTTCATCACCGGCCAGACCCTCGTGGTGGACGGCGGCTGGACCGCCCGCTGACGGCCGCACGGGCCCCGCCGAGCGGGGCCCGTGCGCACGCTCACCCGCAGGAGCCGGGGGCCTCGTGGTGGATCGGCCACAGCTCGACGGGGTCCTGCACGGCGATCGGCATGTCCGCGGCGATCTCCAGCGCGCGTTCCTCGTTCTCGACGTCGAGCAGGTAGAACGTCGCCATGTACTCGCTGTTGCCCAGCACCGTGCCCTCGCCGACCTTCGCGACGCCGTCGATCACCTGGACTGTCCTGACGTCGGTCGCGTCGGCGAGCCCGAAGGCCCCGAGCAGCTCCCCGGACTCCATGTACCGCCGGTTGAACGCGTCCTGTGCGGCGACGATCTGCGGCCAGGTGTCGGCCGGGACCGAGTCCCACTTGGCCTTGTTCCCGTACATCGTGATCAGGTACTTCATCTCGGGCTCCTTCACTCGGACGCCCCTTCTGGGCGTTCCTTCACCCATGGGTCGGAGCCGCCTCCCCGGCCTCTACATCCCCAAGAGATTTCTCCCCAAGATTTTTTCCCGCGCCGCCTAGCGCGCGGCGAGCGCCAGGTCCACCGCCCGGTGGGCGCGGTCGCGGGCCGTCGGACGGTCGAGCAGGAGCGCGTCGACGAGGAGGGGGGCCGCGATCGCGGCGACGGCGTCGTCGGCGTGCCCGGGGGCGAGGCCCGCGTCGCGCAGGACCGCGTGGAAGGGCGCGAGGAGGTCGGCGATGTAGCGGCGGCGCAGGTCGCCGATCGCCGGGTCGAGCGCCGCGCCCGCGACCAGCGCCTGGAGCATGCCGCCGACGGGTTTGTCGCGCAGCCTGTCGCACAGGAGGTCGACTTCGGCGTGCAGGTCGGCCGCCGGGTCTCCGGCGCGCTCGCGCGGGCCGAGCGGCGCGACCTCGATGAGCGCCGCGAGCACCGCGTAAGGGGTCGGCCAGTGCCGGTACACCGTCGAGCGCGAGACGCCGGTGGCGGCGTGCAGCCGCTGCGGCGTCAGCGCCCCGGCCCCCTCGCGTAGCAGCAGGTCGAGCGCGGCGGTCAGGACGACCTCGGCTGTCTCGTCGGTGGGCCCTGCCGGACGTCCTGGTCTGCTCACGGGTAAACGATACAACTTGTCCTGGATTTGAGTTAACGGTACATTCTGCACCGGAAACTAAGAACCCGACGTGAAGGAGGGCCCATGCGCCCACACGTGGAACTCGTCGACGAACGCGATCTCATCTGGCACCTTGCGGAGTTCCAGCACGCCACAGGGGCCGCCGAACAGCGCAACCTCAGCTACGACGAGGAGGACGGGTCGGCCTCGCTCAAGGTCCGCTTCACCTCCGCGTGGTCACGTCCGGGCGGCGTCCACAAGGCCGACACCGAGTGGTACGTGCTGTCCGGCAGCGTGACCATCGGCGGGACTGTCCTCGGCCCCGAGGGCTACTGGACGGCTCCGGCCGGGGTGTGGACCCCGCCCGTCAGCGTCGCCGAGGGCACCGAGATCCTGCTCTTCCGCGAGTACGGCGACTGGCGCTTCGACCTCGCCGACGCGACACTCCCCGGCGTCCGCGACGACAAGGCCCTCATCGTCCTCGACACCGCCGCGATGCCGTGGATCGACGTCAAGGACGGCAGCCCCATGCGGTTCGACCTCGGCGGCACCCCCGTCCCCGGCCTGTACATCAAGCTGCTGCACCGCGACGCCAAGACCGGCTTCTACACCCGGCTCATCAAGGCCAAGCCCGGCTGGCGCGAGGAGCCGCTGGCCCACCACCCGTGCAGCGAGGAGGCATACTGCCTGGACGGCGGCTTCGACTACAACTACGGGAAGATGTGGCCGGGGACGTACTTCTGGCGGCCCGCCCTCATCCGGCACGGCGACTTCACCGCCGACGCCGAACTCGGCTGCACCTGGCTGCTGCGCTCCGACGCCGACCTCGTCGACTGGTACACCGACGACGCACGCGTCGTCATGACCGGCGAGCCCGTCAACTGGGGCGAGGGCCACCCGCACAGCGTCGGGCCGCGCTTCATCGAGCCGGTCCGCTCCCGCAGCATCGGCCCCTGGCACGACCCCTCCTACCAGTAACCCGTCCCAGTAACCCGTCGCCGCGCCCGCCTCAGGACGGGGAGTCGAGCGTCCCGAGCACGTCGATGAGGTCGTGGGTCTCCTGCCGGAAGCGGGCGCGGGCCGCCGGGTCGCGCCAGTCGGACGTGGTGCCGTCGGAGTGGAAGATCCCGAGGGTGAGGAAGCTGTGGAAGGACCAGCCAAGGAAGTTGTGCAGCGCGAACCTCGCCCTGGGGCCGACGCCCGCGCGCACGAGAAGGCGGTAGATGCCCTGGATGACCGGACTGCCGTAATCGCGCTCGACGTCGGGGATGTCCACCGCGTCGGCGAGCCCACGGTGCTGCCACAGCGTGATCGCCTCGGGGTGCGCGACGTAGAAGTCGAGGAACATGTCGACCATGTCGTGCAGGCCGACGAGGTCGGGGGTGAGGGTCGTGCCCATCTCCTCGACCAGCTCGACCTGCAGGTCGCGGACCCGGTCCATCACCTCGGCGTACACGCCTGCCTTGCCGCCGCGCCGCGCGACGTCCGCCTCGGCGACCCCCGCCGCCTCCGCGAGCATCGCGACGGTGACGCCGTCGTACCCGAGCGCCGAGAACAGCCTGGTCGCCGCCTCGACGAACCCGTCATCGCCCATCCCTCAACGCTAGGCCGACGGCTTCGGCGGCCGGGCAAGCGGGTTCCAAGCCGAGGGAAATCCCGGAGGCTAGGGCTGGTGGGGGCGGAGGATGACGAACAGGGCGTCGAGTTCGGCGCACAGGGTGCCGTCGTGGGAGAGGGTGCCGCCGATGAAGCGTTTGCGGCCCTCCTCGCGCAGGACCTCGGCGGTGAAGCGGAGTTCGGTCTCGATCGGGGTGATCGCGCGGTAGTCGACGTGCAGGTAGGCGGTCCGTGACGCGGGCCTGCCCGGTCCGTTGGACAGCCTGCCGAGCACGGAGTCGAACAGCAGTGGGATCGCGCCCCCGTACACCGCGCCGTTACGGCCGAGGAAGTGCCGGCCGAAGGTGACCCTGCCCTCCATCCTGTCGTGCTCGAGCACGTCGAGCTCGTAGACGGGGACGAGGAGCTGGCCGCGTCCGGGGAGGTCGATCCGGCCGGCTACCTGCTCGGACTCAGGCACCTGGTGTTCGAGGAGTTCGGCGGCGAACTGCTCGAAGACCCGGCGCATGTCCTTGGCGAGCTCGTCGGGGACGTCGGCGCCCGCGAGCCTGTGGTGGAAGACGCGCAGGGCGTCGAGCATCGGCGCGAAGTCGGGGCCGACGCGGTCGGCGGGCCAGCGCGGGGCGTTCCAGTGACGGCCGGGCTCGGCCGGTGCGGGGGCAGCAGCGTCCATGCACAGATTCATAGCGAATGCCGGGACCGTCCGATGCCACCGGGTCGGGATGAGCAGGGCGGATCAGCGGTTTCCGAGGGCGAGGAGATCGCCGACGTCCTCCAGCGCGCGGAGCATGTCGTTCAGATGGGTGCAGGTCGACGTGCCCGCGAACGTGGCGCGGACATGGTCGCGCAGCCCGTCGAGCGGCCGTCCGGCGAGGCGGCGGGCGCTGGCCACCGCTCCCGGGCACTCGATCCACGGCAGGACGCGCGGGGTCGCCTCGCAGGCCGTCAGCACCCCCTCGGACGCCGTCGCCTCAAGGGTGTACTCGTGGATGACCGTCTCGACCCCGTCGGGCCGCGTGTAGGAGTCGCGGAAGATCGCCTCGACCCGCCCGGTCACGGGGTCCACGTCGATCCTGCGGGCCCGGCGCATTCCCGTCGGGGGCAGCGGGTCGTGCGGGTGCCAGCCCTCGGGGTCGGCGGCGTCGGTGAGCGGGGGCGCGTCGGGGCCGACGACGATCGGCGGCATCCCCTTCTCGGCGACGTTGCCCATGAGGGTGCCGCCCGCCGCGAACCCCGCGCACAGGTCGACGGGGAACGCGGCCAGGGCGCGCTCGGGCGGCAGCGTCAGCTCCGGGAGGGTGACGACGACGGCGTGCCCGGACACCAGCGAGGTGACGGGGAAGTCGTCGAGGAGCAGGTAGAGCAGGCTGTGGTCGGCGCGCAGGGCGGGGTCGGCGGCGTCGAGCCGGTTCCGGAACCCCGACCCGATCGACTTGCCGAGCAGCTCGGCGAGCCCGGGCCGCGACGGGTCGGTGCGCAGGGACCGCAGGCGGCGGTTCGCCGTGTAGTCGACGACGGCCTCGGCCTCCGCCGCCGCAAGCGTCTGGAGGGTCCCGTCGGGGCGGGTGCGCGCGTCGCGGCCCCGGCAGGCGAGGACCAGCGGCCCGCCCAGCCCCTCGGGCCGCAGCATGTCGGTGGTCGCCGTCCTGCGCACCACGCCCGGCCGACGGACCGGGCTCCCCGAGGTCGGCTCATGGACGCCGTGCCTGGGATGCGGGACGAGCGGCACGGTCACGGACATCCGGGACTCCTGGGGTGAGGGGGCGTATCCATGCTTGGCCGGGGGACGCGCGCGTGTCAAGAAGGCTGACGGGTCAAAGGTCGAGCGGATGCTCCCGGTTCACCCGGGCGAAGTCCGGGCTGCGCTTCTCCCGGTGCGAGGCGAGCCCCTCGCCGACCTCGTGCCCGCTGAACCCGAGGAACTCGAGGCCGAGCGAGGTCTCGAAGATCGGCGACGCGATCCGATACCAGTGGTTCAGCGACCGCTTGGTCCAGCTGATCGCCGCGGCCGGGCCCGCCGCGAGCGACGTCGCCACCCGCAGCGCCTCGTCCTGGACCTCGGCGTCGTCCACGACCTTCGACACGAGGCCGATCCGCTCGGCCTCCTCGCCGGTCAGCGTCTCGCACGTCAGCAGGTAGTACTTGGCCTTGGCCATCCCGCACAGCAGCGGCCAGCAGATCGCCGCGTGGTCGCCCGCCGCGACGCCGAGCCGCGTGTGCCCGTCGACGATCTTCGCCGACCGCGCGGCGATCGAGATGTCGGCGAGCATCCCGACGACGAGTCCGGCCCCGACGGCCGGTCCGTGCAGTGCCGACACGACGGGCTTGGCGCAGTTGATGACGCCGTAGACCATGTCGCGCGCCTCGCGCATCACCCGCGCCCGCGCGGCGTAGTCCTCGGCGAGGCTGGTGATGAGGTCGAACGTGCCGCCCGCCGAGAACGCCCTGCCCGCGCCCCTGACGAGCACGGCACGGGTCTCCTCGTCGCGGTCGATGACCTGCCAGACGTCGGCGAGCTCCCGGTGCGTCCTCGGGTCGACGGCGTTGAGGTTGGGCGCGTCGAACGTGATCCGCAGGACGCCGTCGGCGGGCCGGTCGAAGCGCAGCCCGGTGAATGCCGCGTAGGGGTCGGTCATCGGTACTCCTCGTCTGGGGGGACAGAAGGGATCTTCGCCGATGCGGGCGCGGCGCGCGCGGGCGGCCCTCCGCTTGGGCGTCGCGGGGCGGGGCATGGGTCAGCTGTGGACGAGGTGCTGGGTGAGGCGTGGCTTGCCGACGCCGTCGATCTGCTCGTGCGGCTCGTGGAGGCGGCGGGGGCGATCGTGATCTTCGTGGGCGCGGTCGTCGCGTTCTGCTGGTTCGTGGTCGCGGCGGTCCGGGAGCGGAACAGCGCGGCTTTCGTCCCGGTACGGCTGGGTCTCGGCCGTTTCCTCGCGCTCGGCCTTGAATTTCAGCTGGCGTCCGACATCCTGCGCACCGCGATCGCGCCGACGCTGCGCGAGATCGGAGAACTCGCCGCGATCGCGGCGATCAGGACGGCGCTGAACTACTTCCTGAGCCGGGAGATCCGCGAGGAGCGCGCGGAACTCGCCGCCGAGCGCAAGACGGCGGACCTGCCGCCCGCCGACGAGCCCGGCGTGGCCCGATGACGTACGCCGCCCTCATCCAGACTGCCTCGCTGCTGTGCGTCGCGGCGGGACTCGTCGCGGGCGCGGTCACCGCAGCGGCCGCACGCGACGGGCAGACCGGGCTGAAGGTCGCGCTCGACTTCTGGCTCGCGGCAGGGCTGCTCAACCTCGCGGTCGCGCCGGGATGGCAGGGCCCGGCCGTCGCCGGGTCGATCCTGCTCATCCGCAGGCTCGTCAGCATGTCGCTGGACCGTCCTGTCGTCCGTTTCGCCGACGTGCTGCGCGGGCCGCGCCGGCCCCCCGACGGACTGCCCTGAACCATCTGGGACGGCCGCGGGTCAGCCGCCCGCGCGGTGGACGCGGTGCCGGATGACCGCGACGAGGCCGTCGAAGCCGAGCCCGTCCCCTGCCTGGTCGCCGTCGCGCACGGCCGACAGGGTGCGCCCGCGCCGTCCGCGCCGGGTGAGCGCGACGACCCGGCTCCGGCGGCCCGACACCACGACGTCCTCGACCTCGCTCCACGCGACGAACACCTCGGGCGACCACGGCCGCCGGTCGTGCACCCCGTCCGCGCCGACGACAGTGCGGCTCCCGAGCGTCACCGCCACGAGGAACGCCACGGCCGCGCCGAGCACGCACGCCACGACAAGCAGCGCGCCCGATTCCCGGAGCACCCCGAGGACGCCGCAGCACACGCCGCCCGCGAGGAAGACCACCATGACGGGCAGGACGGGCCGCCAGCTCAGCCGCCGCTCGATGACGGGGACGTCGATCATGCCGGGAGCCTACCGACCGGCGTACGCCCACGTCAGGGACCGCGCCTACGGGTTGCGGCCTACGGGTTGCGGTCTACGGGTTGCGCCAGGCCGCCTTCATGTACCCGCGCGCCTTGCGCACGACAGCCGGGTGCTTGCTCGCGAGGTCCTTCTTCTCGCCGACGTCCTTCGACATGTCGTACAGCTCGATCTTCCAGGACGAGCCCGGCGTGCTGTACCCGCGTCCCGGCGCGAACCCGACGGCCTTCCACTTGCCGAACCGGACGGCCGCCGCGGCGTTGCGGCCGCGCTTGCCGTCCTCGGCGCGCTGCGACGGCGTCGACCCGGCGTGCAGCCGCGACCAGTACAGGTACGTGTGCTTGCGGACCGTGCCGCGCCCGGTGAACACCGGGGCGAGCGACAGGCCGTCGGTCCCCGGCGGGACGCGCGCGCCGGCGAGGTCGGCGAACGTCGCGAGCAGGTCGTAGTGGACGGTCTGGTGCGCGGTCTTCTTGCCGCGCGTGCGCGCCATCAGCTTGGGGGAGCGGACGATGAACGGAACCCGGATGCCGCCCTCGTACAGGTTGCGCTTGTAGCCGCGCAGCTTGCCGTTGGAGTCGAAGAAGTCGGGCCGCACCCCGCCCTCCTCGTGCGGGCCGTTGTCGCCGGTGAAGATGACGATGGTGTCGTCGTCGAGGCCGTTGCGGCGCAGCGCGTCGAGCATCCTGCCGACGTAGGCGTCGAGCTTCGTCACCTGGGCGGCGTGGACCCGGTCGGGCCGTCGCCACGGCTTGCCCGCGTACCTGCCGAGCGTCGGCGGGCCCGCCGAGGGCGCGTGCGGCAGCGGGAGCGTCAGCATCAGCAGGAACGGCACGTCCTTGGACTGGCGCACGAACGCCAGCGCCCGCTCCATGATGACGTCGGGCCCGTAGACCGGGCCGGTGTCGCCCTTGTTGCCGGGCAGGTACTCCCACTTCCTGCCGTCGAGCAGGCGCGTCGGGTAGTAGCTCTTGGCCCCGAAATGGGTGAGGTAGCCGAAGAAGTCGCTGAACCCGTGCTGGTCGGGGTGCGACGGGTTCGGCAGCATGCCGCCGAACCCCCACTTGCCGAACAGGCCGGTCCGGTAGCCCGCGCCCTGCAGCACCGTCGCGATCGTCGGGATGCCCTGCGGCAGCGGCAGGTCGCCGTCGTCCGGCGGGTTGCGGCGGACCGGGCAGTGGCCGCCGTGCAGGCCGGTCAGCAGCGACGCGCGGGCCGGGGCGCAGACTGGCGCGGCGGCGTAGGCGTCGGTGAAGCGCAGGCCCTCGCGCGCCATCCTGTCGATGCGCGGTGTCTTGATCTTGGTCTGGCCCTGGACGCCGACCTGGCCGTAGCCGAAGTCGTCGGCGAGGATCACGACGAAGTTCGGTTTGCCCGGCGCGCGCCTTCGCGCGTTCAGCACGGGCCCGGCGTTGGACGGCGCGGCCGACGGGAGCACGGCCGCCGCCGTGAGCACCCCGGTTCCGAGCAGGAGCCTGCGGCGGCCGACTGTGCGGTCAGCCATGGGCGCGGGGGTGGGCCGACGACTGTTGAGACGAGGTCACGTTGCTCCGTGGCGTCGTATCCCGGTCGCGCGGACGCCGTCGAACCGGTCTCGACTGTAGATCTTCGGGGGGTCAGGTGCAGTCGGGACGATAGCAGTCAGCCGCGGGCGATGTGGAAGTTTCCGGCGACTGCCGACAAGGCGGAAGCTAGATCGTTATTTCCGGTTCGCCCGGGTGCCGTACCGCCCGCCGGTGTGCCTACTTCAGCGCGCGGTCGACGAGTCCGTGCAGGTGGGTGCGGAAACGGGTCACCGATGGATCGTCGGTGAACGGCGACCCTTCGGACCTGCTGGCGAGGGTGAACGCCTGGAGCGTCCAGGCGACGGTCCACATCATCAGCTCGGAGTCGACGTCGTCGCGGAACACCGCGGCGAACGCCCGCAGCGCCTCGACCACCTGGGGGACGACGAACTCGTGCTCGACCTCGCGCAGGTCGGCGGCGTCGTTCAGCCTGCGCTGCGACCACAGGGCGGCGTGCTCGGGGTGGTCGAGGGAGTAGCCGATGTAGTCGTCGATGAAGCGGTGGCAGCCCTCGCGGTCGAGCCCGCCCTTGGTGTACGCCTCGAGGAGCGCGTTCTCCGCCTCCTGGACCTGCCGGAACACCTCGAGGTAGAGCTCGCGCCGCCCGCCGAACTCGCGCTGCACCGCGTCGGGCGGCAGCCCTGCCGCCCCGGCGATCTGGGCGCTCTCGGTCTGGTCGTAGCCGAGTTCGGCGAACAGGCGCGTCGCGACCTCCACGAGCCTGTCCCGCTCGTCCTGTCCCATGGCCGCCACCCCCCGCGTCGCCCCGGGCCCTCAGGGAGACCCTTCCCCGCACGGCGGCCCGCCACCGCGACCGTGACCGTGCCTTTTCCGGTTCTTGGGCCGGACCGGACCCTGCCGGGGGAGCGGCGTGCCGCGCGAGAATTCGCGCGGGAGCGGGAATACGCGGGATGGCGCGGCGGCTTGTCCCCGTCATGACCGTCACCCAGTTCGATCCGCGCGCGCTGTTGGCGAGCAGCAGGCTCGGCGTCCTCGCGACGCTCAAGTCCGACGGGCGGCCGCAGCTGTCGCCCGTCATGCCGTTCTACGACCGGGAGAACGAACTCCTGTACGTGTCGATGACCGAGGGCCGCGCCAAGACCGTGAACCTGCGCCGCGACCCGAGGGCCGCGCTCGAGGTCACCAGGGCCGACGGCCGCGCCTGGGCGACGGCCGAGGGGACAGTGACCCTCACCGGTCCCGGAACCGACCCAGACGGTCCTGAGGTCGCCGAGCTCGTCCGCTACTACCGGCTCGCCGCCGGGGAGCACCCCGACTGGGCGGAGTACCGCGCGGTCATGGTCGCCGACCGCAGGGTCCTCATGACGCTGTCGGTCGAGCGCGTCTACGGGGAGGAGCTGGGGTGATTCCGGGCCGACGCCGTCGCCCGTTCTCCGCCGCGCGCGATTCTGTCAGAGGGGTCCGGTAGGTTCTTGGCTTCGTGCGGAGCCAGACCGCCACCCGCCGCGAGGTGTTCGCGATGGGCTGGCAGGCTTGGTGCAGCGCGTTAACCGGGGCTGGGGTCCGCTGTGCCGGTCGGGGGAGAACTCCCGGCCTGCGCGGGGGCAGGCGATCACCGCATCACTGAAACGTCACGCGGGGGTGTCCGGTCGACGGCGTCCGATGTTTCCGCATGTCATCACACGCAAGCAAGCAAGATGGGATCACAGTTGAGTTCCACAGCCCCCCCGGCGGCCGGCCCGGCCCCCGTAGGCAAGCCGGATGACGGAGGCGGTCTCGACCGCGGCGTGCTAGCCGTGGCCGCGGTCGTCGTCCTCGGCGCGATCATGTCGATCCTCGACGTGACTGTCGTCAACGTCGCCATCCGCGACCTGTCCCAGGAGTTCGACGCTCCCCTTTCGCAGATCCAGTGGATCGCGACAGGCTACACCCTCGCGCTCGCCACGGTGATTCCCGTCACAGGCTGGGCGGCGAGCCGGTTCGGCACCAAGCGCCTGTACATGATCTCGATCGGGCTCTTCGTGATCGGCTCCGGCCTCGCGGGCATGGCCTGGTCGGCGGAGTCCCTGATCGCCTTCCGCGTCCTGCAGGGCCTCGGCGGCGGCATGATCATGCCGGCCGGTATGACGATCCTGACCCAGAAGGCGGGCCCGCAGCGGGTCGGCCAGGTGATGAGCGTCGTCGGCATCCCGATGCTGCTCGGCCCGATCTCCGGCCCGATCCTCGGCGGCTGGCTCGTCGACGACGTGTCGTGGCGCTGGATCTTCTACATCAACGTGCCGATCGGCATCGTCGCGCTGCTCATGGCGTGGCGCATCCTCGACCGGGACACCCCGCAGCCCGGCGAGAAGCTCGACGTGCTCGGCCTGCTCCTGCTCTCGCCGGGTCTGGCCACCCTCATCTACGGGCTGGCGACCGGCGCGGAGAAGGGCGCGTTCGACTCCACCGAGGTCATCGCCTGCACGGTGATCGGCGCGGCCCTCGTCATCGGGTTCGTGCTGCGGGCGCTGCGCGCGGCGGTCCCGCTGATCGACCTGCGGCTGTTCAAGCGGCGCTCGGTCGCGACGGCGTCCGGCACGATGGTGCTGTTCAACCTCGCGTTCTTCGGCGCGATGCTGCTGATGCCGCTGTTCTACCAGGTGGTCAGGGGCGAGAGCGCGTTCCACACCGGTCTGCTGCTCATCCCGCAGGGCATCGGCGCGATGATCACCATGCCGATCGGCGGCAAGCTCGTCGACAAGATCGGCCCCGGCCGGATCGTCCTCGGCGGTCTCGTCCTGGTCACCGCGGGCATGGCGGGCTTCACCAGCCTCATCGACACCGACACCTCCGGCCTGCTGCTCGGCGTCGCCCTGTTCGTCATGGGTCTCGGCATGGGCCTCACGATGATGCCGACGATGTCGGCGGCGATGCAGACCCTCGCGCACGACGAGGTGCCGCGCGCCAGCACCGCGCTGAACATCATCCAGCAGGTCGCGGGCTCGATCGGCACCGCCGCCATCTCGGTGCTGCTCACCACGCAGCTGAGCGACCGCCTGCCCGGCGCGGGCGAGGGCGGCATCGGCGCGGCGACCAACGTGCCGCCGGAGGCCGCCGCCCTGATCCTGCCGAAGATCGCCGACGCGTTCGCCGCGACCTTCTGGTGGGCCACGGGTCTGCTGGTGCTCGCGTTCATCCCTGCGCTGTTCCTGCCGCGCCGCAAGCCGGACGCCGCGGTCAACGTCATGCCCATGCACTGACGCACAGCGGTCCGGCACACGGCCGGGCGCATCACTGACGAGGGGGTCCCCGCTTCGGCGGCGGGCCCCTTCGGCGTCCCCGGACGGCGTGGGGGCGTCGTCGCGCGGCATAGGCTCGGCGGATGTCCGATCTCTTCGCCGACGACCCGCGCAGCAACCGCGAACGGATGCTCGCGGGCGACCTCTACATCGCCGACGCCGAACTCGAAGCCGGCACCGCGCGCGCCGCGCTGCTCGCGCACCGGTACGGCCAGCTGTACTACACCGACCAGGACGAGGCCCGCGCGGTGCTCGGCGAGCTGCTCGGCGGGATCGGGGAGGGCAGCCACATCAGGCCGCCGCTGTACGTCGACTACGGCGTGCACCTCACCGTCGGCTCCGGCGTGTTCGTCAACTTCAACCTCACCGCGCTCGACGTCGCCGCGATCACCATCGGCGACGACGTCCAGATCGGCCCGAACGTGCAGCTGCTCACCCCGACGCACCCGCTCGATCCGGAACAGCGCAGGGCGAAGCTGGAGGCGGCGGCCCCGATCGTCATCGAGGACAACGTGTGGCTCGGCGGCGGGGCGATCGTGCTCGCGGGGGTGACGATCGGGCGTGACTCGGTCATCGGGGCGGGTTCGGTCGTCACCCGTGACGTGCCCGCCGGGGTCGTCGCGGTCGGCAACCCGGCGCGGGTCATCCGCACCCTGCACTAAAACGGACTTACTACGTAAAGGCGGCGGATCGGTCACCACGGGAGGGTGAGGAGGCGGTCGGCCTCGTGCAGTTCCGCGTCGCGCCTGGCGGCGGACCAGCCGAGCTCGGCGGCGGCGACCGCCGCCACCGCCTCGAGCACCGCGCCGCCCGGGTGGCCGAGCGTGCCGAGGCCGGTCCTGCGCAGCACGACGTCGGCGAGGGTGCGGGCCGACTCGTGCCGGACCGCGACGAGGACCTGGGCGGGCAGCTCGCCGTCCGCGTCGAGGGGTTCGGCGAGGGACGGGTCGGCGCGGGCGAGGTCGAGGACCGCGTCATGCTCCGTCCCGTGGTGCCTGGCCAGATATCTGACGGTCTCGGGGGAGAAGTCGGCGTTCCGGGCGAGGCTCGCCGCGACATACGGCTCGATCGGCCCGGTCCCGCACCCGTGCAGCGGCGTCGCGTCAGTCCGGCCGGGCCGGGTGGCCCGGCCCGCCTTGCGGGCCGCGAGGTCGACGACGTGCTCGGCGAAGGCGCGGCTCGTCGTGTACTTGCCGCCCGCCGCGGTGACGAGCCCGCCGACGCCGCCGCGCTCGGCGTGGTCGATCACCTCGGCCGCGCGCGAGGCGGCGTAGGTGTCGTCGCCCGCGTCCCCGGTGAGGGGCCGCAGGCCGCCGTAGGCGTGGACGACGTCATCGAGGCCGAGCCGCACCGGCAGCAGGCCAGCGGCGTTGATCCCGGCGAGGAACTCCTCGACGCTCTCGCGGGTGAGCCGCCAGTCCGACACCGCGCCCCGGTAGGCGCGCTCGGTCGGGCCGATCATGCTGTGCCCGCGCCAGGGCGCGGCGCTGAAGTGGCCGTGCGGGGTGACGTGCAGCGTCATCAGGTCGGTGAGGCGGCGGGTGATGAGGTAGACGCCCTCGGAGCGCACCGAGGGCGGCGCTCCGGCCGTCCCGTCGGTGAGCGGGGAGCCCGCGAGGGTGTCGAACGCCCACGGGCCCGTCGCGTTCACCACGGCCTTCGCGCGGATCTCACGGGAGCCGCCGGTCAGCGCGTCGGTGACGCGCGCGCCGACGACGTCGCGGCCCTCGGTCAGCAGCGCGTCGGCCCTCGTGTGGTTGGCGACGAGCGCGCCGCGCGCGGTGGCCGACCTGACGAACGCGAGCGTCAGCCGTTCCGGGCTGATCATGAGGCAGTCGTGGTAGAGCATCCGGCCGCCGCCGAGCGACCGGTGCCGGGGGATGCGCTTGGCGGGGTCGGCGACCCGGTTGCGGTCGTAGGACAGCAGGTCGTAGGCGGTGAGCCCGAACCGGACGACGGGCCCGGCGTCGGGCAGGACCGTCGGGTAGACGTCGATGAGGTTGGGCGCGAGGTCGCTGAGAATGCGGCGCTCGCGCAGCGACTCACGGACCAGGCGCACTTCAAGGCTCTTCAGGTAGCGCAGGCCGCCGTGGATGAGCTTGCCGGTGGCCGCCGAGGTCGCGCCGCCGAAGTCGCGCGCCTCCACGAGGGCCGTGGGCAGGCCACGGCTCGCCGCCTCGTAGGCGACCGCCGCGCCGGTGATCCCGCCGCCGATGACGAGCACGTCGACCGCCGCGCCCGCCGAGGGAGGCCCTTCGACAAAGCGGCCGAGGGTGAACGGCGAACTCACGTGTCGGCTCCGAGCAGCGTGGTCAGTTCGCGGCGGAACCCCTGGCGCTCACCGGCGATATCGAGGGTGCTCATCCGCAGGACGACGGCCGGGAGCCGCCACGCCGCGACGCGCTCGTCGGTCATGCCGGTGCGCCGCTTGTACTCGGCTAGGTAAGTCGACAGTACGACCCGGCGTACGGCCTGGGCGGCTAGCCGCTTGAGCAAGGGGGTGCCGGGCCACAGTTCGGCGTCGCGCAGCAGCAGGACGGTCATGGCGACGTCGGCGGCGGGGTCGCCGCGCAGCGTCGTCTGCCAGTCGATGACGGCGAGGCCGTCGCCGTGGCCGAAGACGTTCTCGCTGTGGAAGTCGAGGTGCAGCACCCGGTCTCCGGCGGGCAGATCAGCGATGATCCGCGCGGCGCGCTCACGTTGCGGCGCGGTGAGGAACGCCAGGGGAGCGGTGTCGAGTGCGGCGGTCGCGGCCTCGCGGACGTCGGTGAACAGCGCGGTGGGCGCGTCGTGGACGTGGGCGTGCGCGGCGGCCAGCGCGCGGGCGCACGCGCGCAGCCGCAGCGGGTCGCGCTCGGCTTGCCGGGTGAGGGAGTCGCTGTGGACGCGGTCGAACAGCAGGCCGACGGCCCCGTCGGCCTCGACCCTGCCGTGGCAGGCGACCGGGCTGAGCCGCAGCCGGAACGCCTCGGCGCTCGCGGCCTCCTCGGCGGCGATGAGCGCGGTGTCGTACCCGGGCGGGAAGAGCTTGACGACGAGGTCGCCGTCGCCGGGCCAGGCGAAGACGCGCGCGCTGCGCCCGACGGCGAGGGCGTCGCCGAGCCCGGTCACCGTTCCGCCGCCTTGGTGGTGCCATAGCCGGTCGCCAAAGCCGCCTCGATGACGGCGAGCTGCTGTTCCTCGGTGAGCGCGCGGGGCGTCCCCAGCGCGCTGGCCCGGGTGTAGAGGTCGGCCGCCCATTCGAGCAGGAGCGCGTTCTCGACGGCCTTGGCCAGATCACCGCCGACCGCGACGGTCCCGTGGTTGGCGAGGATCGCCGCCTGCTTCCCGGCGAGCGCCGCGCTGACGGCGTCGGCGAGCTCCCGGCTGCCGAAGACCGCGAAGGGCGCGACCCGGACAGACCCGCCGATCGTCAGCTGCTGGTAGTGCACGCAGGGCAGCTCGTCGAGGACGAGGGACAGCGCTGTCGCGGCGGGGGAGTGGGTGTGCACGACCGCGCCGCCGCGCTCGCGCAGCAGGGCGAGGTGCAGGTCGGCTTCGCTGGTGGGGGCGAGGTCGCCTTCGCGGACCCGTCCGTCGAGGCCGACGACGGTGACCTGGTCGGGGGTGATGTCGGCGAGGACGACGCCGGTCGCGGTGATGGCCGCCTCGGGGCCGTCCGGCCCGGCGAAGGCGAGGCTGACGTTGCCCGCGGTGCCGATGAGCAGGCCCTCTTGGGCGAGCCGTCGGCTCGCGGCCGCGACGTCGGCCCTGGCGCTTGCGCGTGCGGTCATGCCGGGTAGCGTAGGGCGGGAACCAAACCAAACTCAACTTTGATTTTCCGGGGAGCGGCGATGGCGGTGCGGGACAGGGCTGTCGACCTCGCGGCGGCGGACGGGGCGCTGCGGCGGGTGCCCACCCAGTCGCGCGCCCGCGCCAAGGTCAACCGCGCGCTGGACGCCGCGGGAACCCTGCTGGCGCGGGAGGGCGTCGCGGCGGTCACCCTGCCGAGGGTCGCCGAGGAGGCCGACGTCTCGGTCGGCGCGCTGTACCAGTACCTGCCCGACCGCGACTCGATCCTCGCGGTGCTGTCGGCCGAGTACCACGCCAAACACGAGGCACTGCTCGACGCCCTCATGCCCGCGCCGGGGGCGCGGGGCGGCGATCCCGTCGGCGCGGTGGTCGGCGCGTTCGTGCGGCTGTACCGGGAGGAGTCAGGCACCCGTGCGCTGCGCGACGCGTTGCGGAGCACGGCGTTTCCCGGGCTGGCCCGCGACCACAAGGAGCGCATGGTCGCCAAGGTGCACACGCTGCTCGCCGCGCACGGCCTGACCGACCCGGACGGGCCCGACCACGTCGCGCGGACCGTCTTCTTCGCCGCCGACGCGCTCATGCACGAGGCGTTCGCCGACTCCGCGTCCGGCGACCCCGCGCTGCTGGCGGAGCTTGAAGCGCTGCTGCGCGCCTACCTCGCCGCGCGGCCCGGCTGAACTCGGGACCTCACTTGCCGAGGGCTTCGATGACCGTCGCGGCGATGGGGCCCGCGGTGCTCGCGCCGAAGAGGTTGGTCGGGCCCTCGACAAATACCGCGAATCCGTACTTGGGCTTGTCGGCGGGGGCGAAGCCGACGAACCACGCGCCGCCCCGGGTCGCGGTGAGCTCCGTCGTGCCCGTCTTGCCCGCGATGTTGCGGCCCTGGAGGTTCTTGGCGGTTCCGGTGGTGACGACCTCGCGCATCATGTCCTGGAGCTGGGCGGCGGCGTCCGAGGTCAGGGGCTCGCCGAACACCTCGGGCTCGGCCCGGTGGATCGTCCCGGTCTCCTCGGGCTTGCCGTCGTCGCCCTTGATCCGGCCTACCGCCTTGTCCACGAGGTAGGGCCGCATCATGTCGCCGCCGTTGGCGATGGCCGCGCCGACCATGGCCATCTGCAGCGTCGTCGTCTTGGTCTCGCCCTGGCCGAACGAGCCGCGCAGGATCTCGTCGCGGTTGGTCGCGTCGTGCGGATACTCCGACGCCGGCGCGTTCAGGTCCTGCTCGATCGGGATCTTCTTGTAGAAGCCGAACTTCTCGGACTGGGCGCGCACCGCCTCGTTGCCGAGCAGCGCGTCATCGGCGCCCATCAGCGCGTATGTGGTGTTGCATGACCTGGCGAACGTGGCGATGAGCGGCACGTCGTTCGGCGCTCCGCAGATCTCGTCGGGATGGCTGTTCTTGATCATCCCGCCACCTGTGGGGACCGTCGCGGGCGCGGGGACGAGGCTGTCTTTCGAGTTGCCGTCACGTGCCATGTAGGCGGCGGCGACGATCGTCTTGAAGGACGATCCCGGCGGGAACAGCTCGCTGTATGCCTTGTCGATCAGCGGCTGGCCCTTGGCCTTGCCGAGCTCGTCGAGCTTCTTCTGGTCGTCGCCGGGGTTCTTGATGTCGGCGACGGACGTCGGGTCGAACGCGGGGAAGCTCGCCGCGACCTTGATGGCCCCGGTCTTGCCCTCGATCACCACGACGGCCGCCCGGCTCGGCACCGGACTGTGCCCGGCGAGCGCCTGGTAGGCCCGGACCTGGGCCTTGGAGTCGATCGTCGTGTACAGGCTGCCGCCCAGCGGCTCCTCACCGGTGAGGAGCCTGATCCACGAGTCCGCGCTCTGCCGCTGGTCAGTGCCGTTGAGCAGCGAGTCGTAGGCGAGTTCGAGCCCGGCCTTCTGCATGGTCCCGGCGTAGAAGCCGGTGACGGGAAGGAACGCCGCGCCGTTCTTGAGGTATCTGCGCTGGTACTTGGTCTTCGGGTCGCCGGGGCTGAGCGCGTCGGACCAGGCGAGCTTGACGCCGTCGGCGGAGACGATCTCGCCGCGCGCCCGCAGCGTGACGCCCTGGAGGGGACGGTTGTTGAGCGCGTGGACGCGCAGCTCGTCGGCCTGTCCTGCCTGGATCCAGTTGACGTGGACGGCGAGCACCCCGATCAGGGCGAGCCCGACGAGACCGATCCGTTTGAGCTCCTTGTCCATGTTCCCCGCGCCCAAGTCCCGCCCCCCAAGATCGTTGATCACCCGGTTCCCCCTATCTTGGGGCACCGCCGTCCGCACCGGGAGGGTTTCTGAGATGTCCAGAAATAGAGGGACGTGTCAGGCGCGGGATTCCGGGACGAGGTGGGCGACAAGGTGGTGCCATGTGGCGTCGAGGCGGTCGAGGGGGACGGCGTGCTCGGCCGTCAGGTGCGCCACGAGCGCGGTGTCGAGTGAGCTGAGCAGGGTGCGGGCGATGAGCTCGAGGTCGCCGTCGGCCCCCGCCTCGCGCAGCAGCATCGTCAGGTGGCTGGTCCGCAGCCCGTAACCGGGCACCCCGTACTGGCGGACGGGGTCGGTGCGCGAGGCGAGGATCAGGTCGCGGTGGCAGCCCTCGTGCCGCAGCAGCGCGGGCCCGAACGCGTGCAGCCGCTCGACGGCGGGCGCGCCGGGGCCGAGCGGGGGCGGACCGCTGAGGAAGGCGGCCTGGAAGTTCTTCTCGCGGTGGCTGAGCAGCTCGATCAGCAGGCCCGCGCGGTCGCCGAAGCGCCGGAAGACAGTTCCCTTGCCCACGCCGGCCTCGGCCGCGACGGCCTCCATGGTCAGGTTCGCCACCCCGCCCTGCGACATCAGCCGGAAGGCGGCGTCGAGGAGCCTGACCCTGTTGCGCTCGGCGTCGGCGCGCAGCGGGGGCGGGGCGTCGAGCAGCGGGAGCGGCGTGCCGGTCGGGGGAGTGGGTGTGGTCACACCTTCCAGGGTAGCGGGGGGAATGCAAAAGGACCGTGGTCCGTTTATGCTGGGCGAGATCAACCGGACCACGGTCCGATTGTCGTCCCTCTGACTTTGACCAGGAGTTCGCATGTCTGTTCGCATCCTCGCCCTCGTCGGCAGCCTCCGCGCCGGGTCGCACAACCGCCAGCTCGCCGAGGCCGCCGTCGCGCACGCGCCCGAGGGCGTCGCGATCGAGCTGTACGAGGGCCTGGGCGGTGTGCCGTTCTACAACGAGGACATCGACGTCGAGGGGGCGGTCCCGGCCGAGGCCGTCAGGCTGCGCGAGGCGGCCACGCACGCCGACGCGCTCCTGCTGTTCTCGCCCGAGTACAACGGGACGATCCCGGCCGTGCTCAAGAACGCCATCGACTGGCTGTCCCGCCCGTACGGCGCGGGCGCGATCTCCGCCAAGCCGGTCGCCGTCGTCGGCACGGCCTTCGGCCAGTACGGCGGCGTCTGGGCCCAGGACGAGGCCCGCAAGGCGGCCGGCATCGCGGGCGGCAAGGTCCTCGCCGACGCCAAGCTGTCGATCCCCGAGTCGGTCCAGCGCTTCGCCGACACCCACCCCGCCGACGACGCCGAGGTCGTCGCCGCCCTCACCGACATCCTCACCCAGGTCGCCACCGAGACGAAGGTCCCCGCCTGACCCGAACCCCGGCGGGGGCGGCGCGCCGCCCCCGCTTCGCGCTAGCGGAGGGTGTAGCGGATGGGGAGGTGCTTGAGGCCGCCGACGAAGGTGGTGGCGGTCCACTCGGGGGTCCCGGCGAGTTCGACGGACTCCAGGCGGGGCAGGAGCGCCGCGTACAGGGAGCGGATCTCCATCCGGGCGAGGGCCGCGCCGAGGCAGTAGTGGACGCCGAAGCCGAACGCGAGGTGCTTGTTGGGGTCACGGCCGACGTCGAAGCGGAACGGGTCGGTGAAGACGTCCTCGTCGCGGTTGGCCGACGGGTAGGACAGCAGCACCGACTCGCCCTCGGCGATGGGCACGCCGTTGACCTCGGTGTCGGCGGTCGCCGTCCGCATGAACTCCTTGACGGGGGTGACCCAGCGGATCATCTCGTCGGTCGCGAGCGGGAGCAGGCCGGGGTCGTCCTTGAGGCGGCGCAGCTCGCCCGGGTTCTCGATGAGGGCGTGCAGGCCGCCGGAGATCGTGGAGCTCGTGGTGTCGTGCCCCGCGGTGGCGATGATGACGTAGTAGGACGCGGCGTCCACGTCGGACAGGTACGCGCCGTCCACGCGGGCGTTCGCGATCGCCGAGGCGAGGTCGTCGGTCGGGTCGGCGCGGCGGGCGGCGGTGAGCGCGTTGAAGTAGTCGAAGAACTCGAACAGCGCGGCCATCTGCTCCTCGGCGGACGCCCCGCGGCGCAGCTCCTCGTCGTTGCCGCCGAACAGCTCCTGGGTGAGCTTCAGCATCCGCGCGAAGTCCGACTCGGGCAGGCCGAGCAGCGACAGGATGACGTACAGCGGATAGTGCACCGCGACCTGCTGGACGAAGTCGCACCCACCGCCCAGTTCCGCCATCCGGTCCACATACCGGTGGGCGAGCTCGTCGATCCTCGGCTGGAGCGCGCGCATCGCCTTCGGCCGGAACCAGTCGGCCCCGATCGCCCGCACGACCCGGTGCTGCGGATCGTCCATGTGCACGAGCGTGCTCAGGCCCATGCCCATCGCCCGCTGCTCCTCCTGGACGCGGTCGAGCTCGGCGGTGGCCAGCAGCGGCCGCGGCTCGTTCAGCCACAGGACGTTGTCGCGCTCGATGTCGAGGATGTCGGCGTGTTTGGTGACCGCCCAGAACGGGTTGTAGCCCGGGGCGTCGACCCGGTGCACGGGGGCGTCGCGGCGCAGCAGCGCGAGGCCCGCGTGCAGGCGCTCCTCGTCGAGATAGGACCTCGGGTCCGCCAGCGCGAGGCCGGCCTGTTCCACGGGCGTACTCATCGATCATCTCCGAGGGGTGGGACGCGACGCGTCGGAAGGAGGGGAGTCAAAGAGTCAATTTCCGCACTTTGTATCATGCGCTCATGGAGCGTGGAAGCGAATGACCGAATCAGATTCGACGCTGCCGGGACGGGTGCGCCGTGGCTGACCCGACCGAGGCGAGCGTCTCGTTCATCTCCGAGGTGTTCGACCCCGCCGACGAGCCGCGCGACGACACCGACCGGCGGATCCTCGACGCGGCCCGCGCCGAGTTCGTCCAGATGGGCGTGCGGCGGGCCCGCGTCGAGGAGATCGCGCGCCGCGCGGGCGTCGCGAGGGTCACCGTGCACCGGCGGTTCGTCGGCAAGGAACGGCTGCTCAAGGCGGTCCTCATCGAGGAGGCGAGGGTCGCGCTGCGCCGCGCCCGCTCGGCGATCGAAGCCGAGCCGACCGTGCCCGACAAGGTCGCGACGGGCTTTGTCCTCGCCCTCGCCTACGCCCGCGAAGGCGGCCTCAGCGCCCTCCTGCACAACGACCCTCTTCCCCTGCTGCCGGGCGCGTCACCGGACGGCGACCCCGTCATCCTGCTCATCAGGTCATTCCTCCTCCAGGTCCTCTACCCGCCGGGCCAGGGCCACAGCCAGCTCCTCGCCGCCGACACCCTCGCCCGCCTCGTCGTCTCCCACTGCCTCCACCCCGAACCCGCCCTCGGCCTCGACGACCCGACCACCGCCGCCCACTACGCGAGAGCCCACCTCGCCCCCATCATCACCGCGACGCCGCCCGCCTGACCCGGCGGACGGCGTCGCCGCCCTCAACCCCGTTCGCCGGGCCGGTCCACGATCCCCCCCGCCTCCCGCAACGTGTACGACCCCACCCCGACCGCCACCTGCTCCACCACAGGCATCTCCTGCCCCCTGGCCAGGGCCGGCAGCGTCATCAGGTCATCCCGCTCCCGCACCGCCGACACCCCCAGGTAGACGTAACTCCCCGGCGCGACAAGATACGCCCGACGCGTCCCCCACTGGTCGAGCTTGCCGACCGAGACAACCTCCCGCCCCAACGGATCCCTCCCCCCACTCCGTACCTCGACTCCCGGGATTTGGGCGACGGCCCGGAACGCCGCGGCGTGCAGCCGGGGCGGTGTGAACACCGCGTCGAACAGCTCGGCGACCTCACAGAACACCAGGAACCTCCGATGCTCTTCGGTGAGCAGCTGCGCGCGCACCCGCTCCCGCACCGGGTCCCGCTCCCGCCGCCACCGCTCCCGCACCCCGTCCACGCTCCGGTAGGCCCGCGCGAGCACCTGTTCCGGATCGGCGGCCAGCACCCGCAGCTCCGCATAACGCCGCAAAGGCGACGGCTCGTCCTTGCCCAGCGGATCCTCGTCCACCTCGATCTTTCCGTCCCGCCCCCCGGGCTGCGCGGCGTACGCCCCGTCGAGCCGCATCCACACCTCGCTGACGAGCTCACGCCCCCGTTCGGTGACGAGCCGCTCCTTCGTGTACCGCCACTGCAACGGCCCAGGCCGCACCTCGGGCCGCGCCTCGACCGTCCGCGCCGCCTCCTCCAGATACCCGACCGCGCTCACCGGCACAATTCCTCCGCTTTCGTCCGGCCGTCTCCCCAGCACCCCCGCCACCCCCGCAGCGCCCGCCAGGGCCCCGAGCGGCACCGCGGAAAGCCACCACCGCCTGCTGCGCCGGGCGTCCTCGTCCCGCAACAGCAGCTGACGCGCCCGCGCCCTCCGCCCGGGTTCGTACGGCGCGACCTCGGGCCGTGCCGCCCGGAAGATCTCGATCTCATCGGTGTTCACGCAGTTCCCTCCTCAAAGACTCCGGTCGGGTCGACGCCGCCGAACGCACGGCGGATCTTGGCGCGCACCCGGTGCAGCCGCGACCGCACGGTCCCGACCGGGATGCCGAGTGCGATGGCGCACTCCTCGTAGGTCAGGTCGGCCCACGCGATGAGCAGGAGCAGATCGCGATCATCGGCCGACAGACGGGCCAGCACCCTGGCGAGCCTCGGCTGAAGCCGCTGGGACGTCACCCGCGCGGCGCTGCGGTCGTCGAACGGCTCGGCGGGGCCTGGCGCGGGGGTGCGGGCCAGGAGGCGGTTGTGGCGGGTTTCGGATCTGTGGTGGTCGCGGATGAGGCGGGAGGCGATGCCGTAGAGCCAGGGGCGGGCGTCGGGGCGGGTGGGGTCGTAGGTGCGGCGTTTGCGGAATGCTGTCAGGAAGGTGTCGGAGACGATGTCGTCGGCCAGGTCGGGGCCGAGTCTTCGGGAGACGTAGGCGTGGATCTCGTCGGCGTGGCGGTCGAAGACCAGGGCGAACGTCTCGGGGTGGGTGAGTGAGTCGGCGATCGAGGTGGCGTCGTCGGGTGGGGGGTGGGCGGGGTTGCTGCGGTGGGTGGTGAGGGGGGATGGGTGGGGCATGGAGGGCCTTTCGGGAGGGGGGTCACCTCTTCTCGGTCGGTGGGGGGTTCCCGGGAATTTCAGGAGGAGCCGGGGGTGATGAGGCCGGATTCGTAGGCGGTGATGACGGCCTGGGCCCGGTCGCGGAGGCCGAGTTTGGCGAAGATGCGGGCTATGTGGGTTTTGACGGTTGCTTCGCTGAGGGAGAGGTGGGCGGCGAGTTCGGGGTTGGACAGGCCGCGGGCGAGGAGGCGGAGGACCTCGGTTTCGCGGGGGGTGAGGTCGGCCAGGCCCTCGGGGGTGGGGGCGGGGGTGGCGAAGCGTTCGACGAGGCGGCGGGTGATGGAGGGGGCGAGGAGTGCGTCGCCGGTGGAGACGAGGCGGACCGCGGCGACGAGGTGCTCGGGGGTGACGTCCTTGAGGAGGAAGCCGCTCGCGCCCGCGGCGAGGGCGGCGTAGACGTAGGCGTCGAGGTCGAAGGTGGTGAGGATGATGACGCGGCAGGCCGGGGCGTCGGCGAGGACGCGGCGGGTCGCCTCCAGGCCGTCCATCTCGGGCATGCGGATGTCCATCAGCACGACGTCGGGGCGCAGCCGCAGCGCCTGCGCGACCGCCTCGCGTCCGTCGGCGGCCTCCCCGACGACGTCGAGGCCGCCCTTGGCGAGGATCATCCGGAAGCCGCCGCGGACGAGGGCCTGGTCGTCGGCGACGAGGACCCGGGTCGGCGTCACGCGCGCTCCAGCGGGAGCCGGGCGCGGACCCGGTAGCCGCCGCCGAGCCTGCGCCTTGCGTCGAGGTCGCCGCCGTACACCGCGACGCGCTCGCGCAGCCCGGCGAGGCCGCGCCCGCCGCCCTTGTGCTCGGGCTGCGGCGTTCCGGTGCCGGTCAGCACCGACGGGCCGGTGTTCAGCACCTCGAGGCGCAGGCTCCGCGTCCCGTACGACACGCGGACCTCGGCGCGCGCGTCGGATGCGCCGTGCTTCAACGCATTCGTCAGCGCCTCCTGGACGACCCGGTAGGCCGTCGCGTCGAGCCCGGCGGGCAGGTCGCGCGGCTCCCCGCTGACGGTCACCTCGACGGGCAGGCCCGCGAACGCGATCCGGTCGACGAGCCCGCCGAGCCGGGCCAGCGTCGGCTGCGGCGCGAGCGCGTCGCCGTCGGCCGAGGGGGCGAGCACCCCGAGCAGATGCCGCAATTCGGTCATCGCCTCACGCCCGGTCCGCTCGACGGCGCGCAGCGCCTCCCCGGTCTCGCCGTCCGTGCCGAGCCGCGCCGCGCCCGCCTGCACGACCATGACGCTGACGCTGTGGCTGATGACGTCGTGCAGGTCGCGCGCCACCCGCGCCCGCTCGGCCTCGACGGCCTGGCGCGCCGCGCTCTCCCGTTCCCGCTCAAGGTTCCAGGTCCTCGCGCCGAGGTCGCGCAGCCGCCGCCGACGCTCCCGCAGCGCCCACCCGCACGGAACCGCGACGAGCACGACGACGACCCACAACGGCACCATGCCCGACATTCTCCCGATTCCCGAACCGCCGGACCATCCTCCGCCGGGCCGACCCCCGTACATCGCGCGGATGACGCCCCCGCGAACCTCCACCCACGGCCCGATGCGCCGCTCCGCCGCCCGCGCCTACCTTCGGCGGCATGGAACAGATGGTCCGGCTCACGGACGTGCGCAAGGAGTACGGCGAGGCCGTCGCGCTCGACGGTGTCACGCTCACCGTCGCCGCGGGCGAGGCGGTCGCGGTGATGGGTCCTTCCGGCTCGGGAAAGTCGACCCTGCTCAACATGATCGCGGGCCTCGACCGGCCCACCTCGGGCGGGATCGTCATCCACGGCGAGGACATCACCGCGATGTCGGAGACCGCGCTCGCCAGGTACCGGCGGCGCAGGATCGGCATGGTCTTCCAGTTCTTCAACCTGCTGGACGACCTGCCGGTGCTGGAGAACGTCACGCTGACGGCCGAGCTGATAGGCACCCCGCGTAAGGAGGCCCGCAAGCGCGCGCTTGAACTCCTCGATGAACTCGGCGTGGCCGACCGCCGCTCCGCCTATCCCGTGGTCCTCTCCGGCGGCGAGCGGCAGCGGGTGGGCGTCGCGCGGGCGCTGATGAACCGGCCCGCGCTGCTGCTGGCCGACGAGCCGACGGGCGCGCTCGACTCGCGCTCCGGCGAGCAGGTGATGGACCTGCTCCTCGACCTCAACCAGATCGGCCAGACCCTCCTCATCGTCACCCACGACGAGCGCCTCGCCGTCCGCTGCGCCGACCGGATCGTGCACTTCGCCGACGGCAGGGTCGCGCCGGAGCCCGTCCGATGAGGGCGGTGTGGCGGGCGGCGCTGCACGCGGTGCGCCGCCGCAGGCTCCAGACGACGATCATCGCGACGGTCCTCGCGCTGTCCACCGCGATGGTCGTGCTCGCGCTCGGCCTGCTGGTGACCGTGGACGAGCCCTACGACCGCGCCTTCGCCCAGGTGGACGGCGCGCACCTGACCGTCTCCTACGCCGGTTCCGCCGCGCGTGACGACGTCGCCGCGACGGCACGGGCCGGGGGCGTCGTCGCGGCGGCGGGCCCGTTCCGCACAGGGCTCGCGGAGGTCCCGATCCCGGAACGCGAGGGCGAACCCGGCGGTCCGCTCTCGCTGCCGCCCGGCCAGTACCTCCTCGCCGAACGCGCGCCCTCCGCTGCCGACCCCGTCGACCGGCTGACGCTCCGCGCGGGCCGTTGGGCGGCGGGCCCCGGCGAGATCGTGCTGTCGAGCGCGAAGATCCCGTTCGATGAGGAGCGGATCGTCGGGACGGACACGGCGTTCTCCGACCGGCGCGTGTTCACCGTCGTGGGGATCGCGCGGTCGATCACCGGCTCGGCCGACGGCTGGATCGAGCCGGGCCAGCTGCCCTCCGACGGCGACCTCCAGATGCTGTACCGGCTCGCCGATCCGGGCGCGGACGCCGCGTCAGTCACCGGCGGCCTGCCCGTCTCCGGACGCCAGGACTACACGATCCCGCGCCAGGAGGCGTCCGACGGGGCCAAGACCGCGATCCCGTTCCTCACCACGTTCGGCGTCGCGGGCCTGCTCGTCGCGGTGATCATCATCGGGAACGTGGTCGGCGGCGCGGTCGTCTCGGGGCTCAGGCACATCGGCGTGCTCAAGGCGATCGGGTTCACGCCCGCCCAGGTCACCGCCGTCTACCTCGTGATGATCGCGATTCCCGCCGTCGTCGGGGCGGTCACCGGGGTCGTCGTCGGGAACGTGCTCGCGCGGCTGCTCGCCGAGGCGATGGGCGCGGCGTTCGACCTGCCCACCCCGGACGGCGTGTCGGCGGCGGTCGACGCCGTCGCGTTCCTCGGGGTGCTCGCGATCGTCGCGGTCACCGCGCTGGTCCCCGCGGTCCGCGCGGGACGCCTCCCCGCGGCGCTCGCCGTCGGCGCTGGTCCGCGCGCCGGACGCGGGCGTGCCCTGCGCGTCCAGCTCCTGCTGTCGCGGACGGGGTTGCCGCGCCCGGTCTCCCTCGGTCTCGGGCTGCCGTTCGCCAGGCCGGGACGGTCGTTCCTGACGGTCGGGGCGGTGCTGCTCGGCGTGGCGGCCGCGGTGTTCGCCTTCGGCCTCCAGCAGACCGTCGTCGTCTATTACGGCGACGAAAGCCGCGAGCACGTCTACCAGGTGCGCGCGAACGGCGACCCCGCCGCGGTGCGCGGCAGGCCGGGCACGGCGACCGTCGCGACCGCGGTACTGGAGGACGTCCATGTCCCCGGCGTGGCCCGCGCCGTGACGCTGAAGGCGTACGAGGGCGCGGTGTCCGACGCGCACGGCCACCGCCTCACCGAGGGCCGCTGGCTGCGCGGACCGGACGAGGCCGTCGTGAGCGGTCCGCTGCTGCGCAAGACCGGCCTGCGGATCGGCGACGTCATCACCCCGGCCACCGACGCGGGACGGCTCCCGCTCACGATCGTGGGCGCGTCGATCCAGAACGCGGACCACGGGCTCATCACCGACGCCGCCACGCTGCGCGGCCTCATCCCCGAAGCCGAGTTCCATGTGTTGGAGATCGCCCTTACCCCGGGGACCTCACCGGAGTCGTACGCCGCGTCACTGCTCGCCGAAGGCGTCCCCGCACAGGCGGTCGCCCAGGAAGGGGACGTAGGACGGACCGTCGTCCTTGCCCTCATGGGCGTGCTCACCCTCGGGATCGCGGCGGTCGCCGGGCTCGGCGTCTTCAACACCGTCGTACTGAACACCCGTGACCGGGCGCGTGACTTCGGCGTGCTCAAGTCGCTCGGCGCGACGCCGAGGCAGATCGTCGTGGTGGTGCTGGCGTCGATGGCGCTGCTCGGCCTCGTCGGGGGCGTGCTCGGGCTGCCGCTGGGGCTCGCGGTGTACGGGGGCGTCCTGCCGATGACGGCGGAGTCCGGCGGGGTCGACCTTCCCTACTCGATCACCGAGATCTACCCGTGGGCCGCGCTCGTGCTGTTCGCGTTCGCCGGTGCCGTCATCGCCGTCGCGGGCGCGCTCGTCCCCGCGACGTGGGCGGCCAGAACGACCACGGCCGCCGCGCTGCGCTCCGAGTGACGGGCCCCCGCACGTGCCCGGGTCACGCCTCCAGGGCCGCCTTGAGGTTCCGCAGCGTGGTGTCGATGTTGCGGCGCTGGAAGGCGGCGAAGGTGTGGCCCCGGGTGGCCGCCTTGTCGAAGGCGTTGGCGAGGGCGTCGGGCCAGCGGGCGCGGTCGTCGGTCCAGGTCTCGGTGACGCGGGTGCCGTCGCCCTCGGGCTCGAAGCGGTACTCCCAGGTGGCGATCGGCCCTGGCAGGATCGGGCGTTTGCGGCCGATGGCGTGGACCCGGAACGCGAACCTGCGTCCCGGGTCGGCGGCCAGGACCGTGCAGCGGGTCGTCCAGCGGACGGGACCGCGCTTGTTGTGGCCGTCGAACACCATCCCGACGTGCGCCTGAGCGCCCCCGCGCACCGTCGCGCCGAGGTTCTCCGGGCTCCACCTGCCCATCGCCGTGGGATCGCTCACCGCCGCGTACGCGGCCTCGGGGGAGACCCCGATGACGATGCTTCCCGTGACCACCATCGTCCGACCCATGCTGACCTCCTCCGCGCGTCAGCGCAGCCTACTGGACGGCATGTCAACGACCGCGGCCCGCCCCTCGGCGGGCCGTGGCCGTCAGACGAGCGCGGCGGCCAGGCGGCGCCACTCCTCGCGCGGGAACGCCTTGCCGTCGGCGGTGAGCACCTGGACGGCGACGTGGTCGGCCCCCGCCGCGCGGTGCTCGGCGACGCGGTCGGCGACCGCCGACTCGTCGCCCCACGCGATGAGCGCGTCGAACAGGCGGTCGCTGACGGAGTCGACGTCGTCCTGGGTGAAGCCGAGCCGCAGCAGGTTGTTGGCGTAGTTCGGCAGCGACAGGTAGTTCTTCAGCCAGGGCCCGCCGATCGCGTGCGCCTTCTCGGCCGAGGAGGTGAGGATCACGGTCTGCTCGGGCAGCACCAGCGGGCCGTCGCCCAGCGCCTCGCGGGCGATCCGCGTGTGCTCGGGCGTCACCAGGTACGGGTGGACGCCGCGCGAGCGCCGCTCGGCCAGTTCGAGCATCTTCGGGCCGAGCGCCGCCAGGACCCGCGACTCGACCGCGACGGGCGGGACCGCCGCGTCGAGGCCGTCGAGGAACGCGCTCATCGCCGCGAGGGGCCGCCGGTAGCGGCCGGGGTTCTTGTTGTCGACGAGCGGGGCGTGGCTGACGCCGATGCCCATGAGGAACCGGTTGCCGTGCGCGGCGGTGAGCGAGGCGTGCGCGGCGGCCGCGACCTCGGGCTCGTGCATCCAGAGGTTGAGGATGCCGGTCCCGATGACGGCGTTGGCGGTGGCCGTCAGCAGGTTTCCGACGGCGTCGAACAGCGGCCCGCCGACGTCCGGAATCCACAGCGCCGAGTAGCCGAGCTCCTCGAGCTCGGCGGCGGCCTCGGCCGCCTCCCGCGCGTCCCCGTACCGCAGCTGCTGGCTCCAGACGCCAACCCCGGAAAGCTCCACAAGCGCACCCTTCTCGTAGCCTCGGGGCCCCGAACCCGCCCCTACAAGATCGCTTCTCACCCCACCCTACGCCTCCCCTCGGCGCGTCACTTGAATCGGTCAGGGGGTCAGCGAAGCGAGCAGGGATCGTTCGCGCGCCGGGCTGAGGCCCGCCTTGCGCGGCCGGGTGAGGCCCTCGGCGCGCTCCCAGGCGAGCGTGTCGGCGATGAGCTCTGCGCGCGGCCTGTGGCGCAGCCCGGCGCGCTGGGCCGCCGCGCCGCTGCGCGCGAGGAAGCCCGTCCAGGCGGGGTCGGCGAGCCAGAGCGGCAGGGAGTCGGGGCCCGCGAACTCCGCGACGCCCTCGGCGCGCAGCCACGCAGGGTCGGCCGCGACGACCTGGCCGGTGTGCCCCGCCGCCGCGCGCGACAGCTCGATCCACTCGCCGAACGTGATGACGGGCCCGACGGCGTCGTAGGCGCCGGTGACGCCCTTCTCGGCGCAGTCGAGGAGCCAGTCGGCGAGGTCGCGGACGTCGACGACCTGGGTGGGCGCGTCGGGCGCGTCGGGGACGAGCAGGCTCCCGTGCGGGTCGCGGGCGGCCCGCGCCGTCCAGTAGCCGGTCCGGTCGGTGTGGTCGCCGGGGCCGCCGATCAGCCCGGCCCGCGCGACGAGCAGTCGATCACCCGCCGCCCGCGCGACGAGCAGTCGATCACCCGCCGCCCGCGCGGACGCCTCCTCACAGGCCACCTTCGCCTCCCCGTAAACCGAGCGGTCGACCTCCCGGAGCCCGGTCGCGGGCAGCAGCGCGGCCGACTCGTCGGCCCCGATCTCCGCGCGCGAGGCGTAGACGCTGCCCGAGGAGACGTAGGTCCAGTGCCGGGCGCGGGGCGCGAGCGCGGCGAGGGCGTCATCGACAAAACCCGGCTGCCAGGACACCTCGATCACGGCGTCCCACTCGCGCGCTGACAGCGTCGCGTACGCGTCGGCGTCACGCCGGTCGGCCGCCACGAGGCGCGCGCCCTCGGCGACGCCGCCGGTCTCACCGCGCGCCAGGCAGGTCACCGCGTGCCCCCGCGCGATCGCGCGCCCGGCAACTTCACGTCCCACCCAGGCGGTCCCGCCCAACACAAGGATCTGCATGGGTCCCACCCAACCACCCGCGCCGCCCCCGGCCGGTTTTCCTCTTCGCACAGCAGACAAAAGCCGTGAACCGGACCCGGGTGTCGGCGGCCCGGCGGCCATGAAGGAAGATCGGGCGACGGTGACGGCGTTCCGAAGCGGAGGGGCGAGATGGAAACGCGTGCGGAAACAGAGGCGCTCGCGGGGGTGCTCGCGGCACTCGACCTCAGGGAGGTCGAGCCCGACGTGTACGCGGCTGCCCCCTACGACGACCTGGGCGTCGTCCGCTCCTTCGGCGGCCAGCTGATCGCCCAGGGCCTCGTGGCGGCCGCGCGGACCGTGGAGGGCGGCGTTCCCGCGCACTCGCTACACGCCTACTTCCTGCGCCCCGGCGACCCCGACGGGGAGACGCTGTTCCGCGTCGGCCGTCTCCGGGACGGCAGACGGCTGCGCAGCAGGTCGGTCAGCGTGGAACAGGCCGGACGGGTCCTGGCCACCATGACCGTCTCCTTCGCCGAGCCCGCTCCGGGCTTCGCCCACCAGGCCGACGCGCCGCAGAGCCCGCCGCCCGAGACCCTGCCGACCCTCGCGGAGTGGACTGAGCCGCACGGCGGGCTCGCCGACTCCTGGCTCGGCATGCGCACCGTCGAGACGCGCGTCGCCCCGCACCCGCCGGCCGGGCCGAGCCTCGCCTGGCACCGCATGGCCGGGACGGTTCCCGACAACCCGCTCCTGCACCAGGCCCTGCTGGTCTACCTGTCGGATGTGACGACGCTGTCGGCGGCCCTCGTCCCGCACGGCTTCCCGCTCGGCATCGAGGAGGTCGACGGCGTCGCCTGGGACGCGGTCTCCCTCGACCACGCCGTCTGGTTCCACCGTCCGGCCCGCG
The DNA here is from genome assembly GCF_033875155.1 of Actinocorallia sp. A-T 12471. NCBI lineage: Bacteria > Bacillati > Actinomycetota > Actinomycetes > Streptosporangiales > Thermomonosporaceae > Actinocorallia > Actinocorallia sp. A-T 12471. Next base: position 344,735 of record NZ_JAWZTE010000004.1, on the reverse strand, counting down.
CCGACGACTGGCTGCTGTTCGCCCAGCAGACCCCCGCCGCCGCCGACGGCCGCGCCTTCATCCGCGCCGAGGTCTTCACCCGCGACGGCGTCCTCGCCGCCTCGATCACCCAGGAGGGCCTCTTCTTCGAGGCCACCTGAGCGCGCGGGAACGTGAAGAGGCCCGGCGGGCGGCCGGGCCTCTTCGGGGAGAGTGCGGGGGCTAGCTGTTCGGGATGACCGCCGCGTAGGGCAGGCTGCCGGACGGCGCGAGGACCGTGTTGGCGTAGGAGCCGCAGGTGCTTAGGACGTCGGAGTTCGCGCAGTAGTGCGAGGCGGTGTAGGAGCCGGTCGCGAGGTCCTTGGCCCAGGTGGAGGCGAAGGCGCGCAGGCGCGAGGTCTGGGTGGAGTTCGGCGAGCAGAGCGCGCCGGCGACGCCGAGGAAGTCGGTGTCCTCACCCTCGACGTCGATGTGGCAGGAGCCGCCGGTGGGCGAGCCGAGGACGTACTTGGTCCAGACGAGCTGGATGCCGACGAAGTTCGCGCCGAGGTCGGCCAGCGCGCCGAAGGAGTTGTTGAACAGGTTGATGACGCTCGGCCGTGCCGCGATCGCCAGGACCGGGCGCGCGCCGTTCTGCGAGACCGCCTGGAGGTTCGCGGTGAAGCCGTCGGCGGCGACCGGGTCGAACAGGATCGCGCCCTTGAAGTCGGCGTAGCCGTCGGCGTTCAGCTTCGCGCCGACCGCGGACGCGAAGTGGCCGCCCGCGGAGTGCCCGCCGACGATGTACTTGACCGGCAGGGCCTTGCCGCTCGGCGGGGTCAGCGTGCGGGTGGACAGCGCGGTGCCCAGCGTGTTCGCGAAACCGGGGTTCCCGCCGGTCATGTCGGCGTTGACGCAGATGACCATGATGCCCTGCTCGGCGATGGACTTGCTGGTGCCGCGCAGGTTGCCGCAGCCCCGGCTGAAGCCGTGCTGGACGAGCATGAGGGCGGTGGCCGTGCCGTTCGGCAGGTACCAGTCGGTGCTGTAGGAGGAGCCGCCGATCGTGGTCGACTCGTTCACACACGTGGAGCTGGAGGACGAGTAGTTGTTACAGGTTGTCGCGGCGAGCGCGGGCGGCGCGGCGACGAGCGGCGCGACGAGCGCCGCAGCCGCGGCGACGACCGCGGCGAGGACCCCGCGCGGCCTGCGGATGGTGACCTTCACTGTCTCTCTCCCTGTGCTCTTGTGTTTCCCGGGGGGCGGGTCCGGCGGGGCGTCTCCCGGTGTGGGGAAACGTCCCGACGGACCCGAACGGAAACCGTGTTCCGCACAGTAGAACGCCGTATCCGTCGAATAAATACTGCGGATACGGTATTTCCATGTTGCGTTCATCGTGCTAGGGGCTGTGTCCTGCGGAAACGCCGAGCTCGGCGCGGGAACTCTCACCGGAGTTCATAAAGGAAACGCAACACTGGGAAATAGGGCGTACCGAAACGCCGTTTCCATGGCCGGGTGGTCATAATTTTTCGCGGGGGTTTTGGGGTGTGTGTTGCGTGGGGTCTCGGATGTCCGTTTGAATGGGCCCCGGGACGGCACAGGAACGAGGAGAACGCCTATGGCTCGGCGGGCGGGGCGCACTCGGATGCCCGCGGAGTGGACACCGCACGCGCGCACCTGGATGGCCTTCCCGACCGCGAACACCACGTTCGCCACCGGGCCCGAGCTCGAAGCCGCAAGGCTCGCCTGGGCGCGGGTCGCGAACACCATCGTCAGGTACGAGCCGGTGACGGTCCTGGTGCACCCAGGCGACCCTCTCGACGCCCTCGACGGGCGGGTCGAGACCGTCGAGGTCCCGCTTGACGACGCTTGGCTGCGCGACACGGGCCCGACCTTCACCCGCGCCGACGACGGCACCGCCGTGGCCGTCGACTGGGTGTTCAACGGCTGGGGCGCGCAGTCCTGGGCGGCCTGGGAGAAGGACGCGCGGCTCGCCGGACACGTCGCGGGCCTGGCCGGGGTCCCCGTCGTCTCCTCACCGCTGACGCAGGAGGGCGGCGGCTTCCACGTCGACGGCGCGGGCACCGTCCTGCTCACCGACACCGTCCAGCTCGACCCCGACCGCAACCCCGGATGGTCGCGCGCACAGGTCGAGGCAGAGGTCCACGCGCGGCTCGGCACCAGCAAGGCGATCTGGCTGCCGCGCGGCCTCACCGCCGACTACGGCGAGTTCGGCACCCGGGGCCACGTCGACATCGTCGCCGCGTTCACCGCGCCCGGCCGGGTCGTCGTGCACGCCCAGCCCGACCCCGGGCACCCCGACCACGAGGTGAGCCGGGAGACCGCCGAGATCCTGCGGCAGGCCACCGACGCGCGCGGCGAGCGCCTCGACGTCGTGGAACTGCGCGCGCCGACCGTCACCGAGGCCGACGGCGAGCTCGTCGACTACTCCTACGTCAACCACTACGTCGCGAACGGGGTCGTGGTGCTGTGCGCGTTCGACGATCCGCGCGACGCCGAGGCCGCGGCGGTGCTCAAGCGCGCTTACCCCGGCCGTGATGTCGTGCTCGTGGACGCGCGCGACATCTTCCGGTTCGGCGGCGGCGTCCACTGCGTCACCCAGCAACAGCCGCTCTAGGAGACCTCCTTGGAACTGATCGTGGCCCCGCCGACCTCCTCGCCCGCGCGGGTCGACCCGCCCGTCCGGGGCGTGCTCACCGTGGGCCTGGTCCAGACGCGCTGGCACGCCGACCCCGACGAGCACGCCGCGACGCTCCTCGACGGCGTCGCCAAGGCCGCGTCGGCGGGGGCCGAGGTGGTCTTCCTGCCCGAGCTGACCCTGTCCCGCTACCCGGCCGACACGCGCCCGTCCGGCGACGCGACGGCGACCGCCGAGGACCTCGCGACGGGCCCGACCCGCTCCCTGGCCGCCAAGGCCGCCGCCGACACCGGCGCGTACGTGCACGCGTCCCTGTTCGAGCGCGCCCCCGAGGGCGACGGCCTCGGCTACAACACCGCGATCCTCGTCGCCCCCGACGGCTCCCTCGCCGGACGCCGCCGCAAGACCCACATCCCGCGAACCGCCGGATACTACGAGGACCACTACTTCCGCCCGGGCCCCGCCGACGCCGACGCCCTCGCCCCCGTCGACCTCGGCGGAAAGGCCAAGGTCGGCCTGCCCACCTGCTGGGACGAGTGGTTCCCCGAGGTCGCCCGCGCCTACGCGCTCGCCGGGGCCGACCTCATCGCCTACCCGACCGCGATCGGCTCCGAGCCCGACCACCCGGACTTCGACACCGCGCCGCTGTGGCGTCAGGTGATCGTCGGCCACGGGATCGCGAACGGCACGTTCATGGTCGTGCCGAACCGGTGGGGGAGCGAAGGGCTCATCACCTTCTACGGCGGCTCGTTCATCTCCGACCCTTACGGACGGGTGCTCGCCGAAGCGCCGCGCGCGGGCGACGCGGTGCTCGTCGCCCCGCTGGACCTCGACCAGCGGCGCGACTGGCTCACCCTGTTCCCGTTCTTCGCCACCCGCCGCCCCGACCTCTACGGCCCGCTCACCGCGCCCGTCGATCCCGTGCCGCGCTCCTGAGGCTCAGTCGGCGTGGCCGTCGAGCCAGTCGGTGAGGACCGTCTCCCAGTCCTCGTCGACGACCTCGTCGTGCGGGAGGCGGTACCCGTCCGCGGCGTCGCCGCCGCCGATCGCGACGGTCAGGTCGGTCTCGGTCGCCACGAAGGTCAGCTCCACCGAGCTGACCGCGCCCGCGTACTCCGGCGGCGTCAGGAACTCGATCTCCTGGTAGAAGGGCAGCGCCTGGTCCTCGAACAGCACAGCCGACTCCACGTCCGCGCCCTTGACGGAGAAGCCCAGCGCGCTGAACGCGTCAAGGACGACCTGCTGGGACGGCAGCGGCCGCACCGAGACGGGGTCGAGGTCGCCCTTGTCGAGCGCCCCGGCGATCTCCAGGTCGGTACGGACGCCGACGGTCATGCCGGCCAGGGCGTCGCCGTCGAGTTCGGTGACCGGCAGCTCCCACGGGAGGCCGATCTCGAACGTGAAGACCCGCTCCTCCTCGGCGGCGAGCTCGAAAGGCCCGGTCAGCTCGACCCGGTGGAAGACGAGCGAGGTGTCGATCTCCTGGTCCTCGCCCTCGAAGTCCTCGTACTCGACCTCGCCGCGCGTCACGAGGCTGACCGCGACGGTCTGCACCGACACGTCGTGGTCGCCGCCGACGATCCTGATCTCGCCGGTGAGCGCGTCGCCGGGCGTCACGTCGGTCTCGTGCAGCACGGTTTCGACGGTCGGACCCCCGACGCCGAGCGCCCGTGCGAGCCTCTTGAAGATCACTGTGGAACCCCTCCAAAGATCAGCGGAGCGGGCAACGTATCGGCGCGGTGTCACGGCCCGTGGGACAAGACGTGAACCCGACGCGAAACGGAGAGGAAACGGTGATCCGCGCTCAGGCGTCGTCGGGCTCGCCGCGTGCCGCGAGGGCCTCGGCGAGCTCGTCGGAGTGGCGCAGGGTGCGGATGAGGAGCGGCGCGACGAAGGCCGTCAGGGAGTAGCGCGCGTCGCGTGCCGTCGCCGCCTCGCGGACCTCCTCGGCGATCTTGGTGAGCGCGGCGACGGCCTGGAGGGTGAGCCCGACGAGCAGGCCGAGCCGCTCGGGGCGCGCGCCGAAGCGGCGGAGCGGGCCGAGCCCGGTCTCGACCGCCGCGACCAGGTCGTCCACCCGGGTGGTCACGGTGAACAGGTGCGCCGCGGCGATCGCCGCGACGAGCCTGAGGCAGACGACGAGCGCGGCGGCCGGGCCGAGCAGCCAGCCCTGGATCGCGAAGACGAACGCGACGAGCAGTACGAGCGAGCGGACCAGCGGCAGCCAGCGGCGCGCCGGAACCCAGGCGACGGCGTACCCGGCGGCGACCGCCGCGCAGATCACGCCGAGTCCCTCGGGGGAGCGGACCACGAACACCAGCGCGGCGAGCACGAACAACCCGCCGAGCTTCACCCCGGCCGGAATCCGGTGTATCGGACTGGTGCCCGGCTCGTACCAGACGCCGTTCATCCGGCGAGCTCGCGGTAGAACCGCAGCGCGGGGCCTGGCGCGTCGTCGGCGACGACCTTCCCGTGGTCGAGGACGACGACGCGGTCGAAGCCGCCGAGCAGGTCGAGGTCGTGGGTGACCAGGACGACCTGCTGCTCGAGGGTGTGCAGCAGGTCGACGAACCTGCGCTTGTTGCGCAGGTCGAGCAGCGTGGTGGGCTCGTCGCAGACAAGGATCGCGGGGTCGCGCACGAGCATCGCGCACAGGGCGAGGATCTGCTTCTGCCCGCCCGACAGCAGGTGCGCCGGATGCTCAAGGTGGTCGCCGAGCCCGTAGGACGTGAGGATCTCCGCCGCGCGCTTGGCGCGCTCGGCCTTGGACAGGCCGCTACGGCGCAGCGAGAACGCGACGTCCTCACCGGCGGTCGGCATGACGATCTGGCTGTCGGGGTTGGCGAAGACGAACCCGACCCGCCGACGGACCTTCCCGGCGTCGCGGACCGCGTCGAGCCCGTCAACGAGCGTCCTGCCCTCGGACGGCCTGACCAGCCCGTTGATCGTCCTGGCGAGGGTCGACTTGCCCGAGCCGTTCGCGCCGACGAACGCTACACGCCGCTCGGGCAGCCGCAGGTCGACGCCGGACAGGACTACCCGCTCCCCGTAGCGGTGTCCCACGCCCGCGAACTCGATCACCGCGCGACAGCCTGACGCGTCACTTGCGCGCGGCCCCCGCGAGCCGTCCCGGCAGCGCCCGGTGCACGACCGAGGCGACGAGAGCCGCGCCGACGACCTTGACCGCGTCGCCGGGCACGAACACCAGCGACTGGGTGAAGGCCGCGGCCATGTCGCCGGTGTACAGGCCGAGCCACGGCACGCCGACCAGGTAGGAGGACACGACGCCCGAGGCGGCGGCGAGCAGCAGGACGGGCAGGCCCGCTTTCCGGCTCCGCGCGACGATCAGGCCGGCGACGACCGCCGACAGCAGGTAGCCGATGAGGAACCCGCCGCTCGGCCCGAGGAACGGGGCGATGCCGCCGCGCCCGCCCGAGAGCAGCGGAAGGCCGAGCGCGGCGAGCGCGAGGAACAGCGCGACGGCCGCCGCCCCGCGCCGCGCGCCAAGCAGGCACCCGGCGAGGACGGGCCCGATGTTCTGGAGCACGATCGGCACGCCTGAGCCGCCGACGTTGATGCCGGGAAAGATCCCGAGGACCGCGATGAAGGCCGCGAACACCACGGTCGCGGCGAGATCGGCGGAGGCGGAGGGGCGAGACTCTGACACGGCGCACACCCTAGCCGCACCGCCCGAGACGTCCGGAAGGCGACCCTTCCGTCCTGGTTCGTACGGGCCGGGCGCGGGGTTCTGTGAGCTATCCTGGTCTCTGCTGAGACAATGATGTCTCAAATGAGCTGAGGAGGGGCCATGAACGGCGAGACCGCGGGACACCCGCGCCGGTGGGCGGCGCTCGGCGTCCTGTCGATCAGCCTGCTGCTCGTGGTGATGGACATGACCATCCTCAACGTGGCGCTCCCGGAGATCGCGACCGACCTGCGGCCCGACGCGCTCGCGCTGCTGTGGATGGTCGACGTCTACTCCCTCGTCGTCGCCGGGCTGCTCGTCACCGTCAGCTCCCTGGGCGACCGCTGGGGCCGCAAACGCATGCTGATCGCGGGCTTCGCCGTTTTCGGCCTCGCCTCGGCGGCCGTGCTGTTCGCCGAGACGCCGGGCCAGGTCATCGCGGTGCGGGCCCTGCTCGGCGTGGGCGGCGCGATGATCATGCCGTCCACGCTGTCCATGATCCGGACGCTGTTCACCGACCCAGGCGAGCGGGCAAGGGCCCTCGGCGTGTGGGCCACGATGGCCGCCGCCGGAGGCGCGCTCGGCCCGATCGTCGGCGGACTGCTGCTCGAGGCGTTCTCCTGGCACGCGGCGTTCCTGGTGAACGTGCCGGTCATGCTCGTCGCGGTCGTCGCGGGGATCGCGCTGCTGCCCGAGTCGCGCGACCTGTCCCCCGGACGCTGGGACGCGCTCGGGACCGTGCTGTCCATGGCCGGCATGGTCGGCCTCGTGTACGCGATCAAGCACCTGTTCACCGACGGGCTCACCGGCCCGACCGTCGCGTCCGGGCTGCTCGCCGCCGTCTGCCTGACCTGGTTCGTGCGGCGCTGCCTGGGACGTCCCGACCCCCTGCTGGAGGTGCGGCTGTTCCGGAGCGGCGCGTTCACGTCGGGGACGCTCGCGGCGCTCACCACGTCGATCGGGCTCGCGGGCGCGATGCTGCTGCTCGTGCAGTGGATGCAGCTCGTCGAGGGGTACTCGCCGCTCAAGACCGGCGTCGCGATGCTGCCGCTCGCGATCGGCTCGGCGATCTTCTCCCCGCTCGCCCCGGCCATCGCGGCGCGGATCGGCGCGCGGACCGTCCTCGCGGGCGGGCTCGCGCTCAGCTCCGTCGGCCTCGGCCTGCTCGGGTTCGTCCCGCTGACGTACCCGTGGGTCGCCTTCGGCGGAACCCTCATCGGCGTCGGCATGGCCTCGCTCGCCGTCGCGTCCGCCGTCATCATGTCGGGTGCGCCCGTGGAGAAGGCGGGCAGCGCGGCGGCCATCGAGGAGACCTCCTACGAGGTCGGCGGGGCGCTCGGCGTCGCCGTCCTCGGCAGCGTCGCCGCCGCCCTCTATCGCGGCGGGCTGCCCGCCGGCGCGGGGCCCGAGGTCCGCGAGTCGCTCGGCGGCGCGCTCGAGGCCGCGCGCGCCCTCGACGCGCCCGCGCTCGCCGTCCAGGCGCAGGCGGCGTTCACCGCTTCCGTGGGCACGGCGTGCCTGGTCGGCGGGCTCGTCATGGGCGTCGCGGCGGTCGCCGTCTGGCGGCTCACCCCGGCCAGGCTCGACCTCGCCGCCGCCCACCACTGACCCGGGGCGGCAACCGTTATGCGGCGTTACGGGCGCATCGCGATGGATGGGGGCGGCCGGGGATCTAGGCTGTGCCCGTGACATCTGGGCAGAACGTGATCGACGGCCGCTTCGAGCTGACGGGGCGGCTCGGCAGCGGCGGCATGGGAACCGTCTGGCGGGCGATGGACCTCGCCCTCCAGCGCGAGGTCGCGCTCAAGGAGGTGCGGCCCGGCGGCGGCGAGGAGATCCCGCAGGAACCCGCGCTCGCCGCCATGTACCGCGAACGCGTCCTGCGCGAGGCCCGCGCGCTCGCCAGGATCGACCACCCCAACGTCGTCACCATCCACCACGTGGTCGACGCGCCGGGCATGCCGTTCCCGTGGCTCGTCATGGAGCTCGTCCGGGGGGAGTCGCTCCAGGACCGGCTCTCGCGCGGCACGCTCGCGCCCGCCGAGGCCGCCCGGGTCGGCCGCGGCATCCTCGCCGCCCTGCGCGCCGCGCACGCCGCGGGGATCTGCCACCGCGACATCAAGCCCGCCAACGTGCTGTTGCGGGAGGACGGCAGTCCCGTCCTGACCGACTTCGGCATCGCCGTACTCGACGAGGCGTCACGGGTGACCGCCACGGGCGGGCTCGTGGGATCGCCCGAGTACATCGCGCCCGAACGGCTGCACGGGCACGAGGGCGACCCGTCGTCCGACCTGTGGTCGCTGGGGATGCTGCTGTACGTCGCCGTCGAGGGGCAGAACCCGGTACGGCGGGCCACCCTCGCCGCGACGCTGGCGGCCGTCATGACGGCGCAGATCCCGCGTCCGGAACGGGCAGGGCCGCTCACCGACGTCATCGCCGCCCTCCTCGTCCCCGACCCGGCCGCCCGGCCCTCGGCCGAGCAGTTGGACGGGCTGCTTTCCGGCGTCGAGAACGGCACGGCGAAGGGCCCGGGGCCGGGTCCGGCGACGCCGCCGCCTTACGTCGCGCATCAGCCCGGCGTCCCGGCCGGTCAGCCGACCGCGCCGCCCGGGTTCGTCCCGCCTCCGCCGCCCGGCTACCAGCCCGCCTACCCGCAGACGCCGCCGCCCGGCTACGGCTACGTTCCGCAGACCGTCGCGTCGAGCGGCCGCGCGCGTCGCCGTCCCCTCAACGCGGCGGTGCTCATCGTCGGGGTGAGCGCCGCCGTCGCGGGCATCCTCTTCGCCGCGAGCAGCCTGCTCCCCTTCTCCTCCGACGCCAACGAGGCGACGGGAAGCGGCCCCGCCTCCTCCCGGCCGGGCATCGCGACGGGCGCGGAAGCCCAGGAGGGCTCAGGCAAGGACGACGACGCCGCCGAGAAGGTCGAACTCGACTCGCTGCTCACCCCGAAGGGCGTCCGGCACGTCATCAAGGAGTTCCAGCGCGCCACGGGCGCGACCGAGTTCGGCGAGTTCACCGTGTACGAGAAGTACGCGTTCGTCGAGGTCCCCATCTCCGGCCGCACCGCCACCGACCGTTACATGTACCGCGACGGGAACATCACCAAGTCGAGCGCGGGCATGCGGGCGGACAAGCTCGTCAATCCCGAGAAGTTCCGCTGGGACGCGCTGCCCGGCCTGCTGAAGCGCGCCGACAAGGTCCTGAACGTGCCCGACCCCACGATGCGCTACCTGATCGTCAAACCCGCCTGGACGTTCAACGACGACAAGCCCACCCTCATGGTCTACGTCGCCGACGACCACGGCGGCGGCTACCTCGCCACCGACACCCAGGGCAAGATCTTCACCGAGGTCCCCGCCGACTGACCCCGCCCGGGATGCTCGCTTTCCGTGGTCATCTATGCTCGGAGGGAGACGACGGACGGGGGCCGGGCCATGGGGGACTCGCCTTACCTGCGGGGGCCGTACGCGCCGGTGCGCGAGGAGATCACGGCGTTCGACCTGCCCGTCACCGGGCGGATTCCCCAGGAGCTCGACGGAAGCTACCTGCGCAACGGGCCCAACCCGCTCGGGCTCGAGGACGCGAGCTACGGGCACTGGTTCAACGGCGCGGGGATGCTGCACGGGGTGCGGCTGCGGGACGGCAGGGCCGAGTGGTACCGCAACCGCTGGGTGCGGTCCCAGCAGGTCGCGCAGCAGCTGGGCGAGAAGTGGCCGGGCGGCCCGGTGTTCGACGGGCTCGACTTCGCGGCCAACACCCACATCATCCGACATGCCGGGAAGCTGCTCGCCACCGTTGAATCAGGCCCGCTGCCCTACGCGATGACGCCCGAGCTCGGCACCCTCGGCCCCTGCGACTTCGACGGCACACTGCCCGGCGGGTTCGCCGCGCACACCAAGCTCGACAAGGCGGGCGACCTGCACGCCGTCGCGTACTACTGGGCGTGGCCCGACCACGTGCAGTACCTCGTGGTCGGCCCGGACGGACGGGTGAAGACCACGGTCAACGTGCCAGTCGCGGACGGCCCGATGATGCACGACTTCGCCCTGACCGACTCGCGCGTCGTCCTGCTCGACCTGCCGATCACCTTCGACATGGACCGCGCCCGTACCGGCGACCCGATCCCGTACCGGTGGAACGCCTCCCACGAGCCCCGGATCGGGCTGCTGCCACGGGCGGGCGGCGGCGTCATGTGGTTCCCGGTCGAGCCGTGCTTCGTGTTCCACACCGTCAACGCCTACGACGCCGACGGCCCGGCCGGCCCCGTCGTCCTCGACGTCTGCCGCTACGACGGCGTCTTCGACTTCGCCTCGCTCGAAGGCTCGGGCCCCCTCACCGTCACCCGCCTCACCCTCGACCCCGCGACGGGCAGGGCCACCCGCACCGACCTCGACGACCGGGGCCAGGAGTTCCCCCGCATGGACGAACGCGTTACCGGCCTACCCCACCGCTACGCCTACACCGCCGTCATAGACGACGAGTCCCACCCCACCGCCTCCGGCGACCTCCCCGACACCGCCTTCCGTAACGCCATCATCAAACGCGACTTCCAGACCGGCGCCACGGAAGTCCACGACTTCGGCCGCCACGCCACCGCGGGCGAGGCCGTCTTCGTCCCGGCCGCCCCGACCTCCGCCGAAGACGACGGCTACCTCCTCGCCTACGTCCACGACCCCGCCCGCTCCGCCGCCGACCTGGTGATCCTCCCCGCCCAGGACCTCGCCGCCGAGCCCCTGGCCCGCGTCCACCTGCCCGCCCGCATCCCGCTGGGCTTCCACGGCGCCTGGCTCCCCACCCCCTGACCCCGCGAACCCCTCACGGGGTGTGGATCAGGGCGAGGGAGGCGTCGTAGAGGGCGGCGGGGTCGGCTTCGCCGCCGCTGGCGACCCAGCTCTCCGAGGCCGCGTCGACGCAGGCGAAGCAGACGGCGATGATGGTCCGCGCCGCGTGGTCGGCGGCGGGCCCGGTGCGGCCGTGCGCGCCAAGCCGGGCGCGGACGACGGGGATCAGGTCGGCCTTCCAGCGCAGGCGCTTCTCGGTGTACCGCGCGGTCAGCGCCGGCGTGGTGAAGATCAGCCGGGACAGGACGAGGGTCTCCTCGATGGGATGGTTCGCGGTGAGCAGCACGGTGAACCCGGCGCGCAGCGCGTCCCACGCCGAGACCTCGGGCGGCTGCTCCTCGACTGTCTTGCGCAGCAGCTCGCCGAGCGCGTCCTGGTCGCCGCAGACCAGGTCCTCCTTCGTGCCGAAGTAGCGGAACAGCGTCCGCTGGGAGACCCCCGCCTCACGCGCGATCTGCGCGACGGTCGTCTCCTCGTACCCCTGCGTCGTGAACAGCCGGATCGCCGTGTCGAAGATCTCCCGCGCCGCCATCCGCCGCGACCGCTCCCACACGGACGTGGCCTTCTCACTCATGCCCGCGAGCCTACGACACCCGGCCCCCGCCCCACGCCCGGCACCGGTGGGTCAGAGGCCGGCGGAGGTGCCGGAGATGCGGGCGAGGGCGCGGGTGGCGGTGGCGCGGGTGAGGAGGTGGCGGCCCGCGCCGGTCATCAGGCGGTTGCGCAGGCCCGCGACGACGTGCGGGGGCGGGTTGCGGCGGTCGAGGGCGCGCAGCGCGGTGGCGACGACGTCGGCCGGGTCGGCGAGCGGCTGCCCGCCCGCGGCGTCCTCGCTGCCCGCGACGTCGAAGAACTCGGTGCGGGTCGTGCCGGGCGACAGGGCGATCACCTTCAGGCCGGTGCCGCGCGACTCCACCCAGAGTGCCTCGCTCAGGCTGAGCACGAACGCCTTGGCCGCGCCGTACGCCGCCATCTTCGGGGTGCCCTGGTAGGCGGCCAGGCTCGCGACGTTGATGAGCACGCCCCGGCCCGCCGCGCGCAGCCCTGGCAGGAACGCCCGGCTGAGGTCGGCGACGGCCGCGACGTCAAGCGCGATCTCCTTGCGCAGCTTTTCGGGGTCGGCGAGGTGGAACGCGCCCCAGCTCCCGAAGCCCGCGTTGTTGACCAGGCTCGTCGGGGTGAGCCCGTCGGCGGCGAGGACCGCGGCGAGCGCCTCGCCCGCGTCGGCCCTGGCCAGGTCGAAGGCGACCGGATGGACGGCGACGCCGTGGGCGCGGGCCAGCTCGTCGGCGAGCGCGCGCAGCCGGTCGGCGCGCCGCGCGACGAGCACGAGGTCGGAGCCGCGCCGGGCGAGCTGCCTGGCGAACTCCACGCCGAGCCCCGCGCTCGCCCCGGTGATCACGGTCAGCTGCCCTCGGTAGTCCACCGCTGTCATGACATCCCCCTTGGTGATGGTCGATGGCCGCCCCACCGCCGGACGCGACCGCTGTCCTGGCACAGTACGCCAACCTGGCACCAACTGCCAAATAGGCACTTATTGTCGAACGAGCCTTGATCCCACCTCGCCCGCGCCGCCCGAGGACGCCGACATCGACCGCATCAGGCTCGTCACGATCGGCGGCGGCGGTCAGAGGGTTATGGCGTTCTTGGCCTTGTCCACCGAGGATTCCGGGGCGGGGCCGCCGGGGTTCTCCAGGGCCAGCGCCTGGTTGGCGTCGGCGAAGGGGCGCATGCGCTGCTCGTAGCGGGCGAAGGCGGTGGGATACGGGTTCTCGCCGAGTTCGTCGGCGAGGACGTAGGCGCCGACGAGGGCGAGGCTCGTGCCCTGGCCGGACATCGGGGAGGGGCAGTACGCGGCGTCGCCGACGAGGACGATCCTGCCCTTCGACCAGTGGTCCATGCGCACCTGGGCGACGGCGTCGAAGTAGAAGTCAGGGGCTTCCCACATCGCCTTCAGCAGGCGCGGCGTCTCCCACCGGGCGTCCTTGAAGTGCTCGGCGACGATGCGCCGCTGCTGCTCGACGTCGCGGTGGTCGTAGGAGACGGGTCCCGCGTCGAATCCGAGGAAGACCGTGAGCCGTGTGTTGTCGCGCGAGGTGAACAGCCCGTAGCCGAGGTCGCCGTCGCGCATCCAGGTCTGCCAGTCCCGCGTGCCGAGGAAGTTCTCAACGGTGTAGATGCCGATGTGCTGGCCGAGCCGGTGGACGAACCGTTCCTCGGGACCGAAGGCGAGGCGGCGTACGCGGGAGTGGAGGCCGTCCGCGCCGACGACCAGGTCGAACTCGCGCGCCGGCGCCTTCTCGAACTCCACGAGGACGCCGTCGGCGTGCTCGTGCAGGGCGGTGACCGTGTCGTCGAACAGGTACTCGGCGGGTGCGTGCGCGAACAGGATGCGCGCGAGGTCCTCGCGCGGCAGTTCGACGTCGTCGTTGTCGATCCTGCCGCCGCTGTAGGTGGACTCGGTGTCGCGGAACACCTCGACGCCGTCGCCGTCGAGCATCGACATGCCCCGGTAGGCGGTCCGGGCGTCCCGGATGGTCTCCAGCAGGCCCATCCGCGCGGCGACCTCGACGGCCGCCCCGCGCACGTCGACCGCGTGCCCGCCGAGCCGCAGCGCGGGCGCCCGCTCGACGACGGTGACCTGATGGCCCTGACGGCCGAGCCAGTAGGCGAGGGCGGGACCCGCGGCGCTCGCACCGGAGATGAGGACGTTCATGGTGATCTCCCTTCGTGTACAGCTGAATGTACGCCGTATATACAGTGTTGAGAAGGGGTCTCTGCTAGTTTCTGTACTAGTACAGAGGGGTGGCTCATGGCGTCGTACCAGCAGATAGCGGAGGACATCCGGCGGCGGATTCTGTCGGGGGAGCTCGCGCCCGGTGACCAGGTGCCGTCGACGCGGCAGCTCGCCATCCGGTGGGGTGTCGCGGCCGCGACCGCCGCCAAGGCGCTCGCGGCACTCGGGCACGAGGGGCTGGTCGAGGCGCGGCCGCGCAGCGGGACCGTCGTCGCCGAACGGGGCAGGTCCCGCCGTCCGGTCGCCGACCGCGAGCTGACGCGCGACCACGTCGTCGCCGCCGCGATGGAGATCGCCGACGCCGAGGGGCTCGCCGCGCTCTCGATGCGCGGCGTCGCCGCGCGGCTCGGGGTGTCCACGATGTCGCCCTACCGGCATGTCGGCAGCAAGGACGAGATGGTGCTGCTCATGGCCGACGTCGCCTACGGCGAGGCGGTCTGGCCCGAGGAGTGGCCGGAGGGCTGGCGGGAGCGGTGCGCGGTCGTCGCGCGCCTGCTGTGGCTGGCGCACCGGCGGCACCCCTGGCTCGCCCACATCACCCCGCTCGGCCTGCCGAACCTCCTGACGTACGGCGAACGGCTTCTGTCCGCGCTCGACGGCCTCGGCCTCGACGCCGTCACCATGCTCGACCTCCAGGTCCTCATCTACAGCCACGTGCAGGGCCTCGCCGTGAACCTGGAACGTGAGGCGCAGGCCCAGGCCGTCACCGGGAAGTCCGACGAGGAGTGGACCGACCTTCAGATGAGCGCGACCGACCTCTCGCACCTGCCGACCTTCACCGGGATCATGGCCGCCCTGCCGCCCGAGGGCTACGACCTCGACCTCGACAGGTTCTTCGAGTTCAGCCTCGCGATCCTCCTGGACGGCGTGGCGCACCTGATCGCCCGCGCGGCTCCGGAACCTGACGGACCGCGACGAACACCGCGTTGACGAGTGCGTCAGGCGGTGTTCGTCGCGGTCGGGTTACGCGCTATCGCCCGTCGTTGCCCCACTTCTTCTTGTGGTCGGACAGGATGGTGACGGTCGTCGCGGTGGACTGGCCGTCCCAGCGGACGGTGTTGGTGGCGCGGCCCGGGCAGATCGCCTTGACCGTGTAGGTGATGCGGACCGCGGCGTCGGCGGCCAGGGTGCCGGTCCAGCGCAGGCGGCGGCTGGTCACGGAGACGTCGCCGGACGACGCCGTCGGCTGCCCGATCAGGCGGGCGTAGGGACGCAGCTGGCCGAGGTCGTCGGTGATCGACACCGGGCCGAGGGTCTCGCCGCCGTTGTTGCGGATCGTGATCGTGTACCGGATCTTGTCGCCGACGCGGACCACCGAGCGCGAGGCTTCCTTGGTGACGGCCAGTTCGCTCGGCGCGACGATCGTGACGGTGACGGTGTTCGACGTCGCCGCCGAGCAGTCGCCGTCGCCGAGGTACCTGGCGACGACCTGGTGCTCACCCGCGCTCAGGTCGCTCGTCGTGAGCGTCGCGACGCCCGCGCTGTTCACCGTCCCGGTGCCGATCTGCTGGCCCTCCTCAAAGAACGCGACGGTTCCGGTCGGCGTGCCCGCCGTGCAGGTGACCCGCGCGGTGAAGGTGACGGGATCGCCCTCGGTAGTCCTCGTCGGCGTGGCCGTAAGGCCGATCTCGCTCGCCGCCCTGCGGACCAGCGCGAGGGTGTGGTTGTGCGCGGCGAGCGCCAGCGCGGTCAGGCTCTCCGGCACGAGCGCGAAGACGGGCGTGGTGCGGCCGGTGCGGGTGCCGTCGCCGATCTGGCCGAAGTCGTTGTCGCCCCAGGCCATGACGCGTCCGTCGGTCGTCAGCGCGAGGCTGTGCCCGAAGCCCGCGGCGATGGCCGTGACGGTGACGTCGGCGGGCACCTGGGACTCGACCGGTGTCGTGCGGTTGGTCATGGTTCCGTCGCCGATCTGGCCGAACCCGTTGCTGCCCCAGGCCAGGACCCGGCCCGTGGAGGTGAGGCCGAGGGAGTGGAACCCGTTGGCCGCGATCGCCGAGAGGGTCACGCCCGGTGGCAGCGTCGTCGGGACGGGCGTCGTCTGGCCCGTGGTGGTGCCGTCGCCCAGCTGGCCGAACGCGTTGTACCCCCAGGCGAGGACCGTGCCGGTCGACGTCAGCGCGAGGCTGTGGTGGTTGCCGGCGGCGATGGCGCTGACGGTCACGCCCGCGGGCAGGTTCGAGAACACCGGGAGGCTGCGGCTCGTCGTGGTGCCGTCGCCGAGCTGGCCGAAGTCGTTGTAACCCCACGCGAGGACGCGTCCGTCGGAGGTGAGCGCGAGGCTCTGGAGGTAGTTGGCGGCGACGGCGGTGACCGTCACCCCCGCGGGCAGCGTGACCGGCCCGGGAACGAGGCGTTCGGTGGTGGTGCCGTCGCCGAGCTGGCCCGAGACGTTGTTGCCCCAGGTCAGGACCTGGCCGTCGGACGTGACCGCGATGCTGTGGCCCAGGCCCCCGGCGACCCCGGTGACGGTCACCCCCGCGGGCAGTGACACCTCGATGGGGGTCGTGTGGTCGTCCATGGTGCCGTCGCCGAGCTGGCCGAAGGTGTTCGACCCCCAGGCGAGCACCCTGCCCTCGGACGTCACCGCGAGGCTGTGGTCGAACCCGGCGGCGACCGCGGTGAGCTCGACGCCCTCCGGCAGGAGCACCGCGCCCGGCGTCGTCCTGTCATCGGTCGTGCCGTCGCCGAGCTGCCCCGAGGCGTTGGTCCCCCAGGACAGCGCGTAGTCCGCGAGCACCGCCGCGGACGCCGTCGACGGCACCGCGCACGCCAGCGCCAGCAACGCCATCACCACCATCGACGCGGTCACGGCACGGGCCCTGACACCCCACCCGAACCGCCGCCTCGACCGTGTCCCCGCCTCTTCCATCGTGCTCCGCCCGTCGTCCGTTATGCCGATGACCTGCGAGAAGACGTATCCCGAAGATGATCATGGCAATCCCGTCACCGGAACAGAAACCGCTGACCGCGCGCGAACCCGACGGTCATCCGGCAAGGCGCACGCGTCCGGCTGCGGCGGCGCGGGCGGGCGTGATGGTCTTGCGGGGGTCGGTGGGGTAGGCCAGGCTTGTCCTGGCGAACCGGGAGGGTGCACGCGTGCTGGAGATCGTGGTCGGCTGGGCTGCTCAGCAGGCGTTGGGGGAGACGGGCCGGCGCGTGGCGCGCAGGCTCACGCCGAAGGAGCACGAGCGGATCCTGCGGCGGGCGCTCGCCGTCGTCAGGGCCGATCTGCCCGCCGACAGCGGACGGCATCTGCTCGCCGCGGTCCGCGAGGAGCTGACGCGCCCGGACGGCGCGGGCTGGTACGAGCGGCTCGGGTCGCTCGAGGCGGCGCTCGCGTCCGGCCTCGCGGGGCTCACCGTGGGGACATACGGCAGATTCCGGCGCAGGGTGTCGGGCCAGGAACTGCTCGACAGATGCGGCATCACCGTGGAGCGGCTGAGCGGGCGGCTCGCCGAGGCGCTCGAGGAGGCCGTCCGCGCCGAGGCGATCGAGCAGGGCGGGCTTCCCGAGCGGCTGCGTCAGCAGGAGGCGGAGCGGGCCAGGAGCGTCGGACGCGCGGAGATGCTGCCCGCCGGGGTGAGCGTGTTCGTCGACCGCGAGGAGGTCTTCGACGGGCTCGACGCCGTCGCCTCCGCCGAGCGCGGACCAGGCGTGCCCGGCCTCGCACTGCTGACCGGAATCGGCGGCATCGGCAAGACCTGCGCCGGGGTCCGCTGGGGGCACACCGCGCGCGACAGGTTCCCCGACGGCAGGCTGTACTACGACTTCGCGGCGCTGAACGAACGCGAGGTCAGCGGCCCCGGCGACGTGCTCGCCACGTTCCTCACCGGACTCGGCGTCCACGCCGAGGCCCTGCCGGCCGGCTATCCCGCGCGGCTCGGCATGTTCCGCCGGATCACCGCAGACCGGCGGCTGCTCGTGCTGCTGGACAACGTCAAGCTGACCCGTCAGGTGGAGGACTTCCTTCCCGCGTCGGCGAGCAGCATGGTCGTCGCGACGACCGACCGTCCGCTGGGCGGCCTCAAGCAGTACGGGGCGGCGATCCTGCCGCTGCGTCCGCTCGCCGAGCCCGACGCGGTGCGGCTGCTCACCGAGCTCGCCCCCGAAGCCGACCCCGCGCGGCTGCCCGAGCTCGCCGCGCTGTGCGGCGGGTGGCCGCTCGCGCTGCGGCTCGCGGCGGGCTGGATCGAGGCCAGCCACGGCAGGTCGGTCGACCGTGCCGTCGAACGTCTGCGCGGCGACACGGCGCGCGGGACGCTGGGAGAGGAGCAGACCGTGGACTCCGTCGCCGAGGCCGCCTACACCGAACTGCCCGAAGCCGTCCAGCGGGCTTACGGCCTGCTCAGCCTGCACCCGGGCAACCGCCCGAGGTTCACCCGCGCGGCGGCCTCCGCGCTGCTCGGACACGACGCCGCAGACGCGCTCGACGAACTGTCCGGAAGACACCTGCTCGAGGAGTCCGACGGCCGCTACACCTTCCACGACCTTGTCCGCCGGCACGCCCGCCGCAAGGTCGGCGACGACCCCGAGGCCGTCCGGCGGCTCGCCGCGCACTACCTGCGGTTCACCGTCGAGGCCGACGCCACGGTCAACCCCGGACGCGCCCGCGACGCGTTCGGCCCGCTCTACCGGGAGACGCCGCGGGGCCCGTCCGGCGCTGAGGACAAACGGCACGCCCTGGCGCGGCTCGACGCCGAGCACCGCAACCTCAGCGCGACGGTGCACGAGGCCGCCGCGCGCGGCTGGAACGACATCGCCTGGCAGCTGTGCGAGGCGTCATGGTCGCTGTACTTCTCGCTCAAGTACTACGACGAGTGGATCGCCACCCACCGGGCCGGGCTCGAGTGCGCGCGCGGCAATCCCCAGGCGGTCTTCCGGGTGGGCATCCAGTTGGGCAGGGCGCTGTACGAGACCGGCAGGTTCGCCGAGGCGCACGAGGTGCTCGACCAGGCGCTCGCGGCGGCGATCGAGCTGCGCGCCCCCGCGCATGAGGCGACGGCGGTCGAGTTCATCGGCAGGGCCTTCGAGGAGGCGGGACGCCTTGAGGACGCGCTCCGGCACTTCCAGCGCTCCCTCGCCCTCGAACGTCAGGTGCCGCGGCCCAGGGGCGTCGCGATCAACCTGCACCACATCGGCCGCGTCCTGCTCGACCTGCGCGAACTTGACGAAGCGGGCTCCGCGCTCACCGCGTCGCACGAGGCGTTCGCGGAACTCGGTGACGGCTACAACCGCGCCCGCGTCCTGCACACCTTCGGACGGCTCCGCCTCGCCTCCGGCCTCGATCCGACGCAGCTCTACCACGACGCGCTCGCCCTGATGCGCGCCGAAGGCAGGCTGTTCCACGTCGCCCGCATCCTCGACGACCTCGCCGAGTCCTCCGGCGACGGCGCGTACGCCGAGGAGGCCAGGGAGATCTACCGGAGGATCGGGGTGAGCTGAAGGACCGAGCGCCGCGAACCCGTCACCACGACGACGGACGGCGGCGGGTCGGGCAGCAGCGCGGCGACGGCCACGGCGAGGGTCGGATCGGCGTCGCCCCGCACGGTCATACCGGCCCGGCGGGTACGCAGCACGGGGACGGGGCCGTCCAGGTCGAGCAGATGGCGGCAGCCGGGGTAGGCCGCGAACACGTCGGCGGGGCTCAGGCCGGACAGCGGGCCGCCGTCGCGCCGGATGAGGGCGTCGGCGAGTTCGAGCAGGCCGGGATGCGGGTCGGCGTCCTCCACGACGAGCAGCGGGTCGGTGAGCCCGTCGGCGGAGACCGGATACCGCTCGACCACCACGGCCCCGTCGGCGATCCACGCCGTGACCAGCCGTGCCGTCACCGCGGACCGCTCGGGCTTCGGCGGCGGCACGCGCCGCGTCGGCGCGGGCGCACGCGGCTCGGGGAGGTCCATCAGCGCGTACATCGCCGACCGCAGCAGCGCGGCGGCGCGTCCCGGGTTCTCCACGACGTCGTCGCGCAGCGCGGGCGGTGGCTGCGCCGCCTCGATCTGCGGTCTGAGCGGCAGCCGTGGATCAAGGTGCGGGGCGCACCTCCCCAGCCGCGCCATCGCCGTCCCCGGGACGATCGAGTCGGCGTGGAACCCCGCGAGCAGGACGGGACGGCCCAGACACGCCCCGTACAGCGTCACCGATCCGTGGTCGCCGACGACGAGGTCCGACGCGACGAGCGTCGCGTGCCAGCCCTCGTCGCGGGGGATCAGCAGCAGCCCGGCCCGCAGCGCGTCGGCGAGCCAGGACCGCAGGTTCCAGTCCCCGTGGTGCGCCGAGACGTTCGGATGGACGGTCAGCGCCACGGCGTACTCGTCGGCGGGAAGCTGTCTGAGCAGGTCGAGCGGCAGCTCGGGATGCTGGTCGAGCAGCGAGTACCTGCCCCACGTGGTGTTCACGACGACGAGCCGCCTGCCCGCCTCGATGCCGAGCGCCGAGCGGTACACGTCGCGCCACAGCAGGCTCGCGGTCATCAGGTCGTACGACAGGTCCCCGACGATCGCCGCCCGCGAGGCCGCCTCGGGACACCCTTCCTTCAGCCGGGCGAGCTGCTCGCTGTGCGAGATCGCGAGCAGCGACGGGACGACGGCGCCCTCGTGCATCAGCTGCTCGGAAGCCAGCCCGTACCCTTCACTACGCTCCTCGTCGGCGTTGAGCACCTTGTTGTACGCGAGCCCGTGCGGAATGGACACGAGCGGCGCGTTGATCTGATGCAGCCGCCCGCTGCTCCCCGCCGTGACGGCGAGGTGGAATCCCGGCGAGATGGCCGACTCCCAGTCCATCACGTGACCGCCGAAGCGGTCGAGCAGCTGGGCCACGCCCTCCGGAAACCGCGTTCCCGCCGCCCGCGTGAAGAAGAACTCGATCCGCGGGTCCCCCCGAAGCAGCTCAAGGCACTCGAGCAACCGCATGGTCGAGGTGACGGTATGCGTCACCCCGAGCACCTTCCGTGCCGTCTTACGCGTGGGCTGCACGCCACTCCGTCCCTCAACCTCCCGTCAACTTATGCCCCGGGCTCGGCGCGTCGCCAGTCGCGCGCGACCGGCCCGGCCGAGCGGTCAGTGGTGCGGAGCCGTCGCGTGGGAGGCGGACATGAGGAGCTGGCCGAAGTCGACGGCCGCCTCGCCCGTCCACATGACGGAGCTCGCCGCGAGGGCCAGCGGCAGAAGCGCGGCAAGGGGCACGAGCCGCCTGCGATCGGGCGAGAGCAGGGACATGACCCTGCGGGGGACGGCTCCCGGCCGCGCCATGGAAAGGCCGGGGGAGCCGGTCGTGGCCCCCGCGGCCAGGGACGCCGCGGCGATGGCCTTCGCGACGACGCGTCGGCTGCCGATCGCCGCCGCGGCCCGCTCGTCGGCGTCGCGCTCGACGAGGTAGGCCACCCGCCGGGAGACCCACCACAGCGCGGGGTGGAGCGCCCCGGCGAGGTCGGCCCAGAACACGAGGCTGTGGTGCTCGGCCTCCAGATGGGCCTCCTCGTGCGCGAGCAGCGCCGCGTACTCGGCCTCGGTGAGGCTGTCGCGCATCCCGCTGGTGACCACGATCCGTCCCGGCCGGCCGGGGACGGCGAACGCGTCGGGCGACGCCCTGGGCAGCAGCACCACCCGCTGGTCGGCGGGCAGGGGGGCGAGCTCACGCGCCACGGCACGCCCGCGCCGGTGCCGCAGCCAGGTCCTGGTCCCGGCGACGGCGCTCCAGGCCAGGATCAGGGCGGAGACCCTGCTCACCCAGGGGACGCTCGCGGTGTCGGCGAGCACCGCGTCGGGCGACCAGCCGAAGCGCGCCGCGACGAAGGGGAGCTCGGCGAGTGCCTTGGCGCAGAACAGCGCGAGGTTGGCCACCGCGGCGAACGCGGCAGTCGCCGCGGACCAGGCGAGCACCCTCGCGCCCGCGCCCGGGCTCAGCCGCCCCGCGACGAGGGCCGCGCCGCCGACGACGAGGACCGGCGCGACGAGCACCGACCAGACAAAATGATCGAACACGCTGTCAGTGTCCCATCAAGGGATGGATGCGCCGATACAGTGGGGGAGTGAGCGCTGACCCCTCGGCCGACTCCGGGCCGCGCCGGGAGCGGCGGCCGTCGGGCCGGCTGCAGGGGCAGATCGTCACGGTGCTCGTGGAGGCGCGGGTCCCGCTGACCCCCGGGGAAGTGCGCGACCGCCTTCCTGAGCTGTCCTACAGCACCGTCGTCACCATTTTGACCCGGCTGTACCGCAAGGGCGTCGTCACCCGGCGCAGGGACGGGCGCGCCTACCGTTACGAGGCCGTCGCGGACGCGGCGACGCTCGTCGCGGGACGGATGAGCAGGCTGCTCGCCGCCGAGCCCGACCGCGCCTCGGTGCTGCGGCGCTTCGTGAGCACGCTCGACGCGCAGGATGAGGCGCTTTTGCGCGCGCTGCTTCGGGACCCCGAGGACTGACCGCTCCTCGGCCCGTCCGACGGTTCATTTCACGTTGGCGCAGGTCGTGCGACCGCCCTCTGAATTTACACCGAGTAGAAGATTGGTTAGGCTTACCTATGCCGGGGCGGCTCCGCTCCGACGCGCAACGCGCCAGCACTCACTCAACGCGGAGACCCCCTTGCGCTCCCTTCCCCTGTTCGCGGTCACCGGCGCCGTCTCGCTGTCCGTCCTCACCGCCTGCGGCGGCGGCGACCCCGCGGCCGACCCGGCGGCCCTGACCGTCGTGTCCACCGACACCTCGTGTGCGGTCTCCCGCACCGAGCTCACCGCCGGGTCGCAGACCTTCACCCTGGTGAACAAGGGCTCCAAGGTCACCGAGGTCTACTTCTACGCGCCCGACGGCAAGATCATCTCAGAGAAGGAGAACATCGGCCCCGGCACGAGCTACGACATCACCGTCACGCTGCCCGCGGGCGACCAGCAGATCGGCTGCAAGCCCGGCATGGTCGGCGACGGCATCCGCCAGGACGTGAAGGTCTCCGGCGAGGCCGCCGCGCTCGACCCGCGCCTGGTCAAGGCGGTCGCCGACTACCGGCTCTACATCGACGTCCAGGTCGCCGACACCGTCGCCAAGACCGAGAAGTTCGTCAAGGCGGTCAAGGACGGCGACGTCGAGGCGGCCAAGGCGCTGTACGCGCCGTCGCGGTTCGGCTGGGAGAGCGTCGAGCCCGTCGCGGAGTCCTTCGGCGACCTCGACCCGAAGATCGACGCCCGCGAGGCCGACCTCACCGACGCCGAGAAGGCGGACTGGACCGGCTGGCACAAGCTGGAGAAGGCCCTGTGGAAGGACGGCTCGGCCAAGGGCATGGAAGCCACCGGCGACCAGCTCATCACCGACCTGAAGGACCTGCAGAACCGGGTCCACACCGTCGACATCACGCCCGCGTCGATGGCCAACGGCGCCAAGGAACTCCTCGACGAGGTCGCCACCGGGAAGATCACCGGCGAGGAGGAGGCGTTCTCGCACACCGACCTCGTGGACTTCAAGGCGAACCTCGACGGCGCGGCCAAGGTGTTCGAACTGCTCGGCCCGGTCGTCAAGGAGAAGGACGCCGCCCTGGCCACCGCGCTTGAGGGCGCGTTCGCCGACGTGTACACCGCCCTGGAGGCACACGAGGACGGCGACGGCTACGTCTCCTACGACACCGTGGGCGCGGCCGACCGCAAGAGGCTCACCGACGTGGTCAACGCGCTCGGCGAGCCCCTGTCCAAGCTCGCCGCCGCGGTCGCCTGACCATGGCGGGCAGGGCTTCCGTCAGCCGCCGCGCCCTCCTGGGCGTCGGCGGCGCGGGCGTGCTCGCCGGGGCAGCCGGCCTGCTGCGTGCGGGACACGGCTCCGACGAGGACAAGACCGACCCCGGGACCGTCCCGTTCCACGGCGTCCACCAGGCGGGCATCGCGACCCCGGTCCAGGACCGGCTGCACTTCGCCGCGTTCGACCTCACCACCGACGACCCCGCCCGCGTCGTCGTCCTGCTGCGCGCCTGGACTGAGGCTGCGGCGGCGATGACGCGCGGCGCGCCCGTCGGCGACGGCGCGGTCGGCGGCGCACCGCTCGCCCCGCCGGACGACACGGGCGAGGCCCTCGGCCTGCCCGCGTCACGCCTCACCCTCACCGTCGGGTTCGGGCGGTCGTTCTTCACCAGGCTCGGCCTCGCCGACCGCAGACCCAAGGCCCTGGTGGACCTCCCGCACTTTCCCGGCGACCGGCTCGAGGAGGCGCGCAGCGGCGGCGACCTGTGCGTCCAGGCGTGCGCCGACGACCCGCAGGTCGCGGTGCACGCCGTCCGCAACCTCGCGCGCATCGGCTTCGGGACGGTCTCGGTCCGCTGGTCGCAGCTCGGCTTCGGCAAGACCTCCTCCACCACGCCCGACTCCCAGACCCCGCGCAACCTGATGGGCTTCAAGGACGGCACCGCCAACATCCCGGGCACCGACGCGGACCTGCTCGCCGAGCACGTCTGGGCGGCCGAGGAGGACGGCACCCCGTGGATGGCGGGCGGCAGCTACCTCGTCGCGCGGCGCATCCGCATGCACATCGAGACATGGGACCGCACCTCGCTCGCCGAGCAGGAGGAGGTCATCGGCAGGTCCAAGGGCGAGGGCGCGTCACCCGGCCGCGCGCGCGAGCACGACCCGGTGATCCTCGACCGGATGGCCCCGGACGCCCACGTCAGGCTCGCCCACCCCGACACCAACGGCGGAGCCCGCATGCTCAGGCGCGGCTACTCCTTCACCGACGGTACCGACGGGCTCGGCCGCCTCGACGCCGGCCTGTTCTTCCTCGCCTACCAGCGCGACCTCGACGCGTTCGTCAGGGTGCAGTCCAGCCTGCGCGGCGACCGCCTCAACGAGTACATCCAGCACGTGGGCAGCGGCGTGTACGCCGTCCCCCCGGGAGTCCGCGAGGGCGGCTTCTGGGGGGAGACCCTCTTCTCCTAGCCGTCCCCCGGAGGGTTGACGTGTTCCTCGGCAACTACCTGATCGGCCTGCGAGAGGGCCTCGAGGCAGCTCTCGTGGTGAGCATCCTCATCGCCTACCTCGTCAAGACCGGCAACCGGCGCGCCCTCGTCCCGGTCTGGTCGGGCGTCGTCGCGGCGGTCGCGGTCAGCGTCATGTTCGCGCTGCTGCTCCAGACCGTCGTCGCGCAGGAGGACCACTTCAAGATCCAGGAGCTCGTCGGCGGGACGCTCTCGCTCGTCGCGGTCGGCCTCGTCACCTGGATGGTGTTCTGGATGCGCGGCGCGGCCCGCGGCATCAAGGCCGAACTCGAGGGACGCCTTGACCAGGCCCTCGGCCTGGGGCCGATGGCGCTCGGCGTCGTGGCGTTCCTGTCGGTCGGCAGGGAGGGGCTGGAGACGGCGCTGTTCCTGTGGACCAACATCGCCCACTCCTACGTCTCACCCGCGCAGTCCGTCGGCGGGGCGCTCGCCGGGCTGGCGACGGCGGTGGTCCTGGGCTACCTGCTCTACCGGGGCGGCCTCGGCCTGAACCTCGGCAAGTTCTTCACCTGGACGGGCGGGGCCCTCGTGATCGTCGCGGCAGGCGTCCTCGGTTACGGCTTCCACGACCTCCAGGAGGCCGACGTCCTGCCCGGCCTGAACTCCGTGGCCTTCCAGCCGTCCCTCATCTTCGACGGCTGGGGCCGTCCTGGCGAGTGGCTCCAGACCATCTTGCACGGCGTCTTCAACCTCACGCCCACCGTCACCTGGCTCCAGGCCGTGGTCTGGGTCGCCTACGCGGTCCCCGTCCTGTACCTGTTCCTCCGGCCTCAGCGGGGGCCGGTGGAGGCGACCGCGTGACGCGTCAGCCGGCGGGCTGGAGGAGCGAGCGGTAGATGGCGAGGATCTGGCCGGTCACGTGGGGCCAGGAGTAGTGGGCCCTGGCGTGGGCGGCCGCCGCGTCGGCCAGGGCGGCGCGGCGGGCGCGTCCGGTGAGGACGTGCCGGAGGGCGGCGGCGAGGGCGTCCGGGGTCGCGGGGTGCGGGATGAGGTGGCCCGTGGTGTCGTGCCGGATGTGGGTGGCGAGGCCGCCCGTGGAGGGCGCGACGACCGGGAGGCCGCAGGCCGCCGCCTCAAGGGCCGCGGTGCCGAAGGGCTCGTAGTAGGGGGCGCAGACGTAGGCGTCGGCCGAGCGCAGGAGCTCGGGGACGCGCGCGTGCGGGACGCGGCCGAGGAAGGTGACATTCGGCCCGGCGTGGGCGCGGAGCGCGATGACTGCGGGGTCGTCGTCAAGGTGCTCGGGGGCGGGGCCGCCCGCGATGAGGAGTTCGACGTCGAGCTCGTCAAGGAGCGCGTGGGCGGCGAGGACGGTGCGCACGCCCTTGCGCTCGACAAGGCGGCCGGTCGCGACAAGCCTGAGCCGTGACGTACGGGGCATCGCGGGGCCGTCTGGGGTGAAGTGCTCGGTGTTCACCCCTACCGGGACGATCGCTATCTTCTCCGGCGGCACGCCCATCGCCCGGGTCAGGTACTCGACCTCAAGGGGCGTGAGCGCGATGACGGCGTCGGCGATGTGGGCGACGGTCCGTTCGGATCCGACTCTCTCTCTCTCTCTCTCTCTCTCTCTCTCTCGGTGAGCTTGTTCTCGGTCCGGATGGTGCGCGATCCGCTCGAGGCCGAGCGCGTGGAACGTGGTGACCACCGGGATGCTCCCGCGCCGCGCGCCGGAGAGCGCGGCGATCCCGCTCATCCAGTAGTGCGCGTGGACGAGGTCGGGCGCGTGGTCCCGCCAGTGCAGCGCCAGCTGCGCCCCGAAGTCGCCCATCAGCGGCGCGAGATCCTCCTTGGGCAGCTCCCGTGCGGGCCCCGCGGCGATGTGGACCACATCGACCCCTGGCGCGAGCGGAACACTGCGTGGCTGGCGCGGCGAGGTGCGGCGGGTGTACACGGTGACGTGGTGGCCGCGTGCGGCCAACGCGAGCGACAGCTCCCGCACATACACGTTCTGTCCGCCGGAATCGGTGCTGCCGATGTCGTCGGCGAGCGGGCTCGCATGCTCCGAAACCTGCGCGATCCGCAGCGGCAAATCAGACATGACGGGATCATTATCCATGATCGCCACCTCTGTCACGGGTTGTGTGCGCGAACTCGTGGACAACGGGGCTGAGAATCCCGGAGACTCATCCCCATGGTGTCCTCGGATCCCCCGAACGTCGTCGACTCCGGTGCCTCGGCGGCCGGTGACTTCCATCAGCGAGCACAGTTCGCCGCGGGCCGCGACAACCACGTGGGGACCGTCCACGTCCACCAGTACGGCGCCGACGTCCCCGGCCCGCGCGCGCCGGTCGCGCTGCGGCGGCGCGACGTGCGCACGTTCGTCGGCCGCCACGCCGAGCTCGCCGAGGTCCGCGCGTGGCTCGACTACCAGCGCTTCCCGACCCCGCTGGTGAACGTCTGCAACGGGCCGGGCAGCGGCAAGACGACGCTCGCGGTGCGCGCCGCCCACCAGGTCGCCTCAAGCTACACCGGCGGCCAGTTGTTCCTCGAACTCAGCCAGGCGGGCCTGCCCGAGCTGGACGCCCGCGAGGTGCTGTTCCGGATGCTCGTGCAGCTCGGCGTCGCCGAGAGCCGCATTCCCGCGAGCCTCGCCGCCCGCGCCGACCTGTTCCACGCCGAACTGCCCGCGCGGACGCTGCTCGTCCTCGACAGCGTGCGTTCCCTCAGCCAGATCCGGGAAGTACTCCCGGGACGCCCCGACTGCGGGGTGTTGATGACATCCCGGCGCAGTTTCTCGGAGCTTGAGGGAATTCAGGAGATGGACCTGGGGAGGATGGCCGACGACGAGGCTTTCGCCCTGCTTCAGGAGCGGGTCGGCGCGGCGCGGGTCGACGGTGATCCCGAGGCGGCGCGCGAGATCGTCAGGCTGTGCGGGGCGCTTCCGCTCGCGATCCACATGGCGGGCGCGCAGCTGACCAAGCCGTCGAACCGGCGGATGCCGCTCGCCAGGTTCGCCGGACGGCTCGCCTCGGCGCGGCTCGACCTCCTGCGCACCGACCACCTCGACCTGCGGGCCAGCTTCGCGCTCAGCTACGAGGCGCTGTCCCCGGCCGCCGCCCGGCACTTCCGGCTGCTCAGCCTGCTGTCGGTACCCGATCTGAGCGACGAGCTCGCCCTCGCCGTCGCGGGCACGGACACCGCTGAGGAGACGCTGGGCGAGCTGTTCGACACCCATCTGCTCGGCTCGCTCGGTGAGGGACGTGCGCGGTTCCACGACCTGGTCAAGGTGTTCGCGCAGGAGCTCGCGCTGGCCGAGGACGCCGAGGCCGAGCGTGCGGCGGCGGTGGACCGGGCGCTCGACTGGTGCGTCCTGACGGCGACGCGCTGGGGCCGCCACATCGGCGTCGACGGCCGCCGCCACGCCGACGACGACGTCTACACCGAGGCGCTCGACGCGCTGAGCGAGGAACACGCCGTGCTCATGGCGGCCGTCCGGCAGGCGGCCGAGACCGGCAGAGACGACATTCCGTGGCGGATCGTCGCCCAGCTCGCGGGGTTCTTCGAGGTGCGCGGCCACTGGGCCGACTGGCTCGAAGGCGCGGAACTCGCCCTGGCGGGGGCACGACGGCTCGGCGACCCCGCCGCGTTGGGCGTCGCCCTGTACCTGAGGGCGTGGCCGCTGCGGCTCACCCGGCGGCAGAACGAGGCGATCGAAGACGCCACAGCCGCGGCACACCTCCTGCGGGACAGGCCCGAGGCCCGCCGCACCCTCGCCAACACGCTGTCCCACCTGGGTACCCTCTACCGCGAGACGCACAGGTACGACGAGGCGACCGACTGCCTTGACCAGGCGGCGGCCATCTTCCGCGAGGCAGATGACGCGCACGGCGAGGGCCTCGTCCTGCGCACGCTCGGGCACGTCCAGTTCTGGCGGCGTGACCTTGAGGCCGCCGAGGCGACCCTGCGACGGGCCGTCGACCTGCTGCACCGCGTCGGCGACAAGGCCGCCGAAGGCTGGTCGCACAACAACCTGTGCTCCGTGCTCGGCGCGCGGTGGCGTCTTGCGGACGCGCGGCACCACCACGGCGAGGCGCTGCGCCTGTTCACCGAGATCGACCATCCGCAGGGACGCGGCTGGGCGCACAACCACCTCGGCCGGATCCTGCGCCAGTACGGCGAGATCGAGGCGGCCGTCGGACACAACGAGACGGCGCTCGCGCTGTTCACCCAGATCGGCGACGCCTACGGCCGCGGCTGGGCGCTCATCCATCTTGGCGCGGCCCTCGGGGACGCCGAACGGCTGGAAGAGGCGCGGCGGATCTTCGCGGACATGGACGTCCCGGAGTCCGACGCGCAGGGGGCCGCGCTCGTCCATCTCGCGCGGCTCAGGGCCGACCCCGCCCTGACCGACGAGGCGATCGGGCACTTCGAACTCGTCGGCAACCTCCAGGGCATCGGGGACGCCCTGCGCGTCCGCGCCGACCTCGCCCTCGCCGCGGGCGACCCTGCCGCCGCCGCGCGCGCTTATGACGAAGCACTCGTCGCCTACCGGGGGGCCCACGACCCGCACGGACAGGCCCGCGCCCTGCTCGGCCTCGCCGAGCTCGACCCGACCGCCACCCACGCCGAGACCGCCCGCGCCCTCCTCGAAGGGCTCGGCCTCCCGCATCCCTGAAGGGACTTCATGGAACCCGTCACGCTCGCCGCGGCCGCCGTCGGCATCCTCGCCCCCTACCTCGGCCAGATCGCCGGGGGAGGGCTCGCCCGCATCGGCGAGACCGCGACCGACCGTGCCTCCCAGCGCGTCACCGACCTCTACCGCGCCATCCGCGCCCGCGTTACCGGCCAGCCGTACGAGGAGGCGATCCTTGACGGCGCCGAAGCGCAGCCCGACAGCGAGGCACGCCGCACGACACTCCAGAACGCCCTCGCCGAACTCCTCGCCGCCGACCCCGACTTCGCCGCGACCCTCACCCCCCTCGTGAACGCCGCCAAGGCCGAAGGCCCCCGGCACGTCCAGGCGTCCCAGTCCGGCGCCGTCGCGGGCGGCGACGTCCACCAGTCCGGCACCTACGTCGCCGGCCGCGACCTCCACATCACCAACCCCTGACCAACCCCACCCCCGGGGTGAGGCGGGACCTACGCCGCGCTCCTGGGCGCGGCTGGCGCGCGCGTAGTAGCGGGCGAACAGCGGATGACGGACCGGCGGCGTGGCACCGCCTTCCTGGCCGGGGATCAGGGGTTGGGGAGGCGGCCCACGCGAGGCAGGAACCTGCCTACCCGGGAGGCGTAGGTCAGGTAGTGGCGGCCGTGGGTGCGGTGGAGGTAGGGCTCTTCCACGGCGCGGACCTGGAGTTCGATGGCCGCGACGGTGAGGACGAGGCCCGTCAGCGAGACGGGGTTCGGCGTCATGGCGGCGAGCCCTACGGCGGTCACGATCATCGCGGTGAAGATGGGGTTGCGGGCGAGGGCGAAGGGCCCGTCGGTGACGAGGTCGGTGCGTTCGGACTCGTCGACGCCGATCCGCCACGACGCGCCCATCGCGGCCTGCGCGGCGAACGTCGCGAGCGTCCCCGTCACCGCGACGACCGTTCCCGCGATCCGCGCCGCAGGGTGGTCGAGGGCGGCGACGGGCTCGAGGCCGGACAAGGCGGCGACCGGCCCCGCCGCGCCGATCAGGATCGCGCCCGTGAAGGCGACCCGCACCCACCACTGGACGCTGCCCGGCCGCAGGCCGACGGCGCGGAACCCCGCGTCGCCGGTCGCGCGCCACTGCGCGTAAGAACGCCACCCGAACGCTCCGGCGGCCCACCCCACATAGATGGCCAAAGCGGCGATCGCCATGAACACTCCTTCAGTACACGGGACATCATGGGCAGCAGGCGTCGCCGCGCCAGGCCGCACGGCCCTCCCTGACGGCGACGGCGGCGATGACAAGGGCGGCGACGGGGTCGGCCCACGACCAGCCGAGCAGGCTGTTGACGCCCAAGCCGACGAGCAGTACAGCCGACAGGTACGTGCACAACAGGGTCTGCTTGGAGTCCGCGACCGCGCTCGCCGACCCGAGCTCACGCCCCGCATGCCGTTGCGCGTACGAAAGGAATGGCATGACCGCGAGCGACAGAGCCGCGAGCGCGAGCCCGACGCCGGAGTGCTCGGCCTCCCCGCCGCCCGCCAGGGTGAGCACCGAATCGGCGGTGACGTAGGCGGCCAGCGCGAAGAACGACACGGCGATGATCCGCAGCGCGCGCCGCTCACGCCGGTGGACCAGGTGCGGATCGCGGGCGGAGAACTGCCAGGCGACCGCGGCTGCGGAAGCGACCTCGATCACCGAGTCGAGCCCGAACGCCACGAGCGCGCCCGACGACGCCGCGGCCCCCGCCGACAGCGCGACGACTGCCTCGACCACGTTGTAGGCGATCGTCGCCGAGACGAGCAGCCGCACCCGTCGCGCGAGCACCGCACGCCGCCGCGGCGACGGGCCCAGCGACATGACGCTCACGCCGTCACCGGCCCGCACGCGCCGGGCTCGGCGGTTCCGTCGACGCCGTAGGTCGGGCACAGTGCCACGGCCCGATCGGTGACGGCCAGGAGCCGCTCGGCCGACCGCAGCAGATCGAGGAGCTCAGGAGCCGCGAGGAAGTAGAATGACTGCCGTCCCTCGGCGCGAAAGTCCACGAGCTTGCAACCCCTCAGACACCCGAGGTGCTTCGACACCGTCGACTGCGCCAGCCCCAGCGCGCGCGTCAAATCAACGACCCTCGCCTCCCCCTCGGCAAGCCGCCGCACAATCGACAACCGCACCGGGTCAGCAAGCGAATGGAACAGCGCCGCCGCCGGAGCCATCCCCACAACATCCATTCCACATCCGGAATCAATCGCCATACCACGATGATATGCCGCCCCAGCGATGAGTCAAGGAGACCGAGGGCGTCAGCGATGGGTCAGGAGGCCGGGGGCCCCGAGGGGGCAGACCGGCGAGTCACGGGGTCGGGGGGTCCGGGGCAGGGGGGTCGGGCGGCGGGGATAAGGGGAGGCCGGGCCCCGAGGGGGGAGACCGGCGAGTCACGGGGTCGGGGGTCCGGGGCGGAGGGGTCGGGCGGCGGGGGTAGGGGGAGGCCGGGCCCCCCGAGGGGGGAGACCGGCGAGTCACGGGGTCGGGAGGCCGGGGAGTCCGGGGCGGGGGCGGGAGGAGAGTCGGGTAACGGGGGGTGGGGGAGAAGTCGGGGACGGGAGGCCAAGGGGCCGGGGGCCGGGGGTGTGGGGTGGGGGAGTTGGGCGGCGGGGGGTGGGGGGTGGGGGGTCGACACTCCGAACCGGCGAAGTGCTGGTCAGTCGAACATATGAACGAATGATGCGGTAGGGTACCCGCGTGCTGAGGAACGAATTCATCGGGGCCGAGATCGCGGCAGGACGTCCGGTACGCATCACGCGTGCGGGAAGGAGCTACGGGGTCCGGGTCCTGCACCAGTGGCAGGCCCCCGGCGACGCCCGCCTGTACCGACTCCAGCTCACCGAGGAGAACGGTACCGCCGTCGCCGTCGCCGAGGTCGTCCAACACCACGACGCCTTCCGCCTACAACGCTGGTGGGACTGACCCACCCGGCATAACACCCCGGGCCGCCGCACCTCGCGGCGCCCCGGGGCAAGAGGCGGCTCGGTTGCCTGACGCCCGCCGCAGCACCCCGGGCCACTGCAGGACGCGTCGCCCCGGGTCCGTCAAGCGGTTCGTTTACTTGGCGCGTGGCGCAGCACCCTCGGACCGCTGCAGGCCGTGTCGTCTCGGGTCCGTCAAGCGGTTCGTTCGCTTGGCGCATGCCGCAGCGCCCCCGGGCCACTGCAGGCCGTGTCGTCTCGGGTCCGTCAAGCGGTTCGTTCGCTTGGCGGGTGCCGCAGCACTCCCGGGCTGCTGCAGGACGCGTCGTCCCGGGGTAGTCAAGCGGTTCGGTTGCTTTGTTGGGCGGGTGGAGGCCCGGTTGCCTTGCCGATCGGGCGGAGGCCCGGAGGTGTCGGGCGGGCCAGGTTGCTCTGTAGATCGGCCGGGCAGAGCCCGGGGGCGTGGGGCGGTCAGGTGATGTCGCGGCGGGCGAAACCGAGGAAGCCGACGGCGGTGAGGGCGGCGGCAAGGGCCGTCACGACGGCGAGGCCGGTCCAGCTCGCCGCTGCGGCTGTGGTGTCGGGGACGTGGCGGAGTGGGCTGATGCCGAGGATCTCGTCCCACAGGTTGAACAGCGGGCCGAGGATCGTGAGGGCGAACGTCGCGATGACGCCAAGCCAGCCGACGATCCGCAGACGGGGTCGCGCGCCGACGGCGGCGAGCGCCAGGGCCACGAGCACCCAGACCGCCGGGACGGTGGCGGCGGCCTGGCCCAGCACATCGCCGACGGGGATGGCCGGCTCCGTGCGGTGCACGACGAAGCCGAGCACCGCGCCCGCCAAGAGCAAAGCGGCGGCCGGGGCCAGGAACGCGAGGACCGCGTTGCTCGCCAGATATCTCCCTCGACTGAGGGAGGCGGCGAGGAGGGGTTCGAGGCGATAGTCGAGTTCCTCGGCATGAACGCGGAGGACGATCTGGACGCCGAAGACCGCGGCGACGATCGCGATGATCTGGAGGATCTGGGTGATGAAGGCGAACAGCATGGCGTGCGGCCCGGCCCCGGCCGCGGCACTGAGGAACCCCGGCAGGTTGCGGCTTTCGGCGAAGATGTCGCTGACCGGCCCGCTGAGGCTGCCGAGCACCGCGCCGAGCGCGGCGAACGCGATGAGCCACGCGCTGATCGACCCACGGTTGAGACGCAGGGCAAGGCCCCACACATTGGCCGAGCTTCCGCCGCGGGCGGGTCCGCGGCGGGGCGCGATCATGCCGAACCCGAAGTCACGGCGGCCGTTGAGCAGCGCCGCGATCGCGACGAGCACAAGGGCGAGGCCGAGCGCGGGCAGCAGCGGCAGGAAGTCGTTGCCCGCGGCGGGTCTGACCTGGCCGAGCCAGCCGAGCGGGGTGAGCCAGGCCGTCCACTCCGCGGCCTGGGCGGCGTCGAGGTATCCACGGGCGATGAACGCGACGCCGAGCACGGTGACGGCGATCGTGTTCGCGGTACGGGCGTCGGATCCGATCTGCGCGGCGACGGCGGCGACGCCGGTGAACATCAGCCCTGAGGCGGTGAACGTCGCGGCAAGGGCGAGGGAGTTGGTGAGGCCGCCGCCCACGGCGACCGTCGCCAGCCAGGAGACCAGGCCCAGGGCAACGGAGGCGAGTGCGGCGAGCACCACGGCTGTGGCGAGCCGCGCCTGGCGTCCCATGACGCCGGAGGCGAGCAGCTCGCCCTGCCCGGAGTCCTCGTCGGCGCGGCTGTTGCGCACCACGGCGAAGATCGCCATCAGGGCGGCGAAGAACCCGCCGAGCGCTCCGGCCCGCCAGGCGTTGAACCCGTCGGCGCTGCTCAGATCGCGCGCAGGCCCGAACACAAGGCTCAGCGCGGGATTAGCGCCAAGCGTCGCGCCCAACTGCCGCCGACTCGCCACATCAGGAAACACCCACCCATAAGCCACAATCGACGACACCGAAAGCGCGGTGATCAACACGATCCACGGCATAATCGCCCGTCGATCCTGCCGAACCGTCACCTTCAACAAGACCCGAACCCCCACAAACCCCCTCACACCCCGGCTCCTTGGAAGTAGGTGTGCGTGAGGAGGGGGCGGAGGCTCGCAGGGGTGCCCATGCGTTGCCGCCCTTGCGGCAAGCCGTGCACGCGGTGGGAACTGGGACGTTCGGGGGTCATCGGGGTGCAGTGCGCTGGTGGCCTCGTCCGAGAGGAGGCGTGTGCGGGAAGGGCACTGGGGCGTTTGGGGGTCATGCCTGGGTGTCCTCGGGGGCGGCGTAGTGGCGGAGGAACAGGTCCTGGAGGGAAGGGGGTGTGATGGTGAGTGCGCTGAGCTGGTGACGGGTGAGTTCGGCCATCGCGGCGTTGAGGTCGGCGGGGTCAACGGTGCCGGTGAAGTGGGCGCCTTCGAGGGTGGCGTTCTTGATGAAGCGCAGTGAGTCGAGGTTCGGGGGTGGTTCTGTGAGGGTGGCGTGGATCGTGGTGCGGGTGTGACGGCGTAGCTGGTCGAGCGTGCCGGTCTCGACAACCTTGCCCGCGCGGATGATGCTGACGCGGTCGGCGAGGGCTTCGGCCTCGGAGAGGATGTGGCTCGACAGCAGCACGCTGCGGCCGCGCTCCTTCTCCTTGGCGATCTCCTCCTGGAACACGGCTTCCATGAGCGGGTCGAGGCCCGAGGTCGGCTCGTCGAGGATCAGCAGTTCCACGTCCGAGGCGAGCGCGGCGACGAGGGCGACCTTCTGCCGGTTGCCCTTGGAGTACTGACGGCCGCGCTTGGTCGGGTCGAGCTCGAAACGCGCGACGAGGTCGCGGCGGCGTGTCTCGTCAAGGCCGCCGCGCAGGTTGCCGAGCAGGTCGATGGCCTCGCCGCCGGTCATGCCCGGCCACAGCGACACGTCGCCGGGCACGTAGGCGAGGCGGCGGTGCAGCGCGACGACGTCCTTCCAGGGGTCGCCGCCCAACACCTCGACCCTGCCCGCGTTCGCGCGGAGCAGGCCGAGCAGCACGCGGATCGTCGTCGACTTTCCCGCGCCGTTCGGGCCGAGGAAGCCGTGCACCTCGCCGCGCGCGACGGTGAGGTCGAGGCCGTCGAGCGCGCGGAAGTCGCCGAACGCCTTGACGAGCCCCTCGACCTGGATCACCGACGCACTCGCGTGCCGCCCGCGCCCGGTGACGGCCTGCCCGGCGGTTGTCCGCATGAACTCCTCCTAGGGGGCGGCTGCGTCACCCCGCCGACCTGGAGGCGAAGCAGTCATGAAGCATGAGTACATGTTAACTTGAGTCCTGTCCAGACCTAAGGGAATCCGAGGAGGCCGATATGCCGGAACCCGCTGCCGGGGTGCCCGCAGACGGGGTGCCCTCTGGGTCGGTGTCCCCTGTCCGGGGGACTGCGCCGGGGGCGTCCGCCGACGGGGTGCCTGCGGAAGGGGTGCCTGCGGAGGGGGTGCGTGACGAGGGGGTGCCCGAAGAGGGGGCGCGCGCGGAAGGGGTGTGTGACGAGGGGGCGCTTGTGTCCGGGGGATCTGCTGGAGGGGAGTCTGTGGAGGGGGTGCTTGCTGAGGTGGTGGAGGCGGCGGTGCGGGCCGCGCGGAGGCTGGGGAAGGATGTCGCCGATGTGCCGACCCGGGTGATCGCGCAGGAGGCGGGGATGTCCCGCAGCACGTTGTTGCGGCGGATCGGGGGGTCGCGTCAGGGGCTTGACGAGGCGGTGCGGGCTGCGGGGATCGACCCGGGGGGACAGCGGCCGGTGCGGGAGCGCGCGGTCGAGGCCGGGGCGTACCTGATCAGTGCGAACGGGCTCGCCGGGATGACGCTGGAAGCGGTGGCCGCCGCGGCGGGGTGTTCGGTGCACAGCCTGTACGCGGTGTTCGGGGGGCGGGACGAACTGCTCAAGGCGATCTTCGAGCGGTACAGCCCGATCCGCGACGCCGAGGAGATCTTCGGCGGTCCCCGTGCGGATCTCGGCGACACCGTCCGACGGGTGTACCGGGTGCTCGCGGCGGCGCTCACCCGGGAGCCGCGCGTCATGCCCGCCATGTTCGCCGAGGCGTTCGCGCGTCCTGCCGCGCCCGCCGTGCACACGCTCGCGCGGCACCTTGCCCCGCGGCTGCTCGCCGCGATCGGCGGGTGGCTGGCCGAGGAGGTCGCCGCAGGGCGGCTGCGCCCGATGCCGGTGCCCGTCCTCGCCCAGCAGATGATCGGCCCCGTGATGATGCACTTCCTCACCAGGCCGGCCCTCAGCGCCCTGCCCGGCGTCGAACTCCCGGACCCCGACGCCGTCTGCGCCGAGTTCGCCGACGCCTTCCTCCGCGCCACCGCCCTCCCAGAACCCGGCCGAGAAGCGTGACCGGCGCGGCCAGGAGGGGGTTAGAAGTGGCGTGACCAGGAGGAGGTTAGGGGTGGGGTGGGGTGAGGAGGGCCAGGAGGGGGGCGGTGGC
The DNA here is from genome assembly GCF_033875155.1 of Actinocorallia sp. A-T 12471. Lineage (NCBI taxonomy): Bacteria > Bacillati > Actinomycetota > Actinomycetes > Streptosporangiales > Thermomonosporaceae > Actinocorallia > Actinocorallia sp. A-T 12471. Next base: position 307,859 of record NZ_JAWZTE010000004.1, on the reverse strand, counting down.
GGCTTGGCCGGCCTCCAGGGCGGCGGTGAGGAGATGGGGGGAGCGGGTCAGGCGGCCGACGGCGGGGGCGGTCGGGGCGGGGTGCACGGTCAGGACCGAAGGGTGGGGCGAGGTGAGGGGAGTCGTGTTGTGCGTGGTGAGCAGCGTGGTGTCTTCGGCGAGGCGGGAAGGGCGGGAGTAGTAGGCGGTGCGGAGTTCGGCGGAGTGGCGCAGCGCGGTCGCCGCGACGAGGCGCGAGCCGAGGGAAGGGCCGCGGCGCGGTCGTGGAGGAGGACCGGCGGGGCGGGAACGGAGCACGAGGACATGGGTGGCGCCCTGCGCCAGGGCGGTCCGGTAGGGGATGGACTCGGCGAGGCCCGCGTCGTAGAACAGGCGTCCGCCCAGCGCGACGGGCGGGCCCGCGAGGAGCGGGAGGGCGGCGCTGGCGCGCAGGGCGAGACGCACGTCGGCCGGCGAGCCCAGGTATGGGTGCAGGTCGGTCGCGAGACCGGTCCGCACGTCGGTGGCCAGCGGGTGGTAGGTGACGGGGTGGGCGAGGATCGCGTCGAAGTCCATCTTGGCGACCTCGACGTAGAGGTGCTCGACGAGGTCGTGCACGTCGACGATCGGCTTGCCGCGCCAGGCGTTCCGGAAACGGATCATGGCGTTGGCGTACTGGGGCTCGGCCCAGCCCCTGAGCTGTTCCGGCGTGCCGGTGAGCAGCCACGCGCCGGTGATCGCCCCCGCGGAAGCGCCGTAGATCGCGTCGAACGCGTCGGTCAGCCCCGCCTGGGCGAGCGCGAGCGCCATGCCCGCCGAGATCGTCCCGCGCATGCCGCCGCCCTCGATGGCGAGGGCTATGCGCAGGCCGTCGGTCCGCTCACCCGGCCTGCTCCCGGTCCGTGTCCGCTCCGCGAGCGCCATAACCACCGGGTGGGTGGCCGCGAGCTCAGCCTCCATGCCGTGAGATCCCCGTCCGTCCGAATCCTGCCAGTGCCCTCCTTGTTTACCGCTGTCCCACAAGCCGGCGAAATCGGGGTGTGCTCTGCGGCCAGATCGACGGTGGTCGGGAGGTCAGCGCGCCACCGCCTCGATGACGTCGGTGAAGGCGGCGAGCGTCGCGGGCGGGGCGAAGTCGGTGAACCAGACGTAGAAGCGGTCGACGCCGTCGGCGTGCAGGGCGCTGAACCGCTCGGCGAGTTCGGGGGCCGTGCCGAGGAGCAGGTTCTCGCCCATGACTGTGCCGCCGAAGCGGCGGCGTGCGGTGGCGGTGACCTCGGCGCGGTCGTGTTCGGAGGGGACGAGCGCCGTCATCGTCTGGAGGGAGACGCGGGCGTCGCCCTTGCGGTCGCGGAGTGCGGCGAGCCGGTCGAGGTGCTGGACGGGGATGTTCCACCAGTCGGCGTGCGCCCTGACGAGTTCGAGGGTGCGCGGGCCGGTCCCGCCGATGGTCAGCGGGATCGGCCGGGTCGGCACGGGCCGCTGCCGCGCGCCCACGAGGGTGAAGTGCTCGCCGTAGTGGGTGACGGTCTCGCCCGCCCACAGCGCGCGCAGCAGCGTCAGGGACTCGGCGAGCCGGGTCAGCCGGTGCCGCGCCGAGGACGAGCCGACGCCGAAGGTCTCGAGCTCGTCAGGGACCGAGCCCCACCCGAGGCCGAGCTCGAACCGCCCGCCGGACGCGTGGTCGAGCGTCACCGCCTCCCTGGCGAGGACCGCGGGGTGCCGGAAGGAGTCGCACAGCACGAGGTGCCCGACCTTGAGCGTCGCCGTCCGCGCCAGCACCCATGACGCGAGCGTCATCGCCTCCCACATGTTCTGGTCGGGGGCGAGCGGCGGGACGAGGTGGTCCATGAAGGCGATCCCGGTGAAGCCCGCGGCGTCGGCCGCGCGCGCCCGTTCGACGATGTCGGCGACGGGCGTCCGCAGTTGCGGGAGGTACAGGTGGAACTCGGGGGTCATGTCCGACATGCTCGCCGCAGCGGGTCGCCGCGTCCAGAGTGCGGACGGGCCGAGAACGCAGCCCGGCCGCCGAGCGCGGGACACCCGCATGAGAACATGGTTCTTCGATAGTGGTAAATGTGTATGAGGAGGGCGCGTGGGTGGAACGGGTAATGGGCGGTCGGAGGGACTCGGCGCACAGGCCGCGGTGGCGTTCGAGATCGGCGACCATGTGCTCGGCGCACTCAACATGTACGACGTGCCGACGCCCGAGGGCGCGGACCTCGCGATGGCGGTGCCGATCACGCCGAAGGTGGTCAACACGCGCGGCGGGCTGCAAGGCGGGCTCGTCGCGACGCTCGTGGACGTCGCCGCCGGGCGGGCCGTCGCCTACGGCATGCCCGACGGGGACAGCGCCGCCACCGCCGACCTGAACATCCGCTACCTGTCGCCGGTCTCGGTAGGCCCCGCCGTCGCGGTGGTGCGGGTGCTGCGGCGCGGCCGTTCCCTGACCGTCGCCGAGGTGACCGTCCACGACGAGGGCCGCGACGTCGTCGCCGCCATCGCCACCCTGTCCTTCGTCACTGTCCCCCTCCGCCCCGGCCAATCCCACGCCCGCGACATCAAACCCCACCGCCAACCCAACCCCTGACCCGCGCCGCCCTCACGAAGCAACCGGGGGCGAAGCCGAGACCTGGGCTGTGTCGCTTTCGCGAAGGAGCTGGGCGCGAAGCCGGAACCTGACCTGCGTCGCCCTCACGGCGAAAGCGGGCGCGGGCGCGGGGGCGGGAGCTGACCTGCGTCGTCCTTGTGGCGGAACTGGGTGCGGGGGCGGGAGCTGAGCTGCGTTGCCCTTGCGAAGGGTGGGGTGGTTAGAGGGTTATGGGGAGGTGGTCGATGCCTGCGATGAAGGTTGAGGTGATGCGTTTTATGTCGCCGTCGATGCGTAGGTGGGGGTGGCGCGTGAGTAGTTCGCCCAGCATTGCGGTGATTTCGAGTTTTGCGAGGCGGGTGCCGAGGCAGAAGTGCGGGCCGGTGCCGAAGGCGAGGTGCGGGTTCGGGTCGCGGGACAGGTCGGGCAGGTGCGGGTCGGCGAAGATCTTCGGGTCGCGGTTGGCGGCGGTGTACCAGAGGACGACCTTGTCTCCGGCGCGGACGTGCTGGCCGCCGAGCTCGACGTCACGGGTCGCGGTCCTGCGGAACTGCATGACGGGTGAGACGAGCCTGATGAGCTCGTCAACCGCGGTGGGCGACGGCTCGCCTTTGCGTGCGAGCGACGCCCACATCCCGTGTTCCTGGAGTGCGATGACCGCGCCGGACAGGGAGTTGCGGGTTGTCTCGTTGCCCGCGATGACGAGAAGGATCCAGAACATACAGAACTCGTCATCGGTGAGGCGTTCGCCGTCGATCTCGGCGTTGGCGATCGCGGACATGATGTCGTCGGTCGGCCTGGCCCTGCGGTCGGCGGCGACCTGCTTGCCGTACTCGATCGCCGCGCCGAAGCTCGCGACGGCGGCCTCGGGGTCGCCCGCGAGCTCGGCGTCCTCGAACCCGATCATCGCGTCCGACCACTCGACGATCAGGTGCCGGTCGGCCTCGGGCATGCCGAGGAGGTCGGCGAGCACCCGCGTCGGCATCTCCTTGGAGACCGTGGTGACGAGGTCGACGGAGCCCGCGCCGGCGATCCCGTCGGCGATCTCGGCGGCGTGCCGCGCGACCGACGCGCGCAACGCGCTGACCGCGCGCGGCGAGAAGGCCGGGGAGATGATCCGACGCAGCCGCGAGTGGTCGGGCGGGTCCATGAACAGCATCATCAGCCGCAGCCCGGCGAGGGTGAGCGCGTCGGCGTTGAACAGCTGGACACCGCCCGCGTAGGACGAGAACACCGACGGCTGCCGCGACACCTCGTGCACGAGCGCGTGGTCGGTCACCGCCCAGAAGCCGGGCGACGGCGGCGCGGGCAGCCCGCTCGACGCCTCGCTCGCCCGCCGTCCGACGGGCCTCTCGTCGTTCCACGCGACCGGCGCGACAGCCCGCAGCACATCGAACGCCTCATGCGGCGTCCCCGCCGCATACGCCGTCGGATCCGACAAATCGACCCCCGTCAACTCCGCGACCCGCGCAGCCCCCTCAGGAGCCGTCTGCGGCTGCTCGATCTCTTCCATAGTGCTTTCCCTTCCATCGCGACCCGCCGAACTCCCGGCGGACCAGAACCGATGCCGCGCGCCCTTGGGCCGCGCAGCCGCCAAGCCCGCCGCCGTAGGGCTTCACGCGTCCCCGCCCCGCGCCCTGGAGGGCGTGCGAACGGCGAACCCAATGCCGCGCGCCCCTTGGCCGCGCGGCCGCGAAGCCCGGCACCGTAAGGCTTCACGCGTGCCCGGCCCGCGCCCCGGAAGGGCGTGTGAAGGGTGAACCCGATGCCGCGCGCCCCTTGGCCGCGCGGCCGCGAAGCCCGGCGCCGTAAGGCTTCACGCGTGCCCGGCCCGCGCCCTGGAAGGGCGTGTGAGCGGTGAACCCGATGCCGCGTGTCCCTTGGCTGCGCGGCCGCGAAGCTCGCCGCCGTGAGGCTTCACGCGTGCCCGGCCCGCGTCCCGGACTAGGGCGTGCGAGCGGCGAACCCGGTGCCACGAGGCCCCGCGCGTGCACCCGTGGAACACGATGCTGCGGGGCTCTTGCGCCAGATCGGGCGGGTGAGAGTTATGCCGTGAGGTCTTGCGGGTCTGCACGTGGAACGGCTGCCATCCTTGCGGTGTGGGCAGCGAGCGGACGGGCCGCTCGCCTGCGTGGCGCTTTGTGGCCTTGCGTGTACTCGGGCGGGTGAGCTTCGCCGCGCGAGGCTTTGCGCGGCGTGGCGAGCCCGACGCCTTGGGGCTTTGTGCGGCGTGGTGAGCTTGACGCCTTGGGGTTTTGCGCGCGTGGTGAGCCGGATGCCTTGGGGTTTTGTGCGGGCTTGGGTGGGTGAGTTTGAGGCGTGGGGATTTGTGCGTATGGGGGTGGAGAGCGCGGGTGGGGGATCTGTGCGTGATCGGGTGGCGAGACCGAGCGGTTCGGGGCTTTGGGTGGGTTCGGGTGGTAGGGGTGGGGTCGGGCTGTGTCGGACGGGATGGTCCGAGGGGTGTGTGTGTTGGGGGCGTCCGTGGTCCTGGGGTGGGTTGGGGAGTTCCTTGTCGGGTTGCGGGGGCGGGGGTGGGGGCGGAGGGCAAGGTGGAAAGGCTGGTGGGGGTGGCTTTTTGGAGGGTGGCGTGGGGGTCGGGGTGGGGTGCCGACAGTACACATTTTCTCTGGTGTCCTGTCAAGGAAGGGGTTACGTTGGGTGGGTGCGGACACATGGGTGGGGCGGGGAGCCGCCGGCGAGTGACGGTGAGGCCGCGGCGCGGATCAAGGAGGCGACGCACAGGTGCGTCGGCGAGCTGGGCGGGGCCACGACGATCGCGCACGTCGCGGCGGAGCTGGGGATCAGCAGGCAGACGGTGTACCGGTACTTTCCGAGCACCGAGGCGCTGCTGTTCGCGGCGGCGCTCGACGGGACGCGGCAGTTCCTCGCCAGGCTCGCGCGGCGGCTGCGCAAGGTCACCGACCCGGGGGAGGCGCTGGTCGAGGCGGTCGCGTACACGATCGCCCAGATTCCCGCCGAGCCGTACCTCAGGCTGCTGCTCGATCCGCAGGCCGGGAGCCGGTCGATGCTGCGCGGCGTCACCTCCGACACCGGCCGCGCGATCGGCAACACCCTGCTCGACCATACCGCCGTCGACTGGACGGGACGCGGCATCGGGCCCGAGCGGCGGGCCGAGCTCGTCGAGTGGACGTTGCGCGTCGTGCAGTCCTTCCTGCTCGATCCCGGCGAACCGGCCCGCTCGGGCCCCGAGCTTCGCGCTTTCCTGCGGCGCTGGCTCGCCCCTGCCGTCGCCGCCGCGACCGACGAGCGGCAGGCCGCGTCATGAGCGGAGCGGCATCGCTGTTCCGGCGTGACGGCGACCTCGTCGTCCCGACGGACCTCGCGCGCGGGCCCTGGCGGCCTGACGCGCTGCACGGCGCGGCGGTCGCCGCGGTGCTCGCGTGCGGGATCGACGTGCCGGGGTGGACTCCGGTACGCGTTACGTTCGACCTCCTCGCCCCGGTCAGGGCGGTGCCGATGACGCTGCGCGCGTCAGCTCCCGAGGGCGGCAGGAGGGTCGTCCGCCAGACCGTCACGCTGCTCGACGGCGACAGGCCGGTCGCGCGCGCCCAGTGTCTCGCCGTCCGCCGCGCCGACCTCGACCTGCCCGACGGCGTGACCGACCATCCCGACCCGTTCGCGGGAGCGCGGGTCCCCGATCTCTCCGAGCCGACGCGCGGGGCCCGCGAGGCAGTCGGCTGGGACTGTTTCGACGCCTCGGCCGTCTCGGTGAGCGGGCTGCGGTCCAGCGCGCTTGAGCCGGGCACGGTGGGGCTCTGGGTGCGTCTCCTCGTCCCCGTCTTCGCGGGGGAGCCGACGCCGGGGATAGCGCGCGCGGCGGCCGCCGCGGACTACGCCTCGACCGCGACCAACGCGCGGCTGCCGTTCGAGGAGTGGAGCTTCATGAACGCCGAACTGAGCCTGCACGTCTCCCGGGAGCCGTCGGGGCCGTGGATCGGCCTTGTGGGCGCGGGCCTGGTCCAGCCGATCGGCAGCGGCATCAGCGTCGCGGCGCTCTACGACTCGGCGGGACGGCTCGGGCAGTCCGCCCAGGCCCTCGTGGTCGAGGCCCGTCAGCCCGTCGCCTGACCGTGGTACACACGTGTACCGATGAAGGATAAGGAGCAATTCTCGACGGATTCCGAATAAGCCCTTATCAAGGGGAATTCCGCCTCTTCCGTGCGGGTCTCCGGCTAGTACCATGCGTGCACGGGCCGGGTCTCCGGTCCGGTGTGCGACGCGGCAGCAGCCGTCGTCGGCGATGCGGCGGGAGGGTGTGATGGGGCCGTCGGACGGCGGGGAGGCGCTCGAGGACGGCGCGCTCGGGCAGGTGGGGGCGTCGTGGCAGGGCCGGGTGGTGGAGCGGTCGCTGAAGGCGGCGCGGGCCAAGGCGGTGTCGCGCAGCAGGCAGTACTTGGCGACCGCGGCGGAGCTGCTCCAGGAGACCGGCCGCGCCGACTTCACCGTGCACGAGCTCGTGCAGCGGTCGCGCACGTCGCTGCGGTCGTTCTACCAGTACTTCGCCAACAAGGAGGAGCTGCTCCTCGCGCTGCTCGAGGAGACCATCGCCGAGTCGGTCGCGCGGTGGCGGGCCGAGATCGCCGGACTCGACGCGCTCGACGGCCTGCGCGTGCTCGTCCACCGCGTCTACGGGACCACGGGAAGCGACCCGTGGAACCGGCTGAACCGGGTCCTCGCCTGCTATCACGCGGGCCTCGCCCAGCAGCGGCCCGACGCCTACGTCGCGGCGTTTGCCCCGCTCGTCGAGGTGCTGCGCGAGGTCATCGAGCGCGGCGCGGCAGAAGGCGTCCTGCGTGACGACCTCCCGCCCGAGCGCCTCACCGCGGTTCTTGTTGAGCTCGTCGTGGGCGCGACCTTGATGAGCGCGCTGGGCGGCCCGCGCTTCGCCGGGGCGTCCGACCCGGAGGCGCTGTGGCGGTTCTGCCGGTCCGGCCTGGTCGTTCCCTCGGCCGGGACCTGACCGCCTCCGGTGGCCGGATTATGCCCGTGATCGCACGGAATCGGCGGCTGTTCCGCGGGGGTCTCCGGGTGGTAACGTCCCTTTACCTAAGCACGGTAAGCGTCCTCTCCGAATCCGACTGAAGATTCTCGCGGAATATGCGCGGCCCACCCCCGGAGGAGCAGGCCATGAGGAATCCGAGCGCGACCCGGCGGGCGACGGAACCTGCCCGATGACCGACCCCGACGACACGCGACACGCCTTGCCGCGACGTTCGGGGCGGGGAGCGGGCTCGGGCCTTGGCCTGTCGGGACGAGCGGGCGGTTGCGGCGGGTGGCCGGGGAGCGCGGCGGGAGGCGTGGCGCGGCGCGCGGCCGTGCACCGGGTGGGCGCGCCGGGGCGTGCCCGCGCGTTGCGGCCGCGGCTTGTGGTGGTCGCGCCGGACGCGGCGGAGACCGCGCGGTTCGCGGGCGGCTGGCTTGTCGACAGGGTGCTCGCGGGGTGGGAGGCGACTGTCCTGTGCGTCGAGGAAGGTGACCCGCTGCCGCTGCGTATCCTCGGGGCCCGCGCCGCGCCGCTCGGCCCGGTGCCGCTGGCCGCGGTGCTGCGGACGAGGCCGCACGCCGTCGCCGTCCACGCGGGCCTGTACGCCGTCGACCCGTGGCTGCGCCGCCTCACCGACGCCGCCGCGTCAGGCGGCACCGAGGTGATCCTGTGGGGCTCGCCCCGCCTCGTCGCCCCCGGCTCCTGCGGCGCGATCCCGCACCTGCCGAGCCGCGCGGCCCGCCTCTTCAAGGCCCGCGCCCTCGCCGCGACCGCACATCCCCCACCCCCCACCGACCCCATAGAACTCTTCCGCCCCACCGGCCCCCTCCCCTACCCCTAACCCCCAAACTCAAGGCACGCACGCTCACCCTGCCGCGCCGCGCCGACACACGCCACAGACACCGGACTTCGGTCGGCTCAGCGGCAGCTCGGGCTGTGGGGGGGGGGTTAGTGGCGGAAGCGCATTCGGGTGCGGGTTGAGGCGGCGTCTATGACGCGGGTTCTGAGGGAGCGGAGGACCCAGCGTTGGGTGGCGGTGAGGTGTTCCTGGGCGAGGCGGGAGGCTTCGGCGGCGTCGCCGTCGGCGATGACGGCGGTGAGGCGTTCGTGGGCGCGCTGGGCTTGGACGCGTTCGCTGCGGGACGGGTAGGAGCCGCGCGACAGCTGGGTGTCGGCCCAGGACTCCTCCTGCGCCGACCACAGCGAGGTGAGGCTCTTGACGACGACGCGCAGCGTGGCGTTGGTGTCGAAGCCGACGACCGCGTCGTGGAACTCGCGTGACGCGCGGGTGAAGGCAGCGCCGTCGTCGAGGTGGCTTTCGCTGATCGCGAGCAGCTCCCTAAGGCGCGGGACGACGACCTCGAGCCTGTCCTCGCGCTGCGCGCAGTGCGCCGCGCAGATCGGTTCGAGGACGGCGAGGGCCTGACCGAGGTCGGGCACGTCGACCTGCATCGCCTGGAGGGTGAGGCCGAGCGCGTATCCGGCGGTGCCGATGTCGGGGGCGTGGACCGTCGCGCCGCCCCGGTTTCCGCGCCGCACGGTGACGAAGCCCTCGGTCTCCAGGATGCGCAGCGCCTCACGCACCGACGGGTAGCTCACCCCGAACTGGGCGACGAGTTCGTCCTGTTTCGGCAGGGTCGAGCCGTCGGTGATGCCACCGGCGAGGATGCGTTCGCGCAGCGCCGAGGCAACGAGCTCCGCCATGCGCATCTGCCCGATCTTGGTGGGTTCGGCGGGCTCCATGTTTATAAGGTTATCAGTGATGGGGGACCGTCCTCACGGGGTCTCCGGCCGGGTGGGCGCGGGGTCGAGCAGGGCGGGGAGCGCGGTTCGCTGGACCTTGCCCATCGCGTTGCGCGGCAGCTCGGCGACCCGCGTCCAGAACTCGGGCACCTTGTACGCGGCGAGCGTGCGGCGGCAGTGGGCGGTGAGCGCGGCGGCGTCGACGGGCCGTCCCGTGGTCTGCACGAGCGCGGCGACGCGCTGGCCGAGCCGCGCGTCAGGCACCGCGCACACGGCCGCCGCCGCGACGTCGGGGTGCGCGGCGAGCACCCTTTCCACCTCGGCCGGGTAGACGTTCGCGCCGCCGCGCACGATGACGAGCTTCTTGCGGTCCACGACGGTCAGCCAGCCGTCGCCGTCGACCCGGCCGATGTCCCCGGTAGGGACGGTGCTGTACGGGAAGGGCGTGACGCCGCCTTTCTCCCAGTACCCGAGCGGCGGCGTCCAAGTGCCGGAAGCCGTCCCGGCGAGGCGGAGCTCTCCCACTTCACCCGAAGGCAACCGGTCGCCGTGCTCGCTGTAGGCGGCGACGTCGAAGTGGGGGAGAAGGCGGCCGCTCGCTCCCGGCCGCCACTCCTCGCCCGGAGGGTCGATCGCGACGACGGTCGGCGCCTCGGTGAGCCCGTACGTCGCGCGTGGGACGAGGCCATGCGCGGCGGCGAAGGCGCGGCGCAGGTCGTCGGGGGTGTCGCTGCCGCCGCTCCACACCTCGCGCAGCGCCGACAGGTCGAGGTCGGGCCGGGCGGCGAGGTCGTGCAGCTGCGCCGGAGCGCCGTTCCACACCGTGACGCGGCGCGCGGCGATCCACGCGGCGACGCCCTCGACGTCACGCCGGTCCATGATCACCGCACAGCCGCCCGCCCGCGCGGTGAGCAGCGTGGACAGGACCATGAGGTTGAGGATGGTGAGCGGGAAGCTGTCGCCCTTGCGCAGCTCGGGACCCCACCCCCGGCTCGCGACGAGCGCCGCGCCCGGCAGCAGGAGGTTGCGCTGGCTGTGCACGACGGCCTTGGGCCGGCCGGACGTGCCGCTGGTGAACGCGATCCCGGCCGGCGCGTCGGGATCGGCGACGGGCCCGGGGGCGGAATGCGCCCGTGCGGTGAGCGCGGCCCAGGCGTCGGGGTCGATCCGGCCGGGCACGTCGATCCGGCAGCGCGGCCCGGCGAGCAGCACCTTCGGCTCGCACAGCTCGTGCAGGTCGCGCTGCTCGGCCTCGGTCAGCGCCTCCCCGACGCCCGCCCAGACCGCGCCGACGCGCTGCGCCCCGTGGAAGGCGACGACGATGTCGAGATCGTTCGGCAGACAAGCCGCGACCCTGTCGCCGGGCCGGACGCCCAGCTCCCACAGCGCCCCCGCCGCCCTGTCCGCCCGCGCATTGAGTTCCGCGTAGCTGAGGACGCCCGAGGCCGCCTCGACGGCCGGGGCGTCGGGCCGCTCGGCGAGCGCCGTGTCGAGGACGCGGGCGATCGTCCCGGCCGAAGGGGTGGGGTGCTGTCCGCGCGCAGGGCCGCCGCCGAGGGTGCTCACGTCATCTGTGGTACCACTATCCTTATAATGATTCAATGGATACGATCGCCGCTGAGTGATGCAGAACACCGGTAGGAGACCGAATGCCAGGCGGACGCGCGTATCGGATCAGCACAACGAACCGCCCCCACCGGAGCGGCGGATGACGGCACGGGGCCCGCTCGCGGGCGTGCGCGTCCTCGACCTCACCACGATGGTCATGGGCCCGTACTGCACCCAGATGATGGCCGACATGGGCGCCGACGTGATCAAGATCGAGCCGCCCGCGGGCGACGACACCCGCTACGTCTCGACGGGTCCGGAACCCGGCATGGGCGGGGTGTTCGCCAACGTCAACCGGGGCAAGCGCAGCGTCGTCCTCGACCTGCGCACCCCCGACGGCAAGGCCGCGCTGCGCGTCCTCGCCGAGCGCTGCGACGTCTTCGTGCACTCCATGCGCGCCAAGGCGATCGCCCGTCTGGGCTTCGCCTATGACGACGTCGCCGCGCTGAACCCGTCGGTCGTCTACACCAACTGCTACGGCTACGGCCGAGGCGGCAGATACGCCGACCTGGCCGCCTACGACGACACGATCCAGGCCGAGTGCGCGATCCCGTCGGTCCAGGAGAGCCTGACGGGCGAGGCGGGGTACGTCGGCACGATCATGGCCGACAAGGTCGCCGGCTTGACCGCCCTGTACGCCACGATGACCGCGCTGTTCCACCGGGAGCGGACGGGCGAGGGCCAGGAGGTCGAGGTCGCCATGTTCGAGACGATGGCCGCGTTCATGCTCGTCGAGCACTCGGCTGCCGCGCTGTTCTCCCCGCCGCTCGGCCCCGCCGGGTACCCGCGCGCGCTGACTCCCGACCGAAGGCCGTACCGCACGAAGGACGGGTACCTCTCGGCCCTCGTCTACAACGACAAGCAGTGGACGGCGTTCGTCGACGCGGTGCGCCCGGCGTGGGCGGGCGAGCACTTCGCGACGCTGGAACGCCGCGCCGCGCGGATCGGCGAGGTGTACGCGCTGCTCGCCGAGACCTTCCGGGAGCGCACCACCGAAGCCTGGCTCGACCTGCTGCGCTCCCTCGACATCCCCGCCGCGCCCGTCCGCACCCTTGACGACCTCCTCGATGACCCGCACCTCGCCGAGACCGGGTTCTTCGAGACCGTCGACTCCCCCTACGGCCCCGTGCGCTTCCCCGGCCCGCCCGCCTGGTTCTCCCGCACCCCCGGCCGGGTCGCCGGGCCCGCCCCCCGGCTCGGCGCGCACACCCGCGAGGTACTCGACGCCCTCGCCAGGCCCGACGACTCAGGAGACTGAAGATGGACTTCTCCCTCACCGAGGACCAGCGCAGCATCCGCGAGGCTGTCCTCGACTTCTGCGCCGCGCGCTTCCCCGACGACTACTGGCTCGACCTCGACGGCCGCGGCGTCTTCCCGCACGAGTTCCACAGCGCGATGGCCGACGCGGGCTGGCTCGGCGTCGCGATGCCCGAGGACGTCGGCGGCGCGGGCCTCGGCATCACCGAGGCGGCCGTCATGATGCAGGCGGTCGCGGAGTCGGGCGGCGGGATGACGGCGGCGTCGAGCATCCACGGCCCGGTGTTCAGCATGCAGCCCGTCGCGCTGTTCGGCACCGAGGAACAGCGCAAGCGGATGATCCCGCCGGTTTTGTCCGGCGAGCAGAAGATCTGCTTCGCGGTGACCGAGCCCGACGCAGGGCTCGACACGACGAAGCTGCGCACCCGCGCCGAGCGCAGGGACGGCGGTTACCTGGTGAACGGGGAGAAGATCTGGATCTCCGTCGCGCAGGTCGCCGACAAGATGATGCTGCTGGCCCGCACGACCCCGCTTGAGGACGTCAAGCGCAAGACCGAGGGCCTGTCCCTGTTCTTCACCGACCTCGACCGGGCGCGGATCGAGGTGCGCTCGATCCCGAAGATGGGCCGCCACGCCGTCGACTCGAACCTGCTGTTCCTGTCGGACGTGTGGATTCCCGAGGAGGACCGCATCGGCGCGGAGGGCGACGGGTTCAAGATCATCCTGCACGGCCTCAACCCCGAACGGATCTTGCTCGCCGCCGAGGCGATCGGGCTGGGCAGGGCCGCGCTGAACCGGGCCGCGCGTTACGCGCGCGAGCGGATCGTCTTCGACCGGCCGATCGGGATGAACCAGGGTGTCCAGCACCCCCTCGCCAAGTGCTGGGCGCAGCTCGAGGCGGCGAACCTGATGGTGATGAAGGCGGCGACCCTGTTCGATGACGGCGTCGACTGCGGCGTCGAGGCCAACGCGGGCAAGTACCTCGCGGCCGAGGCCGGGTTCGAGGCGTGCCACACCGCGATGCTGACGCTCGGCGGCATGGGCTACGCCCGCGAGTACCACGTCGAGCGGTATCTGCGCGAGGTGCTGATCCCGCGCACCGCGCCGGTCAGCCCGCACATGATCCTCAACTACCTCGCCGAGAAGGTGCTCGGCCTGCCGAAGTCGTACTGAGGGACGGGACGATGCACAGCACTTTCACCGCGCGGTCCTGGCTGTTCGCGCCGGGGGACAGCCCGCGCAAGATGGCCAAGGCCGCCGACGGGCCCGCCGACGCCGTCATCGTCGACCTTGAGGACGCGGTCGCCGAGGAGGGCAAGGCCGCCGCGCGCGAGGGCGTCGCGGGGTTCCTCGCCTCGCGCGCGCCGGAGGAGCGGCACCGGCTGTGGGTGCGGATCAACCCGCTCGACGGCCCGCACGCGCTCGCCGACCTCGCCGCCGTCATGCCCGCCCGGCCCGGCGGCGTTATGCTGCCCAAGGCGCGCGGCCGCCACGACGTCGAGACGCTCGACCACTACATGTCGGCCCTTGAGGTCGCGGCCGGGACCGAACGCGGCACGACGGCCGTCGCCGCGCTGGTCACCGAGACGGCGGGGGCGATGTTCACGACGGGCACGTACGCGGGCGCGCCGCGCCTCGTCGCGATGTCGTGGGGCGCGGAAGACCTCGCCGACGCCGTCGGGGCGAGCGACAACCGCGCCCCCGACGGCGGCTACGGCTTCACCTACGAACTCGCCCGCAGTCTCTGCCTCCTGGGCGCTGCGGCGGCCGGCGTCGCCGCCGTCGACACCATCCACGGCGACTTCCGCGACCTCGACGGCCTGCGCGCGCGGGCCGAGAAGGTGCGCCGCGACGGGTTCGGCGGCATGCTCGCCATCCACCCCGACCAGGTGCCCGTCATCAATGCGGCTTTCACCCCGTCCAAGGAGGAACTGGACGCCGCGCGGGAGATAGTCGAGCTGTTCGCCGCGCACCCCGGCGTGGGGGCGATCGGGCACCGTGGCGCGATGCTGGACCGGCCGCACCTTGCCCGCGCCCGCGCGCTGCTCGCCGCCGGAGGCGAGGCGTGACCGTCCACCGCACGCCCGACGACCTCGACCTGGCCCGGTTCCTCAAGCCGGGCGACCGGATCGTGCTCGGGCAGGCGTGCGGCGAGCCGACCACCCTCGTCGACGCGCTGATCGCGCAGGGCGGGGGGATCGGCGACCTGTCGGCGTTCATCGCGACGAGCTTCTCCGGGCTGCTCACCCCCGAGGCGACCGAGGCGTTCGCGGTGACCAGCATGGGCGCGATCGGGGCGCTGCGCGGCCTGGCGAAGGCGCACCGGCTGGGGATCATCCCGTGCCACGTCAGCCAGGTCGGGCCGATGATCGAGAACGGGACGCTGCCGTGTGACGCGGCGTTCGTCCAGGTCAGCCCGGCCGACGCGGACGGGAACCACAGCCTCGGCCTGGTCAGCGACTATGTTCTCGCGGCTGTCGCGCGGGCCCGCGTGGTCGTCGCGGAGGCGAACGAGCGGGTGCCCCGCACACCCGGCGCGACCCTGCCCGCCGACGCGATCGACTGCGCGGTCCACGTCTCTCGGGAGCCCGTGGAGGTGCCGCCCGCCCCGATCACCCCCGTGGACGAGGCGATCGCCGCGCACGCCGCCGCGTACGTCGAGGACGGCTCGGTGCTCCAGACCGGGGTGGGCGCGGTGCCGGACGCGCTGCTGCGGCTGCTGCGCGACCGCCGTGACCTGGGCGTCCACTCCGGCATGCTCGGCGACGGCCTCGTCGACCTCGTGGAGGCCGGGGTCGTCACCAACGCGCGCAAGAAGATCGACAGAGGCGTCTCCATCAACGGGGCGCTCATCGGCACCCGCCGCCTCTACGACTTCGCCCACCGCAATCCCGCGCTGCGCATGTGCCCGACCTCCTACACCCACGATCCCGCGGTGCTCGCGCGGGTGGAGCGGCTGGTGACGGTCAACTCGGCGCTCGAGGTCGACCTCACCGGCCAGGTCAACGCCGAGCAGTCGGGCCCGTCGTATGTCGGCGGCACCGGCGGCCAGGTCGACTTCGTCCGCGCGGGCGCGCGCTCCCCGGGCGGCCACGCCCTCATGGTCCTGCCGTCCACCGCCAAGAACGGCACGGTCAGCCGCATCACGCCCGCGTTGTCCGGGCCCGTCACCACCGCCCGCACCGACGTCGACGTCGTCATCACCGAGTACGGCTCCGCCGAGCTCAGGGGCCGCTCCCTGCCCGAGCGGGCCCGCCTGCTCACCGCGATCGCCCACCCCGCCTTCCGCGACATGCTCGAAGAGGCGGCCCGCACCCTCCGCAAGCGCGGCTTCTGACCGGGCGCTCTAACCTGGGTCTCCTGTGATCGTCTACGCCGAGGGCCGCCCACGGGCGGCCTTCGAGCGCGCTTGAGGGGACCGACCCATGGCAGGGCATTACGTCGTCAGGAACGTCGCGCGTCCGGACGCAGAGACCGTCGCGGGGCTGCGCGCGGCGGGCGTCGCGACGGTCCACGAGGCGCTCGGCGGCGGGCTCGTCTCGCCCGAGGTCGGCGCGCGCCAGGAGGGCGCGGCTATCGCGGGCGCTGCGGTGACCGTAGTGTGCCGTCCCGGCGACAACCTGATGATCCACGCGGCGGTCGAGCTGTGCCGGGAGGGCGACGTCCTGGTCGCCACGACCACGTCGCCGTCGACCGTCGCGGTGCTCGGCGAGCTGCTCGCGACGTCACTGCGCGCCAGGGGCGTCGTCGGCGTCGTGACGGACGCGGGCGTCCGCGACATCGCCGAGCTGCGCGCGATGGGCTTCCCGGTGTGGGCGCGCGCGGTGAGCGCACAGGGCCCGGTCAAGACGAGCCCGGGTTCGGTGAACGTGCCGGTCGTCTGCGGCGGCCGGCTCGTGCGCGCGGGCGACGTGATCGTGGCCGACGACGACGGCGTCGTGTGCGTCCCCCGGTCCACCGCTCCCGAAGTGCTGGCGACGGCCCGTAAGCGGCTCGCAGCCGAGCAGGCCAAGCGCGCGCGCTTCGAGAACGGCGAACTCGGCCTCGACATGTACGGCCTGCGCGGCCTCATCGACGGTCTCGGCGTCCAGTACGTGGACGACCTCCCCGAGCGCTGAGCCGTCAGCCGGACGGGAGGTGGGGGAGGAGCTCCGCCTCCGGCTGGACGCCGAACGAGCGCAGCGCCATGGCGAGCAGCGCATAGGCCCCGACGGTGAAGACGACGTCCATGACGCCCCGGTCGTCAAAGGAATCCGCGAGCGCGGTCCAGGTCTCGGTGGAGACCTCCCCCCGGGTGAGGAGGTCGTCGGCGGCGGCGAGCAGCGCCACGTCCCCGACGGCCCAGCCGGGCCCGGGGCCGTCGGGGATGCGGGCGATCTCCTCGGGGGTGAGGCCCGCGCGGACGCCGAGGATCGTGTGCTGCGCCCACTCGTACGGGCACGCGCTCAGATGGGCGACGCGCAGGATCAGCAGTTCGCGCTGCCGCGCGCTGAGCGCCGACCCGTTCAGCAGATGCCCGTTGAACACCAGGTATGCCTTGGCGAGGGCAGGGTGGCGGGCGAAGACGCCGAGGAGGTTCGAGCCCGACTGGTGGCCCTCGGCCGACCCGCCGCCCCTGACCGCCGACTGGAACCCCTCGACGAACTCCGTCATCTCCGCCGACCACTCGGCCCTGGGCACGGGCGGCAGCCGGACGCCGTCGCTCATGTGTTGCGGCCCCCGTTCACGCCGATGACCTGCCCGGTGACATACGACGCGTCCTCGCTCACGAGGTACGCGCACGCGGCCGCGACGTCCTCGGGCCGCCCGACCCGGCCGACCGGGGTCCGCCCGATCTGCTGGTCGAGGTCAACGAACCCGCGCGCGACGGTGTCGCGCAGCATCGGGGAGTCAACGAACCCGGGCGGCACGGTGTTGACCGTGATCCCGTGCTTGGCGAACTCCAGCGCGAGCACCTTCGTCAGCCCGACCACGCCCGATTTCGCCGCCACATACCCGGCCATCGCCGCAGCGCCGCCATGCACGCTTGACGACGAGATCGTGACGATCCGCCCCCATCCCTCGGCGACCATGCCGGGAAGGACGGCCTGGCAGCAGTCGAACGTGCCGGTGAGGTTGACCGCGAGCAGCCGCCGCCACTCCTCGCCCGACACCTCAAGCGTCGGCTGGACGGCGGCCCGGCCCGCGCTGGTCACCAGGATCGTCGGAC
The DNA here is from genome assembly GCF_033875155.1 of Actinocorallia sp. A-T 12471. Lineage (NCBI taxonomy): Bacteria > Bacillati > Actinomycetota > Actinomycetes > Streptosporangiales > Thermomonosporaceae > Actinocorallia > Actinocorallia sp. A-T 12471. Next base: position 290,465 of record NZ_JAWZTE010000004.1, on the reverse strand, counting down.
GGCCCAGCCGCGCCTCGGTCTCGGCCACGGCGGCGTCGATCGCGGCACGATCGGTGACGTCCACGGCGATCCCGAACGCGGTACCGCCGTCCTTCTCGATCGCCGTCGCGGTCTCGGCGGCGGCGTCACCGTCGAGGTCGAACAGGGCGACCCGTGTCCCGTCGGCGGCAAGCCGACGGGCGACCGCAGCGCCGATCCCCGAAGCGCCGCCCGTGACGATCGCGGTACGGCCGCTCATACGATCGCCTCGTCGCCGACGAGCGTCGTGCGGTGCATGCGGCGCGGCTCGGTCCTGTCGAACGCGCACGCCCGGTGGACGAGGCCGCGGTTGTCCCAGATCACCATGTCGCCCACGCTCCAGGAGTGCCGCAGGATACGGTCCGGCGCGGTCGCCCGCGCCTGGAGGTCGGCCAGCAGCGCCCTGCCCTCGGCGACGTCCATCCCGACGATGTGCGACGCGGTCGCGCCGAACACCACGGACCTGCGGCCCGTGCGGTGCTCCCACACCAGCGGGTGCTCGCGCACGGTCCGCGACGCCCACTCCGCGATCTGCGCGGGCGTCGGGTCGGCGTAGGTGAGCCGCTGGATCGCCTCGAAGGTGTGCACCACCCGCAGGTTGGCGTACTGCGCCTTCTCCGCGTCGGTGAGCATGTCGTAGGCCGCGTAGGTGCTCGCGAACTCCGTCTCACCGCCGACGCTTGCGGTCACCCGCGCGCTGAGGATAGATGCCTTGGCCGGGACGTCGTCAAGTGCGCCGTCGATGTGCCAGTAGTCGTTGCTGGCGAAGTACTCGACGTTGGGGTTGCCCGGGTCGAAGCTGATCTCCATGACGTCCGGATTGGCGTACTTCGGGAACTGGACGAGGTCGCCCAGCCTCCGGCAGAACGCCACCTGCGCGGCGTCGTCCACGTGCAGGGCGCGGAACAGCAGCACCCCGTGCTCCTCGAGCGCGTCCATGCACGCGCCCGGCAGGTCGTCGTCGTGCAGCAGCCGGTCGAGGTCGACGTCGAGGACCTCCGCGCCGACGTGCTCGCTCAGTCTCCGCGTGGCGATCGCGGGCATCGTTCTTCCTTTCTGCGGGCTCTGCGGGGGCCTCAGGAGGCCGCGTCGTCCGGCGCGTAGCCGAGGATTCCCTTGACCTCCAGGTACTCCTGGAAGCCGTAGTCGCCCCACTCGCGCCCGTTGCCGCTCTTCTTGTAGCCGCCGAACGGGCAGCCGAAGTCGAACCCGTCGTTGATGTTGACCCAGCCCGCGCGGATGCGGCGGGCCAGGGAGCGTGCGGTGTCCAGGTCCTCGCCCGCGACGTAGGCGGCGAGGCCGTACTCGGTGTCGTTGGCGATCTCGACGGCGTGGTCGAGGTCGGCGTAACCGAGGATGACCAGGACGGGACCGAAGATCTCCTCGCGGGCGACGGTCATGTCGGGGGTGACGTCGGCGAAGACCGTCGGCTTCACGTAGTAGCCGCGGTCAAGCCCTTCGGGACGGCCCGGGCCGCCCGCCACGAGCGTCGCGCCCTCGTCAACGCCCTTCTGGATGAGCGCCTGGACGTGCTCGAACTGCGAGGCCGAGACGACGGGCCCGATCGTGAACTCGCCGAGCGGGTCGCCCACGGTGACCTGCGCGGCGGTCTCCTTCGCGATCTCGATCGCCTCGGCCATCCGCGCGGCGGGCACCAGCATCCGGGCCGGCGCGCTGCACGTCTGGCCCGAGTTGCCCATCATCGCGCCGACCCCGCCCGCGACGTTCGCGGCGAACGAGGCGTCGTCAAGGACGATGTTCGGGCCCTTGCCGCCCAGCTCCTGCGTCACCCGCTTGACGGTCGGGGCGGCGTTCCGCGCGATCTCGACGCCCGCGCGGGTCGAGCCGGTGAACGAGATCATGTCCACGTCCGGGTGGGCCGACAGCGGCACGCCGACGCTCGGCCCGTCGCCCTGCACGAGGTTGAACACCCCGGCCGGGACGCCCGCCGCATCAAGGATCTCGGCGAAGATGTGCGCGGTGAACGGTGAGCGCTCCGACGGCTTCAGCACCACGGTGTTGCCGGTCGCCAGGGCAGGGAACAGCTTCACCGCGATCTGGTTCATCGGCCAGTTCCACGGGGTGATGAGCCCGCACACCCCGATCGGCTCCCGGACGACGAGGGTCGGGCCGCGCCGCTCCTCGAAGGAGAACCCTTCGAGGAGTTCGATCGCCTTCACCAGGTGGCCCGCCGCGAGGTCGACCTGGAAGCCGTTGGCGAGGCCCTTCGGCGCGCCCATCTCCTCGGTGAGCGCGGCCCCGAGGTCGGGGGCGCGCTTGGTGTAGCCGTCGAGGACGCGCTGGAGCAGCGCCACCCGCTCGGCCACGGAAGTCGCCGACCAGGCGGGGAACGCGGCGCGCGCGGCGGCGACGGCACGGTCGACGTCGACCGCGTTGCCCGCCGCGACCCTGCCCGCCACCTCCTCGGTCGCCGGGTTGACCACGTCGAACGCGGTGTCCCCGGCCGGGTCGACCCACTGCCCGCCTATGTAGAACTTCAGGTACTCACGCATGGTCTGTCCTTTTTCCGGGGTGGGGAGTCACTGGGTGCCCTCGGCGTACCAGGTGCGGAACTCGTCGTAGCTGGGCATCTCCTCGGAGTTCGCCTTCGGGTCGACCGCGACGTGGATGACCGCGGTCTTGCCCGAGGCGTAAGCGCGCTTGATGGCGGGCGCGATGTCCTCGTCACGCTCGACGTACTCGCCGTAGCAGCCGAACCCCTCGGCGACCTTGTCGAGCCGGGTCTCGGTGCTCCAGTGCGTGCCGGTCTCCAGCGAGCCGGGGCCGAACGTGCGCTTGTAGACGCCGACCTCTAGGCCCCACGCGTAGTCGACGGCGACGACGCACACCAGCGGAAGGTTGAGCCGGGCAGCGGTCTCCAGTTCGGCGATGTGGAACTGGAAGGAGGAGTCGCCGGTGATGAGCATCATCGGCCGCGTGCCCCCGGCGGCGACCCCGGCCCCGACGGCGTAGGGCAGGCCGGTGCCGAGGTGGCCGAAGTTCTGGTTCCACATGACGTCGTGCGGCTTGGCCTGGGAGTACGTCCAGCCGAAGATCGTGGTCGCGCCGCCGTCGCGGACCATGATCCCGTCGGCGGGGAACACCTTGGTCGCCTCGACGATCAGCCGGGCCGGGTGGACCGGCGACATCCCGGACGGCGCAGTCGCGGCGAGTTCGGCGAGGCGCTCGGCATCCTCACGAATCCAGCGGTCGAGGTCGGGCGACGGCTCGCGCGGCGTGTCCTTCAACGCCGCGGAAAGCTGCGGCACGATCGCGCGCAGGTCGCCGACCAGCGGCACGTCGATCGGCCGGTTGACGCCGATCGCCTCCGGGTCCTGCTCGATGAGCACCCACGACCTCGCGGCCTCCCCGGCGACCCAGTGCCGTCCCCGTCCGTAATGGACGGGCTCGCCAAGTTCGGTCCCGATCGCCAGACAGAGGTCGGAGCTGACGACCGCCTCGATCGCCGAAGGCGAGAACCCGTAAGGGAACGTCCTGTCTTCCAGGCCCTTGATGTAGGAGGTGCCGCCGGACGTCTGGATGACCGGACACGCCATCAGGTCGGCCAGTTCCTTGACCGACGCGCCCGCCCGCGTGGTGTGCACGCCGTGTCCGGCAAGGATGATCGGCCGCTGGGCCTCCCGGATGAGCCGCGCGGCCTCGTCAATCCGGTCCTGCCCGGCGGTCTGCCCGACGAGCCGGTACCGCGACGGCGGCAGCGCGTCGGGCACGTCGAGCTCTTCGAGGATGACGTGCGACGGGTACTCGATGTAGACCGGCCCAGGCGTCCCGGTGAGGGCCTTGCGCAGGCCCTCGCGGATGACCTCGTCGGTCTGGTCGGCGTACTCGATGCTCGCGCAGTACTTCACCGACGGCTCGAACAGCTCGGCCTGCTTGACGAACTGGATGCGGCCGCGCCGCACCCGCTGCTCGGTGATGCGCGCCCGCTGCCCGCCCAGGAAGATCACCGGGGAGTTCTCGACCTTCGCGCACATCATCGCCCCGGCGAGGTTGGCCACGCCGGGCCCGAGCGTGCCGATGCAGACCGCGGGCCCGCCCGTCATCCGGGACACCGCCTCGGCCATGAACCCGGCCGACTCCTCGTGGTGCGGCGCGACGACGTTCCAGCCCCGCTCCTCGGCGAGATGGAACATGTGCACGAAGTTAGGATCGGGAATCCCGAAGATCGTGTTCACGCCCTCGGCCTCCAGCAGCTGGAGGATGCGTTCGTAGACCTTGACCGTCATGTCGTCCCCTGCTCTCCCGCGCTGCCTGGCGCGGCCATCGCGAAGCTGTTGCGGATGTGGTCGACGTGCGCCGACGGGACCACCGGCAGGACCCACGGCTCAGCCGGGTCGCGGATCGCGGCGAGCTCGGCCGCGACGTCCTCGACGGTCCAGGACGGCCGGTGCACGCCGGGCGTCTCGGCGACGAAGGCGCGCGCGACGCGGCCGGCGATCGACACGAGCAGCTCGCCGGTGATCGAGCAGGTCTCGTGCGCGAGCCAGCCGACGACCGGCGCGACGAGCTCGGGCCCCATCGGCGGGTAGGCGGAGGTGTCGATGCCCTCGGCCATCCTGGTGACCGCGCCCGGCACGATCACGTTGCACGTCACGCCCTCGGCCGCGCCTTCCAGCGCGACGACGTTGGACAGGCCGATGATCCCGGCCTTGGCCATCCCGTAGTTGGCCACCTTGTGGTTGCCGTACAGGCCGCCGATGGACGACGTCAGCACGATCCGCCCGTACCCGGCCTCGGCCATCAGCGGGAACGCGGGCCGCACGACATGGAACGCGCCGCGCAGATGGACGTCGAGGACCGCGTCGAAGTCCGCGTAGGACATCTCCTTCAGCGACCCGGGACGGACGATTCCGGCGTTGTGCACCAGGACGTCGATCCGCCCGTAGTGCTTGACGGCGGTCTCGACGATCTCCCGGCCGCCCTCGGCCGTGGCGACCGACGCGGTGCTCGCGACCGCCTCGCCGCCCGCCTCGGTGATCTCCCCGACGACCTCGTGCGCGGGCCCGTCGTCGGACCCCTCGCCGGACAGCGCGCCGCCCGGGTCGTTGACGACGACCTTCGCGCCGCGCGCGGCGAGCAGCAGCGCGTACTGGCGGCCGAGCCCGCGCCCCGCGCCGGTGACGACCGCGACCCGGCCGTCGAACCGCAGGTCAGGCATCCGTGCCCCCGCCCAGCGCGAGTCCTTCGAGGTCGCCCTTGCCGCGCCACGCCTCGAGCAGGTCTTCCAGCGCGTAGAAGCCCGGCCAGTACGGCTCGCCGAGGTGCGAGCGGATCTTGGTCTCGCCCTCGTTGTTGTAGTAGCCGGGCGTGCATTCGCGCTGGAACGTCGTGTTGTCCACGGCGGTCTCCCGGATGGTGCTGACCCAGGCGTCCTGTGCCTCCTGGGTCGGCTCCACGGTGGTCGCGCCGCGCGCGAGGGTCTCGCCGACGATGTGGGCGATGTGCCGCGCCTGCTGCTCGAACATCGCGGTCGTGCTCGCGGTGACGCCGCCCTGGAGGAAGCCGGTGAAGAACTGGTTCGGGAAGCCGTGGCTCATCACCCCGTGCAGGGTGCGGTAGCCGTCGGCCCAGTGGTCGTAGAGGGACAGGCCATCGCGTCCGGCGAACGGCTGGATGCCGAGCCGGCGGTCGAGGTCGGTGGTGATCTCGAAGCCGCTGGCGAAGATGACGCAGTCGACCTCGTGCTCGACGCCGCCCGCGACGACGCCCTTGGCGGTGATCCGCTCGACGCCCTGGCTCGCCGACACGTCGACCAGCGTCACGTTCGCCCGGTTGAACGTCGGCAGGTACTGGTCGCTGAAGCACGGCCGCTTGCACAGGAACCGGTAGTACGGCTTCAGCGCCTCGGCCGTCGCGGGGTCGTCCACGAGCACGTCGATCCGGTCGCGCAGGCGCTGCATCGCCTTGTAGTCCTCGATCTCGCGCAGCTCCATGAACTTCGCAGGGTCGGCGAGCGCGGCCCAGCCGTTCGTCGCGTCGAGGTGCGCGGCGAGGTTGCGGCTCACCTCGGTCCAGCCGTCGCAGACGAGGTCGGGCTGGCCGGGCGCGAACGCCTCGAACGCGGCGGCGTGGAAGTTGCGGCGGATCTCCTCCTGCCAGCCGGGCTTCAGCGTCTTCACCCACTCGGGGTCGGTGGGGACGTTGCCGCGCTCGTCTATGTAGGAAGGGGTCCGCTGGAAGACGTACAGGTGCTCGGCCGAGCGGGCGATGTGCGGGATCACCTGGACGCCGCTCGCGCCGGTGCCGATGACCGCGACCTTCTTGCCCGCGAGCCCGTCGAGTCCGCCCCGGCTGTCGCCGCCGGTGTAGGCGTAGTCCCACCGTGCGGTGTGGAAGGTGTGGCCCTGGAAGTCGGCGATGCCGGGGATGCCGGGCAGCTTCGGCTTGTTGAACGGGCCCTGGCACATCACCACGAACCGCGCGCTGATCGCGTCGCCCCGGTTGGTGCCGATCCGCCACCGCTCGGTCGCCGCGTCCCATTCGAGGGACTTCACCAGCGTCTGGAACAGGGCGTTCTCGTACAGGTCGAAGTGCCTGCCGATGCGCTGGCAGTGCTCGAAGACCTCGTCGCCGTGCGGGTACTTCTCCCTGGGGATGTAGCCGACCTCTTCGAGCAGCGGCAGGTAGCACGCCGCGTCGTTGTCGACCTGGATGCCGGGGTAGCGGTTCCAGTACCAGACGCCGCCGAAGTCGCCGCCCAGCTCGATGATCCGCAGCGAGGACACCCCGGCCTGCTTGATCCTCGCTCCGGCGATCAGCCCGGCGAAGCCGCCGCCGAGCACCGCGACGTCGATCTCCTCGACCACGGGCGGGCGCGGCGTCACCGGCGTGTAGGGGTCGGCCTCGTAGAAGTCCTCGAACTCGCCCTCGGCCGTGACGTACTGGGCCTGGCCTTCTGGCCGCAGCCGCTTGTCCCGCTCGGCGAGGTATCTGGCTCTGAGCGCGTCGCGGTCGATCTCGGGGGTCACCGTGGGTGCGCAGTTCTGCATGGGGGTCCTCGGGCTAGGGCGTCAAAGGGGATGGGGCTGCCTCAGTCAAGGTCGCGCGGGCGCAGCGGACGCGGCGCGCCCTCGCCCATGTACCTGGCGAGGTTGTGGTGCAGGTTGGCCACCGCGCGCTCGCGGTACGGGTTGGGCTTCGGGCCGGTGAACCCGCGCGCCTTCATGCCGCGCTGGACGGCCGCCATGTTGGAGAAGTCCTGCGGCAGGACGGTCCGCCAGTCCGGATGGTCCTGCGGGGTGTACACCCACTCGGTCTGCGGCTCCTCGCCCGGCGCGTACAGCTGGTAGACCGCGACCTCGAAGATGCACTTGTCGGGGTCGTAGCCGTAGGGCCGGGCGCTGTAGCAGAGCATGTTGTTCTGGCCGTGGCCGATCTGGAAGTTCGGGAAGATCTGCCAGGCCGTCCCGCTCGCGGCGACCGCCTCGGGGTCGACGGTCGGCCAGACGACGCCGCGCTCGGCGTCCTCGCGCCGCGCGGTCTCCAGCCAGTACTTGGCGACCTGGTCGGGCGGGGTGCCCTCGGGCAGCTCGGCCGACAGCCGGTTGGCCACCTCCACCAGCGTCTCGGTGGTGTTGGTGTTGGCGTTCTCCCAGATGAAGTTCTGCATCTCCGCGGTCGAGACGCGCGCGTCGACGCCGCCGCCGATGCGCAGCTTGCCCTGGTTCTCCTCAAGGCCCTTGGGGGCCTCGAAGCCGATGTTGCTGTGCCTGCCCTGCACCCGCGACCAGCCGAGGAAGCTGCCGGACGGGATGAACTCCGGGTGGGTGTAGGGCACGTGGTAGGTCTCGTTGAACGCCTCGAGCGCGACCTTCCAGTTGCAGTCGAACACCAGCCAGCGCCGCCACCGGTAGCGGAAGCGCTCGAGCTCGAACGACTTCAGCAGCGCGGGCGCGGGCTCCAGGTACTGAAGGAGCGGTTCGGCGTCGGGGTCGAGGTTGATCCAGATCCAGCCGCCCCAGGTGTCGACCTTCACCGCGCCCAGCTTGATCGAGCTGTCGGTCAGCGCGCCCTGCCAGTCCTCGCGCTCGGGCACCCGCGTGCACGTGCCTTCCAGGTCGTAGCGCCAGCCGTGGAATCCGCACACGAACTGACGGCCCCTGCCGCGTCCGTCGTGCGCGCCGGGCGGGGTGTCCACGAGACGGCGGCCCCGGTGCGAGCAGACGTTGTAGTGAGCGCGGATCTCGTCCGGCGCGGTGCGCACGATGATGACGGAGTCGTCGAGGATGTCGTAGGTGAGGAAGTCGCCGACCTCGGGCAGCTCCTCGACCCGGCCGACCTGCTGCCACACCTTCGCCCACAGCCTGTCGCGCTCGGCCCGCGCCCACTCCTGGGAGATATAGGCGTCGACGCCGATGGTGAGCGGCCGCGTCAGGTCCTCGGCCGCCTCGTTCCCTGCGGTTTCGCTCATGACTTCCTCCAGCTCAGAAGCGGGTGATCTCGGCGCGGAACGCCTCGTCCTTGAGGAACAGCGAGGTGTTGTCGGCGGCCAGCCACGTCCACTTCAGGTTCAGGCCGCCGTCCACGAGGAGGGTCTGGCCGGTGATGTAGGACGACAGGTCCGACAGCAGGAAGAGGATCGCGCCGGCCTGTTCCTCGGGCCTGCCGCGCCTGCCCATCGCGATCGCGCGCGCGTCGCGCTCGGGGTCGGCCTCGACGTAGGTGAGCGACGCCGGGGTCGCGGTGACGCCGGGGGCGACGGCGTTCACCCTGATCTCGTCGGCCGCGAGCTCGACCGCCATGGTCCTGGTCGCCGCGACGAGCGCCGCCTTGGCCGTGCCGTAGCCGATGTGGAAGGGCGCGGTGTTCATGCCGCTGATCGAGGAGACCGAGACGATCGAGCCGCGCCGGCCGTGCGTCTTCAGCTCGGCCGCGACGGCCTGGCTCATGAAGAACATCGTCTCCAGGTTCTGGCTGAACAGCGCGCGCCACGACTCACGGGTGACCCGGGTGGCCGGCCGCCAGTCCGACGGCGCCGCGCCGCCCGCCACGTTGACCAGGCCGTACAGCTCGCCGTCAGCCGCGCGGGCGGCGTTCATGGCTGTCGCGATGCCCTCGTCGGTGGCGGCGTCGGCGGCGACCGGGACGACCTTCAGGCCCTCCTTGGCCAGCGGCGCGACATGGGTGTCGAGGTTGTCCTGGGAGCGGCTGACCGCGATGACCGTCGCGCCGGCCTGGGCGACCATCCGGGTGACCGTGGTGCCGATGCCGCCGCCGCCCGCGCCGGACACGATGACGACGCGGCCCGCCATGCCGAGGAAGTCGTGGGTCATCGGGCTCACGCCTCCTTCCGGAAGGCGAGGACGCTGCCTTCGGCGTCACCGGAGACGTAGAGGGTGCCGTCGTGTCCTGCGGCGATCCCGGCGAACAGGCCCTGCGGGCCGGTGAAGGGCGGCAGGCCGTGCAGCGGCTTGGGGTCGACGCCGATCGGCGCGCCCACCGGGAGGTCGCGGGCGATGACGTGGCGGACCTTGCCGTCGAGGTCGATCTCCAGGAGGGTCTTCGCGCCGACGTCAACGACGACGAGGCGGCCGCCTCTGACGAGGATGCCCTGCGGGGTCTCCAGGCCGTCGGCGACGGTGTCGACGCCCTTGGCGGTGATCGAGACGACGCGTCCCGCGCCCGCCTCGGAGACCAGGAGGACGCCGTCCTGGGTGAACGCGACGCCCGTGGGCCGGTCGAGCCCTGAGGCGAGGGTCTCCACGACGCCGTTGCGGACGGAGACGACGCGTCCGGTGCCGAGCTCGGCGGCGACCACCGCGCCGTCGGGGGCGAGGGCGACGCCGTAGAGCTGGTCGAACGGCGCGGACTCCCCGGCGAGGATGTCGTGCTCGCCTTCGGCGGGCCGCCAGCGCGCTATCTGGCCGTTGGAGGTGGTGACGACGAACGCGCCGTCACCGTCGGCCGTGACGCCTCGGATGTAGCCGGGCCATCCCGGGCTGAACAGCATGCCGAGGGTGCGCAGGCCCTCGGACGTGCGGGCGTAGAAGTAGGTGCCGTCCGAGACGTACAGGGTGCCGTCGGGGCCGACGGTGAGGTCGAGCGGCCAGGTGAGGCCGCCGGGCAGCACCTGACGTGTCGCGCCGCCGCTCAAGACCTCGGTGATCTGGCCGGTGAAGCCGGACACGAACAGGCGGCCGTTCACAAAGGTGAGGTTGTCAAGGCCGGGGGCGATGGTCGCGAGGACAGTGCGGTCGCCGCTGCGCGGGTCGATCCGGAGCACCTCGCCGGTCGCGACCTGGGTGGAGACGATGAAGCCGTCGGCGTCGAACTTGACCGCGTCGGGGACGCCGAGGTCGCCGACGACGCGTTCGGGCGCGCCGCCGTCGGGGTCGATCCGCCAGATGTCGTTCGTGCCCAGCACCGGGTAGTACAGCTTGCCGTCCGGGCCGACCTCGAGGGCGTTCGGCATCGGCAGGTTCTCCACGAGGACCTTGGGCGCGCCCCCGGCGAGGTCGAGTTCAAGGAGGCGGCCGCCGATGCGGCACTCGTCTATGAACAGCCTGCCGTTGTGGAAGGTGATGCCGTTCGCGCCAGGCACGTCGTCGCGCAGGACGCGGACGCCGCCGTCGGGGGAGCGCACGCTGACCCGGCCGTCGTAGTACTCGGTGGCGTACAGGTCGCCCGCGGCGTCGAAGGCGAGGTCGTCGGGGGCGACGATCTGCGAGCCCTGGGCGCTGACCGTGTGCAGCTCGCCGGTGTCGACGTCGAGCGCGCTGATCTGGCTTCCGGCGACCTGCGCGACGTAGACGCGGCCGTCGGGGCCGGTGCGCAGGCCGTTCGCGCCGAACAGCCGGCTCGGCGGGGTGATCCGCGCAAGGGTCCAGCCCTCCGCCGACGTGGTCGAGGCGGGGCCGGTGTAACGCGCGCTGTGCTGTGACATGCGAACTCGCTCCCAGGGGGCATTCGAGCAAATGCGGGGTGGCGGCTGGGGAAAATGTGATGAGAGGTTTCTTATCTCAATTGAGAATGATGCTCTCACCGTGGCGAACGTAACACCGGTCGGAGAGGTCGGGCAATAGGGGGATTTCTGGCTGTGGTCACGCGCGCGGGGCGGTGTGTTCGGTGGTCGTGCGGTCGGCCCGACGGGCCGTCGCGGGGAGTCGGCGACCGCCGTACCGAACCCCTTGCTATCACAATCCTTATAAGGATTCAACAGATAGATTCCGGGTCGGGTGTGCGCTCAGGGATGCTGCTCGGTCGCTCGATACGCGATGAAATACCAGGTCAGAGACGGTTCTCTGCTGAGCTTCGGTGCGGGGATGGGCGGTCGGGGTGTCGGCGACGGATCTGGGTCGGGTTCCGTTCCGGACGCGGCGCGGGCGCTCCCGGGGCGTGCGGATCAGCCCGGTGTCGGCGTCGGCGGCCGGGCGGCCGAGGGGTCGGCGCGCGACGGGTTGACGCCCGGACCATGCCGTGTTTGAATCCCGAAACGCACGAGAATTATGTTCTCGATAATGAGATCAAAATAATTCAGGACGCGTCGAGCGTAAGTGTCGACAGGTCGGAGAAGCGGGCCGTCGTGCGCTCCTCCCCAAAGCCGGATAGGTAGGAAACCCCATGTTCTCCGCGGTTCTGATCGAGAAGGACGAGGCGGGCCGCAGGGTCGGCGTCGCCGCCCTTGACGACGGCCTCCTGCCCGACGGCGACGTCACCGTCGAGGTCGAGTACTCCACGCTCAACTACAAGGACGCCCTCGCCATCACCGGCGCGTCCCCCGTCGTCCGGAAGTTCCCGATGGTCCCCGGCATCGACCTCGCCGGCACCGTCAGCGCAAGCTCCCACCCCGGCCACAAGCCGGGCGACCGGGTGCTGCTCAACGGCTGGGGCGTCGGCGAGACCCACTGGGGAGGGCTCGCCCAGCGCGCCCGCGTGAACGGCGACTGGCTGATCCCGCTGCCCGAGGCGTTCACCGCGCGGCAGGCCATGGCGATCGGCACGGCCGGCTACACCGCGAGCCTGTGCGTCGACGCGCTGCTCGCCCACGGGACCCGTCCCGACCAGGGCGAGGTGCTGGTGACCGGCGCGGGCGGCGGCGTCGGCGGCGTCGCGATCGCGCTGCTGGCCAAGGCGGGCTTTGACGTCGCGGCCTCCACCGGCCGGCGCGCCGAGGCCGCCTACCTGCACGGCCTCGGCGCGACGACCGTGCTCGACCGCGCCGCGCTCACCGAGCCTGGCAAACCCCTCCAGAAGGAACGCTGGGCCGCCGTCATCGACTCCGTCGGCAGCCACACCCTCGCCAACGCCTGCGCACAGACCCGCTACGGCGGCGCGGTCGCCGCCTGCGGCCTCGCCCAGGGCATGGACTTCCCCGCGAGCGTCGCCCCCTTCATCCTGCGCGGCGTCAGCCTGCTCGGCGTCGACAGCGTCATGGCGCCCAGGGAACGCAGGCTCGCCGCCTACGACAGGCTGTCCCGCGACCTCGACCCCGCCGCGCTCGACGCGATCGCCCAGGAGATCACGCTCGCCGACGCGATCGAGGCGTCGTCCCGGCTGCTCGACGGCAAGATCCGCGGCCGCGTCATCGTCAACGTCAACCGGTGAGGAGGACCGACATGACAGACCGCATGACAGACACCCCCGTGACGCTCGACCTGTCCGACGTCGATCACCGTGTCGGCCGTCCCGTCGGCGGCGGTCAGCTGTGGGAGCCGTGCAGCGCGTCCGACGTCCGCCGCTGGGTGATGGCGATGGACTACCCGAACCCGCTGCACTGGGACACCGAGTTCGCCCGTGAGTCGCGGTTCGGCGGGATCGTCGCGCCGCAGTCGATCGCCGTCGGGCTCGACTACGGGCACGGCGCGCAGCCCGCATGCGTCGGCCACATCCCCGGCAGCCACCTGATCTTCGGCGGCGAGGAGTGGTGGTTCTACGGCCCGCGCGTCAGGCCAGGCGACCAGCTGTTTCAGGACCGCCGCTTCCACGACTACAAGGTGGTGGAGACGAAGTTCGCGGGCCCGACCATGTTCTCGCGCGGCGACACGGTGCACACCAACCAGCACGGCGCGGTCGTCGCCAGGGAACGCTCGACCGCCATCCGCTACCTGTTCGCCGAGGCCAAGAAGCGCGGCATGTACGACGACAGGATCACCGAGATCAAGCGCTGGACCGAGGCCGAGCTTGACGAGGTCGCCGAGCTCAGGCACGCGTGGATCATGTCCAACCGGCTCGGCGTCTCCCCGCGCTTCGAGGAGGTCAAGGTCGGCGACACACTCCCGCGCCGCGTCATCGGCCCGCACAGCATCGCCAGCTTCACCACCGAGTACCGGGCCTTCCTGTTCAACATCTGGGGCACCTTCCACTGGACGGCCCCGCCCGGGATCGCCGACCCGTGGATCAACCAGGACCCCGGCTGGGGCCCCGGCTTCGGCTTCGACGAGGAGGGCGCGAAGATCGACCCGCGCAAACGCGACGGCCTGTACGTCGGCCCGTCACGCGGCCACATCGACGCGGACAAGGCAGGGGACGTGGGCATGGCCCGCGCCTACGGCTACGGCGCGACCATGGGCGCCTGGTGCACCGACTACCTCGCCTACTGGGCGGGACACGACGGCATGGTCAGGCACTCCAAGGCCGACTTCCGCGCGCCTGCTTTCGAGGGCGACGTGACGTACTTCGACGCCGAGGTCGTCGGCAAGGACCCCGCGTCGGCCTGGGGCGTCCCGCTCGTTCAGGTGAAGCTCCGCCTCACCGACCAGAACGGCGCGGTCCTCGTGGACTGCACCGCAGAGGTCGAACTGCCCCGCTGACCCCCACCCCCCAAGGAGCAGGCGCGCGATGACCCCCGCACTCTCAATTTCCGCAGGCCCGCCGCTGGACGCAGAACCCGGCCTCGGCGCACTCACCCTCCCCGGGTTCCTCCGGGAGGTCACCTCCGCATACCCCGCGCGGGAGGCGCTGGTCTTCCATGACGACCTCAGCGGCGAGGTCGTCCGCTGGAGCTACGCCGACCTGTGGGAGCGCGCGGTGGAGGTCGCCCGCGCGCTGCGCGGCTCGGGCCTCGGGCAGGGCGCGCGGGTCGGCGTCCTGATGACGAACCGGCCGGAATGGCTCGCCGCGGTCTTCGGCACCGCGCTGGCCGGGGGCGTCGCGGTCACGCTCAGCACGTTCTCGACCCCGTCGGAGCTCGACCACCTGCTCAAGGTCTCCGGCGTGTCGTTCCTGCTGTTCGAGCGGCGGGTGCAGAAGACCGACTTCGCGGCGGTACTCACCGAGCTCGAACCGGGGATCGCCGGGGGCGGCGAACTGCGTTCCACGCGGTTCCCGTTCCTGCGGCGTCTCGCGGTCGTCGGCGACGCGGCCCCCGGCGTCGAGACCTGGGCGGAGTTCCTCGCCCGAGGCGGCGACGTGCCCAGCGCGCTTGTGGACGCGACAGCCGAGTCGGTGAAGCCGAGCGACACGGCGGTGGTGTTCTTCTCCTCCGGCACCACGAGCAAGCCGAAGGGCGTGCTGAGCGCGCACCGCGGCGTGACAGTCCAGATGTGGCGGTTCCGGCGGATGTTCGGGTTCGGGCCGCAGGACACGGTCCGCTGCTGGACGGCGAACGGGTTCTTCTGGTCGGGCAACTTCGGGCAGGCGCTCGGCGCGACCCTCGCGGCGGGCGGCAGCCTCGTGCTGCAACGCGTCTTCGACGCCGACGCGGCCCTCGCGCTCATGGCGCGTGAGCGTGTGACGTTCCCCGTCGCGTGGCCGCACCAGTGGGCGCACCTGGCGAGCGCGCGGGGCTGGGACGACACCGACCTGAGCGCGCTGGTGTTCGTGGACAGGGCGACCCCGGCCGCCCGGCACAGGACCGTCACCGCCGACTGGTCGGAGCCGGGCCGCGCCTACGGCAACACCGAGACGTTCACCATCTCGACCTGCTACCCGGCCAACACGCCCGACGAGGTGCACGGCGGCAGCAGCGGCCTGCCCCTGCCGGGCGTCACCGTCAAGATCGTGGACCCGCTGACCGGCGCGGTCGTGCCGCGCGGCGAGCACGGCGAGATCTGCGTGAAGGGCCCGACCCTCATGCTCGGCTACCTCGGCACACCTCTGGACGAGACCCTCGACGCCGACGGCTTCTTCCCGACCGGCGACGGCGGCCGTCTCGACGCCGAGGGCCGCCTGTTCTGGGAGGGCCGTCTCACCGACCTCATCAAGACCGGCGGCGCGAACGTCTCACCGCTCGAGGTGGACGAGGCACTCGCCGCGCACCCGTCGGTGAAGGTCGCCAAGACCGTCGGCGTCCCGCACGACACGCTCGGCGAGGTCGTCGTCGCGTGCGTCGTGCCGCAGGGCCCGGAACCCGACACCGACGAGCTGCGCGCCCACCTGCGGACCCGGCTGGCGGCCTACAAGGTGCCGCGCCACATCCTCTACTTCACCGAGGACGATCTCACCCTCACCGGCAGCAACAAGATCAAGTCTTCCGACCTGCGCGCCCTCGCCGCCGCACGCCTCGGCTGACGCGCTCGCGGGTGAGGACCGCGCGGGCCGGGAACGGTCAGACCCATGGGAACCACCGCGCTTCTGGTCATCGACATGTTCAACCCGTACCGGCACGAGGACGCCGAGGTGCTGCAGGGGAGCGTCGCGGGAATTGTCGAACCCCTGGCCGGGCTGCTGGGCAGGGCGCGGGAGTCCGACGACGCGTTCATCGTCTACGTCAACGACAACCTCGGCGACTTCACCGCGTCCCGGGACGAACTCGTCGAACGGGCACTGAAGGGGGAGCGTCCCGACCTTGTGGAACCCCTCGTGCCCGGGCAGGACTGCGACTTCCTCACCAAGATCAGGCACAGCGCGTTCTACGGGACGCCGCTCGAGTACCTGCTGGGCCGCAAGGAGGTGGACGAGGTCCTGCTGACCGGCCAGGTCACCGAACAGTGCGTCCTCTACACCGCCCTCGACGCCTACATCCGGCACCTGTCGGTGTCCGTCGTCACCGACGCGGTCGCCGCGATCGACCCGGAACTCGGCGAAGCCGCGCTGCGGATGATGCGGCGGAACATGCGGGCCGAGCTCGTCACGGCTCAGGATTGCTTCGGCTGAGCGCGGCGAGCTTGCGGCGCAGCACGACGCGTTCGCTCTCCGCGCCGCACAGCTTCAGCGCGTGCTCGAACTCGGTGGCCGCCTCCTCGGGACGGCCGAGCCTGACGAACAGCTCGCCGCGCACCGAAGGCAGCAGATGCGAGTGCGGGAGCGCGCCGGCCGCGGCGAGGGCGTCGACCAGGGGAAGCGCGGCCTCGGGCCCCTGCGCCATCGAGACCGCGACGGCCTTGTTCAGCGCCACGACCGGCGACGGCGCGAGCCCGCCCAGCGCCTCGTACAGGGACACGATCCGCGCCCAGTCGGTCTCGGCGACCGACGGCGCGACGGCGTGGCACTCGGCGATCGCCGCCTGGAGCCCGTAAGCGCCGAGGCCACGGCCCGCCGCGAGCGCGCGGGCGAGCGCGGCCCGGCCACGGCCGATCGCCGACCTGTCCCAGCGGCCCCTGTCCTGGTCCTCAAGAAGCACCGGAGCGCCGTCCTGGCCCGTGCGCGCGGGGAAGCGCGCGGCGGTCAGCTCAAGCAGCGCGACGAGGCCGTGCGCCTCCGGCTCGTCCGGGACGAGCCTGGCCAGCACCCGGGCGAGCCGCTGCGCCTCGCCCGCGAGATCGAACCTGATCACCGCGCGCCCTGACGAGGCCGACGCGCCCTCGGTGAAGATCACGTAGATGACGTTCAGCACCGAGCCGAGCCGGACGGCCCGCTCGTCGGCCGTCGGCACCTCGAACGGGACGCCCGCCGAGCCCAGCGCCTTCTTCGCCCGGGTGATCCGCGCCTGCACGGTCGCGGCGGGCACGAGGAACGCCTGGGCGATCTCGTCGCTGGTGAGGCCGCCGACGACGCGCAGCGTGAGCGCCACCCGCGACTCGCGCGACAGCACGGGATGGCAGGCGACGAACATCAGCGCGAGGACGTCGTCGTCTATGCGGTCTGGGTCCCAAAGGACCTCCTCGGCGGCCCGCGCCGGGTCGGCGGGCGCGCCCCCGGCGACCGCGCCGCCCTCGCCGAGGTCACGGGCGAGGGCGGCGTATCTGTCGTCAAGGGCGGCGCGCCTGCGGAACCCGTCGATCGCGCGGCGGCGGCCGACGGTGAGCAGCCACCCGGCCGGGCTGCGCGGCACCCCGTCGCGCGGCCAGCTCACCAGCGCCTCGGCAAGGGCCTCCTGGGCGAGGTCCTCGGCGAGCGACAGGTCGCCGGTGTAGCGGGCGAGCGCGCCGACGATCCGCGCCGACTCGATCCGCCACACCGCGGCGACGGCCTCACGGGCGGTGCTCATGGGCCCTCAGCATCGGCCGGTCAGAGCTGGCCGGTCTGCTCGCGCCACGCGCGCTCCTTCTGGATCCAGATGTTGTCCTGCGGGAACTCGTCGATGCCGGTGACCCTGCGGATCTCGGTCTTGAACCCCGGGCCGGACATCGGCGAGCGCTTCGCCCACTCCACGGCCTCCTCCTTGGAGGCGACGTTGAGGATGTAGAACCCGCCGAACAGCTCCTTGGTCTCCCCGTACGGCCCGTCGGTGACGATCGGCGGCTCGGCGGAGTAGTCGACGACGACGCCCTCGGCCGCGTCGTCGAGCCCCTCGGCCGCCAGCAGCACCCCCGCCCTGATCATCTCGTCGTTGTACCTGCCCATCGTCTCCAGCATCTCGCCGAAGTCGACCTCGCCCATCTTCGCGAACGCTTCGTCGGTCGCGCGCATGATCAGCATGTACTTCATGGCTTCGTCTCCTCTTGTGTCCGGGCCCCTTCCGGACCCTTCCACCCTAGGTCGAACGGCACCCGCGGCGGATCGACACGGCTCCCGAACTTTTTCGCGGGACTTTTTCCGCGCCTCCCGCCCCACCCGTCTCCCGGCGGCGCGGGGGACAATGGCGGTATGCGTGCTCGGCCGATCTCCCCGGACCGCCTCGTGGCCGAGCTGTGCGCGCGGATCACCGCGTTCCCCCGCGACCACAGGGTGCGTGTCGCGTTCGACGGCGCCGACGCCGCACGCCCCGGGGACCTCGCGGACGCCCTCGTGGCGCCGCTGCGCGCGTCAGGACGCGCGGCCGCCCGGGTCTCGGCCCGTGACTTCCTGCGCCCGGCGTCCCTGCGCCTCGAGATGGGCCGCGAGGACCCGGACGCCTTCTACGACGACTGGCTCGACGCGCGCGCCCTCGACCGCGAGGTCCTCGGGCCGCTGGAGCCGGGCGGGACCGGCAAGATCCTCCCCAGCCTGTGGGACGCCGACCGGGACCGCGCCACCCGCGCCCCCTACCTCGACCTTCCCGAAGGCGGCGTGCTGCTCCTCGACGGCCCGCTGCTCCTGGGCCGCTGGCTGCCCTTCGACCTGACCGTCCATCTGAGCCTGTCGCGGGCGGCCCTTGCCCGTCGGACCCCGCCCGAGGCGGCCTGGACGCTCCCGGCGTTCGACCGGTACCGGGCGGAGGTCGATCCCGTGGCCGTCGCCGACGTCGCCGTCACCGCCGACGACCCGCGCCACCCCGCCCTGGTCGTCGCGGCGGACTGACGGCTCAGGACGGCAGGTCGGGGACCAGGAGGCCGGTGGAGTCGAGCAGTGCCCGGTCGCCGAGCGGGGCCTTCAGGGGGACGTCGACGTAGGCGGTGGGGGAGGAGCCCTCGGCCGGGGGCGCGGCGTCCTTGGGGAAGCAGAGGGTGACGGTCACGGTGACGTCGTCGCTCTTCTCGGCTGCCTTGACCCGGCAGGACTCGGTGTTCTCGGTCGGCAGCGCCACCCAGACCCGGACGCCCACGCCGTCCGGCTGGACTTCGTAGTCGAGGATCTCGGCGGGGATCTTGCGCAGGTTCGCGGCGGACTTCGCGGCGGGCAGCGCGCGGGTGCGGTCCAACGCGTTGGCGGGGGCCGCGGAGGACGTCGCCTTCGGCTTCTTCGGCGCGGCCTTGTCCTCGGCGTCGCCGCCGGAGCAGCCGGTGAGGAGCAGGACGGGCAGGGCCGCCGCGACCACGAGGTGCAGCGGACGGGTGGGAAGAGCCGAGAAAGCCACGGGGACGTAGAACTCCGGTCAGTGCGGGAACGCCGCCGACGCCCGACGGCCCATGAAGTCTAGATGATCTCGCCCGCCCACCCGGGCCGATCGCCGTAGGCAGGGCTCTTCTCCGGGCCGTGGAGAAGAGCCCTGCCCGGTCAGGCGAGGGTGGCGAGGACCGCGCGGAGGTGGCTCGCGCTGTCGGTGACGAACGCGAGGCGTTCCTCCACCGGCACGGGCTCGGACAGCCGCGCGTACCCCGGCCGGAGGCCCGCCGCCGCGTCGCGGCCGTAGGCGTCGGCCAGCCTGACGAGTTCGGCGAGGTCCCGGGTGGTCAGGTCGGGGTGTCCGTCGTGCCAGACCGGGTCGTAGATCGACAGCGGCAGCGGGAAGCGCCTGCCCATGACCCCCTCGATCGACAGCGTGAGCCGTGGCGCGTGCGCCACCAGCGGACGCAGCAGCGCCGCCCAGTCGATGACGCCCTGCCCGCACGGCAGGAGGAACCTGCGGATGCCGTCGGGCGTGAGCAAAAGGGCCGCGTCGCGAACGTGCGTCTGGCGGACGTATGGCGCGACGCGGTGCGCGGCCGCGACCGGGTCCTCGCAGCGCAGCAGCACGTTGGCGGTGTCGAAGGTGATGCCGAACGCGTCGGGTCCCGCGTCCTCGATCAGGCGGACGAGCTCGAACGTGGTGATCTCCTCGTGCGTCTCGAGGTTGAGGTGGACGCCGAGGTCGCGCAGCAGCGGCCCGAGCCGTGCGAGGACCTTCGCGGTCGCCTCGAGCTGTTCGCTCCAGGTGACGTCGGTGCGGAACCTGTCGCAGCCGAGCCTGCCGGGCAGCGCGAACTTGTAGTTCGCGGTCGCCGACCACAGCTCCCGCACGCCCGCCTGAGCGCACGCGACGATCAGCTTCTCCAGCCCGCGCAGGTAGTCGCCGTCTCCTAGTTCCCGCACCTCGGGGGCCTCCGGCGCGGCGAACGGGTTGACCTTCGCCGTCCCGACCTCGACGTACATGCCGAGCTCGTCGGCGAGCGCGACGACCGCGCGCAGCTCCCCGGGATCGAGCGTCGGGCTCAGCTCGAGCGCCGACCGGAAGAACACCCCCTCAAGCCCGGCTTTGTGCGCCTCACGGAGCGTCCAGGCAGCGCCTTGCTCGGGCGCGCCGGGGAACTTGCTGCTGTCCGTCCCCACCGGGACGGCCGCGCCCTCACGCATCCGTGCCGCCGGACAGGTCGACGAGCCCGCGCCGGAACACGTTCCCGGGGTCGTACTCGCGCTTGATCCGCACGAGCCGCTCGTACTTCTCGCCGTAGATGTCGCGCGCCTCCATCGCGCTGACGATCTCGCTGGTGAAGTTCACGTACGACCCGGCCTTGTACGGGTCCATCGCCGCGTCGAAGTCGCGCGTCCACTCGATCAGCTCGGGCCCCTCGGACGGGAACACCCACTCCGCGCCCGCGCTCGACATGAACCGCGCCTCGACCCTGTCGCCCACGGCTGTCGCCCACGGGTCGACGCGCGCGGCCTGGCCGCCGCGCGGGAACATCTGGAACGGGCAGGCGAAGTGCGGCGCGATGGTCGACCCCGCCTGGAGCGGCCGCCCCGGATACCGGTCCGACCAGTGCAGCACCGTGTCGATGGCCTCGTCGGGCAGGTCGCGCAGGTTGCCGTTGCGCCAGTACCGACGGATTCCGTACCGGAAGTCATCGTCGCAAGCGCGCTGGAGTTCGACGTGGGGGACCGTGTAGGAGGTGTCCCACACGGCCTTGGCCTGCGCGAACATCGGGTCGGTGACGGCGGGGTCGTCCTCGCCCCACTGGATGGTCGCGACGCTGACGATCTGGGTCCCCCGGTGCTCGGTCGGCACGACGGTCCAGTACTCGGGGACCTCGACGGTCCTGGCGTAGGTGACGACGGTGTCGGGCGCGTCGTAGGACCAGTCGCGGAAGAACCGCAGCACGTCGCGCCGGTCGTCGGTGGCGAAGAACGCCTGCCTGACGTGCGCGAGCTTGGTGAACGGGACATACCGATACGTGAAGGACACCGCCACGCCGAAGTTGTGGCCCGCGCCGCGCAGCGCCCAGAACAGGTCGGGGTGCTCGGTGTCGGACGCGGTGATGATCCGCCCGTCGGCGAGCACGAGTTCGACCGACAGCAGATGGTCGACGGTCAGCCCGTACATGCGCGACAGGTAGCCGTTGCCGCCGCCGAGCGTGAGGCCCGCGACCCCGGTGTGCGAGACGGTCCCGGCCGGGACGACGACGCCCTCGTCCGCGCACGCCCGGTCGAGGTTGCCAAGGCGGCAGCCCGCGCCGACCCGCACGGTCCCGGCAGCCCGGTCGAACACGACATCACGCATGCCCCCGGTGTCGAGCATGACCGCGCCGTCGGCGACCGAGCTTCCGGCGAGGTTGTGGCCGCCGCCGCGCACCGTGACGTCGAGCCCCTGGTCCAGGCACCAGGTCAGCGCACGCGACACGTCGGCGGCGTCGCGGCAGGAGACGATCGCGGCGGGTTCCCGTTCGATGTCGGCGTTCCAGACGTGTTTGGCGAGGTCGTAGCCGTGGTCGCCGGGCAGGATGACGGGGCAGTCCATGACGGCGCGGAGCCTGGCGGCGGGGGCGGTCGTGGAGACGCTCACAGGGGGTCCTTTCAGGAGGTGGAGTACTGGCCGGGGGTGAAGCCGCCGAGGCTTGCGGCGTCCTCCGGCTGGGGGAGGCCGAGCACGTCGCGCAGGTGGCGGGCGCTCAGCGCGGTGAAGGCGTCGCGGGTGTAGGGGCTGCCGTCGCGCCAGGCGTCACGGCCGGGCGCGGTGCCCGCCGCGACGCGGGCGGCGTAGGCGGCTACCTGGCTGTCGAGTTCGGCGAGTTCCGCCGCGACGAGGTCGGGATGGCCCTCCCGCCAGGCGGGCAGGGCGCTGTGCACCGTCATGTCACGTTGGCCGCTTCCCGCCGGCTCGATGGTCAGCCGTTCGACGCCGTCGAGCACGCCGAGCAGCGCGGCCCAGTCGATGACGCCGACGCCGCACGGCACGAGGTAGCGGCTAAGGCCGTCGGGGCAGTGGAACAGCGCGACGTCACGCAGATGTGTGGCGCGCGTGTAGGGCGCGACGCGCCGGGCGGCGGCCAGGGGGTCCTCGCCGTGGACGTACACGTTCGCGGAGTCGAACGTGACGCCGAGGACGTCCGGCCCGACGCTCTCGACGAGCCTGACCACCTCCCACGAGGTGATCTCCTCATGCGTCTCCAGCGCGAGCCGTACCCCGTTGGCGCGCAGGCACGGCGCGAGCGCGCGCAGGAACCGTTCGGTGGCGGCGAGCTGGTCGGGCCAGGGGGCCTCGCCCCGGTACCGGTCGGTGGCGTGCAGGCCGGGCAGGTGGGCCTTGTAGTTGCCGGTCGCGGTCCACAGGTCGCGGCAGCCGATCGCGGCGGCCGCCTCGATCATCGCCTCCATCCCGGCGAGGTAGCTGCCGCCGCCGATCTCCCGCACCTCGGGCAGCTCGGCGATCATGTACGGGTTGACCTTGCCGACGCCTAGATCGAGGTAGAGCCCGAGGGCGTCGGCGCGCTCCCGCAGCTCGCGCAGGTATCCGGCGTCGAGGCCGGGGGACAGCTCGGCGAGCGTGCGGAACAGGACGCCGTCGAGGCCGGCCGCGTGGACCTCGTCAAGGATCTCCAGCGGCGGCAGCGACACCGCGCCCTTCACGGGCCGCAGCGGCGACGGGAGTTTGACGTCGAGGCCGATCCGGGTCATCGGCCCTCCCTGATCCTGCGGCGGCGCTCGCGGTCGGCGGCCGGATCGGGGATCGGCACGGCCGCGAGGAGTTCGCGCGTGTAGGGGTGGCGCGGGTCGCCGTAGATCTGCTCCCGGTCGCCCTCCTCGACCACGCGGCCGTCCTTGAGGACCGCGATGTGGTCGCAGAGCTGCCTGACCACCGCGAGGTCGTGCGCGACGAACAGGATCGTCAGCCCGAGGTCGCGGCGCATGCCGCGCAGCAGGTTGACGACCTGGGCCTGCACCGACACGTCGAGCGCCGAGACGGGCTCGTCGCACACGAGCACCTCGGGCCGGGACACCAGCGCGCGCGCTATCGCGATGCGCTGGCGCTGCCCGCCGGAGAACCGCGCGGGACGGCGCGGCAGCGCCGACCCGGTGAGCCCGACCCGTTCCAGCGCCTCGACCACCCTGTCGCGCCGTTCGGCCCGTGCCGTCTTCGGCTCGTGGACGCGCAGCGGCTCGGCGACGATCTCCTCGACCGTCATCCGGGGGTTGAGGCTGGCGTACGGGTTCTGGAAGACCATCTGGACCTCGCGCCGGAACCTGCGCCGTTCCGTGCGATCGGCCCGGACGGCGTCGAACCCGGCGTACCGGACGGTCCCGGCATCGGGCGTCTCAAGCCCGACGAGGCAGCGCAGAATGGTCGACTTGCCCGACCCCGACTCGCCGACGAGGCCGAGCGACGCGCCCCGGGGGAGCGTCAGGGTGACGTCGTCCACCGCCTTGACGGTTCCGAACGCCTTGCTGAGCGCGTCGATCTCCAGGAGCGCGTTCACGCGACCTCCCCTTGCGCGCCCGTCACGTGGCAGGCGACCGAGCGGCCGCCCGGCAGCGGCACGAGGACGGGACCGTCGGTCAGGCAGCGCTCGTCCCACCGGTCACAGCGCGGGTGGAACGCGCAGCCGCCCGGTGGATCGGCCGGATTGGGCGGGACGCCGGGAATGAGGTCGAGGTCGGCTTCGACGTCGCGGTCGACGCGCGGCACCGACCGCAGCAGGCCCTGCGCGTAGGGGTGGCGCGGCCCGGCGAAGAACGCGTCGACGCCGCAGTCCTCGACCTTG
The DNA here is from genome assembly GCF_033875155.1 of Actinocorallia sp. A-T 12471. Classification (NCBI taxonomy): domain Bacteria; kingdom Bacillati; phylum Actinomycetota; class Actinomycetes; order Streptosporangiales; family Thermomonosporaceae; genus Actinocorallia; species Actinocorallia sp. A-T 12471. The sequence goes on along the minus strand of NZ_JAWZTE010000004.1, from coordinate 266,574 downwards.
CGCCCCGCGTACATGACGGCGACGCGGTCGGTGTACCCGGCGACGACCCCGAGGTCATGGGTGATCAGCAGCACCGCCATGCCGCGTTCCGCGGCGAGTTCGTCGATGAGGTCGAGCACCGCCTGCTGGACCCGGACGTCGAGCGCGGTCGTGGGCTCGTCGGCGACGAGCACCTGCGGGTCGGCGATCAGCGCCATCGCCAGGCAGACGCGCTGCCGCATCCCGCCGGAGAACTCGTGCGGGTAGGCCCGCAGCCGCTCCGCCGCGCGCGCCACGCCGAGCCTGTCGAGCGTGTCGCGCGCCTTGGCGCTGGCCGCCGCGCGCGGCACGCCGCGCTGGGTGAGCGTCTCGATGAGCTGGTCACCGACGCTCACCACGGGGTTCAGCGTGGTCTGCGGGTCCTGCATCACCAGCGCGACGCCCGCGCCACGGACCGCGCGCAGCTCGCGTTCGCGCAGCGCCAGCAGGTCACGGCCGCCGAAGCGGACCTCGCCGCCGAGCACCGCGTGCCGATCGAGCCGCAGGAGCGCGCGGGCCGTCACCGACTTGCCCGACCCTGACTCGCCGACGAGCGCGACACGCTCACCGCGTCCGACGGTCAGGTCGAGGCCGCGCACGATCCGCACCCGCCCGCCCCGGCCCGAGGGGAAGTCGACGGTCAGGCCCCGGATGTCGAGCAGCGGAGCGGAACCGGTGTCAGCGGCTGCGGGGACGGCTTTCTGTTGGGTCTTCATCGGGCCTCCCGGCCGTCGGTGCGGGCGCGCAGCGCGTCCCCGGCGAGGGCGAACGCCAGGGCGGTGAGCGCGATGACCGCGCCGGGGACCACCGCGGTCCACCAGGCGCTGGTGAGGAAACGCGACCCCGTCTCGACCATCGCGCCCCACTCGGCGCTGGGCGGCTGTGCGCCCGCGCCGACGAACGACAGGCCGGCCATGATCAGGGTCGCGCCGCCGATCTCCAGCGTGACCTGCACGTACACGCTGTCGAGTGAGTTGGGCAGCACGTGCCGGGTCATCAGCCGCCACCGGGAGACCCCGGTGATCCGCGCGGCCTCCACGTAGGTGGCGGCCATCGTCGTGCGCATCTCGGCGCGGGCGAGCCTGGCGAAGCTCGGCCACCACGACAGCAGCATCGCGATGATCGCCGAGCGCAGGCTGGGGCCGAGCGCGACGGAGATGCCGAGCGCCATCACCATGATCGGCAGGGACAGGGCGACGTCGCAGATCCGCATCAGCGCCTCATCGAGCCAGCGCGGCGACAGCGTCGCCACCGCCGCGACCGTGACACCGATCAGCGCCGAGGCGACGACCGCGGTCAGCGAGCCGAGGATGGTGGGCCTCGCGCCGACGAGGACGCGGCTGAGCACGTCGCGGCCCGAGGCGTCGGTGCCGAACCAGTGCTCGGCCGACGGCGGCAGCAGCGCCCGGCCCAGATCGACCGAGTAGGGGTCGTGCGGCGCGAGCAGCGGCCCGAACGCCACGACGAACAGCAGCAGGCCCACCGTCGCGAACGCGGCACGGTCGAGCGGCGGATACCCGCGCAGGGAAGGCAGCCGTAGGACTGCGCGGCGGGGGAGTGCGGGGGCGGTCATGCCTTGGCTCCGATCGGCGCGGCGCCGAACCGCGCGGCGCGCACGCGCGGGTCGCTGAGCAGGTGCAGGAGGTCGACCAGCAGGTTGACCAGGGTGATCGTGACGCCGGTGAACAGCACGACGCCGAGGACCGCGAACGTGTCCTTCTGCTGGACCGCCTCGGTGAGGTACGCGCCGAGGCCGGGCCGTCCGAAGACGCCCTCGACAAGGACCGCAGCGCCGACCATCCACCCGGCCTGCATCCCGAACAGGGTCACCACGGGGCCGAGGCAGGTGCGCAGCCCGTGCTGGAACAGCACGCGCAGCGGTGCCGAGCCCTTCGCCCGTGCCATGACGACGTGGTCGGCGTCCAACGCGGTGATCATGTTGGACCGCACGAGCCGTACCGCGAACGCAACGAACGGCACCGACAGCGTCGCGGCCGGAAGGACGAGGTGCTGCACCGCGTCCCACCAGGCGTACAGGTCGCCCGCGAGGAGCGCGTCGAGCGTCGCGAGGCCGGTGACGCGCGGCACCTCGATCCCGAGCGAGCGGGTGCCGGAGATCGGCAGCAGCCCCCACCGCGCGCCGAGCACATGCTGGAGCAACAGCCCGAGCCAGAACAGCGGCAGCGCGCCCCCGGCGATCGCGCCGAGCCTGATGACGGCGTCGGCACGCCCCCGCTCGCGGGCCGCCGCGAGCACCCCGATCGGGATGCTCAGCGCGACGAGCAGCACCAGCGCGGTCGCGACGAGCTCGACCGTCGCGGGCAGCGCCGCGCCGAGGTCGGCGGTGACCGGCCGGAACGTGAAGATCGAGCTGCCGAGGTCGCCGTGCAGCAGCCTGCCGAGGTAGGCGAGGTACTGCCCGTACAGCGGACGGTCGAGGCCGAGCCGCTCGCGGACCGCCTCCACCTGCTCGGGCGTCGCGGTGATGCCCGCGGCGCTCTGCGCCTCGTCGCCGGGGATCGCCTTGATCATGAAGAACACGAGCGTGGCGAGCCCCCACACCGACAGCGCGGCGAGGCCGAGCCGGTGGAGCGCGTAGCGTGTCAGACGCCGTTCCATCGTGGTCAGCCGACCTTGTAGGTCTGCGGGACGTAGCCGACGTGCGCGGGGTGGAACTCGATGCCGGTGACGCCCTTGGGCGCGACCACCACCGTCTCGTGGTCGGCGATGTTCATGGTCGCGGCGTCGGCGTCGATGAGGGTCTGCGCCTCCTTGTAGGCGGCGCACTGCACGTCGGCGTCGCCGCTCTCGACCGCCTTGTCGAGCAGCGCGTCGACCTTCGGGTTGCGGTACTGGCCGTAGTTGGTGCCCGAGCCGACGAACTTGGAGCTGTAGGTCCGGTAGAGCAGCGAGCCGGGGTCGGGGGTCGGCGGGTTGTCCCACAGCAGGGACAGCTGCGGGGTCGTCTCGACCTTCTTCAGCGACGCGATGAAGTTCGGGTAAGTGACCGGCTTGAGTTCGAGCGTCACCCCGATCTCCTTGAGCGACGACTGGAGCGCGGTCGCGGCCTCGGCGTGCTCGGTGAACATCGACTGGTAGGCCATCGTCAGCTTCACGCCCTTGTGGCCTGACTTGTCCACGAGCGCCTTGGCGGCGGCGAGGTCCTGGCGGGCGGGCGCGATGTCGGCGCGGCAGCCCATGGTGTCGGGCAGCGGGCCCGAGGCGACGCCGCCGAATCCGCGCAGGATCGTGTCGGCGTGGCCCTGGTAGTCGTAGGACAGCCGGATCGCCTCGCGCAGGTCCTTGTCGGCGGTCGGCCCTTGCCGGGTGTTGAAGAAGACGTACAGGCCCTGCGGCTTCTTCAACCTGACGACCTGGCGGTTCGCGTCGGCCTCGAACTTGGGCACGTCGATGGGGTCGATCGCGTCGGACACGTCGATGTTGCCGCTGGCCAGCTCGTCGCGCTGGGTCGCGCTCTCGGGGATGAGCCGGTAGATCACCTTCTTGGCGATCTTCGGGTCGGCGCCCTCGACGCGGCGGTACTCGATCTGCTGGTTGGGCGCGTAGGAGGCGAGTTCGTACGGGCCGCTGCCCGCGGCGTGCGTGGCGAGCCAGGACTGGCCGAGGTCGTCGCCCTCCTGGACCGCGTCGGCGTTGAGCACGTAGATCTTGCTGAGCGCGCCGAGGAACAGCGACGAGGGCGTCTTGAGCCGGATCGTGAAGGCTGTGTCGTCGGTGATCTCGACCGTGTCGTAGGCGGCGACGGAGTCGGCGACGCCCACCCCGAGCTTCCTGACGCGGTCGAGCGTGTAGGCGACGTCGGCCGAGGTGACGGGGCTGCCGTCGTGGAACTTCGCGCCGGGCCGCAGCTTGAACGCGATCGAGCGGGCGTCGTCGGCGACGGTCCACTCGGCCGCGAGCACGCCGACGATCTCGCCTGCCGGGCTGTAGTCGACCAGCGCCTCGTACATGGGGACGACGGCCTGGTCGACCGTCGAGTTCACGGCGAGCGCGGGGTCGAGGTTGGGCAGGGTGCCGTCGACGCCGAACACGAGGGTGTCGCGGACGGCGGGGGAGTCGGTGGCCCCGCCGCCGCCGGCCGTGCACGCGGTGAGCGCGGCGGCGGCCAGCAGGGCGAGCGGGCCGAGGCGTCTGACGTCCTTGACGCGGGGGGTGTTCATGGTCGACCTCCGGGGGAGTGAGGGGCTCGCTTGAGGGTGCTTGGTATACCTTCTTCGCAATCTCAGGCCAAAGACAATGGGGTCTGTGTAAATTAAGCGATCTTTCGGTGTTTCGAAGACGTTAACTACCTGCGAGAACGTGGAAGTTGCCGAAGATCGCCTGGTTTCGCGCCCGGCGGGCGGCGTAGGATCTGGCATACCAAATGCCTCCCGGAGAAAGGCGGAACGTCGTGGCAGACGCCGACTTCCCCACCCTCACGCTCGCCGAGCGCGACCGCCGCTACCGCGCGCTCCGCGCCCTCATGGACGACCTCGGCCTCGCCGCCCTGCTCGTCTCCGGCATGGGCCGCGACCAGCTCGACCGCTACCTCACCAACGAGGGCACGCGCGGCGTGTGCCTCCTGCCGCGTGACGGCGAGCCCGTCACGATGGTCGGCAGCGGCAACACCACGCTCGGCCGGCACGACGTCCCCGGCCGCGCCTACGAGCGGTGGGTCCCCGACCAGCGCCTCACCGGCGGCGCCTACGGGATCGCCGACGTCGTCGCCGACAAGGGCCTGTCCGCCGCGCGGATCGGCGTCGTCGGGCTGAGCAGCCGCGCGCCCGCGAGCGTCGCCGGGACCATCCCCTACAACACGTGGAAGCGCGTCCTTGACGCCCTCCCCGACGCCGTCTTCACCGACGTGTCCGCGCGCTTCGAACAGGTGATGGTCGTGCACTCCGCCGAGGAGATCGCGATGCTGCGCAAGTCCGCCGAGATCGGCGAGCACGCCACCGCCGCGATGATCGCCGCCGCCGCGCCCGGCGTGCGGGAGAGCGAGATCGTCGCGGCCGGGATGCACGAGACCGCGCGGCGCGGCGGCATGTGGCTGAGCGGACCCCAGCGCGGCGGTCCTGAGCGGCTCGGCTGGGCGGGCGCGGACTGGGTATGGATGGGCGGCGGCGGCCGCGTCCTCGACAAGGGCGACGCGTTCGGCGCTGAACTGTTCACCTTCTACGGCGGCTTCGAGACCCAGCAGCAGGTAGACCTGTTCTTCGGCGAACCCGACGACGACCACGCCTTCCTGCACGAGGTCGCTGCCGCGTCCTACAAGGCGGGCGTCGCCGCGCTGCGCCCCGGCTTGACCTTCGCCGAGCTGTGCGCGGTGATGGAAGCGCCGCTGCGCGAGGCGGGCTGCTGGAACATGGGCCCGCTCGTGCAGACCGTCTCACCCGTCATCTACAACAGCGCGACCCACGTCGGCCTGGACACCCAGCCGGGCCTCGCCGGGCTGCCGCTGCCGCCGACGACGCCGCGTGACGGCGACTTCGTCATCACCCCCGGCGTCGCGTTCGCGTTCGAGCCGAACGCCTGCCGCGACCGCAAACGGGTGTGCCTGGGCGGCACCGTCCTCGTCACCGAGGACGGGGCCGAGGAACTGAACTCCCTCTGCACCCGCCTGAACGTAGTCTGACCGGCATGGAGACCACCGCGGCGGCGGGCGTGCGGGGCGGCGAGCTGAAGTCGCTGCCCGAGCAGATCTGCGACCACATCCGTGAGCTCATCATCGCCGACGAACTCGAGCCCGGCAGCTGGCTGCGCGAACGCGACCTCGCCCAGCGCCTCGACGTCTCGCGCATCCCCGTCCGCGAGGCGCTGCTGATGCTGGAGACCGAGGGGTTCGTCAGGCTCGTGCCGCGGCGCGGCGCGATGGTGAGCACCCTGACCCTGAGCGAGGCCGAGAACCTCTTCGACGTCCGTGAGGCCCTGGAAGTGCAGGCCGCGCGCCTTGCGGCACGGCGGCTCGGCGCTGGCGTCAAGACCTCGCTGCTCGACCACATGGCGCGGGCCGAGGCCGCCGCCGAGGCGGGCGACCGGCTCGCGCTCGAGGCGGCGAACGCGGCGTTCCACCACGAGGTGCTCGCGTTGTCGGGCAACCCGATCCTGGAGAGCCTGATGAGGTCGATCGCGGGACGCGTCAGATGGCTGTTCCGCAAGCTGCCGTCGCGCGACCCCGCCTCGCAGCTCGCCAAGCACCGCGAGCTGTGCGACGCGATCGCCAGCGGCAACCCCGACCTCGCCGCCGCCGTCGCGTTCGCGCAGATCAGCCGCTCCCGCATCAACGCGATGAAGGTGCTGCGGCCGCTCCTCAAGGAGGACTAGGCGTCAGACGGCCACCGCGGGGTCGGTCCAGGCGGCGTGGACCGAGGCGGTCAGCCGGTTCAGGATCTCGGGGTAGTAGGCGGCGAGGTCGGTGGTCTCGGCCGGGTCGGTGGCGAGGTCGTACAGCTCGAACCGCCAGTCGGGGCCCGGCGGACGGTACTCGCGGCCAGGGCCGAAGCCGACGGCCTTCCACCTGCCCTGGCGTGTCGCGGCGGCCGTCCGATCGCCGCGGCCGCGGTCCTCGGCGACCTGCGACGGCGTCGTCCCGAAGTGGGTGCGGAACCAGAAGAGCGGCCGGTCCTCGGGCACGTCGCCGTGGGCGGTGAGGAGGCCGCGCAGGGAGACGCCGTCGAGGCCGTCCGGCCGCACGCCGCCCGCGAGGTCGACGAGGGTCGGCAGCATGTCGTAGTGGACGGCGGGCCGCGCCGTGCTGCGTCCGGCCGACCCGGCGAGCAGGTGCGGGGACCAGATGATGAGCGGCACCCGGATACCGCCCTCGTACAGGTTGCGTTTGTATCCCCGGAAGGGGCCAGCGGCCTTGAAGAAGTCGGGGTCGACGCCGCCCTCCTCGTGCGGGCCGTTGTCGCTGCTGAAGATCACGACCGTCTCGCGGTCTAGCGCGCTTGCCCGCAGCCGGTCGAGGAGGCGTCCGACGTAGGAGTCGAGCAGCGTCACCTGGGCGGCGTGCGCCTTGGCGGGGTCGGTCCAGTCGGTCACCGCGTAGTGCCCGAGGTCCGGTGCGACGGCGGGGGCGTGCGGCAGGTTCGGCGTCACGAACATCAGGAACGGCTCGTCGGAACGGACGTCGAGGAACGCCTCCGCGTGCCGCATGACGAGTTCGGGACCGTACTCGACGCCCTCGCGCCCGGTGTTGCCCGGATAGTGGATCTCGTCCTTGTTGTGCCACAGGCGCTCGGGGTAGTAGTCGTGCGCCGCGCGGTGGGTGAGGTAGCCGAAGAACTCGGAGAAGCCGTGCTCGTTGGGGTGGTCGGGGCCCGGCGCGTTCTGCGAGAACCCCCACTTGCCGAACAGGCCGGTCCGGTAGCCGAGGTCGCGGAGCAGCGTGGCTATCGTGGGCAGCCGTCCCAGGGCGAGGTCGCCGGTGCGCGGCGGGTTGCGCCGGACGGGGCTGTGCCCGGTGTGCAGGCCGGTGAACAGCGACGCGCGGGCCGGCGCGCAGACGGGGGCCGAGGCGTAGGCGTCGGTGAAGCGCAGGCCCTCGGCCGCGAGCCTGTCCAGGTGCGGGGTGGCGATCTTGGTCTGCCCGTAGCCGCCGAGCTCGCCGTAGCCAAGGTCGTCGGCGAGGACGACGACGAAGTTCGGCCGCCGCACGGGCGGGACCGAGGGCGGCGGCGCGGGCGTGTGCGTCGCCCCCGCGCATCCCGCCGCGCCGAGCGCGAGCGCGCCGAGCCCCGTCAGCACCCGCCGACGCTCCCACACCGCCTCACCCACGTCGGCGGACCTCCACGGCGGACGACGGGACGGGCACGGGAACTCCTCGGATACCGGAAAGAATCCCGGGCACCATACCGCCATGATCGTCGCGGCGCAGGACAAACCGCCGGGTGGGAGGGGACTGCCGGTTCGTCCGGAACGCCGGTGAACGCCTATCCTGCGCTGGTCCGCGACACCGGCGACCTACAAGAAGGGCACGGCCCGATGACCGCTCTCGCGATCGACATCGGCGGCACCAAGTTCGCCGCGGCGCTCGCCGAACCCGACGGCACCCTTGGCGAGCCGTGCGAACTGCCCGTGGGCGACGACCCGACCGCGACGCTCCACGCACTCCTCGACCGTATCGCGTCCGAGCCGGTCAAGGCCGTCGGCATCGGCTCGGCGGGGCCGCTCGACCCGCTGGCCGGGACCGTCAGCCCCGTCAACATCCCGGCGTGGCGCGGCTTCCCGCTCGTCGCGGAGGTCGCGCGCAGGTTCCCCGGCCGCCCCGTCCGGCTCGCCGGGGACGCCCAGTGCATGGCGCTGGGCGAATGGTGGCGCGGCGGCACCGGCCACGACGACCTCCTCGGCATCGTCGTCTCCACCGGCGTGGGCGGCGGCCTTGTCCTCGGCGGCCGCCCCTACTTCGGCGCGGCGGGCAACGCGGGATTTCTCGGCCACATCGTCGTCGACCCGTCCGGCGATCCCTGCCCCTGCGGCCAGACCGGCTGCCTGGAGACCGTAGCCAGCGGCCCGAGTATGGTCCGCCGAGCCCTGGCCAAGGGCTGGACCCCGACCACCCCCCACCCTGACGCCCGCGCCCTCGCCGAGTCGGCCCGCGCAGGGTCCCCCCAGGCCCTCGCCGCCTTCACCGAAGCCGCGACCGCCCTGGCCACCGTCATCACCACGACCGCGACGCTCCTTGACCTCTCCCACACGGTGATAGGCGGCGGCCTGGCCGCGGCCTCCGACCTCCTCCTCCCACCCCTCCGCGCCGCCCTCCCCGCCAGGCTCACCGTCTCCCCCACCACCCTCCACCGCACCGCCGGACTCCACGGCGCGGCCGCCCTCACCTTCACCTGACCCCGCCCCCGCCTGGGTGGGGTTGGTGGAGTGGGTGCGGGTGGCGGAGCGGGTCGTTAGGGTCGGGCTAGGGCGTTCGGGTGGAGGAGGGGTTGTGGCGGACGGCGAGCGGATCGAGAACCGGGTCGAGGCCGAGACTGTCGGGACTCTTGTGCAGTTCCGCGATGTCTACGGGGGGATGCATCTGCATCTGCCCGAGGAGCGGCGTGAGCGGTCGCTGCCGCGGATGCTCGGGGCGCGGAGCCTGCACTACACGGACAGGGAAGATCAGCTCGCGCTGCTTAACGCGGCGCGGGAGCGGGCGGTCGCGCGGAATGTGCCGCTTGTTGTGGTGTGCGTGGGGCCGGAGGGCGTGGGGAAGACCGAACTCGTCACCGAGTGGCTGAGGCGGCTCGCCGCGGAGGTGCCGGGGCCGCACCTGTACGCGGACATGGGCGAGACGGGTCCCGCCACGGCGAAGGAGGCGCTGGGCAGGTTCCTCCGGCTGATGGGGGAGGCCCCCGAGGATCTGCCCGACGACCTCGCCGGGCTGACCGGCCTCTTCCGGACCAGGACGCACGGGGTGCCGTCCATCGTCTTCCTCGACAACGTCGCGTTGGCGTCCCAGGCGCGGCCCCTGCTGCCGGAGGCGCCCGGGAGCATCATGGTCGTGACGTCACGGGGGCTCGACGGGGTGCTGCGGGCGTCGGTCCCGCTGGCGCTCGGGCGGATGGCGGACGCGGCGGTCCATGAGCTCGTCGCGCAGGTCTCCGGCGTCGACCTCACGGCCGAACCGCGCGCGGGCGACCTTGTGGCGGCGCTGGCCGGGAACCCGTCGCGCGCGTTCGCGGCGGGGATGCAGCTCGCGCTCGGGCAGTCCGTCGCGGGGCTGGTCGCGGAACTCGCCAGGCGGACGCACTCGGCGGGAGCCGACGGTTCGGACGTCGCGGATCTGCTGGAGAGCGCCTACACGAAGCTCGACCCCGAGGCCGCCCGGGTCTACCGGTCACTGTCGGGGCTCGTCGGACGGCGTTTCGGCGCGGAGACCGTCCGCGCGGCGGCGGGCGTCCAGGACGGGGCGGCGCTCGACGCACTCGTCGCGGCGGGCCTTGTGCGGCGTGAGGACACCGGGTTCCGGCTGAGCCTCGGCGTCGCGGCGCATCTCGCGGAACTCGTCCCCGAGCCGGAACGCGAGGCGGCGCTGAGGCGCGTCCTGGAGGGCTACCTGCGGGCGAGCGTGCGCGCGGACTACTCGGCGATGCCCCGCCGCTGGTGGCTCGGCGAGCACTACGACGGGTACCGGGGCACTGAGCCGCCGATGACCGAGCACGACGCGATCGCCTGGCTGGAGACCGAACTCGACGTCATCCTCGCCGCCGCCCAGGCCGCAGCGGACCGCGAGTGGCACGGACTCGTCGTCCGCCTCGCCGAAGCCCAATGGGCGGTCTGCCTGAAACGCCGCCCTTACGACCACTGGCGCGCCCTGTACACGCTCGGCGTCCGCTCCGCCGAGGAGCTGCGGCGCGAGGGCAGGGATGTCAGGTTCCTCGGACGGATGCGCTGCGGCCTCGGGTTCGCGCACCTGCTCGCGGGACGGGTCGAGGACGCCGCCGTCGAGTTCGCCGCCGCCCGCGAGGCCGACGCCGCGATCGGGCATGTGCGCGGCCTCGCCACGGCCGTCGAGTCGCTGGGGCTCGCGCACCTCGCGCGCAGCGGGGCCGAACTACTGCCCGCCCTCGTCACCCTTGACGACGACGCCGCGGCCGAGGCCCTCGCCGCGTTCGAGGAGAACCTCGCCGTCAACCTCGCGCTCCCCGCCGACCTGCGGGACGCGCGCGCGATCGCCCTCGCCCACCGGCACCTCGGCCGCGCCCTGAGCGCGACAGCCGCGCACGGCAGGGCCGAGGAGCACCTGCGGATCGCGTGCGACGGGTTCCGCGCGCTGCCCGACCCCTACAACCTGGGCAAGACGCTCATCGATCTCGGCCAGGCGAGGATCAGGGCGGGGCTCCTTTCCGAGGCCGCCGTTGTGCTGCGTGAGGCGTTGGAGCTGCTGCGGGCCGACGAGAGCCCGGCCGAGGTCGTCCGGGGGCTGGAGACTGTCGGCGCGCTCGCCGAGCGGGGCGGCGACGTGTCCGGGGCGGTCGGCTGGCTGAGCCTCGCGCTGGAGAACCTCAGGTTCCGCTAGCACCCGAGGGCCGCCGTCGTGCAGGAGCGGATCGCCGAGCTCAGCGGGGTGTGAAGCGCAGCCGGTGGGACGCCTCCCCGGCACGGACGAGGCATGTGTCCGGGATGTCGTGTTCGTCGCCGCCGGTGGCGAGCCAGGCGTGGACGGCGGAGGGGCGGAGCGCGGGGGGACCGCCACGGACCATGACGCACCCGCCGTCCCGGACCGCGACAAGGGAGCCCTCAGGAGCCTCGGCGCAGGCCAGCACCGCCGACGGGCGCGCCGCGAGGGCCGCGCGGGCCCAGGTCTCCGGGTCGTCGGTGAGCCGGTCGGCGCGGCAGGTGAGGACGTCGGCGAGTTCGAACAGGCGCGCGTTGTCCTCGGCGTCGTCCACCACGAGGTGCGCGCCGGGCGGGATCGGGGCGGTGGGCGGGAGGCGGCGGACGGCGACGACCCCGTCGCGCCAGGCCGCTGAAACGAGTGCGGCGGTGGGTTCGGCGAAGGGGACGGTCGGTTCGGGGACCCGTCGGACGGCTGCGGCGGACTGCGGCTCGGGCAGGCGCATGAGCCGGTAGAGCTCGCTCCGCAGCAGGCCCGCCGACTCGCCCGGTGCCGACGTCGCCTCGGCGAGGATCTCGGCGTAGGCGTCGGGACTGTGGTCGCGGATCGCGGCCCTGAGCTGGTCGGCGAGCGGCGTCGTCCGGTCGAGCTTCGGGCCGCGGACGCCCAGGCGCGCGACGGGCGAGCGGACGTCGACGTCGTCATGCGGGAACGTCGCGTACAGGAGCGGACGGCCCAGCACGGCACCGTAGAACGCGACCGAGCCGTGGTCGCCGATCACCACGTCGGCGGCGACGAGCGCGGCCCGCCACCCGTCCCTGGGCGGCAGCACCAGCAGGCCCGACCTGCGCGCGCGGTCGAGCCACGTGCGGACCTGCCAGGCGCTGTGCCCGTGCCAGACGTTCGGATGCAGCACCGCGGCGACGCGGTACTCGTCAAGCGGCAGTTCGTCGGTGAGACGGCCGAGCAGGCCGGGGTCGTCGCCGAACAGCGAGTTCCTGCCCCACGTCGAGGTGACGACGACGAGCCGCGCCTCCTCGGGCACGCCGAGGACCTGCCGGTACCTTCTGCGCCAGGGCAGGCTCGCGGTCATCCGGTCGAGGCAGGGGTCGCCCGCGAGCACCGCGACGGGGACGGCCTCGGGGCAGTCCTCCTTCAGCCTCAGCAGCTGCTCGGGATGCGACAGCACGATCGCCGACGGGACCACCGCGCCGCCATGGGTGAGCCAGGGCCGCGACAAACCGAAGACATCGGTCGTCGTCAGGTATTTGTTGTAGCCCATGCCATGGGATATCACGAGGAGCGGACAGTTCAGGGCGGCGAGTTCGCCGCCGTAACTCGCCGATATCGCCAGGTCGAACTTCGCGCTTTTCGCCTCTTCCCAGGGAATGCAGATCGCGTCGATGTCGGCGAGGAATTCGGCGACCCCGTCGGTGAAGACCGAGGACCTGGTCCAGGTGAAGACGGTCTGCACGCGAAAGTCGTCGGTGAGGAGGTCGACCACGTCGAGGAGCCGGGTGAGCGAGGTGACGTTGTGCACGACCGCGAGCACGACACGGTCTGTTCCGACGCTGGTCCAGGCAGGATCGAGCGGCATGACCCGCTGACCTCGCCCGTCCATCGCGGCTCCCGGACTCCGAGTCCCGGGCGGTCCGCCCGCACCGCGTCCTGACGCCGGGACCGTCCCACACCCTACCGGCGTCCTCGAAGGAGCGCATCGCCGGATTCGCTGAACGCCGCCGCTAAAGCGAATACGCCGTCGCTATTCTGGGTCGGTGGGTGCGGGTGCGGGTTTGCTGGAAAGGATGGCGCGGGACTTTTCCGCGGCGCGGATGAGGCTTTCCGTGACGTAGTCGAGAAAGCGCGCGGCGTTCTCCAGGCGGGTGGCGGCGGGGGTGCCCGGGCCGAGGACGGTGACGCCCTCGCGCGCGGCCGAGACGAACTCGTCATTGGACCTGGCGCTGCTGATCATCGCCTGGTACCACAGGTCGTCGTCGACGACATAGCGCTCGCGACGGCGTTCGTCGCGTTCACGCCGGACGAGGTCGAGGTTGTCGAGGAACGTGATCGCCTTGGAGACGGACGCCGGGCTGACCTTGAGGCGCTGTGCGAGTTCGGACGCGGTCAGGCTGCCGGAGTCGGTGACGTACAGGCACGCCATCACCCGCGCCATCATCTTCGGCAGGCCGGAGACCATGAGGATCGTGGTGAGCCGCTCCTCGAACTCGCGGACCGCCTCCGCGTCGCGTCCGTAGGGCTGCGGGGCGTCCTGCGGGCCGCGCGGCGCGGCCTTGCCGCTGCGCCGGGTGCGGCGTTCGGTGGCGCGGTGGGCGAGGTCGGCGCGGTAGGCGGTCGGGCCGCCGTTGCGCATCACCTCGCGGGTGACGGTCGAGGTCGGCCGACCGAGCCTTCCCCACCGCCGCCCCGATCACCGCCGTCGTCACCCTCCCCGCCGGACGCGTCGAGTTCATCGCCGCCGACCGTGCCGACACCGCCGTCGAGATCCGGCCCGCGAACCCCGCCAAGTCCCGTGATGCCAGGGCCGCGGAGCAGACGACCGTCGAGTACGCCGACGGCGTCCTGCGGATCGAGGCCCCCGCGGCCAAGGGCCTCGGCCCGTCCGGGGCCGTCGAGGTGACCGTCCGGCTGCCCGAGGGGTCCCGGGTCGAGGGCACGTCGGACGCCGCGGAGCTCCGCGGCGTCGGACGGCTCGGCGACGTCGTCTTCGAGGGCGCTTACCAGCAGATCAAGCTTGACGAGGCGGCCGCCGTCCGGCTAAGCGCGCTGGAAGGCGACGTGGAGATCGGCCGCCTGACCGGGCCCTCGGAGATCACCAACCGGCGGGGCGACATCCGCATCGCCGAGGCGACGGGCGGCGCGGTCGTCCTGCGCACCGAGTCGGGCGACATCACGATCGCCGCGGCCGCGGGCGTCTCCGCCGCGCTCGACGCGGGCACCGGCCACGGCCGCGTCAGCAACGGCCTCAAGAACGACGGCGCCACCGGGCTCGACATCCACGCCACCACCGCCCACGGCGACATCACCGCCCGCAGCCTCTGACCCCCGAGGAGCCCCCCATGACGACCCTGGCGATCGCCGCCCAAGACCTGCGCAAGTCCTACGGCGACAAGACGGTGCTCGACGGCATCGACCTCACCGTCCCCGAAGGCACGGTCTTCGCCCTGCTCGGCCCGAACGGCGCGGGCAAGACCACGACCGTCCAGATCCTGTCGACGCTCATCCGGGCCGACGCCGGAGCCGTCAGGGTCGCGGGCCACGACCTGGTCCGCGAGGCCGACGAGGTGCGCGGCGCGATCGGCGTCACCGGCCAGTACTCGGCGGTCGACAGGCTGCTGACCGGCGAGGAGAACCTCATCCTGATGGCCGACCTCCACCATCTGCCGAGACGCGAGGGCAGGCGCAAGGCGGCGGAGCTGCTTGAGCGGTTCGACCTCGTGGACGCCGCCCGCAAGCCGGTATCCACCTATTCGGGCGGTATGCAACGCCGCCTCGACCTCGCGATGACCCTCGTCGGCGACCCGCGCCTCATCTTCCTTGACGAGCCCACCACGGGCCTCGACCCGCGCAGCCGCCGCGCGCTCTGGCAGATCGTGCGCGACCTCGTCAGGGACGGCGTCACCATCTTCCTCACCACCCAGTACCTGGAGGAAGCCGACGAACTCGCCGACCGAATCGCCCTCCTCGACCACGGAAGGCTGATCGCCGAGGGCACCGCCGAAGAGCTCAAGCGGCTCATCCCCGGCGGCCACATCACCCTCACCTTCGCCGACGCGGCGCTCCTTGACGCGGCGGTATCCGCGCTCGGCGTCGGCGTCCCCGACGCCGACGCGCTCACCCTCCAGGTGCCCGGCGACGGGAGCGTCCGTGCGGTCCGCGAACTCCTCGCCGCGCTCGACGCCCGCTCGATCGACGTCGCCGAGATGCGCGTGCACACCCCCGACCTCGACGACGTGTTCCTCACCCTCACCGGCCGACCGAAGGAGACCCCCCGATGAGCGGCCTCCTCACCGGCACCCCGATCAACACCAGCGCCGCCACCGCCACCACCTGGTGCCTAACTATCGCCACCCTCTCCCACCTCCACTCCAAAACCACCTTCACCAACCAATGACCCCACCCCCACCCAAGGCCGCCCCCCACAACCGGGCGGCCCACCCGCTTCGAAAGACCGACCGATGCCGCACCTTTTCCTCGGCTCAGCGGAACTCGCCGCCCTCCCCACCTGGCTCCAAGCTCTCCCTTTCCCGGTCCGCAACGCCGTCCTGATCCCCACCGCCGCCCGCCCCATGCCCTCCGCACCCTTCGTCCCCGCCACCGAACGCCTGCTGCGCTCCCTGAACTTGACCGTCACCACGCTCGACCTCGCCGACGCCACTCCCACCGCCGCCCGCCGCACCCTCGACACCGCAGACCTCGTCTACTTCACCGGCGGCTACGCCTTCTACCTCCTCCAGCACGTCCACCGCACCGGGATCACCGCCCCCCTCACCGAAGCCGTCACCGCCGCCCGCACCGCCTACGCCGGAATCTCAGCGGGCGCGACTCTGGCAGGCCCGGACATCACGCCCTTGTCCGATCCTTCCGACCCCGGAAGCCCCGCGACCGCTTCGGCGCTGAACCTCGTCCCCTTCGTCGTCCTTCCGCACCGCGACCGGCCACGCCCCGCGCCCCGCCCGCTCACCCCCCACCCCGTCCTCGCGATCTCTGATGCGGAAGCGGTCGTTGTTGCGCCGTGCGGGCATCGGGTTGTTGCCTCTGTTTGACGGCGTGGCGCGGAGGGGCAGGGGGGTGGGGTGGGGTGGGGTGGGGTGGGGTTAGTTGGTCCAGGTGAGGGGGGTTGTGGCGTAGCCGCCGTCGGCGGCGTTGTATTTGACGCCGGTGACGGGGGTGCCCTTCTTGGCGGCTTGGACGCGGCAGACCGCGTGGGTGGCGCCGATCGGGGCGAATGAGGAGTCGGGGTGGGTGAACTCGCAGTTCGGCATGCGCTTCAGGAACACGAGCCTGCCGGAGCTGGCGTCGGCGCCGTCCGGGCCGGTGATCTCGAGCGTCGGCGTCAGGATACGGAAGCCCTCTTTGCCGCCGACGTGGTCGAGGGTGTAGCGGATGAGGTAGGGGTCGAGCTTCGCTGCCTTGATCCTCGACCCGAGGCTCGACGCGAACACCTCACGGTCGGCGGGCTTGATCGCGGTGACGGTGAGCCCGACGATGGCGAACTCCCCGCCGCTGTTGACCCGGATCACCGCGCGCTCACCCACCTTGAGCTCGGTCCCCGGCTCGGTGAGCTGCGCCTCAGCGTCGGCCCCCGCCCCCACCTCCGGCGCGGCGCTCTGCCCGGGAACCGCCTCGGTCGCGACCGGCGCGGCCCCCACCGGCGGCTGCGTCTCCACAGGCGGCGTGCCCGCCTCCGGCTCCCGCCCACCGCCACACCCGGCCAGCAACCCGGCCACAGCGACCCCGACGATCCCCACCGACATGATCCGTACGCGCATTCGCTTCCCTCAGCCATCGTCCCGAACCGGTCATGATCACCCTATAGACCGACAGGAAAATACGCGCGTTCCGGACAAACCACCCGGTGCGCCCCTCCCAGGAGTTCGAGCCGTGCGGGCGGACGGACCCTCAGGGGCGGCTCGGGCCCGTTACGTGACCTGGCCGAACGGGTCGGGGACGGTGTGGCCGTTGGCGTTGTTCCAGAACCCCTGGATGACGTAGCCGTATTCGGGGAGGTCCTTCAGGAAGGGGTCGAGCATGTCGTTGGAGGTGGGGAGCTTCCAGTCGGCCTGGAGCTCGCAGCCCAGGGCGAAGGTGGTGACGGGTTCGGCGCCCGCGCGGACCATCCGGGCCGTGGCGGCCTCGGCCTCGTAGTGGTTCCACGCGCCGCAGGCGTCGATGACGGGGAAGACCTGGTAGCCGTCGTTGAGCATCGCCAGAGTCGGCATCGCGGCGCAGGTGCCGATGGTGACCCCCGCGATGATCACCTGGCTGCGGCCGGTCCGGGTGGTGAGCTCGTCGAAGGCGGCGCGGAAGCTCGGGTCCTCGTAGCAGTTGATGATGCCGGTGCGGCGGTGGATCGGCTCGTCGGGGAACAGGTCCTTCAGCTCCGGGATGGTGTCGCCGTTCTGCCAGTGCGCGTTGGACGAGCTGAGCAGCACGGGGATGCGCAGCGCCTTGGCGATCCGGCCGAGGCCGAGCACATTGGCGCGCAGGGCGGCCAGCGAGGAGAAGTCGCGGACGCTGCTCAGCAGCCCGATCTGATGGTCGATGAGCAGCATGACGCTTTTGTCCGGCGTCGGCTTGACGTAGGGGACCCGCCCCGCCGCCCTGGCCTCCTCGGGAGTCGACTTGCAGGGCAGGACCCCGTCGGTGATCGGGCTGACGACGTCGTCGGGACGCGTGTCCATGGGAGCTCCTCGATTCCGGCGCGAGCTACAGTGCCCGCCGACCACAGTATGACAAATCTGTAATCGAGCAACCACACAGGGTGTGCGTCGGGGTGAGGAGTCGGGGGCTCCTTCGCGATCAGGTGCGAAGGAGCCCCCCGGGGGTCACGCCGTGGGGTGGAGGAGCGCGGTGAGGGTCGCGGTGAGGGTCTCCGGGTCGGCGGGGTGGGCGGCGATGGTGTGGTCGGGGCGGATGAGGAGGGCGGTGGATTCGGTGATGGCGGGGAGGGCGGTGTAGTCGCCGTAGCTGTCTTCGTAGTCGCAGCCGAGGCCGATGGAGTGGACCTGGAGGGGGATGCCGAGGTCGGCGGAAGCCTTGGCGGCGGCCTCGCGCCAGGCTTCGCCGCGCGGGCCGATCAGGAGGGTGAAGACGCCCTTGCCGCACAGGTCGAACAGGGGGACGCGGTGCTGGTCCTTGGTGAGCCAGACGTGCGGGATGTGGCGGCCGGGGTGGGTCGAGGCGTAGTAGTACAGCTCCTCGTCACGCGACGCGGGCGGCTCGGCGACGCCGTCGTCAAGGACCGCGCGGGAGCTGTACCGCTGGTTGGTCTCGACGCCGTGCGCGTTGAAGCCGATCAGCGTCGCGTGCATCGCCTTCTCGAACGCGCGGCGGCGTTCCGTCCCCTCGGCCGTGGGGGCCTCGAGCGCCGCGACGGCCCGGGCCATCGAGTGCTCGTCCGGCGCGGCCGGCAGATCGAGCGCCTGGAACAGGGCGGGGATGAGCGCGTTGCTCGCCCCCGCCCGCTTGACGATCTGCTCCGCGACGGGAACGCGCTCCTCCCGGTACGTCTCGAGCAGCGCCGGGGACGCCTGCCCGCGCAGCACGAGCGCGAGCTTCCAGCACAGGTTGTAGCTGTCCTGGATCGACGTGTTCGACCCGAGCCCGTTCATCGGCGGGTGCCGGTGGACGGCGTCGCCCGCGCAGAACACCCGCCCCGCCATGTTGTCGGTCGCGTACACGTGGTTGATCGACCAGATCGACACCGACTCGACCTTCACCGGGATCGTGTCGTCCCCGATGAGCCGGTGCGCGATGGCGACGGCGTCCTCGTCGGTCAGCTCGGGCGTGCCGGCGGCCTCGTCGTAGCCCCACACGCCGATCCACCGGTTCCACGGCCTGACCATGCGCAGGACGCCGATGCCGAGCCCGTCGTGGCCCGCGCCGGACTGGAGGAACCAGTACATGTCACCCGGACGGTGCTCGACAAGCCGGGTCAGGTCAGCCTCGAACACGATGTTGACGGACCCGCCGCCCCCCATCGCGCCGACGAGCGGAAGCCCGAGCTTCTCCATGACCAGCGAGTTCCCGCCGTCCGCGCCGATCATGTACTTGCTGCGGATGCCGTACCTGGCCCCGGTCACCCGGTCCGCGACGAGCGCGGTGACGCCGTCGGCGTCCTGGGTGAAGTCGACGAGTTCGGTGTTGAACCTGACGGACGCGCCCCGCGACGCGGCCGCGTTGATCAGGATCGGCTCAAGCTGGTCCTGCGGCAGGTCGCACAGCGAGCACGGGCTGGCGAGGTCGTGCTCGGCCTGGAAGTGCGGATGCGTGTACCAGGTGCGCAGCCGCCCGAACTCGCGCCCGGAAAGGCTCGTCGCGTAGACGTGCTCGCCCATGAGCCGCTGCGGCGTCGAGGCGGCCGTGGCCTTCTCCTCGAGGCCCAGGTCGCGCAGCACCTCCATGGCCCGCTGGTTGGTGATGTGGGCGCGCGGCGTGTTCGCGACGCCCGGGTACTTGTTGATGACGACGCACGAGATCCCGTAGGACGCCAGCAGCGCGGCGGCGCTCGCGCCGGCCGGGCCCGCGCCGACGATGAGGACTTCGGTTTCGGCGACCGGAGAAGGGGTGGACACGGTCGGTTCCTTTCGGTGGAGGAGCTGCTAGCTGTGGCGGACGAAGTCGGTGACCAGGCGGTTGAACTCCTCGGCGTGCTCGATCATGGCCCAGTGGCCGCAGCGGTTGAGCAGGACGAGCCGCGAGTCCGGCACGTGCGCGGTGAGCGTCAGCGAGTGCTCGAACGACACGACGCGGTCGTCGCGCCCGTGGATGAACAGCGAAGGAACGCCGATCCCCGCGAGGTCCTCAACCCGCACCCAGTTCGGGATCGGCGCGCCCTTCGGCAGCCCCTCGACGTAGTTGGCGAGGTGGTCCGGACGGGCCAGCGCCGCCTCCGACCGCGCCTGGCACAGCTCGGGCGTGGCGAACCGCGCCTTGTCGTAGACCATGATCTCCACGAGGCGGCGCATGTTCTCCGGGCTCGCGTCACGGTAAGCCTGGACGAGCACCTTCAGCCCCTCCGACGGCCCGTCGCCCGCGCTGAACAGCCGCGGCCCCATGTTGAGCGGTGGCCCCATCGTGACAAGGTGGGAGATCCGGTCGGGGTGCTTGACGGCGAGGCGCAGCGACGTCTGCCCGCCCATGGAGTTGCCGACGAACGCGGCCTTGGCGATGCCGAGCGCGTCCATGAACTGGACGGCGGCCTCCACATGGTCGAGCCGTTCGACGGTACAGGCGTCGGAGTCGCCCCAGCCCGGCATGTCGACGGCGTAGACGTGGAAGTGCTCGGCGAGCGCCTCGATGTTGCCGGAGAAGTTGCTCCAGCCGGTCGCGCCGGGGCCGCTGCCGTGCAGCAGGATCACCGGGTGGCCGGAGCCCGCCTCGTAGTAGCGCAGCTTCCAGTCCCTGGTCTGGACGGTCCGGGCGGCGTCGCCCTTGGTCAGTGCCATCGTTCGGTTCCTTTCTCGGTGCTGCGGTCAGGCTTGGCGGAGCAGTTCGCTGACGACCTCGGGCGGCCGGTGCCCCCAGGAGCTGAGCCGGTCGAAGTGCTCGACCTCCCAGGTGGACTCGTCGATGACGAGGCCGCCCCAGCCGAACTCGACGTTGAAGCCGGACGGCGTGCGGACGTAGAAGCTGAACATCCGGTCGTTCGGGTGCATCCCGAGCGTCATCTCGAACTGCTGCCCGGCGTCCATGCAGCGGTCGTAGGCGCGCCCGACGTCGAGCATGTTGTCGGCCTCGACCATGAAGTGGTGGATGCGCTTGGGGAACGGCATCCCGGCGAAGGCCAGGGAGTGGTGGCGTTCGTTGCAGTGCAGGAACACCACGCTGGCGACGATCCCGGGCGCGACCTCCTCCTCGATGAAGTCGCTGACGCGGAAGCCGAGCAAGTCGGTGTAGAAGGCGAGCAGCGTCGCGCGTTCGGCCTCCTGCTCGGTGAGCACCGAGTGGCCCGCGCCGCCCTTCCCGGTGACGAACCCGCCGAGCAGCCGCTCGGACGCGAACGGCGTCGCGGCGTCGGCAAGCCCCACGACGAGTTCGATCCGGTTCCCCAACGGGTCGGCCGTCACGGCGATCCGCTCGACCTTGCGGGCGGCCGCCAACGCGGCGTCCCCTTCGGCGACCTGGACGCCCGCGTTACGCAGCCGCGAGACGAGTTCGGCAAGGTCGGCCTCGTCGGCGACCGCGTAGCCGGTGGCGGCGAGGTCGTTGGCGGGTCCCCGCTCGCAGATCCAGCGGTGCGCCTTGTGGTCCATCCGCAGCGTCAGCGTGTCGGCGGTGCGCTCGCCGGTCTGCATGCCGAGCAGCTCGACGGCGAAGCGCTCCCAGTCGGCGAGGTCGCTGACCTCGTAGACGGTGTAGGCGAGTTCTTTCACCCGTGCCATGGAACGTTCCTTTCTGAGGGTGGGTGGGGTCAGGCGGGGACGGCGAGGCCGTGCGCGTCGCACGCGGCGACGAACCGGTCGGGCCGGACGGCGACGGCACGGACCCCGAAGCCGCGCATCCAGCCGCACAGGACCCCGTCGACGTCCACGATCTCCGCGTCCGTCTCGGTGCCCTTGTCGACCGGACGGACCGTGAGGTAACGGGCGTCCAGGGCGTCCCATCCGGCGCGTTCTTCGGCGCTGAGCAGGTCGCGCGGGTCGATCTCGTCGCCGAGCAGGACGAAGCCGTCGCCGAGGAGGTCGTCAAGCCGGGCGATGCGTCCGCGCGGGTCGGCCGCCGACGGCTGCGGCAGCATCCGCCCGACGACCCCGTCGCCGACGGGCCCGCGCAGCCAGCCCCCGGCGAGGACGGGCGGCTGGATCAGCGGCGGCTCGGGCGCGGGCTCGCCCTCCGGCGGGGCGGCGGTCAGCGCGGCCATCTCGGCCTCGCCGAGTTCGAGCCTGACGATCCTGCCGAGCTCCTCGGACATCTCGATGAACATCGCGACGTTCGGCCGCCGCTCGGCCTCGTAGGTATTAAGGAACGACTCGGGCAGATCGCCGCGCAACACCCGGGCGAGCTTCCACGAGATGTCGTAGGCGTCGCGCATCCCGGACTGCATGCCGGAGCCCGCCCAGGGGGCCATGAGGTGGGCGGCGTCCCCGACAAGGAAGACACGTCCGGCGCGCCAGCGGTCGGCCATCCGCGAGTGGTGCCTGTAGAAGGCGTGCTGGTGGATCTCGACGTCGTCCTCGGTGATCCCCATGTCCCTGAGCAGTGGCCACACCTCGGCGGAGGTCGGGAAGTCGGCGGGCGACTCCTCGGGCCGCAGCGGCAGTTCCCAGCGGTGGTTGCCCAGGGCGAGCGCGATGTCCACGACGGGCCGCTCGGCGTCGCACCAGAAGGTCAGCAGGTTCCGGTCGGGCCACCAGCGCCTGACGCGGCAGTCCACGACGAGCCATGTCGTGTCGATCGTGCCGCCCTCGAGGCGCGCGCCGATCATCGCGCGGGTGGGGCTGCTTCCGCCGTCGCAGGCCAGGACGTACCTGACGCGCACCGAGCTTTCCGTCCCCGCCTCGTCCCGCGCGGTGACGGTGACGCCCGTCGCGTCATGTGCGACGCCGACGACCTCGGCCCCGTACCTGACGGACACGTGCTCGGGGAACCGTTCGGCCCCCGCGCGGAGCGAGGACTCCATGACGGGCTGGTAGATGCTGTAGAAGCGGGTGCCTCCGCCCAGCGACGAAGGCGGGAAGCCGACGCCGAGCAGCTCGGCGCCGTCGTAGGTGATCCAACGCAGGGCGCGCATCGCGTCCATGTCCTTCTTCAGGACGCCGTCGAGGCCGAGCGCCTGGAAGATCCGCATCGTCCAGTCGTTGACGGTGACGGCCCTGGCGCGCGGGTGGATCTCGCGATCGCGTTCGAACGCGATCGTGGAGACGCCGTGCAGCCCGAGGGTGTTGGCGGCGACGACCCCGCTGGGCCCGTAGCCGATGATTGCGACGTCCGCGTCGAACGCGCCGGTGGTGTGGGTCTCGTTCATGACTGTGCTGCTCTCGTGGGGGTGGGAGGAGCGGTTGATCCAAGTTTTGTACTGAACGACCGGTCCAAAACTTGGTGTGGCACAGCTAACGTGGTCGGACGCCGGGTTGTCAAGGCCCCGTTAGACTTCGGTGCGTGGAGACCCCCAAACACGCGCTCAACAAGCGGGGCCGCCGCTCGCGGGAGGAGATCCTGGACGCCGCCTCCCGGATGATGTCCGCGCGCGGCTACGCGGCCGCGAGCCTCGCCGACCTCGCCCGCGAGGCCGGGCTGCCCAAAAGCGCGATCTACCACCACTTCGACTCCAAGGCGGGCCTGCTCGCCGCGGTGATGGAGCGCGGCGCGCGGGCGTTCTTCGACGACCTTGACCGCGGCCACGCCGAGCTGCCGCCCGGCGGCACGTCGCGCGAGCGCCTGGCCTGGTACCTGCGCCGCACCGGCCGGGTCTTCACCTCGCGCGAGGAGTTCCTGCGGCTGTTCATCCTGCTGCGGCTGAGCGAGGAGGCCCCCGAGGTCTCCAAGATCGTCGACGACGTCCGGATCGAGGGCCTCGTCCACATGCGGAACATGATCAGTTCCGCCTACGCCCCCGAGGGTGAGGAGATCGCCGCGGCCCTCGCCGAGGCCCTGGCCGGCGTCGGCGTCTCCTTCTTCGACGGCGCTTTCATCGCCGTCCAGACCGACCCGGGCCGCACCACCGACGCCGAAATGGACCTGCTCATCGAGGCCATGTCCGCCCTCGCGGAGAACCGCGTCGCGGCCCTCCGCCAAGCCGAAGAATCACCCATTTAGGGCGATATCGGAAATGGCGGGCTAGGGCTACTTGTCGGTAAAGCCCCTTAATGCGGAATTGTTGCTAGGTTCGGACGCGTCAGAGACCATGCCTCGGGAGAGCGTCTGACGTCCGGCCAGGGCTGTGCCGCGCGCCGCCGACGCACCGCGGGGCGGCACGATGGAGATATATGCCGACCGGCCAGAGCAGCGACAGGTTCAGTGCGGCCAAGGTGCGTGACCTGCGCGGAGGGCTCACGGCGAGCGCGCTCGAACCGCTCGTGACCCCCGACTTCGTGGACCGGCACGCCCTCGTGGTCGACGGGCTGCGCGAGCGGCACGGGCCAGTCGCGGCGGTCGACCTGCTCGGCGTGCCCGTCTGGCTCGTGCTCGGCTACCGCGAGGTCCTCGACGTGCTGCACAACCGGAACCGGACGTGGAGCAAGGACATCCGGCACTGGCGGGCCAGGGCCGAGGGACGCGTCCCGCGCGACTGGCCGCTGCTCGTGCCGCATGAATCCGACGGCGTCCTGTTCCAGGAGGGCGCCCGGCACAGCGAGCGGCGCGGCGCCTGGCTCGCCGCGCTGCCGCCCTTCCAGGACGCCACCCACCAGCACGCCCGCGACCTCCAGGAACGCTGCCGAGGCTATGCCGACGAGCTCGTCGACCTCTTCGCCGACGGCGCGACGACCGGCGACGTCGACCTCGCCGCCCAGTACGCGCGCCCGCTGATGCTGATGCTCTGCCAGGAGATGATCGGCGTCGAGTCCGTCACCGAGGAACTGCTCCTCGACGTGTGGCGCACCATGGACATGGGACCCGACTCCGCCGCCGCGCTCGGCCGCGTCACCGCGCAGGTCACCGCGGCGGTCGCGGCCAAGCGGTCCGCGCCCGGCGACGACCTGCCGTCCCTGATGATCGAGGCGGCGGGCCCGAGCCTCACCGACGAGCAGATCGCCGGGGACATGACCGCGCTGGTCATCCATCTCGGCGACATGGCCGCCGCGCTCGTCTGCACCACGGTGCTCGAGGTCGTCAGCGGCGACTCAGGCGCGCGGGCCGCGCTCGCGGGCGGGCTCGTCCGCGAGGCGGTGAACCGGGCGATCCTCGCGGAACCGCCCAACTCCCACCTCAGCCTGCGTTACGCGACCGCCGACACCGTGCTCGGCGGCGTCACCGTCGCGGCCGGGGACCCGGTGCTGCTGTCGGTGAGCGGCGCGCACCGCGACCCGTCGTTCGCCGGGGCGCGCCAGCCGTCCGGCGTGTTCAGCTCGCGCGCGCACCTCGCCTGGGGCGCGGGCGCGCACCGCTGCCCTGGCGCGGACCTCGCGATGACCCTCGTGACGATCGCCGTCGAGCGGCTCTTCGACCGCCTCGCCGCGCTGGAACTCGCCGTCCCGCCCGAGGAGCTGCCGTGGCGGCGCTCCCCGGCCGTCCGGGCGCTGCACGCGCTGCCCGTCAGGTTCCGGCTGCACCCGACCGCACCGGCCGCGCCGCGCGCCGAGCCCGTCGCCGAGGAGACGCCCGCCGAGCGCAAGCCGCGGCGTTCGGTGAGCCGCGGCCTGCTCGGCAGGCTCGTCCGCGCGATGCGCCGCGACACCCCGGATTGACCCCGCCGCTCCCTTTGCCCAGGCTCGACCCGCGCCCCACCCGGCAGGGGTAGGCGTTCAGGGAGAGCCGAGGGAGTGCCGCATGCCACCGACCACGAGCCGCCCCGGGCGCGGAGGCTGACGGGTGCTCGGCCTCGAACTCGTCGTCGCGCTCGGCTTCGCCGTCCTTGTCTGCTCGGCGGCCGCCGACCGGCTCGGCGTCGCCCCGCCGATCGTGCTGCTGCTCGGCGGGATCGCGCTCGGCTTCGTCCCCGCGCTGCGGGACGTGCGGCTGCCGCCTGAAGCCGTGCTGCTGCTGTTCCTGCCCGCGCTGCTGTACTGGGAGAGCCTGACGACGTCGCCCCGCGAGATCCGCAGGTATCTCCGGGGCATCGTGCTGATGAGCACGGTCCTGGTCATCGTCACCGCGGGGGCGGTCGCGGTCGTCGCGCACGGGTTCGGGCTGCCGTGGGGGCCCGCCTGGGTGCTCGGCGCGGCGGTCGCGCCGACCGACGCCACGGCGGTGGGCGCGCTCGCCCGCATCCTGCCGCGCAGGTACATGACGGCGTTGCGCGCCGAAAGCCTCATCAACGACGGGACGGCCCTCGTCGTCTACGGGCTCGCCGTAGGGATCACTGTGGGGGAGGAGAGCCTTAGCACGGCCCACGTGAGCTGGCTTTTCCTCGTCTCCTACGTCGGCGGCGTGCTCGTCGGGATCGTGACGGCCAAGGTCGGCGTGCAGGTCCGGGCGCGGATCGCCGACGCGATCCTCGGCAGCGTGGCGATGCTGCTCGTCCCGTTCACCGCGTTCCTCGCGGCCGAGCTCGTCGGGGCGTCGGGGGTGCTCGCGGTCGTGGTGTGCGGGCTGATCATGAGCCAGGCGGGACCGCATGTGGGGCGGGCGGCCACCCGGCTCCAGACCGTGGCGTTCTACTCGCTCGCGGCGTTCGTCCTGAACGCAGCGCTCTTCGTGCTGATCGGAGTTGAGGCGCAGACCGTCGTCCGCGCGCTGGACGCGGCCGACCTCGCGCGCGGGCTCGTCCTGATCGGCGTGGTGTGCGCGGTCCTCGTCGCGGTGCGGGTGGTGTTCATCTTCGCCGTGTCGTATCTGATCAGGCTTCTGGACCGCCGTCCGCAGCAGCATGAGCTGCGGATCAGCGACCGGGCCCGGATCGTCAGCGGGGTCGCGGGGTTCAGGGGTGCGGTGTCCCTCGCGGCGGCGATGGCGATCCCGATGATGGTCGCCTCCGGCGCGCCCTTTCCCGGACGGAGTCTGATCGTCTTCGTGACCTTCGGGGTCATCGTCGTCACGGTGCTCGTGCAGGGGCTGCTGCTGCCCGCGGTCGTCCGCTGGGCGAGGTTCCCCGAGGACCTGGCCGTGGGGGAGGAACGCCGTCTTGCCGAGACCCTCTCGGTCTCCGAGGCGCTCGACGCGCTCCCGCATCTCGTCGCGGACCTGCGCACCAGCCCCGAGGTCGCCGAACGGCTCCGCCTCGAATACGAGACCCACCTCGCCGTCCTCAACGCCGACGGCGAGGAGGCCGACACCGCCCTGCGCCGCAAGCGCGACGACACGGCCCTCCGTCTCGCCCTCGTCTCCTGCAAACGCGCCACGGTCCTGCGCCTCCGCGACGAACGCCGCATTGACGACACGGTCCTCCGCCAGATCCAGTCCCTCCTCGACATCGAGGAACTCCGCCTGACCCCCCACCCCCTCTCGGACTGACCCCGCCACCGGGAACCTCCCGCACCCGACCTATGTCCGTTACATGTAGGTTTGCACGTCTGTGTCTGGCTTATCTAGAAGAGGCGTTCTTGGCTGAGGAGTTCCCCGACTTCTTCGGGTACATGATCTTGCTGTTCGTCCTGATCGGGCTGTCGATCGCCGGTGGCGGCGTCAAGCAGTTGGTCGGCGGCCGTGCGTTCGCGCGCAGGGCACGGCGGGCCGAGGGGGTCGTCACCGACGTGCGGACCCGGTTCACCGGCAGCGGGCGCACCTTCGGCGCGGAGCAGCGGCCCGTCGTGCGGTTCACGACCGACGAGGGGCGCGAGATCACCGTCGAGGCGGCCGAGCCGTCGGACGCGGGGGTCGGCAGCGACGTCACGGTGTTCTACGACCCGGCGAAGCCCACGGCCGTGCGGGTGAACGCACCGGCAGTCTCCGGGTTCGGGCCGATCCTCTCCGGACTTGCGTTCGCGGGGATCTGCGCCGCGATCTTCGTCGGGTCCGGCTTCCTGTCGATCTTCGGGGTGGACGCGGGGTCGGGCGACTGCACCTACGCGGACCAGGGGTCGGTCGGCTGCTCGGTCAGCGACGATTGGTGACGGCGCGGCACAGGATGCCAAGCTCGTCGGCGACCGAGTCGAGGGGGGCGGAGGAGCGCTGGGCCTGGGCCATGACCAGGGCGCCTTCGAGGCCGCCGATGACGAGGACGGCGACGGATTCGGCGCGCTCCCTGTCCGCGCCGTCGGCGACGAGTTTGTCGGCGATCAGCGCGCACCAGGCGGCGAAGGTCTCGCCCGCGACGTCGCGGGCCGTCCGCTCGGTGCCGAGCGCCGCCGCGACGATCGGGCAGCCGACCTCGTAGTCGCCGGCCTCGAGGCCGCGCCGCCACACGTCGACCAGGGCGCGTAGCGCGGCCGGGGTGTCCGAGGCGGCGAAGACACGGGCGACGGCTCCGCCGAGGTAGGCGGCGGCGCTGCGGGTCGCGTCCTCGATCAGCTGGGCGCGGCCCCCGGGGAAGTGGTGGTAGACCGAGCCGCGTGGCGCGCCGCTGTCGGCGAGGACGTCGGCGAACGACGTCGCGGCGACGCCCTGGCGGCGGATCATCCCGATCGCGCTCTGGATCATCGCGGCCCTCGGCCCTTCCGGGTCCTTCTGGCGCGGCATCGGAGGCCCCCTCGGGGTCGGACGTATTCCTATGTATGGTTACATACATAGGAATACACCTCTTCCCCCTGAGGAGCCAACCGTGACCCTTCACCCGTTCGACGAGGCGGTAGCCCTCACCCCCACGGCCGACGGAGGCTTCCAGGGCAAGACGGCCCCGGCGTACGCGAACATGGTGGGTCCGTTCGGCGGCGTCACGGCCGCGACGCTGTTGCGCGCGGTCGAGTCGCACCCCGAGCGGCTGGGCGATCCGCTTTCGCTGACCGTCAACTTCGCGGGCCCCGTCGCGGACGGCGACTTCACGATCAGCGCGCGGCCCGTCCGCACCAACCGCACGACCCAGCACTGGGTGATCGAGCTGACCCAGGGCGAGGCGGTCACCACCACCGCGACCGCCGTCTTCGGCATCCGCCGCGACACCTGGGGCGACGGCGAGGCCGTCATGCCCGTCGTCCCCGCGCCGGACGAGGTCGCCGTCTCCGGGTTCCCCGACTTCATCGCCTGGGCGCGCAACTACGAGCTGCGATTCATCGAAGGCGCGCTGCCCGAGAAGGAGGCCGAGCACCCGAGCTCGACCACCACGCTCTGGGTCCGCGACGCACCCGCCCGCCCGCTGGACTTCGCGTCACTGACGTCGCTGAGCGACATCTTCTACCCGCGCGTCTTCCTGCGCAGGGGCCGTTACATGGCGGCCGGGACGGTCTCCCTGACCGTCTACTTCCACGCCGACGCCGCCGAACTAGCCGCGCACGGCACCGACCACCTGCTGGGCAGCGCGCGCACCGCGCGCTTCTCCCGCGGCTACTTCGACCAGTCCGGCACCCTCTGGACCCCCACGGGCACGCTCCTGGCGACCACCCACCAGATCGTCTACTTCAAGGACTGACCCGCGAAGAGCGAGGCGGCGTACTCGGCGGCGCTGCGGGCGGGGCGGGGGAGGAGCGACGCCAGGTCGGGCGTCTGGAGCTCCAGCGCGCCGGAGCGGGCGAGCGTCTCCAAGAAGGCGAACGCCCCGGGGGCCGGTGACGTGCGCGGGACGGCGGTCACCTCGCTTTCCGAAGCCGCCGAGAGGGCGGCGGCGAGTTCGGGATACGTCCACAGCGGGCCCGTCAGGTCGTAGGCGCGGCCCGCGTGCCCGTCGGAGGTGAGGACACGGACCGCCGCGTCGGCGAGATCGCGCCGGAACGCGGTGTTCAGCCCGCGCCCCTCGGTACCGTGCGGCAACTCCCCGGTCTTCACCGCCTCAAGCAGCGACGGGTTCAGAAACGCCTCGCTGTAGAACGGGTTGCGCAGAAACGTGAAAGCCAACTCGCTGTCTTCAATGAGCCTCTCCGTCGCGTAGTGCGCCTCGGTAAGCCCCGTCGCCTGAGTACCAGCCCCCAGGAAGCTCGTATAGACGATCGAGCCCACCCCCACCTCACGCGCCGCCTCCACAGCCGCCCGGTGCTGCGCGATCCGCCGCGCCCCATCCAGCTCCGGCGACGAGATCAACAACAGCCGGTCCGCGCCCGCGAACGCCGTGCGCAGCGAGGCGGGGTCGTCGTAGTCGCCGCGCCGGACCGTCACGCCGAGGTCGGCGGCCTTCGCCGGGTCGCGTACCGCCGCGACGACCTCCGCGCCGGGAGCCGCCGCGGCGAGCCCGTCCAGCACAAGCCGCCCAAGCGCACCCCCGGCCGCCGAAACAACGATCACGCTTCCCCCTCGAACTCCGGCTCCGCCGCCCGACGCGGCGCGCACGAAAGATCATCACCTTCCCTCCGGCGGCGCGCGCGTGTCAACGCGTTTTCCGCCCGGCCGTGCCTGGCGTCAGCGGTCGGCGGGGCCGCTGAGCAGGGGCAGCGGGGACGGCGGCTTGATCTCCTCGAGGTGCAGGAGCGTGGTGATGCGCTGCGCGCCGTGCAGGGACAGCCGGCTGAGGACGCGCTGCAGGTCGGCGACGTCGCGCGCCGCGACGACGACCACCATGTCGGTCTCGCCCGCGATGACGTCGGCGGCGACGATCTCGGGAATCGCCTTGAGCGCGTCGGTGAACGCCCGCTCGGCCTTCGGGGTGTGCCTGGCCAGGGTGATCATCACGTAGACCTTGAGGGGGAAGCCCGCCAGCGCCGGGTCGAGGTCGGCGCGGATGCGCCGGATGACGCCCGACTCCTTGAGCTTGCGGATCCGGTGCAGCGTCGCGGTGGGGGAGAGCCCGACGATCCTGGCGAGCTCCACGAGGGCGTGCCCACCGTGCCGACCGGAACCGCCCCGCTGCTCGCGGTGGGCGCGCTGATCTTCGCGGGAACGCTCCTGCCCTACTGGCTGTTCGCCTACGCCCAGGCATGGGTGGCCCCGGACCTCGCGGGCGCGTTCCTCAACATCGAGCCCGTCATCGGCTTCGGCATCGGCGTCGCCGCCTTCGGCGACCCTTTCGGCCCCCTCCAGATCACTGGCGTCCTCGCCGTAGCCCTCGGCCTCATCCTCACCGCACTCCCCCAGCCCCCAAACCCGATCCCCACCCCCGCCAAGCCACCTCTCCACCCCACCGCCATCCCCGAGCACCCCCACCAGCCGTCCGCAAGACAACCCACCCCCACCCCAACACCGACCCGCTGACCCCTCCGCACCCCGACACCCACGTGCGCGAAGCGGCCACGGTCATGGGCGCGACGCGGGTCCCCAGAGGGAGTCGGATCTGGTGAGGGTCTGCAAGAGGTCGTCCGCGCTGATGGCGTTGGTCGGGGCGCTCAGCCTGACGCTGCCCCGCTGCAACGCGTGGAGGTATTCGTGATGGCGGCCGTCCGACCGGTACCAGCCCTTGGCCACGTCGGCGCATTCGGTGGGCGTGCCGTCGGAGCGCGGGATCGGTGTCCTGGGGCATCCGGTGAGCGCGGTCCGGTGGGCCTGGAACTCCGCGCGGACGGCGGGGTCAGCGTCCGAAACGTACGTCATGCGGAAACCGCCGCCCTCCATCGGCTCCGCGGACGTCTCCAGCGCGGTGAATCCGGGAATCTTGGCCCGGAAGATGTAATCGGGATCCACGCCCTGGTCGACGAGCCGCCGCACCGTCGCGTCGTCCATCGCGGGAGCCTTACATCCCGAGACGCACAGTGCGACGCCCAGGACAACAGCCATGATCCGCAGCATCACGCGGCGACCTTACAGCAGAAATCGCGATCTGTGCCGTTTGCTGAGCATGTTGTGGATGGCCCTGTGGCGGGGCGGTGGGTGAGGGGGTGGTTACGCTGGGGGGATGAGAGCTGCCCTGTTTGATGTGGACGGCACGTTGACCGATACGACTTACCATCATGTGCTTGCTTGGTGGGAGGCGTTTGCGCAGGGTGGGCATCGGGTTTCGGCCGCTGACGTGCATCATGCGATCGGGCTTCCGTCGGGGGCGTTGCTTGATCGGCTTCTGCCCGGGCGTGATCGGGATGA
Source organism: Actinocorallia sp. A-T 12471 (assembly GCF_033875155.1). Taxonomy (NCBI): domain Bacteria; kingdom Bacillati; phylum Actinomycetota; class Actinomycetes; order Streptosporangiales; family Thermomonosporaceae; genus Actinocorallia; species Actinocorallia sp. A-T 12471. The sequence continues at coordinate 235,136 of NZ_JAWZTE010000004.1, read as the reverse complement.
TGACGGGACCGTGCTTGGCGCGCATGGGACTTTGTTCGCTGCTTATCGTTCGCGGATTAGCGCGCTTGAGGGTGCGGGGGAGTTGTTGCGGGCGTGCAAGGAACGCGGCATGACCGTCGTGCTGGCGACGTCGGCCGATCCGCGTGAGCTGGCGATCCTGCGCGGGGCGCTCGACGCCGTCGGTGCGCTTGAGGCCGTGGACGCCATCACGTCGACCGAGGACGTCGAGCACGGCAAGCCCGCGCCCGATCTCGTGCGTCGTGCGCTCGACCTTGCCGGGGCCGGCGCGTCGGAGGCGTTCTTCGTCGGCGACAGTGTGTGGGACATGCAGGCGGCCGAGGCGGCGGGGGTGAAGCCCGTCGGCGTCCTGACCGGCGGAATCCCCGGTGAGGCGCTGCTCCAGGCGGGCGCGGTGCACATCTCACCGACCCTCGCCGACCTCAGGGACTCCCTCCCGACGCTCGACTGAGCCCGCCCGCCCCGCACCGGAATCGTATACATTATTCCCTCCACCGGAGGTGGGCGTCCCGGCGACGGACGCGGCGGCAGGCGGGAGCGGCGATGTTCATGATGCGGTTCGACATGCGGGCGCCCAAGACGGGAGCACCGGCCCCCGAGCTGTACGCGGCGGCGCTGGACATGGCCGAATGGGCGGAACGGCACGGCTGTATGAGCGTCATGGTGTCCGAGCATCACGCCGCCGAAGACGGGTTCCTGCCTTCCCCTGTCGTCATGGCCAGCGCCCTGGCCGCCCGGACGAAGACGCTGCCCATCACCGTCGCGGTCGTGATCCTGCCGCTGTGCGACCCGATCCGGCTCGCCGAGGAGATGGCCGTCCTCGACGTCATCAGCCGCGGCCGCGTCATGTACGTCGCCGCGATCGGCTACCGCGAGGAGGAGTACGCCATGTACGGCGTCGACTTCCGCAGGCGCGGCAAGATCGCCGAGGAGAAGCTTGGCGTGCTCCTCAAGGCCAAGACGGGCGAGCCGTTCACCTACGAGGGACGCCGCGTGCACGTCACCCCCGCGCCCGTCACGCCGGGCGGGCCGATGGTCGCGTGGGGCGGCAGCAGCCTCGCCGCCGCCCGCCGCGCGGGAAGGCACGGCATCGGGTTCTTCGCGCAGAGCGGCGAACCGGAACTCGGCGACGCCTACCGCGAGGCGGCCCGCTCGGCCGGGCACAAACCCGGCATGTGCCTCCTCATGCCGACCGAGACGCCGACGACTGTCTTCGTCGCCGAGGACGTCGACCGCGCGTGGGACGAACTCGGCCCCTACCTCATGCACGACGTGCGCACCTACGCCGCATGGAACGAGGGAGCCGTCACCACCGCGAGCATCTCGTTCGCCCGGACCGCCGAGGAGCTGCGCGCGGAGAACCGCAGCCACCGCATCCTCACCGTGGACGAGGCGGTCGAGCTCGTCAGGGGCGGCACGCTGCTCGCGCTGCACCCGCTGCTCGGCGGCCTCCCGCCGGAGACCGCCTGGCCCTACCTGCGCACCGTCGCCGACAAGGTGCTGCCCGCCCTGGCCTGATGGCCCGTCCGTACCCCCGCAGTTCACCTTCTGGCCTTATGCTCGCGACGGCATCGGCGCCGAACACGGGGAGACCGGACAGTGATCAGTGTGGTGGGCGAGGCGCTCATCGACGTGCTCGCGACGGACGGCGCGCCGCCCGTCGTCCGGCCGGGCGGCAGCCCCCTGAACGTGGCGGTCGGCCTCGGCAGGCAGGGCGTGCCCGTCGCGCTGCTGACCAGGTTCGGCGCGGACCCCGACGGCGACGTCCTCGCCGCGCACCTGCGCGACAGCGGCGTCGACCTCGTCGGCGACCCGCGCGACGACCTCCCGACGAGCACGGCGACCGCCCGGCTCGACCCGTCGGGCACCGCCGAGTACACCTTCCGCCTCGACTGGCGCATCCCCGACGAGCCGCTGCCCGAGACGACCACGTGTCTGCACACCGGGTCCCTCGCCGCGTGCCTCGCGCCCGGCGCGGACCGTGTCCTCGACCTGCTGCGCGAGTGGCACGGCAGGGCCGTCATCTCCTACGACCCGAACATCCGCCCGTCGCTCATGGGCGACCCCGCCGCGGCCCGCCAGCGCGTCGACGAGTGCGCGGCGCTGGCCGACGTCGTCAAGGCCAGCGCCGACGACATCGCCTGGCTGCACCCGGAACTGCCGGTCGACCAGGTCGCCGCCGGATGGCTCACCCTCGGCCCGTCCCTCGTCGTGGTGACGCGCGGCGCGAAGGGCGCGACCGGCTACCTCGCCGACGGAACAGTCCCGCAGGCCGCCGTTCCCGTCGAGGTCGTGGACACCGTCGGCGCGGGTGACGCGTTCACCTCGGGCCTGCTCACCGGCCTGCACGCCCGCGACCTCCTCACCCGCGAGGCCCTCGGCTCCCTCACCCCCTTCCAGCTCGCCCCCGCCCTGGCCGACGCGGCCGCGAGCGCCGCCGCCACCTGTGCCCGCCCCGGCGCGGACCCGCCCCACCCGTCGCGCTGACGGACAGGAGCCCCATGACCTCGGCCCACAAGGACCGCGACATCGTGCCGTTCGGCGAGGCGGTCCGGACCTGGTTCGCGATCTCGTTGCAGACGTTCGGCGGGCCCGCCGGACAGATCGCCGTCATGCAGCGCGCGCTTGTGGAGGACAAGCGGTGGATCGGGCAGCAGCGGTTCAACCATGCGCTGTCGTACTGCATGGTGCTGCCCGGGCCCGAGGCGCAGCAGCTCGCCGTGTACACCGGTTGGCTTCTGAACGGGACGCGCGGCGGGCTCGTCGCGGGCGTCCTTTTTGTCCTGCCGGGTGTGGTGTCGCTGCTCGCGCTTTCCGTCCTTTATGTCGGGTGGGGTGAGACGGCCTTCGTCGCCGGGCTGTTCGCGGGGCTCGCGCCCGCCGTGCTGGCGATCGTGGCGCAGGCCGTCGTCCGGGTGGGGCGGCGGTCGCTGACCGGGCCCGCGCTCGTCGCGCTCGCCGTCGGCGCGTTCCTCGCGCTCGCGGTGTTCGCCGTGCCGTTCCCGCTCGTCATCGTCGGCGCCGCCGTCACCGGGTGGCTGCTGGGCAGGGCTCGGCCCGCGCTCATGCGCGAGGAACCGGCCGACGGGCCCGAACCGCTCGTCTCGGACGCGATCCTCCACCACGAGCCGCCGTCGCTCGGCAGGTCGGGCCGTGTCCTCGGGATCGGGCTGCTGGTGTGGGCCGCCCCCGTCGTCGCCGTCGCGGTGTTCACCGGGGTCGGCGGCGTGCTCACCACCCAGGGCGTGTACTTCTCCGGGATGGCGCTGGTCACCTTCGGCGGCGCCTACGCCGCGTTGTCTTACGTCGCGCAGGCGGCCGTGCAGACGTACGGCTGGCTCGGGCCGCAGGAGATGGTCCGTGGCCTCGCGCTCGCCGAGACGACCCCGGGGCCGCTCATCATGGTCGTCCAGTTCGTCGCGTTCCTCGGGGCCTACCGCGACCCGGGCGGCCTCGACCCCTGGGCGGCGGCCCTGCTCGGCGCGCTCCTCACCAGCTGGGTCACGTTCGTGCCCTGCTTCCTGTTCATCTTCCTCGGCGCTCCTTACGTCGAGCGCCTGCGCGGCAACGCGACGATCGCCGCGGCGCTCGGCGGCATCACCGCGGCTGTCGTCGGGGTGATCGCCAACCTCGGCTTCTACTTCGCGCTGCACACGCTGTTCGCCGAGACGTTCCCGCTGTCCTGGGGACCCGTCCAGGCCACGTTGCCGGACCTTTCGAGCGTGCGGTACCTGCCGCTCGGGCTCGCGGCGCTCGCGGCCGTCATGGTCTTCCGGCTCAACTGGGGCATACCGCGCGTGCTGCTCGTCAGCGCGGGGCTCGGGCTCGCCGCGACGGCCGTCGGACTCGGCTGATCAGGTCTGCAGGGCGAGGACGTCGCGGAGCGCGGTGAGCTCGGTGCGCCAGTCGGCGGGGGAGTGCAGCGGGGCGAGGACGAACTTGGAGAAACCGGCCTCGATGTAGCGGGTGAGGGTGCCGTCGAGCGCGTCGAGTGACGGGACGAGGGCGGCGAGGTCGGCGTCGGACAGGCCGGGACGCGGGACGCGCAGGGCGGCGGGCGCGTCGCCGTGCCGGTAGGCGACGGTGACGCCGAAGTGCTCGGGGTCGATCGAGCGGCCGTGCTCGGCGGCGGTCCGTTCGATGAGCAGACGCCCGCGTTCGGCCTCGGCGGGGGTCACGAAGGCGGCGAGCCAGCCGTCGGCAAGGCGTCCCGCGCGGCGCAGTTCGGCGTCGGCGGTGCCGCCCATCCACACGTCGAACGCGCCGCGCACGGGCGTCGGCCGGACGGCGACCCCGTCGAAGCTGAAGCGTGGCCCGTCGTGGGTGACGCGTTCGCCCGACCAGAACCTGCGCAGCAGCGGAAGCAGCTCCTCGAACAGCGCCACCCGCTCGCCGCGCGCCACCCCGAACGCCTGGTGCTCGGCGTCGAGCCGCTGGCCGAGGCCGAACGCGGGGAGGAGCCGTCCGCCGGACAGGTGGTCGAGCGTCGCGAGCTGCTGGGCGAGCAGCGCGGGCTGCCGTCCCGGCAGCGTCATCACGGCGGTGCCGAGCTTGATCCGTTCGGTGACCGCGCCCGCGTGCGCAAGCAGCGCGACGGGATCGCCGCCGGGGCCGGTCGCGCGCTCGGTCACCCACAGGGAGTCGAACCCAAGCTCCTCGAGGCTCCGGCACAGGCCGGTGAAGTCGTCACGCTCGGGCTCGCGAGCCCCCGGCGCGTAGCCGATCCGGATTTTCACGCCTTGATGCTAACTCCGGGTGTTCTGTCCCCTCCAGGCTTCGCGCGTCGTCCGGCTCGAGGAACGGGTCGAGCAGGCCGGGCGCGGCCGCCGAAGCGAAGGCGACGGCTTCCCGCGCGTCGAGGTCGGGCACGGGATACGTGCCGTAGCCCGCCGCGGTCATCGCCGAGACCGTGGTGAGGCCGAGCCGCCGTTGCAGCACCGACTCGCGGAGCACGATCGTGCTGACGGCGTCGCGGCGCAGCGCGGACGTCGAACGGCTGAGCAGCCCCGACCGCGCCACGAGGTAGTCGCCCTCGATGCTGTGCCCTAGCGCGCGGTACGCGGCCAGCCCCAGCAGCAGCGAGACGGGCAGCAGCGCGAGCACGCCCCACAGGACGGCGACGGGGACCACGCCCGTGTGAAGTGGCCAGGCCAGCACGACGAGCGCCCCCGCGACCGGCCACGTGGCCCACCACAGACGGCGGCGCAGCGCCGCGCGCGGGTGCCGCGGAAGGTCGACCCCGAGCGGGTCAAGGCCGACGACCGTCGTGGACACCGCGCGGGCCGCCGAGACCGGGCCGCGCGGCAGGATTCTCGTGGGCTCCTCCATCGACCACAGGCCCAGGCCCGTGGTGATCACGTTGGTGTCGGCCATGCCCGTCCAGCGCCACAGCAGCGGCTCGCTGATCGTGATGCCGCGCGTGCGCGCCTCGTCCCGCCCGACCTCCCGGGTGGTGAACAGCCCGCGACGCGTCCGCAGCGTCATGCCCGCAGCGCCGCGCACCCGCGCGAGCTCGAACCCCCAGTTCCCGGTGAAGAACGCGACGGCCATGCCCACCGCGCCGACCACGCTCACCGCGGCGAGGCCGATCAGCGTCCGCGCGGCGGTCCCGCGCTCACCCCAGCCGAAGAGGTCGGCGGCCGTGCCGACGAGGTCGAGCCCGAAGTCGGCAGTGAACCAGTAGGCGCCCCACAGCAGGCCGCCGGCCATCACGTACGCCCAGACGCTGAAGATGTTGTAGACCACCCACCAGGGGCGGAACCGGGCGAGAACCAGGACGTCCGCCCTTTCCGCGCCGGTTTCGGGGGGTTCAGTTCTCGCGATGTGCGCGGCAGATCCTGGCTGGGTTTCAGCCGGAGCGTCGCTCTCCGCATCCGCCTGAGACAGGTCGGTTCCTTGCGGAGTCGCGGCCGGTTCGGTGTGTTCGTGCAGGAGGGCGGCGCGCAGGGCGACGGCGTCGGCCTTGGTCAGGGCGTCGAGGACGAACGCGGCCTGGCCCGCGCTGGTCTGCTGGCCCGCGCCGACCGTCACCACGCGGAGGCCCGCGATCCGGTGGCGCAGCTTCGCGTGCGAGTCGACGCTGCGGATCCGATCGCGCCGCACCGACCGGTAGGTCCGCACGAACACGCCGCTGCGCCGCTGCACCTCGTCGTCGGTGACCCGGTAGCGGGTGAACGTCCAGCGCAGCATGTCCGCGACCGCGCCGCCGACCCCGACGACCGCGATGAACGTCCACGGGCTGAACGACGTCACCTTCGCGCCGGTGAACAGCACCGCGACGACGCCCGGCGCGAGCGCGAGCAGCGTCTGGAGCAGGTCGACCCAGATCACCCGCGCGCTCAGCCGCAGCCAAGGCCCGTCCACGCTCATGTCGCGTCCCCCGGCGTGATCTCCGCGACGGCGGCGAGGCGCGCGGCGGCCTCCTGAGCGACGTCCTTGTCGAGCCCGCTGATCGAGATCGCGCCCGCCGACGAGGCAGTCGTCACCCGCAGCGTCGCGAGCCCGAGCAGCTGCTCGAGCGGCCCGCGCACCGCGTCGACGGTCTGCACCCGCGACGTCGGCGCGACCCGCCACTCCCGCACCACCCACCCCGTCACCGCGTACGTCGCCTGCTCGGTGATCTCCCACCGATGCACCCGATACCGCCACAACGGCTGCACCACCACCGAAACCACAAGCCCCACCCCCAGAACGACCCCCGGCCCCACGACCCAGGGCCGCGCCGCCTCCCACACCCCCCACACGACCCCGAGCACAACAAGCCCGATCCCCCACCCGAGGAACCCCCGCACCCCCCACAACACCATCGCCTTCCGCTCAACCCCCAACCGAGGCCCCCGCAACCTGACCCCTCCCCCGACCGCCCCGGAAACCCGGGCCGAATCCGGCGTCAGACGGCCTCCCACGCCTGCCCCGCCACCCGGCGACGGCAGACCGGAGGCCCGCGGAGCAGGCGGAGCACTGGACGCAGGGGGAGCAGGAGGGGCGGGGGATGCCGGGGGAGCGGAGGGTTCGGAGGAGGGAGGTGGAGGAGGGGCGGGGGTAGCAGGGGGAGCGGAGGGCTCGGGGGAGGGAGGGGGAGCGGGGCCGTGCGGGGGAGGGTCGGGGGTGGTCATCCTGGGTCCCTTCGGATGGCGTGGTCGATGAAGTCGACGAGGGCGGGGATGTGCGCGGTGACGTCGAAGGCGTCGTTATAGGCCCAGCGGCTGAGCAGCCCTTCCATGGACTGCTGGATGATCACGGCGGTGGCGTCGGCGTCGAGGTCGCGTACCTCGCCCAGCGCACGCCCCTCGCTCAGCAGCCGGCCGAGGATCTCGGTCTCTTCCTCGTCCATGCCGTCGAACGGACGGGTTCCGTCCGGTCTGCGGTGGTTCGTCACGATCTCCACCATCGCGAGGAAGCCCGTGCGGTCAGCGGTGAGGTACTGCATCTGCGCCCCCACCCACGCCCTGATCCGCTCGATCGGCGTGCCCGCGTCGGCGAGCCGCTCCTCCATCGCCGCGCCGGCCCCGTCGAGGTACTGCCGCGCGACCTGCTCGAGCAGCTCGTCCTTGCCGTCGAAGTGGTAGGAGATCACGCTCTTGCTGGTCCCGGCCCGCTCCGCGATCCGCGCCAGCGACGCCCGCCCGTACCCGACCTCCGCCACGACCCGGGTCGCCGCCTCGACGATCTGCCGCCGCCGCGCCTCCTCAATGAACGACCGCCGCCCCGCAACCCCGCTCTCAGTCCGCACACCCCGATTCTAGGCCGCCCGGCCTGATTTTGAACCCCCCGACCTGACGCACGCTGCGCGGGTCAGGGCTGGGGCGGGGCCGCGTTGATGTGTTCGGCGAGCTTCCACAGCGGGGTCGTGCGGGGGGCGAGGATGATCATGATGTCGTCGGGCGGGGTGGCGGGCGCGGCGGGAGAGCCGGACTCGAGCCAGGGCGTGAGTGCGGTGAGGACCTCGGCGATGGCGGCGGCGAAACGCGGGCGGACGTCGTCGGGGGCGCCCGCGCGGAGCCAGGTCCGCAGCACGTGGTTGTGCGTCGCGGCGACGGCCGAGGCGGCGACCTCGTGGTGCAGGCGGAACCTGTCGCGGTCGGCGGCCGGGCGGCTCGCGTTCAGGTACGTGACGAACGCGCGCTGGTAGCGGCTCGTCGCGGCGATCTCCCACTCGCGCAGCGCGGGAACCTGACGGATCACCTCATACCGCCGTACAGCGGTCTCCGGGTCCTCGGCGTACATGTCGAGGACGAGTTCGGCGGCACGTCCGATCAGCTGAAGCGGCGCGTCAAGGGGCGAGGCCGCGTCGAGGAACGCGCGGACCCGTGCCAGGCACGCGTCGTGGTCGGGCAGGACCGCGTCCTCCTTCGCCCGGAAATGCCGGAAGAAGGTGCGCCTGGCGACGCCCGCGGCGGCGGCGATCTCGTCAACCGTCGTGGCCTCGAAGCCGTGCGCGAGGGACAGGCTGATCGCCGCGGACATGAGTTCACGCCGCGCGTCGCGCCTTCCGGACATGGTCTTTTCCTCCCGCCCCCGAACCGGGCGATCCACCGTAACACCGGCCCTTTCCGGGTATCTGCGTCTCGCCGGACGCCCGGATCCGGCCGTGTCCCGGACTAGTAGCATGGCACTGAGTGCCTTAGTCTATGTCACATAGTGACACCCCACGGAGGAGAAAAGCGATGAGCGACGTCGGCGGGCTGTACAACATGTCCGAAGAGCACGAGATGCTGCGCGAGGTGGTCCGGGCCCTCGCCGACGAGAAGATCGCGCCCCGCGCCGCGGCCACGGACGAGAGCGGCGAGTTCCCCTGGGACGTCTACAAGGACCTCGTAGAGGCCGGCTTCCACGCCGTCCACGTCCCCGAGGAGTATGGGGGCGCGGGCGCCGACGCCCTCGGCGCGGTGCTCGTGATCGAGGAGGTCGCCCGCGCGTGCGCCTCCTCCTCCCTCATCCCCGCCGTGAACAAGCTCGGCACCGTGCCGCTGCTGCTGTCGGCGTCGGAGAAGATCAAGGCCGAGTACCTGCCGAAGGTCGCCAGCGGCGAGTCGATGTTCGCCTACGCCCTGTCCGAGCCCGAGGCCGGCTCCGACGCGGCGGGCATGAAGACCCGCGCCGTGCGCGACGGCGACGACTACGTCCTCAACGGCGTCAAGATGTGGATCAGCAACGCCGGTGTCTCCGACTTCTACACGGTCATGGCCGTCACCGAGCCCGGCATCGGGGCGCGCGGCATCTCCGCCTTCGTCGTGGAGAAGGCCGACGCTGGCGTCTCGTTCGGCCCGAAGGAGAAGAAGCTCGGCATCAAGGGCTCCCCGACCCGTCAGGTGATCATGGAGGACGTCCGGATCCCCGCGTGGCGGATGATCGGCGAGCCCGGCACCGGCTTCAAGACCGCCCTCGCCACGCTCGACCACACCCGCATCACCATCGCCGCGCAGGCGCTCGGCATCGCCCAGGGCGCGCTCGACTACGCGGTCGGGTACGTCAAGGAGCGCAAGCAGTTCGGCAAGGCCATCGCCGAGTTCCAGGGCGTCCAGTTCATGCTCGCCGACATGGCGATGAAGCTCGAGGCCGCCCGCCAGCTCACCTACGCCGCCGCCGCGAAGTCCGAGGCGGCGATGCACGGCGCGAAGATCAAGGACCTCACCTTCTTCTCCAGCGCGGCAAAGTGCGCGGCCTCCGACGCCGCCATGGAGATCACCACCGATGCGGTGCAGCTCCTCGGCGGCTACGGTTACACCTCCGACTTCCCGGCCGAGCGGATGATGCGCGACGCCAAGATCACCCAGATCTACGAGGGCACCAACCAGATCCAGCGCATGGTGATGGCGCGTCAGCTCCTCAAGTAACCGCCTCGCGTCTCCCCGCACCGCCTTCTCCACCCTGTTGTCCTTCTCCACCCTGTAGTCCCTCCCCACCCCCTGCAAGGACAAGGAGTCCGCATGAGCACCCCCGAGCGGATCGTCATCCTCGACGGCGCGCGCACGCCCGTCGGCGGCTTCGGCGGCGCGTTCAAGGACGTGCCCGCCCACGAGCTCGGCGCGGCCGCCGCCAAGGCCGCCCTCGCCCGGGCGGGCGTGGCCGCCGAGGACATCGGCGAGGTCGTCATGGGCTGTATCGGCCAGGTCGGCCCCGACGCCTACAACGCGCGCCGGGTCGCGCTCGCGGCCGGGCTGCCGGTCTCGACCCCGGCGTACACGGTGAACCGCCTGTGCGGCTCCGGCCTGCAGGCCGTGTGGTCGGCGGCGATGCAGATGCGCTGGGACGGGGGCGTGGACTTCGCGCTCGCGGGCGGCGACGAGAACATGTCGCGGATGCCGTTCTACGACTTCGGCGCGCGCTCGGGCTACAAGCTCGGCGACCGCACCCTCGTGGACGGCACCGTCGGCATGCTCACCGACCCGTTCCACGGCATCCACATGGGCGTCACCGCCGAGAACGTCGCCACGAAGTACGGGGTCGGGCGGGCCGAGCAGGACGAGTTCGCCGCCGAGTCGCAGCGCCGCGCCGCCACCGACGCGGCGCGCGCGGCGTTCGCCGAGGAGATCACCGCGGTCTCCACGGGCGGCCGCAAGCCGGTGACCGTCGAGACCGACGAGCACCCCAGGCCCGGCACGACCGTGGAGACCCTGGCGAAGCTGCGCCCGGCGTTCGTCAAGGACGGGACGGTCACCGCCGGCAACGCCTCAGGCATCAACGACGGCGCGGGCGTCGTCGTGCTCGCGCGCGAGAGCGCCGCCGCCGAGCGCGGCCTTACCGGCCTCGCGGTGATCGAGTCGGTGGCCACCGCCGCGATCGAGCCCGAGCTGATGGGCTACGCGCCCGTGCCCGCCCTGGCCAAGCTGTTCCGCCAGACCGGCCTCACCCCGGCCGACGTCGACGTGATCGAGCTGAACGAGGCGTTCGCCTCCCAGGCCGTCGCGGTGATCCGCGACGCCGGCCTCGACCCCGAGAAGACCAACCCCTACGGCGGCGCCATCGCCCTCGGCCACCCCGTCGGCGCCACCGGCGGCATCCTCACCCTCCGCGTAGCCAAGGACCTGGCCCGCAGAGACCTCGAACTCGGCATCGTCACCATGTGCATCGGCGGCGGCCAGGCCCTGGCAGCCCTACTCCGCCGCACCTCCTAACCCCCTCCAGAGGCCCGGAGCAATCCCCCTCCGGGCCTCAACCCACCCACCCCACAACATCAGCACCCAACGCCCCAACAAGCAGTCCGAGTTCCGGGCCGTCAGGGTCGCCGCAACAATGCGGCGAATCCCTCAGGAGTGCACATCCAGTCCACATCCACCACACAACCGGGCAGCGAATCAGCGACAAACGTATACACCCCGCCAATCGCCAGCAGCACGCCTTCCCCCTCGGTCCGCAGACACACCCCCACCGACGATCCCGGCCGCCGCACCACCACATACAGGTAACCACCCACCCTGTCGTGCCGAACGTCCGCACAGAGCCCCGCTCCACGCAGCAGGCCCGCGAGCACCGCACTCTGCCTCCGCTCGATCTCCGCCGTGAGAGTGCGCCGACGACTGATGATCTTCGCGAGCACGTCACGGGCGAGGCGCTGGTTCACGATCCACTCAGGGGCGAGGCTCCGAACTTCTTGCAGCACATCGAAGGCTTCCGCGTACTGACGCAAATGCGCGTGAGCGTTCGCCACGTCGAGCCGATGGCGGTTGACGCTGCTGGACTTGGACCGGAAGCCGTCGCGGGGGATGGCTTCGGCCAGCTTCAGCACCCGATCCGGGCGATCCTCGATCATCGCGTTCTCCGCCGAGCGCATCGCCACCTTCACCGGAACCGCCATCGCCCAACCCTTCGGGGGGAAGAGTGCCGCTCACCTCATGGTAAGTCGAGCTGTAGGCGGGACCGCTGTGCGTTCGTCCAGATGGCCGTGGGGAGGAGGGGCGTTGGTGTCGGGCGTTCGATGCTGGATCGCCTGGTTTTTGTGTGGATAAGTGGAAGATCACCAACGGACGGTGGGTGATGTGGTGGGGTGTTGGGGGGTGAGGATTGACGGTTGTGCGGGGTCGTGGAACGCTGCTTGCCATCAGGGAAGAATCTCGTTCTCGTCAGTGAGATCGGAGTCTTCGTCACGCCCGGTGTGTCCCCCCGGCCTGCAGGAGGAGCTTTATGAGCGGACTGCGTGAGTACGACAGCAAGGACTTCTTCAGTGATGAGAGCTTTGTGGGTGATCCGTATCCGTACTTTGACGCGCTGCGGGAGGAGTCGCCGGTTCGGCGGGAGCCGCATCATGGCGTCATGCTCGTCACCGGATATGACGAGGCCGCCCAGGTCGCGCAGGACGCCGACACGTGGTCGTCGTGCATCTCGGTGACCGGGCCGTTCCCCGGCTTCCCGGTGCCGCTCGACGGTGACGACGTCAGCGACCTCATCGCCGAGCACCGCGACAAGCTCCCCATGAACGACCAGCTCCCGGTGCTCGACCCGCCCGAGCACACCAAGCACCGCGCGCTGATGATGAAGCTCATCACCCCCAAGCGCCTCAAGGAGAACGAGGACGAGATGGCGGGCGTCGCCGACCGCCTCCTCGACGAGTTCCTCGCCAAGGGCGCCGGCGAGTTCATCAGCCAGTTCGCCGCGCCGTTCAGCCTCCACGTCATCGCCGACCTGCTCGGCGTCCCCGACGAGGACCGCGCCGAGTTCGTGGCGGCGCTCCAGCGCCGTCCGCAGGAGCAGACCACGCTGGGCCAGATCAAGTCGGAGCTCGCGCACTCCCCGATGGAGTTCCTGTACCTGAAGTTCACGGGCTACATCAACGAGCGCAGGGCCGAGCCCCGCCAGGACGTCCTCACCGGCATGGCCACCGCGACGTTCCCCGACGGCTCGACCCCCGAGGTCATGGACGTCGTCCGCATCGCCGCGAACGTGTTCTCGGCGGGCCAGGAGACGACGGTCCGGCTGCTCAGCTCGGCGCTGCTGATCATCGCGGAGAACCCCGACATCCAGGCGCGGCTGCGCGCAGAGCCCGCGCTCATCCCGAACTTCATCGAGGAGACGCTGCGCACCGAGAGCCCCATCAAGGGCGACTTCAGGCTCGCGCGCAAGACGACCGAGGTCGGCGGCGTCGAGATCAAGGCCGGGACCATGGCGATGATCCTCAACGGCGCGGCCAACCGCGACCCGCGGCACTTCGAGGACGCCAACACCTTCGACCTCGAGCGCAAGAACGCGCGGCACCACATGGCGTTCGGGCGCGGCATCCACACATGTCCCGGCGCTCCGCTCGCCAGGGCCGAGGCGCGTACCTGCATCGAGCGCATCCTCGCCAAGACGACCGACATCCGCCTGTCCGAGCAGGCCCACGGCCCCAAGGACGACCGCCGCTTCATGTACCTGCCGACGTACATCCTGCGCGGTCTCGCCTTCCTCGGCCTCGAGTTCGACGTCGTGGAGGCGGACGCTCGATGAAGGTCCGGATAGACGACGACAACTGCCGGGGCCACGGGATCTGCTGCACCCTGAGCCCTGACGTGTTCGACATCTCCGACGACGGATACGCTGTCGCCCTCGTGGCCGAGGTGCCCGCCGCGTCGGAACAGGCGGTCGCCACGGCCGCGGCCCGCTGCCCCGAGCGGGCGATCATTCTGAGCTAGGGAGTCTCGCCATGTCGAAGGTCATCGTCGTTTTCACCGAGGACATCAAGGACCCCGAGGGCATGGCCGCCTATGGCAAGGCGGCGATGCCCACGCTGGCGAACGGCGTCAAGGTCCTCGCGGTCGACGCCTCGCCCCGCACGCTCGAGGGCGAGTGGCACGGTACGCAGACCGTCATCCTGGAGTTCGAGTCCGAGGAGGCGGTCCGCGCCTGGTACGACTCGCCGGAGTACCAGGCGGCCGCGAAGCTGCGGCACGCCGCCGCCGACAGCAACGCCGCGATCATCACCGCCTTCTAGCCCTCGCCTTCCAGCGCCCGGCTTCCGCAGCCCGGCCTGGGAAGGCCGCCCCGCCCGTCCGACGTGCGGTCAGGACGGGCGGCGGCTCACCGGCGCGTGCCACAGCCCGGCTATCGCGTCGACGAGGTCGTCGGCGAGGTCGTCCCAGCTCGAAGGGTCGGCGGCCCCCTCGGCGATTTCCCGCTCGCGTTCCGCGCACAGATGCACGGTGAGATGCCTGCCCATCGCCCAACGCTGCATCCGTACGTCCGGCGGAAGGTCGGGCAGGCAGCGGTTCATGCCCTCAAGCAGCAGCCTTAGCGACGGCGAATCCAGCGACTCCTCGACCGCGATCCTGTGCAGTGCCGGATCGGTCGACACCTGCGCGCCGAACCGCGCCCACCAGGTGGGGCTGCCGAGTTCCGCGAGGTGCCGCGTGATGGGCAGGACGAGGCAGCGCACCCAGTCCCGTATCTCGGCGGACCCGAACGCCTCGAGGACGAGCATGCCGCGCAGCCGTTCGATCTCGTCGGCGTGGCCGCGCGCGATCGCGCGCACGAGGTCGGCCTTGGTGCCGAAGTGGTAGCCGACGGCCGCGCTGTTGCCCTGCCCGGCCGCCTCGCTGATCTGCCGGTTCGACACCGCGTACACGCCGCGTTCGGCGAACATGCGCTCGGCGGTGCGCAGGATCAGCTCACGGGTGGTGCCGCCGCGCTCCGGCCGTGTACCGCCAGTCACCGTTCCAGCAGACATCGCTTACCCGTCCTTGGAGTCATCACACAACTGACCGCCACCTTCCGGGCATTTCGCCGTCCCCGTCAAGTCAATCACGTGATTTAATTCGGTCAAGCGGTTGATTTAACTCGCTCACGGGACGGTGTGCTCGCGCCGTCCCGTGAGACCGTCGGACGGAGACCCCCCAATGCCCCGACCCCAAGCAGAGCCCTCCGAAGCGGAGGCGGAACTTCGCACGCGCCCCGGCGCGTACGTCGTGATCCTCGCCTTCTCCGGCATCACGGTCTCGCTGATGCAGACCCTCGTCATCCCGCTCGTGCCACGCCTTCCGGCACTGCTCAACGCCTCAACCGCCGACACGGCTTGGACCGTTACAGTGACGCTGCTCGCCGCCGCCGTCGCCACCCCCGTCGTCGGCAGGCTGGGCGACATGTACGGCAAGCGGCGGATGCTGCTGCTCAGCCTCGGCGCGCTCGTCGTCGGGGCCGTCATCGTCGCGCTGTCGAACTCGCTGCCGCCCATGCTCGTCGGACGCGCCCTGCAGGGCATGGCGGGCGGCGTCATCCCGCTCGGCATCAGCATCATGCGCGACGAGCTGCCACCGCACCGGCTCGGCTCGGCCACCGCGACGATGAGTTCGTCACTCGGGGTCGGCAGCGCGCTCGGCCTGCCGGCGGCCGCGCTCATCGCCGACCACGCGCACTGGCACACCCCGTTCTGGATCGCCGCCGTGCTCGGCGCGCTGGCGATGGCGCTCGTGCTCAGGTACATCCCCGAGTCCAAGGTGCGCAGCGGAGGCAGGTTCGATCTCGTCGGCGCGTTCGGCCTCTCGATTGTCCTTGTCTGCCTGCTGCTGGTCATCTCCAAGGGCTCCGACCTCGGCTGGACGAGCCGCACCACGCTCTCGCTCCTCGCGGCCGCCGCCGTCGTGCTCGCCGCGTGGATCCCGTTCGAGCTGCGCCGCCGCGCCCCGCTCGTCGACCTGCGCACCTTCGCCCGACCACAGGTCCTGCTCACCAACGCCGCCTCGGTGATCTTCGCGTTCGGCATGTTCGGGATCGCGCTCGTCCTGCCGCAGGTGCTCCAGCTGCCCGAGGCCACCGGGTACGGCCTCGGCCAGTCGATGGTGTCGGTCGGGCTCGTCATGGCCCCGCAGGGCCTGGTGATGATGGTGGTGGCCCCGATCTCGGGGCGGATCTCCAACGCGCGCGGCCCCAAGACGACTTTGATGCTCGGCGCGTTCGTCGTCGCCTGCGGGTACATCCTCGCGCTGGTCATGTCCGACCACCTGTGGCAGCTCATCCTCGCCTCGAGCTTCATCGGCGCGGGGATCGGCTTCGGCTACGGCGCGATGCCCGCGCTCATCATGGGCGCGGTGCCCGTCACCGAGACCGCCGCCGCCAACAGCCTGAACACGCTGATGCGCGCCGTCGGGACCTCGGTCTCCAGCGCGGTCGCCGGGGCCGTCCTGGCGGGCATGACGATGACGGTCGGGCCCGCGGTGTTCCCGTCGCTCGACGGCCTCAGGCTCGTCCTCGCCGTCTGCGCCGGGGCCTCGCTGCTCACCGTGGCGGTCGCCTGGTTCATCCCCGGCAGGTCCCGCGAGCGCGGCGAGCAGGAGCCCGGCGGGTCGCCAGAGAAGGCGGTCGCGCTGCCCGCGCGCTTAGGTTACGGTCCGCCGATTCCTCTGTTCCGGATGCTCGAACGCGAGCGGAATGGGCATGTCTCCCCGTACGGACCGGCCTGAACAGGTGATTCAGGCCGGTTCACACGGATTCGCTGGGATCTGTTGGGGCATGCCGTCGCGTTCGAAAAGAGGAACCGCAGATGACCGACTCCCTTGAGGCGACCGCCGCCGTCGAGGCGCCCACGGCGCGCCCGCAGAACGGGGCGGAGTACATCGAGAGCCTTCGTGACGGCAGGGAGGTGTGGATCTACGGCGAACGTGTGGACGACGTCACCACGCACCCGGCGTTCAGCGCCTCGGTGAAGTCGATCGCGCGCCTGTACGACGCCCTGCACGACGGGACTGTCCCGACGGTCCCCACCGACACCGGCAACGGCGGCTACACCCACCCGTTCTTCCGCACGCCGCGCTCGTCGGAGGACCTCATGACGGCCCGTGACGCGATCGAGAAGTGGGCCCGTCTCACCTACGGCTGGATGGGCCGTACTCCCGACTACAAGGCCGCGTTCCTCAGCACCCTCGGTGTGAACGACGCCTTCTACGCGCCGTACGACGCCAACGCACGCCGCTGGTACCAGGAGTCGCAGGACAAGGCCCTGTACTGGAACCACGCCCTCATCAACCCGCCGGTCGACCGCGGCAAACCCGTCGACGAGGTCGCCGACGTGTTCGTGCACGTGGAGAAGGAGACCGACAGCGGCGTCATCCTGTCCGGCGCGAAGGTCGTCGCGACGGGCTCGGCCACCACCCAGATGACGTTCATCGGCCATGGCGGCGCGCCCGTCAAGGACAAGCGGTTCGGCATCATCGCCGCGGTGCCCACCAACGCGCCGGGCCTGAAACTCATCGGCCGCACGTCCTACGCCCGCACCGCACATCTGACGGGCTCGCCGTTCGACTACCCGCTGACCAGCAGGTTCGACGAGAACGACGCGATCCTCGTCCTCGACAAGGTCCTCGTGCCGTGGGAGAACGTCTTCCTGTACGGCGACCTCGACAAGTTCAACGGCTTCCTGCGCTTCTCCGGCTTCAACGCGCGCCTCACCCTCCAGGCCGCGACCCGGATGGCGGTGAAGCTCGACTTCATGTCCGGCCTGCTGCTGAAGGCGCTGTCCCTGACCGGCACCAAGGACTTCCGCGGCGTCCAGACCCGGCTCGGCGAGGTCCTGGCGCTGCGCTCGATGGTGTGGTCGCTGACCGAGTCGATGGTCCGCAACCCCGAGCCGTGGGTCGGCGGCAGCGTCAACCCCGACCCGCGCGCGGTCGACGCCTACCGCTGGATCAGCACTGTCGCCTATCCGCGCGTCCGCGAGGTCGTGCTGAAGGACCTCGGGTCGGCGCTCATCTACCTGCCGTCGCACGCCAGCGACTTCGACAATCCCGAGCTGCGGCCCTACCTCGACCGTTATGTCCGGGGCTCTGGCGGGGTCGACGCCGAGGAGCGCGTCAAGACGCTGAAGATGCTCTGGGACGCCGTCGGCACCGAGTTCGGCGGCCGTCACGAGCTGTACGAGCTGAACTACCAGGGCAACCACGAGCAGGTCCGCATCGGCGTCCTGTTCAACCACGAGGGACGCGGCTGGAACCGGTCGCTCGTGGAGTTCGCGGAACAGGCGATGTCGGAATATGACCGGACGGGATGGACCCTGCCCGATCCGGGGCGTCCCGGCGTGTGACGTGCGGTGCGGGACCGGCGGTCGGCCGGTCCCGCAGCCGTCACAGGCTCCACCAGCCGAACGCCAGGTGGCCGGTCAGCCAGACGCCACCGGCGACCAGGAGGAGGCGCAGCGCCCACGTCAGCGGCGTCGGGCGGGCGTCGCGCACCCGCAGCCAGCGCCAGACGTGCTCCGACAGGGTGTCGCCGGGCGCGCGCCGGGCCAGCGCGACGCCCTCGATCACGACGAACGCCGCGATCCAGCCGATCCAGGCAAGGGTGAAGACCATGGACGCCTCCAGGGGGTGAGGCTCCGCGGCATGCCGTAACGGCCCGCGGAGGGGAAGGAAGGAAAGGGGCGCCCTTGGACAAGATCATGCCCGCTCCTTCCACCCCCCAACCGGGAACGCTCCAATGCGCCGGGCGTCACGGCACGGCGACGGGCTCCCGCTCCTCCTTCGCCAGGTAAGCCTCGAGGTGCGCGCCCTCGACGTCGAGGTCGGGCAGGACACGGTCGAGCCAGCCGGGAAGCCGCCAGGCGCGGTCGCCGAGCAGCGCCATCGTCGCGGGCACGAAGACCATGCGGATGAGGACGGCGTCCACGAGGATGCCGAACGCCAGCGCGAACCCGATCTGCGTCACCATCGGCTCGGGATTCAGGATGAACCCGGCGAAGACCGACACCATGATCACCGCGGCCGCCGCGACGACCCGGCTCGCGGCGCGGAACCCCGTCCTGACCGCGTCCTTGGCGTCCGCGCCGCGCACGTGCGCCTCGCGCATCGACGTCACGAGGAACACCTGGTAGTCCATCGCGAGCCCGTACAGCACGCCGGTGACGATGATCGGCAGCATGCTCACGACCGGGGTGACCGCGTCGAGGCCGAGCAGGCCCTGGGCCCAGCCGCGCTGGAAGACCGCGGTGGTCGCGCCGAGCGTCGCGGCGACGCTGAGCACGAACCCGAGCGTGGCCTGGAGCGGGACGAGCAGCGACCGGAACACGAGCGTGAGGATGACCAGCGACAGCAGCAGGACCGTCGCGAGGTAGGCGGGCATCGCCCCGGCGAGCCGGTCGGACACGTCGATGGACATCGCGGTCACGCCCGCGACGCCGAGGGTGACGCCGTCGCCTCCGGCGAGTTCCGTGCCGCGTTCGCGCAGGTCGAGAACGAGGTCCTTGGTGGCCTCGGTGTCCGGGCCACGCTCGGTCACGACGGCGAGGATCGCGGTGTCGCCCGACGCGTTCACACCCGCCAGGGAGGCCGAGGCGACCCCGTCGACGCCGATGAGGCGCTGGTGGATCGCGGCGATCCGGCCGGGGGACAGGGCGTCGTCGGCGTGTACGGCGACGAGGAGCGGGCCGTTGTAGCCGGGGCCGAACGCCGCGCTGACCGTCTCGTAGCTCTGCCGCTGCGCCATCGACGGGTCGTAGGACGCGCCGCTCGGCAGCGTCAGCCGCATCCCGAGCGCGGGCAGGGCGAGCAGCAGCGGCAGCAGCACCGCGACGAGCGCGGCGACGACCCGGTGCCGGACGAGGAGGTCGGCGACGCGGCCCGCGAGCCGTCCGCCGTCCTGGTGGGCGGCTCTGCGGCGCGGCCTGATCCGGTCGCCCGCGAGGCCGAGCAGCGCGGGCGCGAGCGTCAGCACGGTCAGCACCACGACGGCGACCGTCGCGGCGGCGACGAGGCCCATCGTGGTGAGCAGCGGAATCCGCGCGACGGCGAGGCCGAGCAGCGCGATGATCACCGTGAGCCCGGCGAAGAAGACCGCGCTGCCGGCGGTGCCGGTGGCGCGCGCGGCGGCCTCGCGGGTGTCGAGGCCGTCTTCGGCGAGGAAGCGGCGGGCCCGGTGCACGACGAACAGGCCGTAGTCGATGCCGACGGCCAGGCCGAGCATCAGCGCGAGGACGACGGTGACGGACTGCATGTCGATGACGTGCGTCAGCGTGAACGCGCCGCCCACCCCGACCGCGACGCCGGTCAGCGCGAGCAGCAGCGGCAGCCCCGCCGCGACGACGGAGCCGAGCGTCACCAGCAGCACGAGCGCGGCGACGCCGATGCCGACGAGCTCGCCGACCCCGATCAGCTCGGGCATTTCGGCCATCGCCGCACCCGGCAGGACCTCGATGCCCGTGCCTGCGACGGCGTGCTCGGCGGACTGTACGACGTCCTCGATCGTGCCAGAAGGCAGCGAGTGCGTCTGGTCGTCGAACTGGAACTGAAGGAGCGCGACCGAGCCGTCCTCGGAAAGGAGGACGCCGGGAACTGGCTCGCCTTGGACGACGAACGGGACAGGACCACCCCGCTGTTCGCCTTGCGAGGAGGAGATCGCGGCGGAAGCGCCGAGGAGAAGGCTGCGGTCTGCCTTGGCGGCCTCCCGGGCGAGGACGTCACGGGCGTCGATGACGTGGTCGTGCTTGG
Source organism: Actinocorallia sp. A-T 12471 (assembly GCF_033875155.1). Lineage (NCBI taxonomy): Bacteria > Bacillati > Actinomycetota > Actinomycetes > Streptosporangiales > Thermomonosporaceae > Actinocorallia > Actinocorallia sp. A-T 12471. The sequence goes on along the minus strand of NZ_JAWZTE010000004.1, from coordinate 214,737 downwards.
CGACGGCGTCTACGGCGGACAGAAGGGCGGCGGTTCGTTGCGGGGTGTCCACGCGCTCGCCCTTGGGGGCCTGGAAGGCGAGGACCCCTTGGCCGCCCGAGGCTTCTGGCATACGGGTCGCGAGGTCGTCGACGACCCGCTGTGCCGGGGTTCCGGCGATGCGCATCTCGTTGGTGAGCTGCGGGGGATACGCGACGAGCAGCCCCGCGACGGCGGCGACCACGGCGAGCCAGCCGCCGATGACGCGCCACGGCCTTCGGTAGGCGAAACCGCCGAGCCGGTACAACCAGACGGACACGAGAGACCTCCCTGACGCGGCAGCATGCTGCCGCGTCCGTCACAGAAGTGAGAGCGAACTATCAAAACGATAGGACCCTCTCACCTATCCGTCGCGCGACGGGTGGAGAATGGGAGTGGGATCACAGCGCGGGCTACGGGGGCGCGGGCTACGGGCGAAGGGAACGCGGGTGGCGAAGCAGACGGCCGACGGGCAGGCGCGGCGGCGCAGAGCTGACGCGGAGTCGAGCGCGGCCCGCATCCTCGCCGCGACCCGGCGGCTCGTGGGACCCGGCACCGAGAAGGTGTCGCTTGAGGACATAGCCGCCGAAGCGGGCGTCGGCATCGCCACCCTGTACCGGCACTACCCCAACCGCGAAGCCCTCGCCCGCGCCGTCTACGAGGACCTCTTCACGACCGAGATCATGCCCTTCCTGGACGAGGCGTCGCGGTATCCGTCCCCGCTCGCTGCCCTGCGCGAGATCGCCGAACGCGCCCTCGAACTCGCCGCCGCCGAACGCGGCATCGTCGACCACGCGGGCGCCTTCGCCGAACTGGCCATGGAGGCGCTCGACCGCGCCTCGGAACCCATCACCGCGATCCTCCGCCGCGGCCAGGACCTCGGCGAGATCCGCCCCGACATCGTCCCCGCCGACATCCCCCGCTTCATCGTCCTCGGCGTCGGCTGCCTCACCCTCCCCGGCACCACCAAGGCCACCCGCACCCGCTTCCTCGCCCTCATCTTCGACGCCCTCGACCCCTCCCACACCACCCCCCTCCCCCCGGTGGGCCCCGCCGAAGAAGACCTCGCCTCCACCATCCGCGCCACGACACGCCCCGACTGCTGACCCCTCCCCGTTCGGGGGGCCGGGGCGGTCGGGCCGCCCCGGACGTCGGGCGGTCAGGCGGGGGTCAGGGACTTGGTGTAGAGGGTCTTGCCGGTGAGGTCGACGAGTTTGACGGTGAGGGTCTTGGTCCTGGGGTCGAGGTGGGCGTGGCCGAAGAACTGCGCGCCTTCGGCGGGGGAGGCGTTGGCGCGCGGGCCGACCTTCACGAACTCCTGGCGGGGGCCGAAGGTGCCGTCCAGCGTGTTCGGGCCGAAGGTGCCCGCGTTCAGGGGACCCGCCACGAACTCCCAGAACGGGGCGAAGTCCTTAAAAGAGGCGCGATTGGGAGAGTAGTGGTGGGCCGCGGCATAGTGGACGTCGGCGGTGAGGAAGACCAGACCCTTGACGCGGTGGCGGTGGGCGTGGCGCAGGACGTCGGCGATCTCGCGCTCGCGGCCCTTGGGCAGCCCGGAGTCGACGTTGCCGACGCCCTCCTGGTCGACCGACCCGTCGGGGACGATGAGGCCGAGGGGCAGGTCGTTCGCGATGACCTTCCAGGTGGCGCGCGACGCGGTCAGCTCGCGCTTCAGCCAGGCGGTCTGGGCGGGGCCGAGGAGGCCGGGGCCCGAGGTTTCGAGGTTCGGCGTGTTCGGGTTCTTGTAGGAGCGCATGTCGAGGACGAACACGTCGAGGTCGGGGCCGTAGGAGAGCTTGCGGTACAGGGTCCTGCCAGGGGTGATGGGCAGGTACTCGTGGGCGGCCCGTGACGCGCGCGCGGCGAGGACGTCGACGCGCTTCTCGGTGTAGCGGTCGTCGTCGAGGATCTGGCCCGGGTACCAGTTGTTGCGCACCTCGTGGTCGTCCCACTGGTAGACGATCGGGACCTTCGCATTGAAGGCGCGCAGATGGGCGTCGAGGAGGTTGTAGCGGAACTGGCCGCGGTACTCGGCGAGGGTCTCGGCGACCTTGGCCTTCTCGTCCGTCATGAGGTTCTTCCACGTGGTCCCGTCGGGCAGCGCGACGGTCGCGGTGAGGGGGCCGTCGGAGTAGACCCAGTCGCCGCTGCACAGGAAGAAGTCGGGCTTCGTCGCGGCCATCGCGGCGAAGATCCGGTAGCCGCCGAACTCCTCGTTGATGCCCCAGCCCTGCCCGGCGAGGTCGCCGCCCCACACGAAGCTGACGGCCTCGTGCCGGCGCGGCGGCGTCCGGAACGAGCCGAGTTCGGGCGCGGACTTGGCGCGGCCGTCGTCGAGCGTCACGCGATAGTGGACGTCCGCGCCCGACGGCAGCCCGGACAGGCGCACCTGCCCGGTGAGGTCGCTGCCGGGGGTGAGCCACGGCCCCCGGACGGTCCGGGAACCACGGAAGTCGGGCCGGGTCGCGTACTCGACGTACACCCGCGACGGCCGGTCGGCGCGCGTCCACACCAGCGCGCGGCCGTCGGTGACGTCGCCGGACTGGACGCCGTGGGTGATGGACGGGCGGACGCGGGCGAGCGCGGGCGCGGCGAACGCGCCCGGGACGGCGAGAGCGCCGCCGGCGGCGAGGCCGGAGCGCAGCAGGTCACGGCGGGTGAAGGACATGGGTTCCTCCAGGGTGGGTCGGGTGTCGACCAAGATCGTGCTCGCGGCGTCGGTCGGGCGTGTGGCGTCCGGATGAACCGGGGATGAGGTGCGGACGGAGGGGGCGCGACGTGAGGGGGCGCGGATGCGGTGGAGGGTCGTGGCGGACGCGAAGTGCGTGCCGACGGACCGGGAGTGCGTTCACGTGGACGACGCGGCTGCCGCGTCCGTCGGCGCGGCCCGCGGCTGTGACGGCTGCGCGCGGGCCGGGACCCGCTGGGTGCACCTTCGGGAGTGCCTGACCTGCGGGCATGTGGGCTGCTGCGACACCTCCCCGCTGGGCCACGCCCGCGCGCACTTCGCCGCGCACGGGCACCCCGTCGTCCGGTCGCTGGAGCCGGGCGACGGGTGGGGCTGGTGCTTCCACGACGAGGTGCTGCTCCTTCCCTCGTGACGCGTTCTGATCGTTCGACCGGGGGAGGCGCGATGGGGCGCGGAGCGGGACGACGCCGGGCCGTCGCCGTCGCGGTGGTGCTGCTGCTCGCGGCGCAGGGGTGCGCGAGCGGCGCCCGCATGGACGCGTTCCAGATGGCGAGGTCTCCTTCGGCGACGCCGTCGCCCCTGGACACGGGGACGACGCGGCGGCTGGACGAGGCCGTCAAGGGCGTGATGCACGTGGCGAACGTCCCCGGCGTGATCGTCGGGTTCTGGCGGCCGGGAAGCGACCCTTACGTGCGTGCCTTCGGCGTCGCGGACAAGGACGACAACACGCCGATGCGCCCCGGCCTGCACATGCGGATCGGCAGCGTCACCAAGACGTTCACAGTGACGGCGGTCCTCCAGCTCGTGGACGACGGCAAGATCGGCCTCGACGACCCGATCTCCAAGTACGTGAGCGGCGTCCCGGACGGCGACGGCATCACCGTCCGGCAGCTCGCGGAGATGCGCAGCGGCCTGTTCTCCTACACCGAGGACCCGCAATGGGAGAAGGACATGCTCGCGAACCCCATGCGCGCTTGGACGCCGAGGGAACTGCTGAAGTACGCCTTCGACCATCCGCCGGTTTTCGCGCCGGGTGCGAAGTTCCAGTACAGCAACACCAACACGATCCTGCTCGGCCTCGCCGTCGAGAAGGTCTCGGGCAGGGAGCTGCACGAATACCTGACGACCGAGGTGATCGAGCCGTCCGGGCTGAAAGACACGACATTCCCTACTGACGCGTCATTCCCCGAACCCCACGCGCAGGGGTACACCGCGCAGGACGAGCAGGGCAAGATCGTCAACGCCACCGACTGGAACCCTTCGTGGGCTTGGGCGGCGGGCGCTATGACGTCAACCCTTGACGACATGAAGAAGTGGGCGCCTGTGCTCGCAAAAGGCACCCTGCTCAAGCCCGCCACCCAGGCCGCACGCGTCAACGCCCCTTCGGTGGGCATCTCCGGCCTGCGCTATGGCCTCGGCATCTTCGACGACAACGGCTGGCTCGGCCACAACGGCTCGCTCCCCGGCTACCAGACGGTCGTCGTCCAGCTTCCCGAACAGGAGGCGACCCTTGTCGTCCTGGCGAACACCGACATCCCCCACGACGGCAACGAGGTGAGCACCCTCTTCGCCCAGGCCATCACCTCGATCACCACCCCCGACCACGTCTACACCCTCCCCGCGGCGTCAACCTCTCCCGCGGCGAGTCCAGCGCCGTCCCCCACCACCCCCCGCTCCTTCAACACCCCCACCCCCCTGGCCCCCGCGACGACCCTGCCCCCACCCGCCCACCCCACCCTCCCGGCGACTCCGGGCGGCTGAGCGCGACCCCGAGTCCGTCGTCTGGCTCATCCAACGAGGTTCGGTGGGCGCCGTCCGGAGGTCGCGCGGGCGAGCCGGGCGGCGCGCGCGTCCCGGGCGTGGCTCAGTGTTTGCGGGTCCATGTGGTGACGAGGTCGGCCCAGCGTTGGGAGATGGTGCGTTCGAGGGCCTTGGCCTGGGCCTCGGTCAGTTCCGTGCGGTCGGGGCCGCCCGCGACGGCGGGGGCCAGGGCGGCGAGGTCGGCGTCGGTGAGGCCGAGGAGGCGCAGGGTCGGGCTGTCGCGTTCGGTGTCGACGGTGGCGGGCAGCGGAGAACGCGCCAGCAGGACCGCGGTGTCCTCCTCGCCTTCCGCCATGAGCTGGTTGATGAGGGTGAGCTTGTTGAGGAGCACTGCGGGGTCACTTTCGTCGGAGGGAGGGCGGAGCCGCGGAGTGGGCTCCGCCCTCGGCGGCGCGGGTCAGGCGGCGCGGGTCAGGCGGCGCGGGTCAGGCGGGGCGGCGGGTGGCGAGCTCCCAGCCGTTGGCGCGCATGACCTTCTCGCTCTGCCGCGGCGTGTAGTCGAAGTTCTCCAGGTCCTTGATGTAGGAGGCGGGGTCGGCGAGGCCCTCGACGTGGGGCCAGTCGGAGCCCATGAGGATGCGCTCGTCGCCGACCAGCTCCAGGAGGCTGCGGAGCTCGTCCTCGTAGAAGGGGGAGACCCAGACGTGTCGTTTGAAGGTCTCGCGCGGGTCCTCGGGGAAGAGGTAGGGGACCATGCCGTAGGACTTGGACAGCTTCTCGAACAGGTGGAACACCCAGGCCGAGCCGACCTCGATCGAGGCGACGCGCAGGTTGGGGAAGCGGTGGAACAGCCCGAGGGACAGGTGGCTGGCGAGGGTGTCCTGCATGGGGTCGGAGGAGATGATCATGCGGAAGGCGCTGGCGCGGAACGCCTCGGTGAAGCTGTTCTCGCCCCATTCCTGGAGGAACTTCGTGTAGTGGGTCTCGCCGCCGTGGTACAGGACGGTGATGCCGGAGTCGTTGGCGAGCTGCCAGAAGGCGTCGAACACCGGGTCACCGGGGGCCTTCATGCCGAGCTCGGTCTGCACGGGGCCCGGGATCATGACGACGAAGCGGGCGTCGTGCTCCAGCGCCCATGCGAGCTCGCGGGCGGCGTTGTCCGGGTCGGCGAGGGTGATGTAGGGGGCGGCGAAGATGCGGTTCTGGTAGGCGAAGCCCCAGTCCTCCTCCATCCAGCGGTTGAACGCGCGGAACGCGGCGGCCAGGGCGGGGATGTCGTGGGCGAGGGCGACCTCCATGCCGACGCCGAGCGTGGGGAGCATGATGCAGGCGTCCATGCCCTGTTCGTCCATGACGGCAAGGCGGGCGTCGCGGTCGCGGTATTCGGGCCGGATCGGCTCAAGCTCGCCCATCAGCGCGCCGATGTCGGAGGACTTGGGGTTGCGGCCGCGGAAGTACTCGTCCATGACGCCGGGGGCCGCGACCGGGTCGAAGGTCGGCTTGGGGATGAACTTGTTGACCTTCTCGGCCACCAGGAGCCTGGGCTTGCCGTTCATCTCGACCCACTGCATCGTCCGCTTCCTGAACTCCGGCTCGATATGCCGGGTGAACGCGTCGACGGCCTCGTAGTAGTGGTTGTCGCAGTCGAAGAACCTGAACGGAAGTTCGTGTGCCACGGAAAGTCCTCCTCGAGAGAACGCGACCGCCCGCGTCCGGCGGGCCAGGCCACGTGAACCTGATGCAAAATTAGAACGCGGTTTCAACGTATGTCAATCGGGAAGATGTCCTGAGGTCGGGCCATCACAGGTGATCCCTGAGCTGAACGCGATGGTCCCCCTGGCCTGGGCTGCTCGCCGTTCATGCAGTGCTGGCAGCCCTACGGACATCATTTCGCAATCTGAGATGTGCTGAGATGCCCGTCTCATGGGTGTGTCGACCTCCTGCACAAAAGATGTGCTTGACATCACAGAAACCAGATTTCAGAATCGTGTTCCACGTTGCCCCGGCGGACCCGTCGGGCTGTGAGAGGAGCACCATGAGGCGTTCAACGCATCCCGCCCCCGAGAGGACCGCGCCGGTATGCCGCGGTTGAGCGTTGAGGAACTCGACCTGAGCTTCGGCGGCATCCGTGCGCTGAGCGCGCTGTCGTTCGCCGTCGAGGAGGGCGAGCTGTGCGCGCTGGTCGGGCCCAACGGAGCGGGCAAGAGCAGCGTGTTCAACTGCGTCACCGGCCTGTACCGCCCCTCTGCGGGACGTGTCGTCTTCGGCGGGCATGACCTGCTGCGGCTTCCGGCACACCGGATCACCGGCCACGGCGTGGCCCGCACCTTCCAGAACCTCGCGCTGTTCCCACGGCTCACCGTGCTGGAGAACGTGCTCCTCGGCGGGCATCTCAACGAACGGCCCGGACCGCTGGCCTGCGCCCTGCACCTGCCGCGCCACCGGCGGGCCGAACGGGCGCTGCGGGAAGGAGCCGAGGACGTCCTCACCCTGACCGGCCTGGCCGACCTCGCCGAACACCCGGCCTCCGGACTGCCCTACGGCACGCTGAAGCGGATCGAGCTCGCGCGGGCGCTGATGTCCCGTCCGAGGCTCCTCCTGCTGGACGAGCCGGCGGCCGGGCTCCCGCACGGCGAGGTCGGCGAGCTCGCCGACCTCATCGCGGCGATCCGCGCCGAGCTGGGCATCTCGATCGTGCTCGTGGAGCACCACATGGGCATGGTCATGTCGATCTCCGACAAGGTCGTGGTGCTCAACCTGGGCCGCCGGATCTGCGAGGGCACCCCGCAGGAGGTCTCGCGCGACCCCGAGGTCATCGCCGCCTACCTGGGGGACGCGGCATGAGCGCCGTCCTCGAGGTCGAAGGTCTCACCGCCGGGTACGGCTCGCTGACGGTCCTCCGCGACATCGGGTTCCGGGTCGATGAGGGCGAGATCGTGGTGATCCTCGGCGCGAACGGCGCGGGGAAGACCACGACGCTGCGGGCGCTCGCCGGGCTGGTCCCCGCGCGGGGGCGCGTCGAGTTCCAAGGAACGCCGCTGCTGGGGCGCAAGGCCGACGCGCGCGCCCGGCTCGGCCTCGGCCACGTGCCCGAGGGGCGCGGCACCTTCACCGACCTCACCGTCGAAGAGAACCTCCGCATGGGCGGAATCAGGCTGCCCCGGCATGAGCTCGCGTCCGCGCTCGACCACGCCTACGGGGTGTTCCCGCAGCTCGCGGCGCTGCGCGACCGGGCGGCCGGACGCTTGAGCGGAGGGGAACAGCAGATGCTCTCGGTCGCCCGCGCGCTCGTGGCACGGCCCAGGCTCCTGCTCCTCGACGAGCCCTCGATGGGCCTCGCCCCGCAGATCACCGCCGAGCTGTTCGCCGAACTGCGGCGCATTAACGAACGCACCGGCATGGCACTGCTGCTCGTGGAGCAGAACGCCGCGGCGGCGCTCACCATCGCCCACCGGGGCCACGTCCTGGAGTCCGGCGACCTCGTGCTGTCCGGAAGCGGGACCGAGCTCATGGGCGACCCTTCGGTCCGCCGCGCCTACCTGGGGATCTGACCATGGCACTGTTCCTGCAACGGCTGATCGACGGCATCGGCAACGGCATGCTCTACGGCGCGGTCGCGCTCGCGCTCGTCCTCATCTACCGCGCCACCGGCCTCGTCAACTTCGCCCAGGGCGAGATGGCCATGTTCTGCACGTTCGTCACCTGGAAGCTCGCCGACCAGGAGCTGGGATTCGGCCTGCCCATCGTGGTGGGCATCGCGGGCGGGGTGGCGTTCGGCTTCCTGTTCGGCGCGGCGGTCGAACGCGTCGTCGTCCGGCCGTTCGAGGGCGCCGACCACCTCAGACAGATGATCGTCACACTCGGACTGTTCCTTGCGCTCAACGCGCTCGCCGCCTGGGTGTTCACCTCGTCCACCGAACGCCTCGACTCGCCGTTCCCCGCGGGCTCGCTGCGGATCGGGGGAGTGTCGGTCGCCTACCAGCAGCTCGGCGTGATCGCTGTGCTGCTCGTCATGGCGCTGCTGCTCCGCCTGCTGTTCGCACGGACGAGACTAGGTCTGGCCATGCGCGGCGCGGCGATGAACCCGGAGTCGAGCAGACTGCTCGGCGTCGACGTCAGCCGCATGCTGATGGTCGGGTGGGGCCTGTCCGCCGCGATCGGGGCGCTCGCCGGCGCGCTCGTCGCGCCGACGGTGTTCGTCAGCCCGACGATGATGCAGACGCTCCTTCTGTACGGGTTCGCCGCCGCGGTCCTCGGCGGCTTCGACAGCGCGCCGGGCGCGCTCGTCGGCGGCGTCATCGTCGGCGTCGTGCAGGCGATGGCCAGCGGCTACATCTCGGCGATCGGCACCCAGTTGCAGCTGGCGACCGCCTTCGTCCTCATCCTCGTGGTCCTGATGCTGCGACCGCAGGGCCTGTTCGGCAGAGTCTCCGTGGAGCGCGTGTGAACAGAACCTTGTCAGGGGCCGGCTGGGCGGCGGCGGTGTGCCTGCTCGCCCTCGCCCCCTTCTTCGTCGGGACCGTGGAGATCTCCGCGCTCCAGAAGGTCGTCTACCTCGCCGTCGCGGTCATGAGCCTCAACGTCCTCACCGGCTTCAACGGGCAGGCGTCGATCGGCCACAGCGCCTTCATGGGGATCGCGGCCTACTTCACCGCGCTCGCCGTGCAGAGCCACGGCTGGTCGTACTGGGCGGCGCTGCCCGCCTCTATCCTCGTCGCTGCCGCCGTCGGGGCGCTGGTCGGCGTGCCCGCGCTGCGCATCCGCGGCATGAACCTCGCCCTCGTCACGCTGGGCCTCGCGATGGTGTTCCCCCAGCTGCCTGTCCGCTTCAGCGCCGAGACCGGCGGCACCCAGGGCATGCTCGTCGACGACGGGCTCGCCGCGCCCGCCGCCCTGGGCGTCGCCGACATCGCGTGGCGGTACTGGGTGCTGCTCGCGCTCGCCGTCGCGGCCTTCCTGCTGGTGCGCAACCTGCGGGGGAGCCGGATCGGCCGGGCCGTCATCGCCATCCGCGACCAGCCGCTCGCCGCGCACACCGCGGGCGTGAACGTCGCGGCCACCAAGATCGCCGTCTTCGCGGTGAGCGCGGGTCTCGCCGGTCTTGCGGGCTGGATGTTCACCGTCGCGAACCAGTTCGTCAGTCCCAGCGACTTCACCGTGCTCGTCTCGATCAACCTGCTGCTCGGCATGGCCGTCGGCGGCTCGGGGACGCTCGTCGGGCCGGTGATCGGCGCCGCGTTCCTGTACTACGTGCCCGAGGCGGTCAACGGGAGCGGCGTCGATCCCATGCTGACGCCCGCGCTGTACGGGCTCATCCTCATCCTCGTCGTCTACTTCCTGCCCGGGGGAGCGGCGGGCGGGCTCGCCCGGATCTCCGAACGCTGGGCGGCCCGCCGGAACCCGTCAACACCCGCCGGGCAGGCCGCTCCGACGCCCGCGCGCGTCCCCTGATCCTCTCCCATCCCACCCCGCACAGAGGAGAACCCCCCATGGCCATTCGGCCCACGAACAAGCTCGCGGCGGTGCTCGGCGCCGTCTGCGTGTTCGCCACGGCATGCGGAGGCAGCGCCGTCAGCGACTCACCCGGTGCCTCCGGCGGAGGCTCCGGACTGACAGAAGGCTGCCCGGACAACGGCACCACCGGACTCACCGACACCACCATCAAGATCGGCCTCTCCCAGCCGCTCTCCGGCCCCTATGTCTCGGTGGGCGGGCAGCTGTACGGAATGCAGGCGTACTTCGCCTACGTCAACGCCCAGGGCGGCGTCCAGGGACCGGACGGCAAGAAGCGCAAGGTCGAGCTGATCTACAAGGACGACGCCTACACCGCGACGAAGGCCAAGGCGAACGTCGAGCAGCTCCTCGGCGACGACAAGGTCTTCGCGCTGCTCGGGCAGTTCGGCACCGCCGGCAACCTCGCGGCGCGGCCGGTCATCGCCCAGCAGTGCGTCCCGTCGCTCTTCGCCACGACGGGAGCCCCCGAGCTGTCCAACCCGAAGTACCCGTGGGCGATGACGGGGTCCATCAACTACGCGGTCGAGGGCCGCATCCTCGGCCAGTACGTGCGCGACAACCTTCCGGACGCCACGGTGGCCGTCCTGGAGCAGGACGACGACCTGGGCCGCGCCTACCGGCAGGGTTTCGACCAGGCGATCGAGGGCTCGGCCGTCAAGGTCGTCGACACCCGTACGTTCGAGGCGGGCGAACCCGACGTCAAAAACCAGATCACCACACTCGCGGCGACCAAGGCCGACGTCTTCCTCGACATCGCCTCCGGCCTGACCGGACTCCAGGCGCTCAACCACGTCCACGCCTCGGAATGGAAGCCGGAGATCGTCCAGGTCGGCCAGCTGCCCGTCACACTGCTGCGCCAGCTGCAGTCCGGCGCGGGCGACGGCCTGGTCATCGGCGCGACCGGCCCCGACTACGCCGACCCGGAGGTCGCCAAAGCCGACAAGGAGTACCAGCTCTTCCTCGAGTGGTTCGGCAAGGTCCCCGGCACCGCGAAGGTCGACCCGACGTCCGCCTCACTCGGCTGGTTCCAGGGCCGGCTCCTGGACTGGACGATCCAGCACGCCGCGACCATGGACCGCGGCGGGGTGATGACGTCGGCGCGCAGCCTCGACTACACGGGCCCGTCGTTCAGCCTGCCCGGGATCAGGCTGCGCACCACGCCCGAGGACCCGCAGCTGATCGAGGGCATGCAGCTCAACCGGTTCGACGCCGCCAGGGGACGCCTTGTTCCGTTCGGCGACGTCATCGACATCGACGGCCAGGTCGAGTACCAGCCGGTCTCCTGACACCGCCGCCGGGGCGGGACTCCACGGTTCGCCGTCCCGGCACGCTGTCCTTGTACTAGAACATGGTTCCATCGCGCGAGGCATCGAAGCATCCGCCTGCCGGAAGGTGGTGACGCGTTCCCCCGGTCTCGGACGGGCGCGGCACCGCCGTTCCGGACAGTCGCCGAAGCCGTCTCCGAATAGCAGATGGCCAGCTGGGAAGGCAAGTATCCACCTGGAACAAGCCGCGTCGGCACGGCCCTTTGCCGTCCCGCATCCCGCGCGCACTTTCCGCGATCGCGCAATGGGCCGACGGCCCACGATCGGGGTCTTTCGGCCCCGAGATCCCTTGACATTCTTAGAACCGCGTTTCAAAATTGGGTTCCATGTGACCCGGGCCATACCCCGGCGTGCGCGGTACGCACGCACGCGACCGCAGCGCGGCCGCCCAGACGACGAGAGCGGCGAGCACCCCCGCCGCCCGTCGAAGAGAGAGGACCCGACATGACGTTCCCCGCGGACGCACCGGTCATCGACACGATGATCGCCTTCCCGCAGGAGGGCTCCGCCCAGTACGACTTCATCCGCAGGCAGACCAAGGACACCGCGTCCAAGGAGGAGATGGAGTTCCCCGCGGAGTACATGTTCAAGGAGGTCCCCAAGGACCTGCCGACCGACGACCCGATCAGCGTGACCCTGCGCGAGATGGACAGGCACCACATCGAGCGCGGCCTGATCGGCGTTGACGACGAGGTCTCGCGCCTCGCGCTCACCAAGTACCCCGACAGGTTCGTCGCCTCGGGCAACATCGACCCCAACACCGGCATGGACGGCGTTCGCAAGATGGTCCGAGAGCACGAGGAGTTCGGCACCCGCGCCGTCGGCGTGTTCCCCGCGGGGGCGTTCCCGCAGGTGCCGATCAACGACAAGAAGATGTATCCCTTCTACGCCAAGTGCGTGGAACTTGACATCCCGATCTTTGTCTGCGCGGGCGTCCCGGGGCCGCGCCTGCGGATGGACCCGCAGCGCGTCGAGCTCATCGACGAGGTGATGTACGACTTCCCCGAGCTCGTGCTGGTGACGCGGCACGGCTGCGAGCCGTGGACCGACCTCGCGGTGAAGCTGATGCTCAAGTGGCCCGGCCTGCACTACTCCACGAGCGCGTTCTCACCGAAGTACTACCCGAAGGCGATCATCGACTTCGCCAACACCCGCGGCGCGGACAAGGTCCTGTACGGCGGCTACTTCCCGATGGGCCTGTCGCTGGAGCGCATCTTCGAGGCGATGCCGCATGTGCCGTTCCGCGAGCACGTCTGGCGGAAGTTCCTGTACGGGAACGCCGCCCGCCTGCTCAAGCTCGACAAGTAGGGGGCGGTCATGACCATCGGCCTCACCGAAGAGGAAACCGCACTCGCCGACGCCGTCGCGGGCTTCGTGTCCCGGCACGCCTCCCGCGAGTCGACCCGCGCCGCACTCGACGGGCTCGCCGCGGGCGTGACCCCGCAGAGCTGGAAGGCGCTCACCGCCCAGGGCCTGCTGTCGGTGCACCTGCCGGAGGAACACGGCGGAGGCGGCGGTACCGGCCTCGACCTCGCGGTCGTCGTGGCCGAGGCGGCGCGCGGGCTGTACCCCGGGCCGTTCCTGGCGACGGTCCTCACCAGCTCGATCCTGACCTGGGCGTCCGACGGGGCCGCGCCCTTCCTCGCGCGCTTCGCTGAAGGGGCCCGGGGTACCTGCGCGCTGGACGCCGCGGGCCTTACGGCAAGGAAGACGCCGACCGGCTACACCGTCAGCGGGACCACGGGCCCCCTGCTCTCGCCCAAGGACGCTGAGCTCGTGCTGTTGGCCGCGCAGGACGGCGACCGGGAGATCTGGTTCGTTCTCGACGGCCAAAAGCCGCACGACGTAAGCGCGCTGGAAGGCGTGGACCCGACGCGCGGCCTCGGCAGTCTCACCCTCGCTGACCACGAGGTGCCGGAGAGCGCGCTCGTCACCGTGCACCCCGGGCGGGCGCGCGACCTCGCGGCGACCCTCTTCGCCGCCGAGGCGGTCGGCCTGATCCGCTGGTGCCTGGAGACCGGCGTGGAATACGCCAAGACCCGCGAGCAGTTCGGCCGCCCGATCGGCTCGTTCCAGGCGATCAAGCACAAGTGCGCCCGCATGTTCGTCGAACTCGAGACGATGGCGGCGGCGGCATGGGACGCGGCGCGCGCCGTCGGCGGTCCCGACGACCAGCTGACGCTCGCCGCCTCCGGCGCAGCACTGGTGTGCGTGCCCGCCGCCCGCCGGCTCGCCCTGGAGACCATCACCCTGCTCGGCGGCATCGGCTACACCTGGGAGCACGACGCCCACTTCGCCTGGCGGCGCGGCGTCCAGCTCGGCGCGCTGCTCGGCCGTCCCGACGGCTGGGAACGCAGGCTCGGCGTCGCGGCACTCACCGCGGAACGCGAGTTCACCGTCAAGGTCGCCGAGCAGGACCCGGAGGCGCGCGCGGAGATCGCGCGGATCATCGACGAGGCCGCGGCCCTCACCGAGCCCGCACGCCGCATCCACCTCGCCGAGCACGGCATGGTCGCGCCGCACTATCCCGCGCCCTACGGACGGGCGGCCACGCCGATGGAACAGCTCGTCATAGCGCAGGAGTTCGAGCGCGCCGGGATCGTCCAGCCGAGCACGGTCATCGGCGAATGGGCGCTGCCCACCCTCCTCGCCTACGGCACGCCGGAGCAGATCGCCGAGCACGTCCCGGCGAGCCTGCGCGGCGAGGTCGTCTGGTGCCAGCTGTTCAGCGAGCCGGGCGCGGGTTCCGACCTCGCCTCCCTGAGCACCCGGGCGGTCAAGGTGGAGGGCGGCTGGCGCGTCAACGGCCAGAAGGTCTGGACGTCGAGCGCGCACGAGGCGGACCGGGCGATCTGCCTCGCGCGCACCGACCCGGACGCGCCGAAGCACAAGGGGCTCTCGTACTTCGTGGTCGACATGGATTCCGAGGGCGTCGAGGTGCGTCCGCTGCGCGAGGCCAACGGCGGCTACCTGTTCAACGAGGTGTTCCTGAACGACGTCTTCGTCCCCGACTCCCGTCTTGTGGGGGAGCCCGGACAGGGCTGGACGCTGGCGCGCACCACGCTCGGCAACGAACGCGTCAGCATCGGCAGGATGAGCCTGACCCAGCTCGACCTGCCCGCGCTCGCCCGCGCGCACGGCGCGCCGCAGGACGACCGGGTGCTGTGCGAGTTCGGCGGGCTCACCGCCGCCAACCAGGCGATCGCCGCGCTCGGGTTGCGCGCCACCCTGCGCAGCGTCTCCGGGCTCAAGCCGGGCGCCGAGGCCAGCGTGATCAAGGTCGCGGCCGGCCTCCAGACGACGGCGATCGCGGACACCGCGCTCACCTGGGTCGGCGCGTCCGCGGCGGATTCCGCCGACCAGGTCGTGCGGACCTACCTGTCGGTTCCCTCGCAGCTCATCGGAGGTGGAACCGTCGAAATCCAGCTCAACGTGATCGCCGAACGGATCCTCGGACTGCCGCGCGGCTGAGCCGCCGACCGCACCGCGCCCCTGGCCGGTACCACCCCCACCCCACCGTCGGAGGAAACCGTGACCACCCCGCACGCCCACCGAGACAAGGGTGCCGCCGCCGCACCCGTGACCCTGACCTGGCCCGGCGACCGGCTGCTCGCCGACGACCTGCGCGCGGCGCTGTGCGGTCCCGGCGCGCCGTTCGAGCGGACGATCGAAGACGTGCTCGGGACGCCGCTCGAAGTGTTCGTCCAGCGCGCGGGGAACGTGCGCGAACTGCTCGTCCACGCCCGGCGGACCACGCCCGACCTGCCCTACCTCGTGTTCGACGGACCGGAGAAGGAGACCTACACCTACGCCCAGGCGCACGACCTGGCCGCCGCCTACGCCGAAGTCCTCGCCACCGGCCACGGGGTGGCCAAGGGCGACAGGGTCGCCGTCGCCGCGCCCAACACCAGGGAACACGTCATGACGTACTGGGCGGCCGTCTCGCTCGGCGCGATCGTCGTCGGCCTGAACGGCTGGTGGACCCCGCCGGAGATGGCACACGGGGTCGAGCTGACCGAGCCCGCGCTCGTGCTCGGCTCGGGAAGGCCACTCGAGCGGGTGTCCGAGGCGGCGTGGATCGCGTCGTCCGGTGTCCCGGTCGTCCACCTCGCGGACCTGCACCGGGCGGCGCTCGCCCTTCAGACCCCTCCCGCCGAGCTGCCCGCGGTGCGGATCGACGAGGACGACCCTGCCGCGATCATGTTCACCAGCGGGACGACGGGCCGTCCGAAGGGCGCGACGATCTCGCACCGCAACTTCGTGTACTTCGCCATGAACGGGATGCTCAACGGCGCGTTGAACACGGTCAGGGACGCCGGCCGCTACCGGGAACCGGGGCAGGGCGTGCAACGCGCCTCGCTGTGCGTCAGCCCGCTGTTCCACGTGTCGGGCATCGGGATCACCCTGGCCGCGGGACCGGCGTCCGGCCTCAAGGTCGTGTTCCCGGGCCCGGGACGCTGGGACGCCGAACGGGTGCTCGGACTCACCGACGAGTACCTGATCACCCAGTGGAGCGGCGTCCCGACCCACTACTGGCGGCTGCTCAGCCATCCGGAGTTCGACGGGTACCGCACCGGCCAGGTCACCATGGCGGGCAGCGGCGGCGCGGTGTTCGCCCCCGAGCTGATGCGCTTCATCACCGAGCGGATGCCCGGCGTACAGCTGGGCAACGGCTACGGCATGACCGAGACGCTCGGGACGGGGACCCTCACCAGCGGCTCGCTGCTCGAAGCCCACCCGGACTCGGTGGGCTGGGCCATCCCCTGCACCCGAGTCCAGGTGCGCGGCCTTGACGACGAGCCCCTGCCGGAAGGCGAGATCGGGGAGATCCACATCCAGGGCCCCGGCGTCTTCCTCGGCTACTGGCGCGACCCCGAGGCCACCGGGAAGGCGCTCGCGTCCAACCGCTGGTACCGCACCGGGGACTACGGGCGCATCGAAGACGGCCGCCTGTACCTGGAGAGCCGGATGCGCGACCTGATCCTGCGCGGGGGAGAGAACATCTACCCCATCGAGATCGAGTTCCGGCTCGTGGCACATCCGCTGATCGCCGAGGCGTGCGTCATCGGGGTGCCGGACAAGGTGCTCGGCCAGGAGGTGAAGGCGTTCGTCGTCCTCGAAGACGGGGCCGCCCTGACCGTCGAGGAGGCGAGAGCCTGGGTCGGCGCTGCCCTCGCGGCGTTCAAGGTGCCGGCCTACGTCGAGTTCAGGGACGCACTGCCCTACAACGAGACGGGAAAGGTGATGAAGCGGCTTCTCGAAGAGGAACAGCAGAAATGACGGCACACGCGTTCGACCACATCGCCATCGCCGTCCCGGACTGGGCGCGGGCCGGCCCGTGGCTCGCCGACGCCCTCGGCGGACGCTGGGGGCACGGCGCGCGCATGCCGCACATGGACGTCTGCCAGATCCACTTCGGCAACGACACACGGATCGAGCTGCTCGCACCGGGATCCGCGCCCGACTCGTTCGTCCGCCGGTTCCTCGCGCAGGGCGGCGGACGGCACCGGCCGCACCACCTCACCTTCAAGGTCGACGACATCGAGCGGACCCTCGCCGAGGCCGGTGCGCGGGGGATCGGCCCGATCCTCGTCAACCTCGCCCATGACGTGTGGCGGGAGGCGTTCCTCCATCCGCGGGACACCGGGCTCGGGTTCCTCGTCCAGTTCGTCCAATCGTCGCTTGACCCGGCCACCCTGGAGTCGGACGTGCGCGTGCCCGCGCCGTGGCCGGACCGCGCGCACGGCGACGCGGCGGACATCGAGTTCGTGTTGGCGCGCGTGCCCTCACTCGACGTCCCGCGCACTGTGCTCGGCGACGTCCTGGGCGGGAAGGCCGAGGAGTTCCGCACGCCGGGCGGTGAGCCGGGCGTGTGCTTCTCCTGGGCGCACGGTGCGCGAGTGGTCGTCGTAGGTTCCGGCGATCCGGGCGAGGCGGCCGGAGTACGGTCCATCGGGCTGGGATCATCGCCGGAGCTCGACATTCCCGCCGCGCCCGTCGGCCACGGCCTCGCGGACACCGGTCTCCTCGACGTTCTGGGCGTATCCCTGCTCGTGCCCGTGTGATCAGCGTGGCTCCGGCGCGCCCAGGTCGGCGTGGCGTCCCCGGGCAGTTCGGTGCCCGGGGACTTTTTCTGAAACGTAGTTCTCTCATCAACTGGTTCGGCACCCCTGCGCGGGGGCCGAGTCCGAGGGCAAAGAGACAGGTGATGCGTTTGCGGAACTGCGTCTCCGGCTTGGGCGTCTGCGGATGCGAGGGCCGCGGGAATTGAAACCTCGTTGCCCTAAACTGGCCCCGTGAGCCACGACTTCTTCCGCGCGCCGGTGACGACGATGACCCCCAACCAGCTCGCCCGGCGCAAGAAGCTCACCGAGGCCGTGATCGACATCGTCTCCGAGACCGGACCGGAGAACCTCCAGATGCGCGAGGTCGCCGAACGCTCCGGCGTCGCCCTCGGCACCGCCTACCGGTACTTCTCCTCCAAGGAGCACCTCCTGGCCGCCGCCTGGGCCGACTGGCACGGCCGCCTCACCGACCGCGTGATGGCGGAGATGAGCGCCAGATCAGGAAAAAAGCCGGAGGACACCGCCTGCGAACGCGTCCTCGCCTTCGTCGAACGCGAGATGCGCGCCTTCCAACGCAACCCGAACTTCGCCCGCCTCGCCGTCAACCTCGAAGCGTCCAGCGACCCCTACGTGAGCGAGACCCTCGAGGAGATCGCCGCAGCCAACCACCAGACCATGCGGGCCCTCATGTCCGGCGTCCCCGAACACGTCGCCCGCCCCGCCCACGTCGCCATAGCCTCAACCCTCGGCATGGGCCTCATCTCCTGGACCACCGGCCGCTCCACCCTCGCCGACACCCTCCGCGACATAGCCGACGTAACCCGCCACGTCCTCCAAAACCACTAACCCCCACCCGTCCATACCAACACAAGCCCTCAACCCCGAGGACATCAGTCCCCGTCAGCCAGGCCCGCGATCACCTCCCGGAGCGACCCCACCGCCACACTCGCGACGTTGGGCTGCGAAGCAGCGACCCCCACGACAACAAACCGCCGATCGAGATGCGACGGCGCCACCTCACCAACCACACGACCGGGCACATCACCAACAGCAACGATCAGATCACAGTCAAGAGCGATAAGGGTCCCGAGGAACGGACGAGCATTGGCAACCGTCGCAGGGCCCGTGGCAGCGAGGTACTGGACCTTCACCCGGGTCTCGACAGAAGCATCCTGAAGGGCGGTCCAGACGGCGGAGGTCTCGGGTTCGGTCACACCGTCGGCACCGGTGAGCAGGCACGCTTTGCTGTCGAGGTACTGGCGGGCCCGCGGCTCCTCGCCTCCGGTCAGGACGCCGAAGAGGGCGATGAGCGCGAGGACGGCAACCGCCCCGCCAAGAGCGGCGACCACCCGTCCCAGCGGGGGTAGGTCACGCGCCCACTGTGTCGCGCGTTGGAGAAGGACCCGCACCGCACCTCCAGCTCGGCGTCGCCGCATCGGTCGGCTCCGCACACTCGGCCGAGATCATGATGAACGTCTCATCTCCGTGTCAAGTGTGAGGTAAATCACTAGCTCGCCGGGAACTCACATCACCTGCGCCTTTACTGATTGTGGTCGTAGGGAGTTGCTCCGTGTAATTCCCTCGCTCTTGATCTTTGAGGCTTTCGCGAGCTACTTCTTCATTCGTCCCGATCTGTTCTGTCGGGTTGGGTCTTCTCGCCCTCCGTGGCGGCTGGACGCAGAGGATGTGGCGAGTGATCAGCTTGTCGCTGTCCCAGGTCTTTCTGGGCCTGGTCGTGTTGGTGTCGGCCGTCTGGGCCGGCGCCGCGATCGGTCGGCGTCTCAGCGGCCGCCGCCGCCGTGAGGTCGGCAGGTTCGGGCGACGGTCGCGCGTGCGACTCGCCGTGACAGCCGCCGCCGCGCTGATCGCCACGATCACGGCGGACTCGGCGCTCGCCGTGGGCGGTCTCGTGCAGACGCCCGCGCTGACGCTTCCGGACTACGGCACAGTCAAGGGCCTCGTCACGGGTGAGCCGAAGCCCGACTGGGGCAAGCTGCCGCGTCAGGACGGCGGCAGCGCCAAGGACAGCCCGACACTCGTGGACACCGAGGAGACGCGGGACAAGCGCAAGGGCAACGGCCACAAACCCAAGCCCGGCAAGGGCGAGCTGCCCGAGTACGAGCCGTTGAAGCCGAAGCACGCCGAGGGGCCGAGCGCGAAGGGCACCGTCGGTTTCGTCGAGCGGACCAGCAAGCGCATCCCGGCGAAGTCGACGGCGACGTCGACGTTCTACGAGAACGCCGACGGCACCACCACCCGGATCATGAGCCAGACCCCCGTCAACTACCGGGACGAGAACGGCGTCTGGAAGGAGATCGACACCACTCTGACGCGGTCGGGCGGTCGGCTCAGCGAGACCGCGAACGACATCAGCACCGACTTCGCCGGCTCGGCGGCCGACCCCCGGCTCGTCAGCATGACCGTCGGAGGGCATGAGATCTCCTACGGCCTTGAGGGCGCTGCAGCCGTCCAGCCGACGGTCTCCGGCAGCGCCGCGACCTACCCGGACGCGCTGTCGAACACCGACGTCGAACTCGAGGCAACGCCGACGGGCGTCAAGGAGACCCTGATCCTCAAGTCGGCCGACGCCCCCACCGAATGGGTGTTCCCGCTGGACACGGGCGGCCTGACCCCGGTACTCGACGAGGTCGGCGGCATTCTGTTCCAGGACCCGCGCGGCAAGGTCGTCACCCGCGCGCCGCCGCCGTTCGCCGAGGACGCGAAGTTCGACCCGGCCTCCGGCCTCCCCGCCTCGACCAAGGACGTCCGATACCGCCTGGAGGACCGGGAGGGCGCCAAGGTCCTCGTGATGACGCTCAACCCGGAGTGGCTCGCCGCCCCCGAGCGTGTGTTCCCCGTCAAGGTCGACCCGACCTACACGATGTACTCGACGACGACCTACGTGATGACGAACGCCAACGGCGACCACTCGATGGAAAGGCTCATCGCGGTCGGCTCGTGGGACAACGGCCCGCACACGGCGCGTTCGTACCTGAAGTTCCCCGATCAGGGCATCGACGGCTCCGGCGTCACGGTGACGGCCGCCAAGCTGCAGGTGTTCAACGTGTGGGCGAGCACCTGCGCCGCCATGCAGTTCGACATGTTCGAGGGGCTGGAGCCATGGAACTCATGGGACGCCAAGATGCAGTCCTACGCAACGTCGCCGGGGTACACCCAGTGGCTCGGTTTCGCCTCAAAGACCCTGACCACCGCATGCACGAACACGAGTTTCGACCCGACGATCGGCGAATGGATCGACGTCCCGGTCGCCGCCGCCCACGTCCCGATCATCGACGGCTGGGCCAAGGGCACCCGGCCGAACTATGGTCTGGTCCTCTCCTCACCGGTCAATGACAACGCGCACTGGAAGCAGTTCGCCTCGTCCAACAACTGGTCGACGCCGCCGAAGTTCGTCGTCACCTACACCGGCAAGATCCCGCCGAGGGTCCGTAACCAGGCCCCGGCCGAGGGCACAGTCTTCGACACGCTCACTCCGACGCTGTCGGCCACCGGCGAGGTCGACCCGTCGGTCGCGACGACCCGGATCAGGTTCAGCGTCTACGACGACGCCAACACGCTCGTCGCGGACTCCGGCAACGTCACGGCGACCGATTCCGCGGCCTCCTGGACCGTCCCCGCCAACAAGCTGACCTGGGGAAAGTCCTACTACTGGACAGCCCAGACCTATGACGGGACAAGCTATTCGCCCGATCCGGACTGGTACACCTTCTCCGTCCAGGTGCCCCAACCGCTGATCCTCAGCTCGCTGTCGGAGAACGACGAGCGCGGGTTCGATCCGGGCAACGGCAACTACACGACGTCCGCGGTCGACGCCGACGTCGAGGTCACCGGACCCGACCTCGCCGTCAACCGCGACTACAACTCCCGCGACCCGCGCATCACGGGCGCCTTCGGCGCAGCCTGGTCGAGCGTGTTCGACGCCGAGGTCGCCGAGCAGTACACGACGTCGGGTGCGGTCAAGAGCGTTAACGTCACCTATCCCGACGGCGCCGTCACCGGGTTCGGCAAGAACGGCGACGGTTCGTTCAGCCCACCGTCGGGCCTGTACGTGTCGTTTCGGTCGGTCACCGGCGGCTACACCCTGACCGACAAGAACGGGACCATCTACACCTTCACCCAGTCACTCGGCGGCGGTCGGTACGGAATCTCCTCGATCGCCGACGCCAGCGGTCGGGCACTGAACTTCACCTGGACGTCGGGCAGGATCACCAAGGCGACGTCCGCCATCTCGGGCAGGTCGCTCACCCTGACCTGGGCGACGCCGTCCGGCGCGCAGAAACCGCACGTCACCACCGTCACCACCGATCCGGCGACGCCCGGCAATCCGGCGACCGTCCAGACCTGGACCTACACCTACACCGGAGACAGGCTGACCCAGGTCTGCTCGTCCGGCTGCACCGCATACGGCTACACCTCGGGCTCCAACTACCACTCCCAGGTCCTCGACCGGGACGCCGACTCCTACTGGCCGCTCGCTGAGACGTCCGGCACCGTGGCCAAGAGCGCCAACCTCGAGAACCAGGGCTCTGACTCGGCCACCTACGCGAACGTCACGCTCGGCGTCCCCGGTCCGCTGGCCGGGGGGTCGGCGACGGCCGCGAGCTTCAACGGGACGAACTCCCTGGTCCAGTTGCCCCGTACCTACAAGGTCGGCACCAAACGCCCACAGGCGATCTCGCTGTGGTTCAAGGGGACGACTCCCAACGGAGTCCTGTTCTCCTACTCCAACGAGAACCCGCGCTACCAGGCGACCGCGCCCAGCGACTACACACCCGCGCTCTACGTCGACTCGGCCGGAAAGTTGAACGGTTCGCTGTTCACCAACCAGCCGGCGAGCCAGTACACGCCGATCACCAGTCCGAACGCGGTGACCGACGGCAACTGGCACAACGTCGTGCTCACCGGTGACGGCGGCACCCAGTGGCTGTACCTTGACGGCGTCCTGCTCGGCAGCAAGACGGGTCTGCACGAGGTGCCGGGCCAGTGGAACAACATCGTCGGCGCGGGATATCTCGGTTACAAGTGGCCGAACCAGCCGAACTACTCCGCGACCGTCAAGACCGGGTACGCCAACTTCTACAACGGCCAGATCTCGAACGTCGCCTACTTCGACAAGACCCTCACCCAAGGCGACGTCGGCCACCTGCTCAACGTCGCGAAGACCCCGAACGCGTTCCTCACCTCGACGACCCGGCCGTCCGGCAAGGCGTTCGCCGCGATCGCCTACGACGGGGTCACCGGAACCGTCACCCAGGTGACAGACGAGAACGGCGGCGTCTGGAAGATCGCGGCGCCCACCGCCCAGGGCTCAAGCGCCGTCTTCCGCGGCGCGGTGCTGGGTGCCGCCCCCGCCACCTACTTCCGGCTCGCCGACGCCCCTGGCAGCGCGGCGGCCGCCGACGAACTCAACGCGGGAACCGGCACGTACGCCAACGTGACGCTCGGCGCGGCCGGACCGTTCGCCGACAGCAGCGCCGCGTCCTTCAACGGCACCTCGTCCTATCTCCAGCTACCGACGAACAACCAGGTCACCAGCGGTCCCGGCACCGTGGAGATGTGGTTCAAGATGCCGGCGGGCAACACTGCGGGCGGTGTGCTGTTCGCCCAGCAGGACCACACCCTCGTCGGCGCGACCGGCGCTGACTGGGGCTACGTGCCCGTCCTGTACGTCGGCGTCGACGGCAAGCTCCGAGGCAAGTTCTGGGACGTCAACGGCAGCGGCGGCGGCCTCGTCTCGACCGCCAAGGTCAACGACGGTGCCTGGCACCATGTCATGCTCTCGGCGACCGCCAACTCCCAGACGCTCTTCCTCGACGGCGCACCGCAGGGCAGTCCGACGACCGGCGCGCTCCAACCGTCGTCGACGAACTTCGTCTACGTCGGCGCGGGCATGGCAGGCGGTTCCTGGCCCAGCCATCCGACCAACACCCTCGGCTACTTCCCCGGTTCCATCGCGCACGTCGCGTTCTACCGGTCCTCGCTCACCGGTCAGGACGCCGAGGCGCGGATGGTCGCGGCCCGCGGGGCGAACGGGCTCGCCCCGATGAAGTCGGTGGTCGTCACCGATCCGGGCAACAAGACGCTCCGCTACGACTACGACCTGGCCAACGGCGGACGGCTGCTCGCGATCACCGATCCGCTCGGCAAGAAGACGAGCTTCGGCTACGACACCGGCGGCTTCCTGCACACCGTCACCGACGCGAACGGCAACATCGACGTCACCGGCCACGATGTCCGAGGCAACATCGTGTCCAGGACGAGCTGCCAGAACCAGGCGGCGAACCAGTGCTCGACGGAGTACTTCAGCTACTGGCCCGACGCCACCACCAAGCAGCTCACGCCGGACCCGAGAAACGACCTGCTGCTGACGGAACGTGACGGCCGCTCCACCGGACCGACGGACGACCGTTTCCTGACCGTCCACGCCTACGACACCGTCGGCAACGAGACGGAGATCGTCACCGCGCCCGTCCCCGGGTTCCCGGCCGGGCGGTTCACCAAGGTCTCCTACACCAACGGCACGACGATCGCGGCGGCCGACGGAGGCTTCGCGCCGCCGAGCCTGCCCTACCGGACGGTCTCGCCCGGTGGCGCGACGACGAACACGACCTACTACAAGAACGGCGACATCGCCAAGATCGTCGACGCGGCGGGGCAGGAGACCCGCTTCACTTACGACGGACTGGGTCGGAAGAAGACGGTCACGGTCGTCTCCGACGCCAATCCCGCCGGGCTCACGACGACGCTCACCTACGACGCGATCGGCAACGTCACCGAGCAGCTCTCCCCACCCGCGACCAACCGGGTGACCGGCGCCGTCCACACACCGAAGACCGTCACGACCTACGACGCCGACAGCAACGTGCTGACGCAGACGATCAGTGACCTGACCGGCGGCGACGCCCCCCGGATAACGTCGCAGACCTACAACGCGTTCGGTCAGCTCGCCACGAGCACGGACGCCCGCGGCAAGACCACGACGTTCGCCTACGACGCCTACGGCAACAGGATCCGCGAGACCGACGAGACGGGGCAGATCACCGAGTTCGGCTATGACCCGAACGGGCGCCTGACCACCACGACACTGAAGAACTACGTCGGCGACCCCAACGATCCGTTGCCCGCCACCAACCTCGTGGTCGAAGCCCGCGCCTATGATCCCGCGGGCCGTCTCGCCACCGTCACCGACGCGCTCGGCTACCAGATCCGGCACACCTACACCGACAACGACCTCACCACCAAGGTCACCAGGGTCGACCAGAACGGCCAGAACCCCTACGTAGAGGAGGAGACCGCCTACGACGCGGCGGGCAACGAGATCTCCAAGACCACGAACAACGGCGCGACGACCGAGACCGCCACCATCGACTCGGCGGGACGAGTCGTCGCGACGGCTCTCGACCCGTCAGGCGTCAACCGCAGGACGACAGTCTCGTACACGGCCGACGACGAGATCGCCACCCTCACCGAGACTGACAACGGCGGCTGGCCGATCACCACGTCCTTCACCTACGACCCGCTCGGCAGGATGAAGAGCAAGGCAGTCTCGGGAGACGACCCCGGCCACCCGCTCGGCTGGTGGCGGCTGAACCAGACATCGGGGACGACAGTCCACGACGCCACCGGCGACGGGTTCACCGCGGCGGCGGGGCCCGGTGTGTCCTGGGCGGACAACGCGGCGGTGTTCAACGGTGCCGCCGGGGCACAGATCGCCACCAACGGCCCCGTCGTGGACACCTCGCAGAACTTCACGATCTCGGCATGGGTGAAACCCGCGACGCTCGCCACGACGCAGACTGTCGTCAGCCAGGACGGAAACCGCATGAGCGGCTTCTTCCTGAAGTACGAGAGCCAGAACGGCAAATGGGTCTTCATGCGGGTCGACCAGGACAGCGACTCGCCGACGGCCTGGCCCGCGGTGAACGGGACGACGCCCCCGCAGGTCGGGACGTGGGCGCACCTGACCGCGACCTTCAACGCGGCCGACGGCACGATGGCGCTGTATGTCAACGGGCAGCCGCAGGGCACGGCGACGAACGCCACACCGTTCAACGCTGCCGGACCGCTGGTGATCGGCCGGGCCAAGTATGCGGGCGCGGCGGTGGACTGGGCCAACGGGTCGATCGCCAACGTCCAGGCGTACAACCGGGTGCTGACCCCCACGGACATCACCAAGCTGTACACCAACGGCCGTAACGGCGGCACTACGGCGTCCTACACCAAGGCCACCACCCGCTGGGCGCTCGACCAGCGCGGCCTCGCCACGTCCATCACCGACCCCAACGGCCACGTCACCGACTACGTCTACGACGAGAACGGGCGGCCGACGCAGGTCACCCTGCCGACGGTGAACGTCGAGACCGGCGGCGGCACGCCCATCGCGGTCCGGCCCGTGTCGCTGACCGGGTACGACACCTTCGGCGACACCACCGAGGTCCAGGACTTCAACGGGAACGTCACCGTCACCGCCTACGACGCGGAGGGCCAGAGAACCAAGGTCACCCAGCCGTCTTACACCGCGCCAGGCGCGGGATCGCCGACCGTCTCCGAGCAGTCCTGGACCTACGACGACGCCGGACAGGTGGCCGCCGAGACCGACGGCCTGGGCAAGACCACCACCTACACCTACGACCAGCTGGGCAACGTCGCGAAGATCGAGGACGCCAAGGGCGGGCTCACCAAGACCGCGTACAACGCCAACGGCCAGGCGGTCAAAACCGTCACGCCAGGGGGCGCGCAGAGGCTGGCCACCTACGATCACCTCGGCCGACCGCTCACCGAGACGGTGCTCGACCGCTATCCCTCGCCGACGACGTCCACGACGACCTACTCCTACACGGCGTCGGCGACGAACCCCGGCGGCGCCTTCCTGGCGTCGGAGACCAGCGCAGGCGGCGTCACCACCACGTTCGGATACAACAAAGTCGGCGAGCAGACCAGGATCACCGACGCCGGGGGCGCGTCGACCACGACCGTCTATGACCAGCGCGGCCGTCCGAGCAGGGTGAACCTGCACGACGGGACCTCGGTCCGCACGAACTACGACCTGCTCGACAACCCGACGACGATCAGGACCTTTGCCGCCGATGGCACGACAGTGCTGCGGACCGTCGCCCATGCCTACGATGCCGCCGGGCAGCTGATCTCGATCACGGACGCCCGCGGCCACACCACAACGTTCACTCGCGACGCGCTCGGCCAGGTCACCGCGCAGACCGAGCCGGTCGACGCCACGAGCGGCATCACCACGTCGTTCGGGTACGACGCGAACGGCAACCGGACCAGGTTCACCGACGGCCGTAACAACCCCTGGATCTACACCTACAACTCCTGGAACAAAACCCAGACCGAGGTCCAACCCGCAGCCGGCGCCCACACGAGCACCGCCGCCCGCACCACCACCGTCACCTACGACGCCAACGGCAACACGATCAAGACGGTCGCGCCGGACGGCGCCACGGTGAACAACGCCTACGACGACCTCGGCCGCCTCACCGGCCAGACCGGAAGCGGCGCGGACGCCGGCACCGCCACACGTACCTTCACCTTCGACGCCGACAGCCGCCTGACGAAGGCCGAGACGTCGGCGGTCGGCGTCGCGATTCCGGCAACGAGCCAGACCTTCAGCTACAACGACCGCGGGCTGCCGCTCACCGCCGCGGGCTCGGCTGGCTCGAGCGGCTTCGCCTACAACGCCGACGGTCGCCTGACCTCGCGGGTTGACGCGGCGGGCACCACGTCCTACACCTACGACGCCGCCGGGCGTCTGGCCACCCTCAACGACCCGGCGACCAGCAAGCAACTCACCTACGGTTACAACACGATGTCGGAGCTCACGAGCGTCACCTACGGGGCCGGCGGGAACGTCCGTACCTTCGGCTACGACAACCTCCACCGGCTCACCTCCGACACGCTGAAGAGCAGCGGCGGCAGCACGATCGCCTCGGTGACGTACGGCTACGACGCAAACGACAACGAGACCTCCAAGACCACGACGGGCATCACCGGCGCGGGTACCAACACCTACACCTACGACCGCTCCGACCGGCTCACGAGCTGGAACAACGGCTCTGTCACCACCCTGTACGAGTACGACGCGTCAGGGAACCGCACACGGGTCGGCGCGAAAACCTTCACCTACGACGCGCGCAACCAGCTGACGTCGGACGGCACGAACACCTACATCTACACCGCGCGCGGCACCCTCGCGGTGGAGACACGGCCTGGCGGCGCCGTCACCTACACAAGCGACGCCTACGGCCAGCAGATCACCCAGGCGACCGTCGCGGGCGGCACCCAGACCTACCGCAACGACGCGCTCGGCCGGAACGTCTCAAGCAGCGGGGACGGCGGTTCCCGCACCTTCACCTACACCGGACTGGATAACGCGCTCGCGTCCGACGGCTCCAGCACCTACACCCGCACGCCCAACGACACGCTGCTTGGAATCGGCACCCCGAATGGCTCCGGGGGCTCCACCGGGACCGGGGTGTTCGCCTTCCTTGACGTGCACTTCGACGTCATCGCGAACTTCACCGGGACGGGCGGCCTGAGCGGTTCCACGACGTTCGACCCGCTCGGCAACGTCGTCGCCACCACGTCGATGGCGGGCAACCTCGGCTTCCAGTCGGGTTGGACCGACGCCGCCACCGGCAAGGTCGACATGTGGTCACGCTGGTACACCCCGGCGACCGGCCAGTTCCAGAACCGGGACACGATCTCCCTCGATCCGGTCGGCGACTCCATCGCCAACAACGGTTTCGCCTACGTCGACCAGAACCCGCTGACCGACATAGACCCGACCGGCCACTGCGGGCTGTTCAGCAAGCTCTGTGGCTTCACCAACGCGATCAAGAACACCGTCAGCAATATCAAGACCTCCCTGAAGCCGGTCTCTACCTTCGTCTCCAACACCTACAAGGCGACGGCGAAGAAGGCGAAGGAGGCCGCGAAGGCCACCAAGCGCGCCTTCCAGGCGACTGTCGCGAAGGTAAAGGACGTCAAGAAGCAGGCCGTCAAGAAGGTCAAGAACTACTACACCCAGAAGAAGAAGCAGGTCCGCGACACGACGCGTCGGATCAAGGAAGGCTATGCCAACACCAAGAAGAACATCCGAAAGAAACTGGAGAAGAAGCTACCCAAACGCGTCATCAAGAGCCTGACGACATCATTCAAAATCGTCGAGGACTCGGTCAAGGGCACCTTCAAGATGGCCACCGATCCGCTCGTCAGCACCTTCAAGTGCGCGGGCGGCAACTGGAAGTCCTGCGGCAACCTCGTCAAGACGATCACCAACCCCATGGGTGATCCCCTGGAGAACGCCAAGGGATTCGTTGACACGGTGAGTGACGTGGTCGGCGACTGCAAGAAGGGAGACTACGACTCCTGCATCACCAAGGCCCTCACCTACACCGCCATCTCTCTGTTCACCCGCAAACTCCCCCTTCCCAAGGGCGCGAAGAGCCCCGGTGCGCCCAAGCCCAAACCGAGCAAGCCCGCAGCATCCGCCCCCGCCCCCGGCCCCAAACCACAGAACCAGCCCAAGAACAGCGACACGGACGGCGTCGCGTGCCCGATCCCGGCCGAGAACAGCTTCGTGCCCGGCACGCTGGTCCTCATGGCCGACGGCTCCACCAAGCCGATCGAAAAGATCAAGATCGGTGAGAAGGTCCTGGCCGGCGACGTCTCCTCCGGCAAGAACGCTCCTCGCACCGTCGTGGCCACCATCGAAGGCTCCGGCGAGAAGAACCTCACCACCCTCACCATCGACACCGACGGCCCCGCCGGCTCCGACACCGCCACCCTGACCGCCACCGACAACCACCCCTTCTGGGTACCCACCCTCACCGCCTGGACCGACGCCGAAGACCTCAACCCCGGCCAGTGGCTCCAACTCTCCAACGGCACCCGAGCCCAAATCACCGCCGTAACCCACCAAACCCGCCCCACCAAAGTCCACAACCTAACCATAACCACCACCCACACCTACTACGTGCTTGCCGGTCAGACGCCCGTCCTTGTCCACAACTGCGGGGGTAGCGGTGACCCCACCGCCAGGGGCGGGGTCTACACACTCCGAGATGCGGACGATAACGTCGTCAGAACGGGTCGGACGAACGACTTGGCTCGGCGCGAACGTGAGCACGGCCGTGCCGATGAGACTGCCGACTTCCGGTTCCAGGTGGAGTATCGTACGAACGCGTATCGTGAGCAGCGAGGCCTGGAACAGATCATCTGGATGCTTAACGGGCGACCGACGCTCCCAGGCGTGAGGCGAACCAGTCCAGTGCGCGTAAGAAATCGCAACTACAACAATTACATGGATGCTGCCGGGCAATTCTTTGCCAGGTGGTTCCCGAACTGAGGTGAGCTTAGATGGCCCGGTCACTTCCCTACGCGACAGGAGACGTCGTCGCTGTACCGCTACGCGACGAGGGGTTTGCGCTCGGCGTGGTCGCACGAGCTGACGGGAAGGGGATCGCTCTCGGATACTTTTTTGGCCAGCGAGTCGACACGTTGGACAATGTGGCCGGGCCGTTTGACCTCGAACCTGGTAATGCTTCAAAGATCTGCCGATTCGGCGATCGCGGCATCATCAAAGGGCTGTGGCAGGTCGTTGGTCGGGTCGCTGAGTGGGATCCAGAACAGTGGCCCGTTCCCACCTTCTGTCGCAATGGAGAGGTATTGGTTCAGTACGATGATCAGACACTCAAAATCGTCAGTGAACTGAAATCTTCCCCGCAAGGGTGCAAAGATCTCCCTGAGGACGGGCTGGAAGGCTCGGGATTTGTGGAAATCAAACTCACGAGGCTTCTCGAGGCTCAAAATCGATGAGGGCCGGCGTGCTCGGACGTCGTCGGGGATCGCTGGGATGCGGTCGCGTTGCCGTCAGCGTTGCCGTCAAGCGGGAGGGGCGGTTGTAGGTTTCCTACAACTACTCTGAGCTGGCCTTCTACCGGGCTGCTGGCGGTCGGACGCTCGGACTCTCAGCGGAGTTCGATCAGTGACTGCATCGACGGCCGATGATGCTGCCGGGGGCGTGCCTGGCGGCGGGGAGCTTCGCAATTCTTGGAATGTCCGAGGCGGGCTCTGCTGGCTCTTGGGGCAAACGTGTGGACGTTGGCGCAGTTCGCCTCGATTGAGCTGTAGGCCCGTGACCTCAGGCTCTTTGTTGGCGGGCGGGCTGCCGGGCCGGAGGCAAGAGGCGGGCCCGTCCCGGGCGGACGTAGCCCGCGGCGCGCCGGAGGCGTGCTCTTGATACTTGTAGAGGAAGTTTCAGCCAGCTCGTGTTGTGACTGGCTACCCTGCGTGCGCGGTGACGGGGGTTGAGGGCTGTGGGTCGGCGAGCTGAGCGGTCGGTTTGGGCAGGGGCGGGAGCCCGTACGCTGGCCCGGTGCATCGGGCAGGCTTTTGGCCTGCCCGCTGAGGCCCGATCAGGGCTCCTGTGAGGGTGTTCCCTGCCCAAACCGATCGCGCCCGCATTCTCGGGACCTGAGCCACCCGCTGATCCGGCCCCCGAAGCTCCTGGACGGCCGGCTCCTCGTCGCAGCCCCTGTCATGCCGTTCGGGCAGCGTTCACTGCTCCTGCTTGTTCCTCTGGGCTGCCGTCACCATTGCCGTCAACAACCACAACCGACCGGACACTCTCCGAACAACCACCAGGCACAAGCCACGTTCCACAACCCATAAACCGCCGAAATATCAGCGCAGCCGCACACCCACTACGTGCTGGCCGGTGACACTCCGGTCCTTGTCCATAACGACGGTGGCGATGGTCTGGTCACTGTGGGACGTTGGATGTCAATGAATGAGTACACTCGAATGGCGAAGACGGGCATGGTACAGCCTGGCGGCGGCGGTTATGCCTACGTGGTTTATCCGGCATCGTCTGATGCTTTCATCCCGAACAGGTCAGGATCGGTCTACGTAGAGTTCGATGTTCCCCGATCGTCGCTTATTCCAGGCGGACGTCCGGGAGACTTCAAACTGGCTGAACCCGACACTACGATGGGCCGCTACTGGGCGAAAAAGGGCGGTACTGTGGGAATGCCCGAGGCAGGAAGCATTCGACTCGGTGGAGGTGCTCCATGCCCCTGAGAGGTATCGCTCTGCTGGAGGCAGTGCGAATGGCCATCTCCAGAATTGAGCCTGGGGGTGCGCTATCGATAGCTGACTCATCGGTATCGGACTCGCCAGATTCTTGGTCCAACAGGTCAGTCTCATGGGAGGTGGCGGCCGGTGATCTAGCTGCGCAGATGGTGGTCTGGGAGGACGGGAACGCGGAACTTGATCTCGTTAACATGGCAACGGTCGAAGCACGCTCGGAACATCGCCAGATCGATGACACCAGCGACGTGCAGTCAGCCGTAAAGACGGTATGTGATTGGCTATCTGGGTAAAGCATGCGCTTCCCGTCCGGGTGTGTCCTTAATGAAATGCCGGGTCTGTCCAGTGGTTGGGCGCCCGGTTCGACCTAAACGGCATCTTCTCGCGCTTCCTGGACCGAGGGCCTGGGTGTGAGATGTGAGATTTTTCAAGACTGTACAATTCAGATCATCGACGTGGATAATGTGGGTGGCGAGCGGGTTCTCGAATTTGTCGACCGGCGAACAGTGAGACAGGTGCTCTCATGGCTATCTACAACACGACGGATGAATGGTCGAACGCGCGTGTTTCGATCAGTCCAAGGGTCGAAAGCGTGGCCGAGGAATTCATGGAATGGGCCCGGCGAGTCGCACGCCAGATCGTGACCGAGGAAGCACGATGAGTGTCTGATGCGCGTCGATGGTCGCCTACGTTGCCGTCACGGTTGCCGTCAGGCCGATAGGGCGGTTGTAGGTTTCCTGCAACCGCCCTGGCCTGGGGTTCTGCGGGGGTGTCGCCGTCAGGCGCTCGCTCCGTCGACGGGTTCGCGCGGGGACCAGGCGAGCTGTTTGCCTTGACCTCCTCGAGTTTCGTTGTACCCCTCGGAGTCCGACAAGACGGCGCGCAACAGGACTGCCGCGTCCGGATCCTGACGATCGCTCGCCCGCCGGTTGGGCGTTTGGGTTCTGTGCCGTCACCGTGTCCGCTGTAGATCCTTAGCCCGACCTGCTGTTCGCCGGTGCTGAGCGCCCGGATGTGTCCCTGTGGATCATCTTTCCGGGCGGGCTGCCGGGCCGGAGGCAGGAGGCGGGCCCGTCTTGGGCGGGTGGGGCCCGCGGCGTGCCGGAGGCGTGCTCTTGGTACTTGTAGAGAAAGTTTCGGCCAACCACTCCTGCTTCGGGGTGGAGTTCAGTCCTCGTTGGGGACGTCTTTGATCTTGCGTCTGGCTTGGGTGGCGCGGTGGCTGTACAGGGTGAGTTCGACTACGTGGGGTGCTGGGTGTTCCAGTACTCGTCGACGTCGCGGCGGGCGTGGAGGATCTTGTTGATGTCGCCGGTTGCGATGGCCTCGCTTGAACACCCGGAAAACGGGGCTTCTGGCGGCCGCTGAGCCTCGCCGGGTAACGTTCGCCCCTGTTGCTGTCAACAGCCGCAATCGGAAGGCCACTCACTGGATAGGCGGCGGGTCATTAACGGAAGAATTAATTACCCTCGTGAAGAAATATTAGGATGCAAGATTAATATCGCGAAAATTGGAGGGGTCTGCTGGTGGAGCATATTCCGGCCGAGGTCTCGATCTCTGAGCTTCGGCAGGTGTTCGAGCATCTGATTGACTTTGTTGATTCTCATTCGCCTTCTGGGGTTGTTATAGTTGAAAGAGATGGATTCTGGTCCATTCCAGTTATCGAGGATGATGTCTACGAAGGGCCGCCTGAGCCGACGATTGGCATGGTCTCCGAGTCCTGGGAAAACCTCCAATCCATGATTGGTGGCGATCGGGTGGTCGGGTACGGACTGGTCTGGCTCTCTGATGTCCTGCGAGCAATCGGTAAGGAGCTGCCGATCTGATGCCCTCGCTCGATGTCCTGGCGCCCTAACTACGCCCGGACTGGACTGCCTGGATAGTGCACGGGCTGGCGTAGGGGCTCAGGCCGTTATGGTGAGGTTGGTTTTGCGTAGGGCGGTTACGAGGGGTGGTGGGGCCTTGGTGATTGAACCGGTGTTGTAGGGGGGTTGGGGGTCGTATTCGAGGACTAGTTGGATGGATTGGGCGATGCGGTCGCTGGTGAGGAGGCCGGTCAGGTGGAGGGCCAGGTCGATGCCGGCGGAGACGCCGGCGGCGGTTGCGTGTTTGCCGTCCAGGACGACTCTTTCGGAGGTCGGGATTGCTCCGAAGGCTTCGAGGAGTTCCATGCAGATCCAGTGGGAGGTGGCGCGTTTGCCGGTGAGGAGACCTGCGGCGGCCAGGAGGAGGGAGCCGGAGCAGACTGAGGTGGTCCAGGTTGTGGTCGTGTCGGCCTGGCGGATCCAGTCCAGGACGGGCTCGTCGTTGAGGAGTTCGGCGCAGCCGGGGCCGCCGGGGACGAGGAGGATGTCGGGGGAGGTGATGTCGGTCAGGGAGGCGTCGGCGGTGAGGGCGAGGCTGGTCATGTCGGTGCGGATGGGGCCGGGGTTGGTGGCGACGAAGACGATTTCGGAGCCGGGGATGCGGGACAGGACCTCGTAGGGGCCTACCGCGTCCAGGGCGGTGAAGTTGTCGTAGAGCAGGATGGCTGTTTGCATCAGGGGCCTTCGGTGGGGTGTGGGTGGAAGCGGTGGCGGTACTGCAAGGGCGGGACGTTGAGGGCGCGCACGAATGCGCGGCGCATGGTCTCGGGGGTGCCGTAGCCGCAGGAGCGGGCTATTTGGGCGATGCCTTCTTCGGTGTCTTCGAGAAGGCGGCGGGCGGCCTCCAGACGGACGGCCTCTACGTAGCGGCCGGGGGTCATGCCGACTTCGGCGGCGAAGGCGCGTGCGAAGTGTCTGGTGGACAGGGAGGAGCGGCGGGCCAGGGCTTCGACGGAGAGGTCGGCTTCGGGGTGTTCGTCGATCCAGCGTTGTACGTCGCGTAGGGGGTTTCTTGTGGCGGTCTGTGCGGCGAGGTGGGTGCTGAACTGGGCCTGGCCGCCGGGGCGGCGCAGGAAGACGACGAGGTGGCGGGCGGCGAGCAGGGCGACGTCGCGGCCCAGGTCCTCCTCGACAAGGGCGAGCGCGAGGTCGATGCCCGCGGTGACGCCGGCCGACGTCGCGACGTGTCCGTCGCGCACGTAGATCGGGTCGGGATCGACCTCGACGTCCGGGTGCCGCCGCGCGAGCGTCGCGCAGTACGCCCAGTGCGTGGTGGCGCGGCGTCCGGACAGCAGTCCGGCTTCGGCGAGCAGGAACGCGCCGGTGCACACCGAGACGACCCGGGTGGCGCCCTCGGCCAGCGCGCTGATGCGCTCCACAAGACTGGCCGGTGGATGCGCGGTGCCCGCCCCGCCCGGGACGACGAGGGTGTGCGGCGCGTCGACGAGCGCGAGGTCGGCGTCGGGGAGCAGCCGCAGCCCCGACGTCGTCCGCACCGCCTCCCCGCCCGGCGACGCCGTCGTGACGTCGTACGCGCCGGTCCCATGAAAGACCTCGACGGGTCCGGTCACGTCGAGGCTCTGCACACCGTCGAAGACGACGACGAGCACACTGCGCGTTCCCATGCCGTCAGCCTCGCAGCGGTCCCGGACGGCGGCAATGACGGCTCTCCCACCTTTCCTGCCATCGTCACCGGGCGCGTACGCGCGGTTCCGGAAAATGTCAGACCCGGCTCATAGCCTGGCCGGGTGAGCATGAACGGCAGGTACGCGCGGATCACGGCCCGCAAACTCGGCGCGGCCATCGTGGACGGGACATGGGCGCGGGGATACGTCGACGCGCTGGAGGAGGCGGAAGATGAGGCCCCGCCGCCACCGGCTCGCGCGCGCACGCTCAGTGTCGGGTGGGCGTGGCAGGCGCTGGCCTTCCTGCTGGCCAGGGCCGCTTTCCCGGTCGATCTCGTACACGGCGGCAAGGAGTTCGGCGGCGCGGAGTGGGGCTACGGCCCGCCACGCTACCTGGAGCCCGACGAGGTCGCCCTGGCCGCCCGCGCCGTCGGCGAGACGTCCTTCGCGGCCCTCACCGACGGGGTCGCCCCGGCCGATCTCGCGGCGGCCGACCTCTATCCGTCGGGCAAGTGGTCCTCGCCGGACGCGCTCTTCGAGGTGCAGGCGTTCTACGAGCCGCTGCACCTCTTCGTCCGCGCGGCGGCGCGCGAGCGTGAGGCCGTCCTGCTCTGGATCGAGTTACGCCGGGGCGTCGCCGAAGGTGATGGCACGGATACCGGAATTCTGTTACTGCAAGGGGGTGGAAACTCTCATCGTTGATCGTTTCGGGCGTGGGAATTAGCATCGCGGTGCGGTCGCAGCAGTTCTTCTCGCACCTCGGAGGGTGACCACGTGACAGAAACCGGTTCGCTGACGTGTCCGTATAACGGAACACCCAGATATCCCTTTGACGGGGGCGAGCCGACCCAGTACCTGAACGAGGTCTACTTCGAGCTCGGTCCCGGCGTCTGGCCGATCTGGCTCGAGCTGGCGCAGCGCCCGGCGTTCCTCGTGAACGGGCACGCGCTGCTGGTCGAGGTCTTCACGCGTGCCGACGACTTCCTCCAGCCGGTCGACCCGATCCCGGGCGTCGTCCCCCTCCAGGGGACGCTCCTCGCCATGCACGGGCGCGAGCACCTGCGGGTGCGCAGGCCCGCCGCACGGCCGTTCGGGCGCGCGGAGGTCGAGCGGCGGCGTGGCCGCGTCAGGGACCTGGTCGAGGCGCGGCTCGACGGGTTCGCGGGGCGGGAGAGCTTCGATCTCGTCGCCGATCTCGCGACGCCGCTGACCCTTCAGGTGCTCGGCGAGATCCTGGGCGTGCCGGAGGCCGACCTTCCGCTGTTCGTCGGGTGGGGCGACAGGTTCCTCAACTTCTCCGACCCGCTCGACGCCCGCGCCGCCGTCCAGGAGATGTGCGCGCACATCGGCGGTCTGCTCCAGGCGCGGAAGGCCGACCCGTCGAGCGACGACATCCTGTCGGCGTACGCGGGGGAGCAGGGCAAGGACGTCAGCACGCCCGAGGCGGTCATGGTCGGCGCGAACATCGTGTCCGGCGGCTGGGAGACCACCACGACGGCGCTCACGTCGATGGTGCTGCATCTGCTCACGCATGGACCGGTCCCGGGAGGCACCCACTGGGACGCGCTCGTCGCGGACCCGTCGCTGATCCCCGGGGCGGTGCAGGAGCTGCTGCGGACCAGGCCCGCCAGCGGCGACGACGGCCCGCCCAGGATCGCCGCCCGCGACCTTGTCCTGGACGGCGTCGAGATCCCCGCGGGCAGCATCCTCATCCTCGGCAAGTACGGGGCGAGTTCCGACCCCGGCGTCTTCCCCGAGCCGCGTACCGTCGACTTCACCCGGGAGAACGCGCGCGACCACCTCGCGTTCGGCGCGGGCCCGCACATCTGCCTCGGCAAGTGGCTGGCCATCGTCATCCTGGAGGAGGCCCTTGCGGCGCTCCTGGCCCGCTACCCGGGCCTCCGCCTCACCGGGGAGCCCATCGAGTGGCGTAAGCGCTCCGGCGCACGCCGTCCGGAACAGCTCTGGCTGCACCCCGCCTGACGCGCCCGCCATCCTGACGCCCTGTCCTCTCGCCGCGAATACGCGGTCAGAACCTCACGCGACCGCGAGGTGGAGAGGACGGGGGCCCGTCAGCCGGGCGAATAGGTGCACGGGAAACTACCGTCGAACTGATGCGCCGACGGCGGTTTCTTACCGCGGGGAAAGGCCGATTTCCTTGCATTAGCCGCGCGGCCTGGCCGATTAGGGCCAGGCCCACCGCCCGAAGCGGTGAGTAGACGCTCGCGGTCAGTTTTTGCGTTAGCGGGTGGGGCCGCGCAGGGCGTCGGCGGCCCAGGCGGTGATGCGGTCGGCGAGGGTGGCGCGGCCGTCGAGGATGTGACGGGAGAAGGCCGTGCGTTCGTGGGCGAGGACGGCGGCCTCCCAGACGCACGGGGCCAGGCCGACGCGTCCGGGACGCAGGAGTTCCGGCTTGCCGGCGGGGCCGGTGAAGATCGCCAGGTCGGACATGTACCCCTCGATCCAGGTGTGGACGAGGACGTAGTCGCCGTCGCCGCCCGCGTGGAAGATCAGGGTCGCGAGGCCCAGGGAGCCGCGCGCCGCGCCGAGCTGGAGGTGGGTTCCGGCAAGGCGGAGGGCGGCCTCCAGGTCATGTTCGGCCACGGTGCGGCCCGGCGCTTCGATCCCGTACACCTTCACCAGGTGGCCGCCCGCCTCGCGCGTCCCCCAGGCCCGGACGTCGCGGTCGTGGTGGCCGTCGGAGAGGTCGCGCAGGGCCTCCTCGTCAAGGGCGGCCGGTAGCTCTCGGTGTTCGATCATGTACCCATCATGCCTGATCGTCCGTTTCGACGGAATGGGCGGCCTCGGCACGGACGGCTTACCGCAAAGCCCGGCGCGGATCTTCGTCCGGACGGCATGCTTCACCTGCGGAGCAGTACGAATTCTTGGAGAGACGATGAAGGCAGTGCGTTACCACCGGTACGGCGACGCCGACGTGCTGGTGCACGAGGAGGCCGACCGGCCCGTGCCGGGCCCCGGCCAGGTGCTGCTGCGGGTCGCGGCGACCTCGTTCAACCCGGTCGACGCGCAGATCAGGGCCGGGCTGCTCCAGCAAGCGTATCCGCTGACGCTCCCGCACACCCCGGGCATCGACGCGGCGGGGACCGTCGAGGAGCTGGGCGATGACGTCGAGGGGTGGGCGGAGGGCGATCCCGTCGTGGCGTTCCTGCCGCTGGGCGCGCCGGGCGCGGCGGCGGAGTTCGTGCTCGTCCCGGCCGCGCTGCTGACCGCCGCGCCCACGACGATCGCGCTCGCCGACGCCGCCGCGCTGCCCGCCCCCGGCCTGACGGCCTGGCAGGCGCTGTTCGACCACGCCGCGCTCGTCCCCGGCCAGACGGTCCTGGTCAACGGGGGCGGCGGCGCGGTCGGCGGGTACGCGGTGCAGCTCGCGGCACACGCGGGCGCGGCCGTCACCGCGACGGCGGGGCCGGCGAGCGCCGAGCGGCTGCGCGCGTTCGGCGCGTCCCACCTCGTCGACTACACCGAGGCCCCGCTCGCGGAGGCCGCGGGTGAGCGGTACGACGTGGTGCTGAACCTCGTCCCGACCGGGCCCGCCGACTCCGCCGCGCTCACCGGCCTTGTCGCCGACGACGGCGTCCTGGTCAGCGCGACGACCCCCGCGCCGGAGGACCAGGCACGCGGCGTCCGCGCCCTGCGCATGTTCGCCAGGTCCGACGCGGCCCAGCTGGCCGCGCTGGTCGCCAGGATCGACGCGGGCGACCTCACGGTCGACGTCGAGGCCCGCCGCCCCCTCGCCGACCTCCCGGCCCTGCACACCGAGTACGCCTCCGGCACCCGCCTCGGCCGGACGGTGATCACCGTCCCGTAACACGCGTGAGAGGGCCCCGGCGCGGTGGGCGTCGGGGCCCTCGCGGGTGGTCAGTCGGGGCGGGGCCAGGCGGTGACGAAGCGGTCGAGGAGGTCGGCGAAGAGGCGGGACTCCTCGGGGGTGAAGGCGGCGAGCGCCTCGGCGACGGCGACGCGCCGGGTCCGGTGGATGTCGTCCACGAGGGCTCTGCCCTGCGCGGTGAGGCGGACGAGGGCGTACCGGGAGTCGTCGGGGTCGGGTCGGCGCTCGATGAGCCCGTCGTGCAGGAGCTCGGTCGTCAGGCGGCTCGCCCGGGGGCGGTCGACGCCGATCGCCTGGCCGATCGCCGAGATCGCCATGCCGTCCGCGGCCTCTTCGAGCGCGTCGAGGTAGCGGAAGCGCGCCGCGTCGACCGAGGAGGCGGCGACGGGATCGGCAGCCGTGTGGTGCAGGCGGCGGGCCTGCTGGTCGCGGCGGATGCGCACAAGCGCCCGTTCGACCACGTCCTCGGGCTCCCGCTGTGCCATGACCGCGATCCTACAACAGTTGTCACTTGACAACTGTTTGGCGTCTTCCGATGATGGTTGTATGAATACAACTGATCAGGTCCGGCGACGCCGTCGGCGGCGCGTGCTCGTCACGGTCGCGGCGATCGTGCTCTACGCGGTCGTCGCGTTCGGTCTCGCGGCGCTGCTCCCGGGCGACGCCTGGCCCGCGATCGGCGACGCCGAGTACTCGTCGGGCCAGGCGACCGTCGTCCCCGCGCTCAACGTGTTCGCCGTCGGCGCGATCGTCCTCGCCCTCCTCCAGCCCGTCCTTCCGAAGGTTCCGAGGATCGTTCTCGACGTGCTCCTCGGCATCGCCGCCGCAGCCGCCGGACCTGCCCTGGCCGCCGTCAGCGGCACCGACGCCGGAATCGTCACGCCGGGAACCCTCGTCCTCGCGGCGGGCGGGATCGCCGTCGCCCTCGCCCGCACCGGTCTCACCCGCCCCGAGGACTAGAGCGCGACGCGCAACCGTCGGCCCGGCCTAGACGGTGACGGTTCGGCTCGAGCCGATCGGGAGCCAGGTGAAGGGGCCGGCGAGCTCCTTGCGGGTGTGGTCGAGGATGGCGGCGTGGTCCTCGCGGAAGTGCTGCCAGCCCTCGTAGTGGACCGGCAGGACGGTGGTGGGGGACAGGCCCTTGAGGAGGGCGAGGCCGTCGGCGGCGGTCATGGTGTAGCGCAGCGGGCCGGTGTGGGGGAAGCGGACCCCGCCGAGATGGAGCAGGACGGTCCCCGGGCGGAGCGCCTGGGCGGTCTTGCGCACCGGACCCGTCAGGGTGGTGTCGCCGGTGATCCACAGGGGGCCGTTGTCCTGGCCCTGCCAGGTGAGGGCGAAGCCGACGACCTCGCCGCTGATCGGACGGCTGAGCGGCGGGCCGTGCCTGGCGGGCGTGGCGGTGACCGTCACGGGGGGTCTGCCGTCGGCCGTGAGCCGGTGGGCGGCTCCCGGGCGCAGGCCGATCGCGCCCGACCCGAGGCGGCGCGCGCCCGACCTCGTGGTGAGGACGGCTCCGGCGCGGGGCAGGAGGGCGCGTCCGGCGTCGTCGAGGTTGTCGGCGTGGTGGTCGTGGGTGAGCAGGACCGCGTCGATCGGCGGAAGGTCGGCGGCGGCGACGGCGGGGCCGGTGAGTTTGCGGCTCGAGGTGCCCCAGCCGAACCGGTAGGTGCGTCCCGGGGGGTCGAAGGTCGGGTCGGTGAGCAGCCGCCATCCGGCGAACTCGATGAGGACTGTGGGGCCGCCGATGTGGGTGAAGGCGACGTCGGTCATGGTCGGAGCTCCTGTCGGGTCAGGGCCGCGCCGGAAAGGCGCGGCCCTGGCGGGTTATCGGCGGTCAGCGGGTGCCGACGTACGCGGCGACGATAGTGGCGGTCGCGGCGGTGGGGTGGGAGATCATGACGACATGCGAGGAGCGGATCTCGCTGGTCTGGCTGCGGGCGCGCGCGGCCATGGTGCGCTGGACCGCGGGCGGGATGACCTTTCCGGCGGCGGTCCTGTGCGGTGTTCATGGCTTGAAGCTAGATCGCGGCTTCGCGCCGGGAATCCGTCAGTTGACCGCAATGCGGCGGCTACTGCAGGCTGCGGCAGCGCGGCGCGTGGAAGGGCGCAGGGGAACCGCCTCGACGGCGTGGCGCTCGGTCGAGGCGGGTGTCAGACGCGGTGGGGTGGGTTCCCGGCCCTAGGGCAGGTCGGCGGAGGGACGTCCGTCGGCCCGTGGGGGGATCGGGGGTTGCCATGCGGGGTCGGCCTTGGCCATGGTGTGCAGGAGCGCCAAGGTCGCGTAGCAGTCGGCGAGCGCCCGGTGCCCGCTGCCTGGCTGCTTCTGCCGCCGGTATTCGCCCAGGGAGTCGTCCCACTCGCCGATCCACTGCGCGTACCAGAGCGTCACGCACTCCCAGCGCGTCTGCTCAAGCCAGGCGTCGGCCGCCTTGAAGTCCTGGAACCCGCTGTCGTTGCACCACGCGACGTTGCCGCGAAGGACCTCTCGGTCATACTCGGCGTTGTAGGCGATGACCCGCTTTCCCGGCAGCAGCTCGGACAGGTCGTCGAACGGTTCGTCCCAGAACCTTTCGTACGGATCGCACATCTCGAAGGTGATCCCGTGCTCGGCCGTCGCCTCCGGGGCGATCTCGTGCTGGACGCCCACGAGGGTGTCGTAGACGACCTCGCCGTCGGCCAGGATCAGACCGATCTCGCAGATGTCGACGGCGGTGGGATCGCCCCCCGCCAGAACGGCGGTCTCGCAGTCGTAGATCACCGTCTGCGGGTCCGCGAGAACGCCGCGCGCCCACTCGATTGCGCCACGACGATCCTCGTGGCGCTCAGCGTCTGTCTTCGGCACCGGCGAACCGACCTTTCACTTCTACGTGCGGAAGATCAGCTTGGGGACAGATCGCCGCGTATGCAAGCGGAACCGCCCAGAACATGAGCGGCCGGGCGCTCCGGGGAGGTGTCTCAGAGGTCGTCTTGGTGGCGGGCGCAGATGAGGGCCTCGATTTCGGCGGAGAAGGGGCCCCGGGCGAACGCGACGGCGGCGCGGGTCTCCTCGGCGATGAGGTCGCTGTTGATGGCGGTGGCGGCCAGGGCCCCGTGCGCGCGGGCGGCGGCGAGCGGGGACGACGGGTCGGCGGCGTCTCCGGCCGCCCAGACGCCGGGGGCGCGGGTGTGTCCGGCGGCGCCGGTGGGGAGGTGGGTGCCAAGGCCGTCGGGGTGTTCGACGGGGTGCAGGCCCAGGTCGGTGAGGAAGCCCGCGCGGGCGTGTTTGCGTTCGGGGACGGCGATGACGTCGCGGGCGATGAGCGCGCCGTCGTCAAGGCGGACTCCCGGGGCCTTGCCCTCGATCGCGGCGACGCGGCCGTCGATGACGGGGATGCCGCGGGCGGCCAGGCGTTCGGCGTCGTCGGCCGACGGCTTCACCGAGCCCGCGAACAAGATGACGTCCGCGCTCCACTGACGCCACAACAGCGCCCGGCCGACGGCCTCGGGCCCTTCGCCGATCACCCCGATCGCCCTGTCCCGAACGGACCAGCCGTCCCGGTACGGGCAGGTGACGACGTCGCGCCGGCCCGCGAGCCCGGGGACGTCAGGCAGCTCGACGTCCGCACCGGACGCGACGAGGAGCCGCCGCGCCCTGAACCGCCGCCCGTCCTCGAACAGCACAGCGAACGCGCCCCCGGACCTGGTGACGCCGACGACCTCGCCCTGCACGACGCGTCCGCCGTGCCGCAGGACCTCGACCCCCATCGTCGCGTCGCGGCCGCAGCCGATGTCGCACACGAGCACCGACCGGCGTGCCCGCGCGAGCGTCAGCGCGCCGCTCAGCCCCGCCTCGCCTCCGCCGACCACCACCACGTCGTAACCGCCCTCGCCCACCGGAACCTCCAGTTCCACCACAGATCACTACCAGAACCCGCGCCTGCGCGGGACGCTCCGACGCCCCACCTATGAAGACGTTCGAGCCACGCATTCCGTTCACCGTCCGGAGCGCTCCGTGAGCGGGTTTCGAGCCCGCACCGGGTCAGTTGCGCTTCGGGCGGAGGGCGGTGGGGCCCGTGGTGAGCATCGTGGCGAGGGTGCGCCACCAGGGGTGGGCGGGGTCGGGTTCCTGGCCGGAGGCGATGCGGTGGAGCTGGTCGGCGTGCCACTGGAGGTTGACGGCGCTGTCGAGCGGGCGGAGGTCGGTGAGGCGGCCCAGGACGGCGCGGGCGCCCATGCGGATGGGCGGGACGTCGAGGTGGGCCACGCCGCGTTCCAGGAGGGCGCGTGGGGCGTCGGGGGTGACGCAGGCGGGACGGCCAAGGCCGATGATGTCGCAGTCGTCGTCGGTGAGGGCCTGGTCCATGGCGGCGCGGGTGCGGAAGCCGCCGGTGACGGCGATCGGGACGCCCTCGGCGACGGCGCGGACCGTGCGGGCGTAGTCGAGGAAGTACGCCTCCCGGGCCCGGGTGGACTCGGCCATGACGCCCATCATCGCGGGGGCCTCGTAGGAGCCGCCGCTGATCTCGATGAGGTCGACGCCCTCGGCGACGAGCGCGCGCACGACGTCGCGTGACTCGTCCTCGGTGAACCCGCCGCGCTGGAAGTCCGCCGAGTTCAGCTTGATCCCGACGGAGAACCCGGGGCTGACGGCCGTCCGGATCGTCCGCAGCACCTCGAGGACGAACGCGCGACGGCGTTCTGCGTCGCCGCCCCACGCGTCGTCGCGCCGGTTCGACCTCGGGGACAGGAACTGGGTGACGAGGTAGCCGTGCGCGCCGTGGATCTGCACCCCGTCGAACCCCGCGGCCTCCACGAGCGCGGCGGACCTCCCGAACCGGGCGATGATCTCGCGGATCTCCGCGTCCGTGAGGGCGACGGGTTTCGCCGCCCCGGGGACGCGCGCGGCGATCGCGCTCGGCGCGACCGGCCGGTTCCGGCTGACGCGCTGGTTGGCCTGCCGTCCCGGGTGGTTCAGCTGCACCCAGATCGGCCCGCCCTTCTCGTGGTAGCCCTCGGCGAGACGGCTTAGCGCGCTGAGATGCCGCTCGTCCTCGACGACGACGTTGCCCGGCTCGCCCCGCTGCCGTCCGTCGACCATGACGTTGCCGGTGACCGTCAGCCCGTATCCGCCGCCGCCCCATCGGCGGTACAGGGTCTCAAGGCGGGTGCCGGGGGAGCCGTCGGGTGCGGCGAGGCCCTCGCTCAGCGCCGACTTCAGCAGCCGGTTCGGCAGCGTCAGGCCGGATCTGAGCGTGAGCGGGCTGTCCAGGGAAACGTCATGCGTCATGTGCGGTCCTCACCGGGGACGGGTACGTGGCGGGCCGGGCCGTCGTCAGACCGTACCCCGCCGCTTACTGATCGGCCCGGCCGACACTTTGGCTTTTTTTGGGCCGCGTCTTCTCGGATTGGAAGTCCCATCCTGGGAGTATCCGGGGAATGTGCGGGTTGGCGGGATTCACCGGGGAAGCCTCGGAGCGGGTGGTGAAGCCGATGGTCGAGGCGCTGGCGTGTCGGGGGCCCGACGCGCAGGCGCTGTGGGTCGGCGACGGCGCGACGCTCGGCCACACCAGGCTGGCGATCGTCGACCTCGTCGGCGGACGGCAGCCGATGCAGGCGGGCCGCGCGGTCCTCGCGTTCACGGGTGAGGTCTACAACCACCGCGAGCTGCGCGCCGAGCTTGGGCGCGGCGGGCACAGGTTCGCGACGGTCTCGGACACCGAGGTCGTCCTCGCCGGATACCTGGCGTGGGGCGACGGGGTCGTCGCGCGGCTCGAGGGGATGTTCGCGTTCGCGGTGTGGGAGCCGGCGCGGC
Organism: Actinocorallia sp. A-T 12471; assembly: GCF_033875155.1. Lineage (NCBI taxonomy): Bacteria > Bacillati > Actinomycetota > Actinomycetes > Streptosporangiales > Thermomonosporaceae > Actinocorallia > Actinocorallia sp. A-T 12471. Next base: position 170,107 of record NZ_JAWZTE010000004.1, on the reverse strand, counting down.
GCAGGCTGCTGCTCGCCCGCGACAGGCTCGGCGTCAAGCCGCTGTACTACCAGCGCGTCGACGGCGGGGTCCGGTTCGCGTCGGAGCCGAAGGCGCTGCTCGCCCACCCGGAGGCCGGCGCGTGCGTCGACCTTGACGGCCTGCGCGAGCTGCTGCTGTCGTCGCATCCGATGACGAGCACGCCGGGCCGCTCCCCGTTCTGTGGGATCGCGCAGCTGCCGCCCGGCTGCGTGCTGGTCGCCACGCCGGAGCGGACCGAGCTGCGCCGCTACTGGCGGCTCGAGCCGCGCGAGCACACCGACGACCTCCCGACCACGATCGACACGGTCCGGGGCCTGCTGGACCGGGCGGTGCGCGGCGAGCTCCAGGCCGACGTGCCGAGGTGCACGCTGCTGTCGGGCGGGCTCGACTCGAGCGTCATCGCCGCGCTGGTCGGCGCGGGCCAGGACACGGTGTCGGTCGAGGTCGGCGCGGCGCACGGCACCGACCCGATGCGACGCGGGTGGGACGCGCCGTATGTGGCTTTGATGGCGGAACGGCTGGAGTCGTCGCACCGCCAGGTGGCGCTCGCGGCCGCGGAACTCGCCGATCCCGCGCTGCGCGAGCAGGTCGTGGCGGCCAAGGACGGGCTGAGCCTCGGCGACTTCGACTTCTCCGCGCTGCTGCTGTTCCGCGCGGTAGCCGAGCGGCACAAGGTGGCGCTGTCGGGCGAGGCGGCCGACGAGATCTTCGGCGGGTACCGCTGGTTCCAGGAGGAGGCCGTCGGGTTCCCGTGGTCGGGCGTGCTCGACCGGGGCGACCTCGCGCGGCTGCTCGATCCGGGCCTCGCCCGGCTGCTCGACCTCGACGGGTACCGCCGCGCCCTGTATGAGTCGGCCGCCGCCGAGATCGACCACCCCGCGTCGGCCGGGCGCGCGGAACGGCGGCTGCGGATCAACAGCCATCTCAACCTGTCACGGTTCCTGCCGGGGCTGCTGTCGCGGACCGACCGGCTGTCGATGAGCTGCGGGCTTGAGGTGCGCGTCCCGTTCTGCGACCACCGGCTTGTGGAGTATGTCTTCAATGTCCCCTGGGCGATGAAGTCGTTCGACGGGCGCGAGAAGAGCCTCCTGCGCGCGGCCGCAAGGGGCCTTGTGCCGGGGGAGATCCTTCGGCGGCGCAAGAGCCCGTATCCGATGGTCCGCGACGCCGCCTACCGTGCCGCGCTCGCCGTCCAGGTCGAGGACCTGCTGGGCGGGGACGGGCCCGCGCTCGAGCTGCTCGACGCCGTCGCCGTCCGGGGGCTGCTGCTCGACGCGGGACGCGCGGACAGGTTCCCGCGCGAGGGCCTTGAGTTCGTCCTCGACCTCGACGTGTTCCTTCGCCTGTACCGTCCGACCTTGGAGCTGCGATGACCGATCCCGTGATCGTCTCGGTGGTCCGTACGCCGATCGGCAGGGCCCACAAGGGCTCGCTCGCGGCCTTCCGGCCCGACGATCTGCTCGCGGCCACCGTCGAGGCGGCGCTCGCCCGGGTGCCGGAGCTCGATCCGCGCGATCTCGACGATCTGATCGCGGGGTGTGCGCTGCCGGGCGGCGAGCAGGGGTTCAACATCGCGCGGATCACCGCGCTGCTGCTCGGCCTCGACCATCTGCCGGGGGTGACCGTCAACCGGTTCTGCACCTCGTCGCTCCAGGCGCTGCGGCAGGCCGCCCAGACGATCCGGTGCGGTGACGCCGAGGCCGTCGTGGCGTGCGGCGTCGAATCCCAGTCGCGGCTCGCGCGCGGCAGCAGTGACGCGTGGCCGGACACCGAGAACCCCGCGTTCGCCGAGGCCAAGGCGCGCACTGGGCGTTCCGCACGCGGGGAGCTGGCGTGGAGGGACCCGCGTCTGACGGGGGACGCGCCCGATCCGTATATCGCGGTCGGCCTTGCCGCCGAGAACGTCGCCGATCATTACGGGATCAGTCGGGAGGAGATGGACGCGTATGCGGCACGGTCGCACCAGCGCGCTCAGCGGCACGCGCGGGCGCACCGGATGATCGCGTTGAAGACTCCGGACGGTGTCCGCGTCACGGGCGACGACTGTCCGCGTGCGGGCGTCACTCCGGCGACGTTGTCCGGGCTCGTGCCCAGGTTCCGGGATGGGGGACGGGTGACGGCGGGGAACAGCGCGCCGCTCTCGGACGGCGCGGCCGCCGCCGTCGTCATGGCCGGGGACGCGGCACGCGCCCGGGGGATCAGGCCGCTGGCCCGGATTCTGGCGACGGGCGTGTCGGCGATGTCCCCCGAGATCGAAGGGCCCGCGCCCGTCGCCGCGACCCGGGAGGCGCTGGCGAAAGCGGGCATGGCCCTTGACGACGTCGACGTGCTCACCGGGAACGAGCCGTTCGCCGCCCAGGTCCTCGCCTACTGCGCGGAACTCGGCATCGACCCGGCCCGGATGAACCCGCTCGGCGGCTCGATCGCGCTCGGCGAACCCTACGGGGCCGCCGGGGTCCGCAACGTCAGCACCGCCCTTGACGCCCTGCACCACACCGGCGCGGCGACGGCCCTCGTCTCGATCGTCGCGGCCGGAGGGCAGGGGATGGCCCTCGTCCTCGAGCGGATCTGAGGCGTCAGGGGAGGAAGAAGGCCGCGCCCGCCTCGGCGGCGAGGCCGGGGCCGAACGCGGGGGTGGGGGTGTGCGCCCCGGGCTCGGCATCGCCGCGTAGGAGGCGGAGCGCGGCGGCGGTGGTGACGTCGGCGGTGAAGTCCATGCCGTCGCCGGTGCGGAGCCAGCCTTCGCGGACCGTCCCGTCGGGCCAGGTGACGACGGCGCGGCCCCACGAGTGCGCGCGGGGCATCGGCGCGGCCTTGATCGGGGCCTTGGCCAGCTGGCTGAGGGCGGCGCGGCGCAGCGCGGGCACCTTCAGCAGCGCTCCGGCGAGCGGGAGGGCCGCGCGGATGACGGCGCCCGTCGGGGCGAGTCCCGAGGTCGCGATGACGTCGGGCGCGCCGCTCGCGCGCTGGGCCGCGACGAGTTCGGCGGAGGGGGCGGACGCGGAGCGCACGGTTTCGCCGTCGGGCAGGACGAGGGTCGACGCGTGCGCGCCGAGCCGGGTCCGCACGAGCCGTCCGCCCGCGTACGCGCGGCCGCCCGTGGTGAGCACGTCGACGATGGTCGCGGCGAAGGCTTCGCCCGTCAGCCCGGCCTCGGAAGCGACCGAGGACAGCGCGTCGACCCGCACCGCGCGCGGCGTGGGCCGTCCGTCGCACAGCTCCGCGACCACGGCCTCGGTGGCAAGGACGCCGAAGCCCGCTCCGGTGACCAGGGTGCTGCCGCCCTCGACCGCCTCGCGGTGGAGGCCGAAGAGCCGGGCCGTCCAGTCGAGATCGGCCCCCTGGTCGAGGTAGTGGCCGCCGGGCAGACAGGCCCTGGCGATCGGCTCAGCCGTCCGCGCGTACCCGCCGAGCGTGTTCACCACGACGGCCGGACGGCGTCGCCGGATCTCCGCGACCATCCGGTCGACGGAGTCGGTGACGAGGATCTTCGCGCCGCTCCCCGACGGCACGACCGCGCCAAGCCGGTCGGCGTCACGCCCAACGAGCACAAGCGGGCAGCCCCGCCCGGCCAGCCGCTCAACGACGGCACGCCCAATGCGCCCCGCCGCCCCGAGAACCCAGATCTCCCCGCTCCGCTCGTCCATAGAGGACCTCCGTCCCACGGGCCTGGCCCGCCTGATGTCTCACAGTGTCATCACCGAGGCTAGCAGGCGATGACACCCTGAGACGTCACTGAGTCCCTGGCGGGGAGCGGGTGATCGCACGCCGGGCCGGCGTTGGGTCCCGGGCGGGGAACACGCGATCGCGCACCGGGCCGTCGCTGCGCGCGGGGCGGGGGAGGAGTGATGACACTGTGGGACGTCGGGTGGTAGCGTCGGGGCATGGCTCGGTGGGATCCCGGTGCGGAGCAGCGCCTGCGCGGCGCGGCGCTCGAGCTCTTCGGCGAGCACGGGTACGAGGCGGTCACCGTGACCCAGATCGCTGAGCGCGCCGGGCTGACCCGGCGTTCGTTCTTCCGCTACTTCCCCGACAAGCGCGAGGTCCTCTTCGCGCACTCCGACCGCCTGCCCCCGGCCTTCGCCGAGGCCGTCGCGGCAGTTGACGCGGCCGAACCGCCCCTGGCCGCCGCCCTCACCGCGGTCTCCTCGGTGGGCGAGCGGCTCGTCGACCTGGTCAGCGACGCCGCGCCGCGCAGGGCGGTGATCGCGGCGAGCGCCGAACTGCGCGAACGCGAACGCACCAAACTCGCCTCAGTGGCCGAGGCGATCCAACAGGCACTCGAAGCCCGCGGCACCGAACCCACCGCGGCCCGCCTCACCGCCCACCTCGCCACCCTCGCCTTCCGCGAAGCCTTCGACCACTGGATCGACGCCAACGGCAAAGAACCCTTCCCCACCTGCCTCGCCGCCACAGTCACCACCCTCCAATCCTGCATAACCCAACCCCACCCCACCCCCTAACCCCTTACCGCGCAGTCCCTTCGGGACTGTGCGGTCCTGCGCTGTGCGGTCCTGCGCTGTGCGGTCCTGCGCTGTGCGGTCCTGCGCTGTGCGGTCCTGCGCTGTGCGGTCCTGCGCTGCGCGCCCCTGCGCTGCGCGCCCCTGCGCTGCGCGGCCTGGCTCTACGAGGTGGGTAGCGCGTGGCCCTGCGCTACGCGCGCTGGCGCTGCGTGGCCCGGCGTCGCGGGGGCCTGCTTGTGCGGCCCTGACCGCGCGGCCCTGCGCTGTGCGGTCCTGCGCTGCGCGCGCCTGCACCGCGCGGCCCTGCGATGTGCGCGCCTGTGCTGCGCGGTCTGGCAGGTGGGTAGCGCGTGGCCCTGCGATGCGCGCGCGTGTGCTGTGGGGGTGTGGTGGCGGTTTTTTTCGTGCGGTCCCGAAGGGAGTGCACGAAAAAAAAAGGGGGTTAGGTGGGGGGGAGGGTTAGGAGGTGGCGGGAGAGGGTGGTGATGGCGGGGGGGATTGTGGGGTTGGCGCGGAGGTGGGGGGTGCGGGCGAGGTCGTGGGCGAGGGAGAGGGTGGCGTGGACCGTGATGCGGGCGGGGGTGTCGTCGAGGTCGGGGCGGTGGAGGCGCAGCAGGTGGGTCCACTCGGTGACGTATTCGTGTTGGGAGCGGCGGACCTTGTGGCGGTGGTCGTCGGGCAGGTGGTCGATGTCGGTGATGACCAGGCCGAAGATCTCCGGTTGGGCCTGGCTGAGCGCGACGTAGGAGCACAGCAGCCGGTCGAGTCCGTCGGCGGGGGAGACGGCGAGCCGGTAGGCCGTCGCGGCGTCGGTGGCCAGCGCCGCGACGCCGCGCCACATGGTGGCGATCAGCAGGTCGAGCTTGCTCGCCCAGTGGTTGTAGACGCTCGGCCCGGCGATCCCGACCGCCCTGCCGACGTCCTCGATGCTGACGCCGCTGTAGCCGTGCGCGGCGAACATCCTGACCGCCTGGTTCAGCAGTTCCTCCCGGCGTGTGACGGGCCGGAGGCCCGCGCGCGGCGGCGTCCTCGCGTCCGGGTCGATCGGGGGGAGTTCCGCGGTGAGCACGGTGTCGGCGAGTCTGGCGAGCACCTTCTCGAACACGTGCCTGGGCGGGTCGAGCCGGTGGAAGGCCGGGCTCGTCAGCACCGACAGCAGCGCCCACGCGCGCACGTCGGCGCTGATCGCCGTCTCCCCGGGCCGCACCGCGCGGATGTAGGCGGCGAGACCCGCGCCGATCGCTCGGATGACGTCGCGGTGCCTGCGGCGTTCCTCGGGTGGGAGGTTGCGGCTTTCGCGCTGCCACATCAGGCCCACGTGCCGCTGGTCGAGGGCGAAGGACGCCATCGCGGCGGCGGCGTCGGCGGGGGCCTTGCCCGGCAGCGCGCGGACGCCTTCGAGGACGGGGCTCAGCCCCGCCCCCACCACCTCCGACAGCACATCCGGTTTGCCGGAGAAGTGGCGATAAAGGGCGGAGGGGCCCACGCCGACCGCCTCGGCGATGTCGCCCATGCCGACCCTCGCGTAGCCGCGCTCGGCGAACAGGCGCGTCGCCGCCGCGAGGATCTGCGCGCGCCTGTCGCGCGGGCGGGTGCCGCGCGGTGCGGGCGACGGGTCGGCCATGGGCCCCTCCCTGGGGTCAGCCGGGCATCGGGGGGCCGCCGACGATCTCCTTCATGATCAACGTGGTGCCTCCGCAGATCCGGAAGATCCCGGTGTCGGCCCTGGCTCGGGCGATCGGGTGTTCGAGCATGTAACCGTACCGTCCGCTAGATCTGGAAGCCGCCGCCGCAGACCAGGGTCTGCCCGCTGACGTAGTCGGATTCGGGAAGGCACAGCAGGTACACCGCGCCCGCCGCCTCGGCCGGGGTGCCCGCGCGGCCGAGCGGGATCGACTGCTCCATCGCGGTGAGCAGCGCGGGGCTGACACCCACCTTGATCTCCCTGCCCTGCACGTCGATGCTCGATCCCGAGTCGGCGGGGGCCTGGGTGAGCCGTGTGTTGATCAGCCCGAACGCGACGGTGTTCACCGTGACGTTGTAGCGCCCCCACTCCTTGGCGAGCGTCTTGGTGAGTCCGGTGACGCCCGCCTTGGCCGCCGCGTAGTTGGCCTGCCCCGGGTTCCCGCCGAGCCCGGCGATCGAGGAGATGTTGACGACCTTGCGGCACGGCACCGCCGCGCCCTCGGCCGCCGCCGCCTTGACCAGGCCGGAGATGATCGGCTGGGCCGCGCGCAGGATGCGGAACGGGGCCTTCAGATGGACGTCGAGGATGGCGTCCCACTGCTCGTCCGTCATCTTCTGGATGACCGTGTCCCAGGTGTATCCGGCGTTGTTGACGATGATGTCGAGACCGCCGAACGCCTCGAGGGCCGTCTGGGTGAACCGCTCGGCGAACCCGTCGTCGGTGACGCTGCCCGTGCACGCGACGGCACGCCCGCCCCGGCTCTCGATCGCGGCGACGGTCTCCTTGGCCGGTCCCTCATCGAGGTCGTTGATGACGACCGACGCGCCGTCGGAGGCGAGCTTGCGTGCGATCTCCGCGCCGATGCCCCGGCCCGAGCCGGTGACCAGGGCGACCTTGCCGTTGAGCTTTCCCATGGGTGTTCCTTTCGCGGGGGAGGGGGTCACGCGGTCTCGGCGATCGCCTCGCCGAGCAGCGTGACAGTGCCGTCTTCGAGCGTGACGCGCAGTTCGAGGACGGCGAGGCCGTCGGCGACCGAGACGACCTCGGCGGTGCAGGTGGGCCTGGCATGGATCGGGGTGATCGCGGCGAACCGGACGCGGAAGGAGCGCAGCCGCTCCTGCGGGACCCAGTCGGTGAGCAGCCGCCCGAGGTAGGCCATCGAGAGCATGCCGTGCGCGAACACGTCGTCGAGCCCGGCCGCTCGGGCGTCGTCGAGGTCGATGTGGATGGGGTTGTGGTCGCCCGACGCGCCAGCGAACAGCGCGAGCGTGGTCCGCGAGATGGGCTCGACGGTCAGCGGCTGCGGCCAGGTGAGGGCGGGCGTCGAGGTCATCGGGCCGCCTCCGGACGCCGCACGACGAGCACGCCGACGGACTCCGCGACGGGCTCCCCGTCTCGGGTCACCGTCGTCTCCTTCGTGAGCAGTTCGAGCGCGCCGCCCTTCTTGACGGCTACGTCAGTGATCCTGGTGGTCAGGGTGAGTTCGTCCCCGGCGTAGGCGAGCGCGTGGTACGTGAACGCCTGCTCGCCGTGCAGCACGTGCCGCAGGTCGACGCCGAGGCCCGCGAGCCAGCCGAACGGCTCGGGCCGCTCCATCTCGAGCCCGAACAGGAACGTCGGCGGGACGGGCAGGTCGGGGTGTCCGGCGGCGCGCGCGGCGCTGACGTCGGTGTAGACCGGGTCGGTCTGCCCGGTGGCTCGCGCGAAGAACACGAGCCTGCCGCGCTCGGCGGTCACCGTGAGGGGCGGGAAGTCGAGCGCCAGCGCCCTGGCCCGATCGACGGCCATGCTCAGCCCACCTTCTCGTACAGGGTGACCACTGCCGCGCCGCCGAGGCCGATGTTGTGCTGGAGCGCCAGCGAGGCGTTCTCGACCTGGCGTCCGCCCGCCTCGCCGCGCAGCTGCCAGGTCAGCTCCGCGCACTGGGCGAGCCCGGTCGCGCCGAGCGGGTGGCCCTTGGCCAGCAGCCCGCCCGACGGGTTCGTCACGACGCGTCCGCCGTAGGTGTTGTCGCCGTCGAGGACGAACTTCTCCGCGGTGCCCTCCTCGGTGAGCCCCAGCGCCTCGTAGGTGATGAGTTCGTTCGTGGTGAAGCAGTCATGCAGCTCGACCACGGGGATGTCGCGGGGGTCGACGCTGGCCTTCTCGTAGACCTGGCGCGCCGCCGAAGCCGACATGTCGTAGCCGACGAGCCGCATGAGGTCGCCGTCGAAGGAGGCGGGGGTGTCGGTCGTCATCGCCTGGGCGGCGATCGCGACGTCGGCGCGGATTCCGTGCGTCCTGGCGAAGTCGGCGCTGACCAGCACGGCGGCCGCAGCGCCGCAGGTGGGCGGGCAGCACTGGAGCCGGGTGAGCGGCCCGAAGACGCGCGGCGAGTTCAGCACCTCGTCAACGGTCAGCGGGTCGGTGAACACCGCGTACGGGTTGTGCGCGGCGTGCCTGCGCGCCTTGACGGTGATGTGCGCGAACACCGACGGGTCCATGCCGTACTTGTCGCAGTATGCCTGGCCCGCTCCGCCGAAGTAGCGGGGCGCGAGCGGGATGTCGCCGACGTCGCCCTGCTCGCGTAGGACGACCTCGTCAAAGCGGGCGAACGGGCTCGTCCTGTCGTCCCAGTGCGAGGTGAGCGCGCCGCGCCGCATCTGCTCGAACCCGAACGCGAGCACGCAGTCGGCCGCGCCGGACGCGACGGCCTGCCTGGCGAGGAACAGCGCCGACGAGCCAGTCGAGCAGTTGTTGTTCACGTTGACGACCGGGACGCCGGTCATGCCGACGTTGTAGAGCGCGTTCTGGCCGCTGGTCGAGTCGCCGTACACATAGCCCGCGTACACCTGCTGGACCTGCCGCAGGTCGACGCCCGCGTCGCGCAGCGCGGCGCCGATCGCCGCCCCGGCCTGCGCCTCGTAGCCCTCGCCGCGGCTCGGCGTCACGAACGGCGCCATGCCCACTCCGGCGACCGTGACTCTCTCCGTCATAGCTCCTCCTCGGTGCTAGTGGAAGTTCACTTAATACCTACCACGCGCTTGACGCTTAAGCTAAGAGCAATAACACTGTGAGCCATCGCACTATCGGCGGTTCACATAAGACCGCTTGACCTACGGAGTGCCCTGATGTATCTGACCCAGAGCCTGCACCGCGCCGTCCAGCAGCAGCCGGACGCGGTGATGACGACCTACGCCGACCGCACCCGCACCTTCCGCGAGACCGCCGACCGGGTGGCCCGCCTCGCCGGGGCGCTGCGCGACCTCGGCGTCGGGCGCGGAGACCGGGTGGCGATCCTCGCGCTCAACTCCGACCGCTACCACGAGTACCTGCTCGCCGTTCCGTGGGCGGACGCCGTCCTCGTGCCGCTGAACATCCGCTGGAGCCCCGCCGAGGTCGCCTACGCGCTGCGCGACTCAGGCGCGCGCGTCCTCCTGGTGGACGACGCCTTCGCGCCCGTCCTGCCCACCCTGCGCGCCGAGGTCCCCGACCTGGCGTCCGTCGTGCACATCGGCGACGGCCCGCTGCCCGAGGGGGCGCTGGCGTACGAGGGGCTGATCGCGGCGGCGGAGCCGGCCGAGGACGTCAGGCGCGGCGGCGACGCGCTCGCCGGGATCTTCTACACCGGCGGGACCACGGGTTTTCCCAAGGGCGTCATGCTCTCGCACGCCAACCTCTACGTGTCGTGGGCGGGTTCTGCGGCCTCCGGGTACCTCGCCGGGGCGGACTCGCGCAGCCTGCACGTCGCGCCGCTCTTCCACCTCGCCGCCTTGGCGGCGTGGGGCGTGGCCCTGATGGTCGGCGCTTCGCATGTGATCGTCCCCGCGTTCGAGCCCGTCGCGGTCTTCGGCGCGATCGCGACGCACAAGGCCACCGACGTCCTGCTCGTTCCGACGATGATCCAGGTTCTCGCCGACCACCCGGCCGTGGTCGAGCACGATCTGAGCAGCTTGCGCGGGGTGTTCTATGGCGCGTCGCCGATCACCAAGCCGGTCCTGGAGCGGGCGATGAAGGCGCTGCCCAGGGCGTCCTTCGCGCAGGGGTACGGGATGACGGAACTGTCGCCCGTCGCGACCTTCCTCAGCCCCGCCGACCACACCGACCCGGCGCTGATGCGGTCCGCGGGCCGCGCCGCGCCGCACGCCGAGGTCAGGGTGACCGACGCCGACGGCGTCGAGGTCCCGAACGGGACTGTCGGCGAGGTCGTCGTCCGGGGCGGGCACGTCATGCTCGGGTACTGGAACAAGCCGGACGAGACCGCCGCGGCGCTGCGCGACGGGTGGATGCGCACGGGCGACGCCGGATACCTCGACGACCGGGGCTACCTGTTCGTCGTGGACCGGGTGAAGGACATGATCGTCACGGGCGGCGAGAACGTGTACTCGGTCGAGGTCGAGAACGCCGTCGCGGGCCACCCGTCAGTCGCGCAGTGCGCGGTCATCGGCGTGCCGGACGCCACGTGGGGCGAGGCGGTCCACGCCGTCGTCGTCCTGCACCCGGGCACGACCCTCACCCTTGACGAACTGCGCACGCACACCAAAACCCTCATCGCCGGCTACAAGGCCCCGCGCGGCCTCGACATCGTCGACGCCCTCCCCATCTCCGGCGCAGGCAAGGTCCTCAAACGCGACCTCCGCTCACCCCACTGGACCAACCGCGACAGATCAGTCAACTGACCGGCCTACGGAGCCCCACCCCCGCGGTCGACTGGTTCACCGAGTACCTCAAGCCCTGACCAGTCCCCCTTGCCGCCCGCTGCGCCGCGCGTGTGCGCGGCGGAGCGGGCGGCGTGCGGTGGGGCGGGCAGGATGCAGGCGTCCTCGCGGAGGCCGGGAAGACGCCGGGCGGCTGGTGTTAGGTTTGGTGGTTGTGGGGCATAGGGATGAGACGCGGGTGGCGTATGACGGGGTCGCGGAGCTGTATGCGTCGATGTTCGCTGATCGGCTTGAGACGAGGCCGTTCGCGCGGGCGATGCTGGGGAGTTTCGCGGAGTTGGTGCGGGGGGCGGGGAATGTGCGGGTCGGTGATGTCGGGTGTGGGCCGGGGCATTTGACGGCGATGTTGGGTGATCTTGGGCTTGACGCGGTCGGGTTTGATCTGTCTGCGGCGATGGTCGGGCACGCGCGTCGCGCGAATCCGTCGCTGGGGTTCGTTGAGGCGTCGATGGAGGCGCTGCCGGTTGAGGACGGGGTGTTCGGGGGAGTGCTTGCGCACTACTCGATGATCCACACGCCGCCCGCCGAACTGCCTGCCGTGCTGGCGGAGCAGGTCAGGGTTCTCGCGCCGGGTGGGCTGCTGCTCGCCTCGTTCTTTGCGACCGACGCGGCTGACCCGATCCGTTTCGACCACAAGGTCACGCCCGCCTACAGCTGGCCCGTTGACGCGTTCGCCGAGCTTGTGTCGGACGCCGGACTTATCCCCTTCGCGCGTCTAGTCCATGATCCGGCGTCCGAGCGTGGCTTTCTTGATGCGCACCTGATGGCTCGCCTCTCCTGAGGTTCCGGTCGTCCGGGCCGGGGTTCGGGGTGGCACTCCCCGGGCGGCGTCTCGACGCGACGGTCGCCTGGGGACCCGGGCCCGGCCCGGAGTGCGGGCGGTCAGGCGGAGCCTGGCCTTTGTCGGCCCGTGTTCCGGGCCCTATAAGCAGGGCCCGGACGGCGGGTCAGGAGGGGATCGGGGTCCAGATGCTGGAGGAGGCGGCGCTGGTCTCTACGGCCGCTAGGACGCGTTGGACCTGGAGGCCGTCGGCGAAGGACGGCGTGGGGGGCTTCCCGGTGGCGACGGCGTCGAGGAAGTCGCGGATCTCGTGGGTGAAGGTGTGCTCGTAGCCGAGTCCGTGCCCTGGCGGCCACCACGCGGCGGCGTAAGGGTGGCCGGGTTCGGTGGCGAGGATGCGGCGGAAGCCCGATTCTTCGGCGGGGAGGGTGTGGTCGTGGAAGAGCAGTTCGTTGAGCCGTTCGAAGTCGAACGCGATGCTGCCGAGCGAGCCGTTCACCTCGAGGCGGAGCGCGTTCTTGCGGCCCGCCGCGAACCGGGTTGCCTCGAACGTCGCGAGCGCCCCGCCGGACATCCTGGCGAGGAAGACCGCGGCGTCGTCCACGGTGACGGGTCCGCTGCCGCCCCCGTCAGGTAGCGGACGTTCCCTGACAAAGGTCTCGGTCAGCGCCGAGACCCCCGTGATCGCCTCCCCCGTGACGAACTGGGCCATGTCGATGATGTGCGCGCCGATGTCGCCGAGCGCGCCGGACCCGGCCCGGTCCCGGTCGAGCCGCCACACCAGCGGGTGTTCCGGATCGACGATCCAGTCCTGAAGGTAGGTGGCGCGCACGTGCCGGATCTCCCCGAGCCGCCCCGACGCGACGAGTTCACGCGCGTACGAGACGGCAGGGACACGCCGGTAGTTGAACGCGACCATGCTCAGCACGCCGCGCCCCGCCGCCTCCTCGGCGGCGGCCGTCATCTCCTCGGCCTCGGCGACCGAGTTGGCGAGCGGCTTCTCGCACAGCACGTGCTTGCCCGCCGCCAGCGCCGCGAGCGCGATCTCGCGGTGCGCGTCGCCGGGCGCGCAGATGTCGACTATCTGCACGTCGTCGCGCGCGACGAGGTCACGCCAGTCGGTGACGGCGTGCGCCCAGCCGAGGTCGGCCGCGGCGCGCTCAACGCGCTGCGACCGACCGGCGAGGACCGCCATCGAAGCCCGCACAGGCAGGTCGAAGAACGCCCCGACGCTGCGCCACGCCTGCGAGTGCACGCGGCCCATGAAGGCGTATCCGACCATGCCCACCCCGAGCGTGGGCCTGACGTCAGTCACGAGTGGTTCTCCGTTCTCAGGATTCGAAGCCGAGCGGCAGGTACTCGTCGACGTTGTCCTTGGTGATGGTCTCCGAGGCCAACGTGATCGACTGCGGCACCTGGTGCTCGACGAGGTCGCTCATGCCCTTGCCCTGCGCGATGAGGCGGGCGAGCTTCACGGCCGACGACGCCATCGTGGGGCTGTAGGTGACGGTCGCCTCAAGGACGCTGGAGCCCGACTGGATCTCCCGCATCGCGTTGGCCGACCCCGCGCCGCCGACGAGGAAGAACTCGTTGCGGCTCGCCTCCTTGATGGCGGCCAGGACACCGATGCCCTGGTCGTCGTCGTGGTTCCAGATCGCGTCGATCTTCTTGTGCGCCTGGAGCAGGTTGCCGGTCACCTCGTTGCCGGACTCGACGGTGAAGGCGGCGTCCTGCTTGGCCGTCACCGAGAAGCCATAGGTCTTGAGCGCGTCGGCGAAGCCCTTGCTGCGGTCCTGGGTGAGCGGGAGCGTCGCGATGCCCTGGATCTCCAGGATGACGGGGTTCGAGACGCCCTTGTCCTTGAGCTTCGCGCCGATGTAGTGCCCGGCGGCGACGCCCATGCCGTAATTGTCGCCGCCGATCCAGGTCCGGTAGGAGAGCTTGTCGGGGAAGATCCGGTCGAGGTTGACCACGGGGATGCCCGCGTCGCTCGCCTTGCGCGCGATCTGGTTGAGCTGACCGCCGTCGTTCGGCAGCAGCACGAGCGCGTTGACCTTCGCCGCGATAAGCGACTCGACCGCGGCGATCTGCTGGTTGATGTCGTTGGTCGGCTCGACCGGCTTGAACTCCACGTCGGAGTACTGGCCGGCGGCGGCCTCGGCGTTCTTGGCGATGGCGGCGATCCAGCCGTGGTCGGCGGCGGGCGCGGAGAAGCCGATGACGACCTTCTGGCCGGGCTCGTCGTTCGCGCCCGTCGCGGCCGGGACGGCGGCGGCCGAGCCGGTGGGCTCGGGGTCGTTGCCGGTGCACGCGGTGGCGAGGGCCGCGGTGCCGACGACCGCGCCGCCGAGCAGGAAGCCGCGGCGTCCGAGGTTGGAGGACATGGTTCTCCTAAAGGGGGATGGGGGTGGATGGGTCGAGCTAGGAGGTGCCGGGGAGGCTGCGGCGCTGGAGCAGCACCGCGACCACGATGATCAGGCCCTTGGCGATGAGCTGGTCGCTGGTGTTGAGCCCGTTGAGGATGAAGAGGTTGGTGATGACCGTGAAGATCAGCAGGCCGAGGATCGAGCCGATGATGGTGCCGCGCCCGCCGGTGAGGAGGGTGCCGCCGATGATGACGGCGGCGATCGCGTCGAGCTCGTAGAGGTTGCCGTGGGTGGAGGAGCCCGTGGTGGTGCGGGCCATGATGAGCAGCGCCGCGACGCCGCAGCAGAACCCCGACAACGCGTACAGCAGGACGGTGTGCTTGCGGACGTCGATTCCGGCGAGACGCGCTGCCTCGGGGTTGCCGCCGACCGCGAACGTGCGGCGGCCGAACGTCGTGCGGTTGAGCAGGACCCACCCGGCGACGACGACCGCGGCGAAGACGTAGACGAGGATCGGCAGGCCGAGCACGCGTTCGGTGGACAGCGCGACGATCGCGTCGTTCTCCGGCTTGACCAGCTGGGTCTTGCGGTCCGACAGGCGCTGCGCGAGCCCGCTCGCGGCGACCATCATGGCGAGCGTCGCGATGAACGGGACCATCCGCCCATAGGCGACGAGCAGCCCGCTGACGGCCCCCGCCCCGGTCCCCACGAGGATCGCGCAGACCGCCATGACGACCGGCCCGTACGACTGGGTCGCCAGGGTCGTCGCCCACACCGACGCGAGCGCCATCACCGCGCCGACCGACAGGTCGATGCCGCCGCCGATGATGACGAACGTCATCCCGACGGTGATGACGCCGATCGTCGCGGCGAGCGCGAGGATGCTCACGAAGTTCGAGGACGTGGCGAACGAGTCGGGCGCGGTCAGCAGCCCGACGATGGCGAGCAGCGCGAGCGCCGCGAGCAGGCCGAGGTGGCGGCGTCCGGCGAGCAGGCCGGCCACGGGGGCGGCGAGCGCCTTCGGGCCCGCGAGGGTGGGGGAGCCCTTCACAGCGCGCTTCCTTCCATGATCATGTCGAGCACTCGGTGTTCGTCGAGGTCGGCGGCCGGGGCGGTGTGCACCGCCCTGCCCTCCCTGAGGACCACGACGCGGTCGGCGAGCCCGAGGACCTCGGGCAGTTCGCTGGAGACGAGCAGGACGCCGATGCCGTCGTCGGCGAGCCGTCGGACGACGGAGTAGAGGTCGGCGCGCGCCCCGACGTCGACGCCCCGGGTGGGCTCGTCCAGCAGGAGCAGGCGGCGGCGTTCCAGGAGCCAGCGGGCGAGGACGGCCTTCTGCTGGTTTCCGCCGGAAAGCGTCCGGATCGGGCGGTCGGGGTCGGCGGGGCGCAGGCCGAGCCCGTCGATCTGGGCGACGGCGTCGGCGCGCTCGCGCCTGCGGTCGAGCCAGCCGAACCGGGAGTACCTGCCGAGGCCGCCCAGGGTGATGTTGCGGGTGACGCTCTCGTCAAGGAGCAGGGCCTGTGCCTTGCGTTCCTCGGGGGCGAGCCCGATCCCGCGCGCGACCGCCTCGCCGATGCCGCGCACCGGCTTGCCTTCGAGCAACACCTCCCCGGTGAAGGGACGCGCGCCGTAGACGGCCTCCAGGATCTCCGACCTGCCCGAGCCAACGAGCCCGGCGAGGCCGACGATCTCCCCGGCCCGCACGGTGAAGGACACGTCGGACACGACGCCGGGGACGGTCAGCCCCGCGACGCGCAGGACCTCGGGCTTGTCGTCGTGCGCGCCGGGTCCTGGCCGGTCGGGGAAGACGTCGGCCATGTCGCGGCCGGTCATCAGCGCGACGATCTCGCGGGTCGGGGTGGTGCGCGCGGGCAGCCCGGACGCGACAGTTCGCCCGTCCTTGAGCACGGTGACGCGGTCGCCGATCTCGCGGATCTCCTCGAGCCTGTGCGAGATGTAGACGACGGCGACGCCCTGCGCGGTCAGCTCCCCGATGATCCGGAAGAGGTTGGTGACCTCGTCGTGCGCGAGGGCCGCCGACGGCTCGTCCATCACGATGACACGGGCGTCGTGGGAGAGCGCGCGGGCCATCGAGACGACCTGCTTGCCCGCCGGGGACAGGGTGCCGACCTCGGCGGCGGGGGAGACCTCGCCGTGGCCGAGCCGCTCGAGCAGGGCGGAGGCCGCGCGGCGCGCGTCGCCGGAGCGGACGAAGCCGAGGTGGGCCTTCTCGTGGCCGAGGAAGACGTTGTCGGCGACGCTCAGTCCGTCGACCAGGTCGAGTTCCTGGTAGAGGGTGGCGATGCCGCGCCGGAGCGCGGCGACGGGGGTCGTCAGCCGCACTTCCTCGTCGCCGAGCCGGATCGTGCCCTCGTCGGGCTGGTGCGCGCCGGCCAGGGTTTTGATGAGCGTCGACTTGCCCGCTCCGTTCTGCCCGAGCAGGCAGTGCACTTCGCCCGGCAGCACCTCGAGATCGACCCCGTCAAGTGCACGGACGCCGGGAAACTGCTTGACGATGCCCGTCATTACGAGGATCGGACTGCGTATGTCCTCCATGTTTCCGGACAATAGAGAGAGCTTATGATTTTTGTCAACGAAAGCAAAGGCCCGTTCGCGATAACATGGCGGCCATGCCACAGGAACCCCAGACGGCCGGAGCGGGGGCGCTGCTCGCGATCCTCCGGGACGGCAGGGCCCGCACCCGCGCCGAACTCGTCCAGCTCACCGGGCTAGCCCGCTCGACGGTGTCGCAGCGGCTCGACGCGCTGATGCAGGACGGCTGGGTGGTGCCGACCGAGGACGCCATCGCCTCGGGCGGACGGCCCGCCGTGGCGTTCGTCTTCAACGAGTCGGTCCGGGTGGTCCTGGCCGCCGACCTCGGCGCGACCCACGCCAGGCTCGCCGTGCTCGACCTGGGGATGTCGGTCCTCGCGGAGAAGGCCGTCGAGCTGCACGTGGACAAGGGGCCGCGCGAGACCCTCGACAGGGTCGTCGTGGAGTTCGAGGAGTTGCTGGGCGGGCTCGGCCGCGACCTCGCGCAGGTGTGCGGCGTCGGCGTCGGGCTGCCGGGACCCGTCGACCACTCCACCGGACGGCCCGCCAACCCGCCGATCATGCCGGGTTGGGACGCGTTCCCCGTCCCCGAATGGCTGGGTGAACGGCTCGGCGCGCCGGTCCTCGTCGACAACGACGTCAACATCATGGCGCTCGGCGAGCACTGGACCGTCGGGGGGAACACCGACCACCTGATCTTCATCAAGATCGGCACGGGCATCGGCTGCGGCATCATCTCCGGGCGGCGGCTGCACCGGGGGGCGCAGGGCGCGGCGGGCGACGTCGGCCACATCCAGGTCGTCTCCGCGAGCGAGGAGGTGTGCCGGTGCGGCAACGTCGGCTGCCTCGAGGCCGTCGCGAGCGGCGCGTCGATGGCCGCCGCGCTGCGCGCCGAGGGCGTCGAGGCCGAGGGCAGCCGCGACGTCGTCACGCTCCTGCGCGCCGGGGACACCCGCGCGGCACGGCTCATCCGGCAGGCCGGACGCGAGGTCGGCGGGGTGATGGCGGCGATCGTCAACTTCTTCAACCCGTCGACCATCGTCATCGGCGGGGACATCGCCGAAGCCGGTGAACATGTTCTCGCCGGGGTGCGCGAGGCGATCTACAGCCGCTCGCTTCCGCTGGCCACCCAGCACCTGACGATCCGGGCGAGCCGTCTCGGCGACCGCGCGGGCGTCATCGGGGCCGCGGCGATGGTCGTGGAACACGTTCTCGCGCCCGACACGATCGACCAGTCCGTCCAGACGCCCCCCGTTGACCCGGCGGCGCTCGGCGGGTGACAATGCTCGCGTTCCGGACTCGGGCGGTGGCACGCCAACGGGCCCGGGCCCTTCCACCGTGACGTGATCGACGCGCACGTCCCCTCATTTCACCTCACCGAGGAGATGTTCCATGCCGCGTCCCGTCACGCTCTTCACCGGCCAGTGGGCCGACCTGCCGTTCGAGGAGGTCTGCCGCCTCGCCTCCCAGTGGGGCTACGACGGCCTGGAGATCGCCTGCTGGGGAGACCACTTCGAGGTGGACCGCGCCCTCGCCGACCCCGACTACGTCAAGGGCCGCCGCGCGATCCTCGAGCGGCACGGCCTGAACGTCTGGACGATCTCCAACCACCTCGTCGGCCAGGCCGTCTGCGACCACCCGATCGACGAGCGGCACAAGGCGATCGTGCCCGACCGCATCTGGGGCGACGGGGAGGCCGAGGGGGTGCGTCAGCGGGCCGCCAAGGAGATCGCCGACACCGCGCGGGCCGCCGCGCTGCTCGGGGTCGACACCGTCGTCGGGTTCACCGGGTCCTCGATCTGGCACACCGTGGCGATGTTCCCGCCGGTTCCCGACTCCGTCATCGAGCGGGGTTACGCCGACTTCGCCGAGCGGTTCAACCCGATCCTCGACGTGTTCGACGCCGAGGGCGTCCGCTTCGCCCACGAGGTCCACCCGAGCGAGATCGCCTACGACTACTGGACCACGGTCAAGACCCTCGAGGCCGTCGACCGCCGTCCGGCGTTCGGCCTGAACTGGGACCCGAGCCACTTCGTCTGGCAGGACCTCGACCCCGTCGGCTTCCTCCTGGACTTCGCCGACCGGATCTACCACGTCGACTGCAAGGACACCCGCCGCCGCACCGGCAACGGCCGCAACGGCCGTCTCGGCTCCCACCTCCCGTGGGGCGACCCCCGCCGCGGCTGGGACTTCGTCTCCACCGGCCACGGCGACGTCCCCTGGGAGGACTCCTTCCGCGCCCTCAACCACATCGCCTACTCCGGCCCCATCTCCATCGAATGGGAAGACGCCGGCATGGACCGCCTCCAAGGCGCCCCCGACGCCCTCGCCTTCATCCGCTCCCTCACCCAGATCGAACCCCCCACCTCCTCCTTCGACTCCGCCTTCAACCAGAACTGATCAGCCCTCGACCGGGCTCGGACCTGGGCCGGGCCCGGCGGGGTGGGCGGGGAGGGGGGTGCCTTCTAGGTCTTGGATTAGGGATTCGATGAGGGTGGTGGTTTCGGGGTGGCCGGTGGTGAAGCCGAGGGCTTCTTCCATGAGGAGGACGCGGGAGATGGCGGTGAGGAGGAGGACGAGGACGGTCGGGGGGTAGCGGTCGGCGGGGAGGTCGTAGCGGTTGAGGATGTCGGTGAGGGCGGTGACCTGGGCGGCGCGGAAGCGTTCGGAGTAGGCGGCGATCTCGGCGCGGACGGCCTCGCGCTGGCCGGCCAGGCCGACGAAGGCCATGGTGATGGCGACGGCGTGCGGGTCGGTGCTGAACCGCCACAGGGCCCACAGCGGCTGCGGGGAGGCGAGGGCGGCGGCCTGGGCGGCGAGGCCGTCCTCGGCGCGGCGGCGGAAGACGGCGAGGATGAGGTCGTCCATCGTGCGGAAGTAGTAGTGGACGAGCTGGGGCTTCAGGCCCGCCTTCGCCGCGACCCGCCGCGAGCTGACCGCGGTGTGGCCCTCCTCGAGCAGCAGCCGTTCGGCGGCGTCGATGAGGACAGTCCGGTTCTTCGCCTCGGGCGCACCGATCCGGCGCGGCGATGCCATGCGTGACCTCCCATAACGTCCGCCGCGGATGATCTCCGGGCGCTGCGCGAACATCGTAATGGCACTTCACCCGCTGTTCTGACCACCCGATCATCTCGTGCTAAGCGCCTGCTTAGCGTCGTGGGTCGGGGTGGGGTCCCGTGGTTTTCCAGCCGGTGCGTCCTGTTCGCCTCTAAGATCGCGATCGCTCCCTGAACGTCCGTCGATCGCTGGAGTCCACCTTGAAGCGCGCCCTGTGCCTGCTGCTGCCCGCTGCCGTCGCGGCCCCCCTCGTCGCGGCTCCCGCCGAGGCCGCTCCGGAGTTCTGGAAGACGTTCCGCAAGACCGACCGCGCCCTGCTGGAGCGGGTCGAGTCCTTCGGCAAGGGGAACACCTGGTTCTACGGCTACGCCGTCAACGCCGGGGCCTCGCCGGTGCTGTGGCAGTGGAACGGGAAGAAGCTCGTCAAAACGAAGGTCCCCGGCGCGTTCAAGGGCGGGGTCGCCGACGTCGACTTCTCGTCGCGGACCAACGGCTGGGCCGTCGGGTACAACATCACCCAGTCCGGCGCGACGAAGGTGAGCGTGCTGCGCTGGAACGGCAAGGCGTGGCGGATCGTCAGGGAGGCGGCCACCGAGGCGCTGTTCCCGCAGGTCAAGATCCTCGGCGGCGGGGCCGTCGTCGTCACCGGGATCACGCGCGGCGAGGAGACGCTCCTCGAGTGGCGGTTCGACGGCAGGGCGTGGACTGAGGTCGAGACCGGGACCTGGCTCACCGGCTTCTCCGGGAACTACGCCCTCGGCAGCTTCGACAACGGGCAGGACCTCGCGCGCTGGACGGGCAAGGCGTGGAAGCGCGTCAAGGTCGGCGCGCGCCCCGGCGGCTTCTCGGTGCTCGACCGGCTCGAGGTCAGGTCCGCCAAGGAGATCTGGCTGACCGCCGAGACCCTCAAGGCCGATGGGTCGGGTACCACGCACGTCCTGCGCTGGGACGGCAAGCGGTGGACGCGCGCGAAGGTGCCGGTGCCCGCCAAGGGCGCTGTCCTGGACATCGCCGCCGACGGGAGCGGCGGGCTGTGGGTGACGGTCGACCCGGCCGGGCGGTCCGTCAGCGGCGTCGGGAAGAAGACGCTGCTGCTGCACCGCCTTCCGTCGGGAAAATGGGGCAAGACGTCGACCAAGGTCCTCGCGCGCGGCATCGCCCGGGTGCCCGGTACCAGGTCGCTGTGGGCGATCGGCACGCTCCTGCCGCGCACTGAGGGCATCTTCACGCGGGGCGGAGCCAGGTAAGGCGTCCGGCGGCCCATTGACACGGGACCGCCCGTCGGTTTCCCTCGTGGGCATGGCTTACGACACCGTCATCCGCGGCGGGCTCTGGTTCGACGGGACGGGCGGGCCCTCGGCCGTCCGCGATCTCGGCATCAAGGACGGGCGGGTCGTCGCCGTCTCGGCCGAGCCGCTCGACGCCTCGGGCGCGCGGGTCATCGACGCCGAGGGCAAATGGGTGATGCCGGGCTTCATCGACATCCACACCCATTACGATGCCGAGGTGCTCGCCGCGCCCGGCCTCGGGGAGTCGCTGCGGCACGGGGTGACGACGGTCGTGTTCGGCTCGTGCTCCCTGTCGACGGTCCACGTCGATCCGCTTGACGCCGCCGACCTGTTCAGCCGGGTCGAGGCGGTGCCGCGCGAACACGTCATACGGTCGCTTGAGGAGCGCGGCGGGTGGAAGGACGCGGCCGGATACATCGCGGCCCTTGAGGAGTTGCCTCTCGGGCCGAACGTGACGGCGTTCCTCGGGCACTCGGATCTGCGCGCGGCAGTCATGGGCCTCGGGCGTGCGACGGACAAGTCGGTGAAGCCGTCCGCCGCAGAGCTGCGCAGGATGGAACTTCTCCTGGTGGACGCGCTCAAAGCGGGCATGCTCGGCCTTTCGGAGATGCGGAACCCCTGGGACAAGCTGGACGGTGACCGGTACCGCTCGCGCACGCTTCCGTCGACGTTCGCGACGCGGGCGGAACGTCGTAGATTGCACAGGATTGTCCGGAGTGCGGGGCGGGTGCTGCAGTCGATTCCGAACCTCGTGTACCCGGTCCAGCTGCTGCCCGCGCTCGTGGAGTCGATCGGGCGGGGGAAGCGCAAACCGCTCAAGACCAGCTTCCTGACGGCCGCCGACGTCAAGGCGAACCCGCTGGTCATGCACATCATGGGGCCGCTCGCCAAGGCGGTGAACCGGCTCGGCGCGGACTTCCGGTGGCAGCACCTGCCCGTCCCGTTCCAGGTGTACGCCGACGGGATCGACCTCGTCGTCTTCGAGGAGTTCGGCTCGGGCGCGGCGGCCCTGCACCTCAAGGACCAGGTCGAACGCAACGCCCTCCTCCAGGACGAGTCCTACCGCCGCAGGTTCCGCCGCGACTACGAGAACAAGTGGACCCCGCGCGTCTGGCACCGCGACCTCTATGACGCCCACATCGTCGCCTGCCCTGACGACTCGGTCGTCGGCAGGACCTTCGGCCAGGTCGGCGACGAACGCAGCATCCACCCCGTCGACGCCTTCCTCGACCTCGTCGTGGAACACGGCCCCAAGGTCCGCTGGCACACCACGATCTCCAACCACCGCCCCGCCGCGTTGAACAAACTGAGCAGCCTCCCAGAAGTCCAAATGGGCTTCTCCGACGCAGGCGCCCACCTCCGCAACATGGCCTTCTACAACTTCCCCCTCCGCCTCCTCCGCCGCGCCCATACCGAAGGCTTCATGAGCGTGGAACGCGCCGTCCACCGCCTAACCGGCGAACTGGCCGCCTGGTACAACCTCGACGCAGGCTTCCTCCGCCAAGGCGACCGAGCCGACCTCGTCATCGTCAACCCCACCGCCCTGGACGCCACCCTCGACGAGCCCCACGAAGCCCCCGCCGACGCCTACAACGGCCTGATCCGCATGGTCAACCGCAACGACGCCACGGTCACCGCAGTCCTAGTAGCCGGCACCCCCCTCTTCGCAAACGGCACCTTCACCCCCGCCTTCGGCACCCACCGCACCGGCCGCTTCCTCCGCCCCACCGACCCCCCAGGCACCGTCGACCCCCAAACCCTCCCCACCCCCTAACCCACCCACCCCGCGCGCGCGGGGAGTTGACAAGAGCGCGGCCCCCCAGCAGGTCGCGACCGGGGACACCCCCGCGCGTGCGGGGAGAGGATCGTGCCCGGCCTGTGCCCGAGGGCGGATTCGGGGACACCCCCGCGTGTGCGGGGAGTAGAGCCGTTTCTTGGGTGAAAACTTTCTCTGACTAGGGACACCCCCGCGTGTGCGGGGAGTAGAGGGGCTGACCAGCGGCTTTAGGTGGGGAGGGGGGGTGTTTTTCATTATTTGTGTGGTTGTGGTCATTTTAGGTTGGAGGGGATTCGATATTTTGGGTGGGTTCGGTGGGGTGGGGTGGGGTGCTTCTTTATTGTGCGTCTGGAGGAG
This sequence comes from Actinocorallia sp. A-T 12471, assembly GCF_033875155.1. Taxonomy (NCBI): domain Bacteria; kingdom Bacillati; phylum Actinomycetota; class Actinomycetes; order Streptosporangiales; family Thermomonosporaceae; genus Actinocorallia; species Actinocorallia sp. A-T 12471. The sequence goes on along the minus strand of NZ_JAWZTE010000004.1, from coordinate 147,056 downwards.
GGAGGGGAGGGGGTGGGGTTAGGGGCGGGGGGTGTACATGATGATGGTGATGCCGATTAGGCAGATCAGGGCGCCGGTGAGGTCGTAGCGGTCGGGTTTGAAGTTGTCGACGGCCATGGCCCAGGCCAGGGAGCCGGCGACGAAGACGCCGCCGTAGGCGGCGAGGATGCGGCCGAAGTTGGGGTCGGGTTGGAGGGTGGCGACGAAGCCGTAGACGCCTAGGGCTATGACGCCCGCGCCTGCCCAGAGCCAGCCGCGGTGTTCGCGGACGCCCTGCCAGACCAGCCATGCGCCGCCGATTTCGAAGAGGGCAGCGGCGAGGAAGAGGGCTATGGAGCGGGCGATGGTCATGGGTGGGTCCTTTGGGCGGGGGCTACCAGGGCGTCGATGGTGTGGGCGTGGGCCGGGTCGGTGGTGAGTTCGAGGTGCAGGGTGGGGGTGCGCAGGTCAAGGCGGACGGTCAGGTGGGGGTTGCCGCGTTGTTCGGCGAGGGCGAGTTCGGCGACGGCCGGGGCGTGGGCCGAGGGCAGGGTGAGACGCCAGCCGCCGGGGATGGGGGTGCGGGTGGCTTCGGCAAGGATCCGGGTCCAGGGCGAATACGCGGAAACCGGGACGGGCCGGCCGGTGAGGAAAGGGCACGTGGGGTCGCAGGACGTGTGCCGGTCCGGGAGCGCGTCAAGGCGGTCAAGGGCGTCGCGCAGGGATGTGGTGAACGCCGCAAGGTGGGCGGTGCGCTGTTCGGCCTCGGCGAGGCGCGCCGCGATCATCGGGCGCAGGTTCGCGCGGACCTGGACGCAGGGGCCGTCACGCCAGACCGTCAGCAGGTCGCGGATCTCCTCGAGCGCGAGGCCCAGCTGTTTCGCCGCGCTGATGAACGCGAGTTGGTCAAGCGCCTCGGGCCCGTACGTGCGGTACCCGGCGGGGGTTCGGGCGGCGGGGAGCAGTCCCTCGGTCTCGTAGTAGCGCAGCGTGGTCGCCGGGACCCCGCTGCGCTCGGCGAGCTGGGAGATCCGCATGGTGGCCATGCGCACAGGGTAAACCTTCGAGTCGACTCGAAGGTCAAGCGCACGAGCAGGCCGCGCGCTTCCCGCACCCGCACCCGGCCTTGCGCCGCCGCGCCGCGACGGAGAACGCGACGACTGCGGTCACCGCCAACACGACGGCGATCAACGGCATCCGCTCGGCCAGCACCGCGGCCCCGGCCCCCGTGAGGACTCCCGCGCCGATCAGGACGGGCAGCGCGCAGCACGCCGCGCACGCAAGCCCGGCGAGCACGCCAAGCCCGGTCCCCGCCGCTTTTGTCCTCCTCATGGGCGGCCCTCCGAGAGCTTGGCCAGCGGGGTGAACGGGATCGGGCAGCACCCGGCCTCGGCGCACTCGACGAGGTCGGCGCAGCCCGCCTCGATCGTCTCCCGCAGCGCCTGCCTGATGACGGACAGGTCGGCGATGCGCTCCTCGACCTCAACGAGCTTCAGCCTTGCCCGCTCGCCCAGGTCGCCGCCCCGGTGCCGGTGCCCGGCGGTGCTGAGGAGGTCGGCGACCTCGTCAAGGGTGAAGCCGAGGCGCTGGGCCGCCTTGATCACCCGGAGCACGGTGACCGCCTCCGCCGGATACAGCCGGTGCCCGCCGAGCGTGCGCTCCGGTTCGGCGAGGAGGCCGCGCCGCTCGTAGTACCGCAGCGTCTGCGCGTTGACGCCCGCGGCCGCGGCCAGCTCACCGGACCGCAGCCCCTCGTATCCGCTCACCGAGGCCACCTCTCCGCGACCTCCCTGGCCGACGCCCGGCGCTCGGCGAGCTCCTGCAGGCCGTCCAGCGCCGCCCCGGCCTCCGACGGGGCGGTCACCGACGCCGTCACCAGCTCCGCGCCGCTTTCGACCCGGAAGGTCAGGAACGCACAGCACTCGGCCTCCGCCGCGAACAGCGCGCGCACCCGCTCCTCGGCCGACGCCCTCAACTTCAGCCGTAGGGTCAGCGGCTCGCGTTCCCAGCCCGTCAGGGACGCGGCGAACAGTTCGGCGAACTCGCCGAGCCGCGCCGTCATCGCCTCCCCCGACAGCGTGCACGCGACCACCGGCCCGCACCCGCATCCAGCTCCGCACATCTCGGGCTCCCTCTCCGGGCCGCCCTGACGGCCGCCCACACCAGCGAAGGTAAGCCTGTACCCGGGTACAGCCTGCAACCCGAACCTCGGTAACGCGGTCGGCCGAGGGCTGACCCCGGCGACGGCAAGGCGGAAGAGCCGGTCGGCCTGGGCGGCGGCGTCGGGGTGGTGCTCGGTGGCCAGGGAGATGCCGACGGCGAGGGTGATGAGGTCGGCGACTGCGGTGCCGGGGGTGATTGCGCCGTCCCGCGCCGCGCGGTCCACGAGCGGGCCAGCCGCCTCCCCGAGGGCCGCCGCGCAGCCGTTCTCCTGCTCCTTGTCGGCTTCGACGCCGTCGTAGGAGAGCGCGGCCGCGAGGCCACGGGCGGAGACGCAGTAGGCGACGAGGTCGCCCAGCCACTCGAGGAGCGCGGCGCGGCTGTCGTCCGCGCCGGTCAGCTCGACCGCGCGGGCGCGCAGGGCCTCGATGCGCTTCTGGGAGACGGCTTCGAGCAGGGCGCGCCGGGTGGGGAAGTGGCGGCGCACGGTCGCCGAGCCGACTCCGGCGGTGCGGGCGATCTGCTCGAGGGAGGCGCCGTAGCCGTGGGCGGCGACCTCCTCCTCGGCGACGGCGAGGATGCGCGCGTAGTTGCGTCGGGCGTCCGCGCGCTGGGCCACGGCGTCACCTCCGGGTTGCTAAACGGCGGGGTCCGCCATATCGTACCGGAAGGATAAACGGCGGACCCCGCCGTTTATCCGCCGAGCATCCGAGGAGCAGCATGTCCCCCGATTCCGCACACGTCCTGGTCACCGGCGCGACGGGCAAGCAGGGCGGCGCGACCGCCCGTGCGCTGCTCGCGGCGGGCGTCCCCGTCCGCGCGCTGGTCCGCGACCCCGCCTCCGCGCGGGCCAAGGCGGTCGAGGCGCTGGGCGCGACGCTGGTCGCCGGCGACCTCACCGACCGCGACTCCGTGATCCGCGCGGCCGAGGGCGCACGCGCCGTCTTCTCCGTCCAGATCGCGCCCCTGACCGCCGACGGGTTCGACTTCGCGGGGGAGGTGGCCCAGGCCGTCAACCTCGTCGAGGCCGCCAAGGCCGCGGGGGTGCCGCAGTTCGTGCAGACCTCCACCGTCGGCGCGGGGCAGCACACCGAGACCCCCGGGTGGGCCGAGGGCCGCTGGGGCTCGGTCGCGCCCTCGATGGACGCCAAGGCCGAGATCCAGGACCACGTGCGCGCGGCGGGCTTCCCCCGCTGGACGCTCATCAAGCCGGGCTTCTTCATGGAGAACTTCCTGCCGTCGGCGGGCTTCCTGTTCCCGCGCGGCGTCGAGGGCGGGCTGGTGAGCGTGCTGAAGCCGACGACCCGGCTGTCCCTCGTCGCGACCGACGACGTCGGCGTCGCCGTCGCCGCCGCGGTCGCCGACCCCGCGCGGTTCGACCGGGTGGAGTTGGAGTTCGCGAGCGACCACATGTCGCTGACGGAGATCGCCGCGATCCTCTCCCGCGCCCTCGGCACCCCGCTGGACGCGCCCGACATGACGGAACATGAGGCGCTCGCCGCAGGAATGCCCGCGATGGGCGCGTCGCACGAGTGGCTGAACGTCGCCGAACAGCCCGGACGCCCGCGGTACGCCCGCGACCTCGGCATCCCGCTCACCACCTTCGCGGAATGGGCGGAAAGGAACATGCGCGCCGACGCCTGACCCACGGGACGCGTCTGATTCGCAGGTCACCGGCTGTGGCCGATAGGGTGCTGGGATGTCTTGGATGCCTCCTGCCGTCGCTGATCTGTCCGCCGAGGTCGAGGAGAATCTGCGGATCGCTCCGGTGATCGAGCGCGTCGGCTCGGACGTCTGGCGGATGACGATCGAGAACGAGCGCGTGAAGAACGTCATCGACTTCAAGCGCACGTCGGGCTCGCGTTGGATCTGGAAGAAGTCGATCCTGCTGGTCGACGGCGAGCCGTACCCGCCGCGCGACACCCACGAGGAGTTCTACGACCTGTTCCTCAACACCGACGAGGCGCTGGAGCGCGCCGCCGCCGAGGAACCCGCCGAGCACGGCCATGGCCACGGGCACGGCCACGGTCACTGACCCCCCGACGACCTGACGAGCGCGAACCGTTCGTCCGATTCGTGCGTCTCAGGGGCATGAGCGATGTCCTTGAGACGAACTGGTACGAGACCGAACAGCCGGAACGTCCCCGTCAGAAGCGGCGTCGTGCGGTGGCCGCGGTGTTCGCCCTGCTGGTGATCGCGGGCGTGGTCGTCGCGTTCGCGGGCTGGGCCGCCGCGGGTGAGGCGCCGGGCTGCGGCGGCGGTTGATCACGGTTTGAGCAGGTACGGCAGGTGCGCGGTGAGGAAGCGCCGGGGGAACTCGTCGCGCAGCCGCCACAGGCCCGCGTCGATCACAAAATGCGCCATCGTCACGCCGAGGAACGCGCCATAGAGGGCGCGTTCCCAGGCGTGCGGTGAGCCGTGCAGGTGGGACGCGAGGTTCAGCAGGAGCCCGCCGACCAGGGCGACCGCGAACATCGTCGCGACCCCCGGCAGGCCGCCGCCGGGCCGCGGCGTGACGGCCACCATGCCCACGATCAGCAGGTACTGCAGTCCGTGCGCGACGATCAGTCCCGCGACCGCCGCGTACGGCGCGTCGAGCACGAAGACCGGCGTGAAGAACAGCAGCGACCCCAGGTAGACGGCCGCGAAAGCGGGTGGTCGGCTGCGGCGGCGGCGCATGCCGTGCAGGCCGAGGCCGATCCCGGCGAGGAAGACCGCGCACGCGACGGGGAACACCCACCCGAGCCGCGCGTCGTGCAGCGCGAGCAGCTCCGGCCTGCTCAGCAGCGCGACGGTTCCGGCGAGCCCGGTGACGGTGATCGCGTCGCGTTCCGCGCGCGACAGCGACCCGGCCCGCAGCGCGCCGGCCGTCAGCGCCGCCATCCCCAGGTTCTGCTTCTGGAAGTGGAAGAACTGCCAGGCGAAGAAGGCGTACAACGCCCAGCGGAAGGCGGGTTCCGTCAGTGCCGCGGCGACCGCCGCCGTCCCGGCGACGAGCGCCAGCGGGACCGTCGCGTACCTGCCGAGGTTGGCGCGGGCGTGGGCGCGGATCTCGGGCAGAGTGTAGAACCATCCGGTCGCCGCGACGTGCATGGAGCTGCCGAGGAACAGCAGGCCCGTCAGAGCCCGTCCGGGGTCGGTTCCGGGCGCGGGGGCCAGCGCGATCACGACGGCGAACGCGCCGAACGACAGCAGCAGCGTGCCGTAGAGCCAGGTGCCGCGCAGCCGCGACAACCGCAGGTCAGGGGTGGCCATAGACCCTCAGACGCCCGCGAACCGGTCGTGGTTCGCGCGGCCGCGCTGACACTGGCGCAGCGGTATGCTTCGGCCGGTGAGCGGATACGACGATCTTGACTGGTTCGAGCACCTTGACGCCGGCCACCTGCCGGAGCGGCAGCAGCGGATTCTCGTCGTGATCCGCGACTGGGTGGCCAGGCACGGGTACGCGCCGAGCACCAGGCAGATCGGCGACGCGGTCGGGCTGCGGTCGTCGTCGGCGGTGTCGAGGCATCTCGCGAGCCTTGAGGACAAGGGGTTCCTGCGGCGCGGCACGACCGTCGCGCGGCCGATGGACGTGCGCGCCTTCCTGCCGAACGCCCGCTCCGCCGAACCCACTGACGACGCCGTCGCCGTGCCCGTCGTCGGCGACATCGCCGCGGGCGTCCCCATCACCGCCGACGAGCACGTCGACGACCTGCTGCGCCTGCCCCGGGGACTCGCCGGCCGCGGCACGGTGTTCGCGCTGCGGGTGCGCGGTGACTCGATGATCGACGCGGCGATCTGCGACGGCGACATGGTCGTGGTGCGCCAGCAGCACGAGGCGCACTCGGGCCAGATCGTCGCCGCGATGATCGACGGCGAGGCCACGGTCAAGGTGTTCCGCCGCCGCGACGGCCATGTCCTGCTCGAGCCCCGCAACCCCGCCTACGAGCCGATCGACGGCGACGCCGCGTCGATCCTCGGGGTCGTGGTCTCCGTCCTCCGCAGCCTCTGACGCCGCCTACCCGTCGGCCCAGACGAGCACGACAAAAGGGACGGCACTCGACGGATGCCACACCCGCTCCCGCGTGATCAGGTACCTGGCTTCGACCCCGTCAGCGCCGCCGGGATCCGCCACGACGACGATCCCCACCTCCTGCTCCACGAAGACCAGCGCGCCGTGGAACGGCCCGCCATGGCACATCGCGTTGACCGCGCTCATGTCCCCGCACCACGCCCCCGCCGCAAGAACTCAGCCACCCCTGAACTCTAACGAAACCGCATCTGCCACCCACAAACGGGCTCCCGGCATCGCAGATGAGTGGATCAAAGCCCGAACTGACCAGCAGATGAGATCTTCGCCGAACCCGGGATTACTTCTCGGGTCGGGAAGGTGGAATAGAGTACTCCGGTGCCGCCGAAAGAGCCCTCGGACGCCGGGTCGTCAGCGCCGCGCAGGCGGGCGGGGCGGCTCGAAGCCCACATCATCACCGCGCTCGCGGAGGCCGATCGGCCCATGACGCCGGGTGAGGTGCTGGAAGCGCTCGGCGAGTCGGCGAACCTGTCCTACAGCACGGTCGTGACGACGCTGACCCGGCTGCACCAGAAGGGCGCGGTCACCCGGGCGCGTTACGGGCGGGCCTTCAGATACCGGGCGGTCGCCGACGCGGCGGGACTGATCGCGGAGCGGATGAACCGCCTGCTGGCCGAGGAGTCCGACCGGGCCTCGGTGCTGCGCAGGTTCGTCAGCGCGCTCGAACCGCAGGACGAGGCGATCCTCCGGCGGCTGCTCAGCGATCTCGACGACTGACGGGCCGGAGAATTCCAGCCTGGTCGGCCGGGGGAGGCCCTTCGTCCGGGGCTCCGCATCGATTCCATAACGGCCATACGCCCGGTTTCCGGACGTCGCTCGGCGTATCCGCGACGCGTCTGTACGACCTGCCAGACGACGGCACGCCGCCCTTCCGGGGTCGTGTGACCTTGCCGTGCTCCTGGTTTCGGAACCCGTCCTGACCTGGGCTTTCTTCGCGTACTCCCGGCTCGCCTCAGGGTGACCGGCCGTCACTCGCCGCGCCCGTCTCCGAACCGTGCGACGAACCCGTCACGGCCCCTCCCGACGCACACGCTGCCGGGCTGATGCGCCGCCGACAGCGCCGAGCCAGGCCGGGAAGTAAGGCAAGCCTCTGCTAACTTCTATCGCCTGTAGAAGGTGCCGCGATTCGGCCCTCCCGAACCTAGGAGCACAGTGTGCGTTCCCCCTACAGAACCCTGGCGACCGCCGCCGCCCTCGTGACCCTCGCCGCCGCGGCCCTCACCGCGTGCGGCGGCGAGGACGACGCCCCCGCCGCGGCCGACAAGACGATCACCGTCTACAGCGGCCGCAGCGAGGAACTCGTCAAGCCGATCCTCGACAAGTTCAGCGCCGACACCGGCATCAAGATCGACGCCCGTTACGGCAACACCGCCGCGACCGCGACCCAGCTCCTGGAGGAAGGCGACAAGTCCCCCGCCGACGTCTTCTTCTCCCAGGACGCCGGCGCGCTCGGCGCGGTCGCCAAGAAGGGCCTGTTCGCCGTCCTGCCCGACGAGGTCACCGGCAAGGTCCCCGCGACGTACCGGGCCAAGTCCGGCGAATGGGTCGGCGTGACCGCCCGTGCGAGGGTGCTCGTGTACTCGTCGGACAAGGTCAAGGAGGACGAACTTCCCAAGTCCGTCTTCGACCTGACGAAGCCGGAATGGAAGGGCAAGGTCGGCGTCGCGCCCACGAACGCCTCGTTCCAGGCGTTCGTCACCGCGATCACCGTCCAGCACGGCGAGGCCAAGGCCAAGGAGTTCCTCGCCGGGCTCAAGGCCAACGACCCGCAGGTCCGCGACGGCAACGGCGCGATCGTCGAGGAGGTCGACGCGGGCGAGATCCCGGTCGGCCTCGTCAACCACTACTACCTCGGCGAGATCGCCAAGGAGCGCGGCACCGCGCCGGACGCGCTGAAGGCCAAGCTGCACTTCTTCGAGGGCGGCGACACCGGGGCCCTGGTCAACATCGCCGGCGTCGGCGTCCTGAAGAAGGCGGCCGACAACCCCGATGCCCGCGCGCTCGTGGACTACTTGCTCAGCCCCGAGGTGCAGGCCCTGTTCGTGGAGCAGACCGCCGAATACCCGGTCGTCTCCGGCATCCCGGGCCCGTCCTACGCCCCCGCGCTCGACGCCCTCGACGTCCCGGACGTCGACCTGAACGACCTCGACCAGCTTGAGGCGACCATCGCCCTCATCAAGGACTCGGGGCTCGTCCCCTGATCACCGCGGTCCGTGCCGGGGGACGCGCGCGCGTCCCCCGGCCCATGCTCCTCGCCATGTCCGTCGCGGCGGTCGCTGTCGCGTCGATCCCGCTGGTCTACCTCGCCGTCCGCACGTCGGAGGCGGGGACCGCGCGCATCATCGAAGAGGTCGTCTCGGCCCGCGTCGGGTGGCTCGCGCTGCGGACCGTCGCGCTTGCTGCCGTCGTAACGCTCGGCTGTCTTGTGCTGGGCGTCGGCTCGGCGTTCCTCGTCGTCCGTACCGACATCCCCGGACGACGCATCCTCGGCGTGCTTGCCGCGCTTCCCCTTGCCGTGCCCACCTACGTCGCCGCGTTCGCGTGGACGTCCACGTTCCGGGCCTTCGAGGGGTTCTGGCCCGCCGCCCTTGTGCTCGTCCTGTGCTCCTACCCTTATGTGTTCCTGCCTGTGGCCGCCGCCTTGGCGGGGGCGGATCCCGCGCAGGAGGAGATCTCGCGGTCGCTCGGACGCGGCCCCGCACGCACGTTCGCGGGTGTCACGCTCCGGCAGATCCGTCCGGCGATCGCCGGAGGCGGCCTGCTCGTCGCGCTGTACGTGCTCTCGGACTTCGGCGCGGTCTCGATCATCCGCGCCGACACGTTCACCCGTGCGATCTTCATCGAGTTCGACCTTGGCTTCGACCGGACCGGCGCGCTCGTCCTGTCCAGCGTCCTCGTGCTTCTCACCACGGTGATCCTCGCGGCGGAGACGTTCAGCAGGAGCAGGGGGGCGCGGTTCGCGTCGCTGTCGAGCACCCGACGGCCGCCGCACCGGATCGCGCTCGGGGCCGCGCGGTGGCCCGCCGTCGTCGTGCTGCTCGGAGTCGCGGGACTGTCGCTGGGGATGACCGCGTTCAGCCTCGCGCGGCGGATGGCCGTCGGCGTCTCAAGGCCGGGCGCGTGGTCCGACGTGCTCGCGGCGGCGGGCAACTCGCTGTGGCTGTCGCTCGCGGGCGCGGCCCTGACGATGGCGCTCGCGCTGCCGCTCGGCCTGCTCACCGCCCGCGCGCCCGGCGTGGTGACGTCGGCGCTGAACCAGCTCAGCTATCTCAGCCACGCGCTGCCCGGCCTCGTCATTGGGCTGTCGCTCGTGTTCTTCGGAATCAACGTCGCCTACCCGATCTACCAGACGACGTGGCTGCTCGCGCTCGCGTACGCCGCGCTGTTCCTGCCGCTCGCGGTCGCGGCGGTCTCGGGCGCGGCAGTGCAGGCTCCGCCGATCCTCGAGGAGACCGCGCGGTCGCTCGGCAAGGGACCCGTCACGGTGTTCCGGACGGTGACGCTCCCGCTGACGCTGCCCGGCATCGGCGCGGGCGCGGCGCTGGTGTTCCTGACCTGCATGAAGGAGCTCCCGGCGACGCTCCTGCTGCGGCCCACCGGCATGGACACCCTCGCCACCCGGCTGTGGTCGCACACCTCGGTCGCCGCCTACGCCGCCGCCGCGCCTTATGCGGCGCTGCTCGTCCTGCTCGCTTCCCTGCCGACCTGGCTGCTCGCGGTGCGGTCCGGCGTCCTCGCCAAGGAGGTCGGCAGATGAGCCGACTGGAGATCACCGGACTGTCCAAGGGCTTCGGCCGGGTCAGCGCGCTTGAGGGCGTCGACCTTACGGTGCCGAACGGGACGCTGCTCGCGGTGCTGGGGCCGTCCGGGTGCGGCAAGACGACGCTGCTGCGGTGCGTCGCGGGGTTCGAGCGGCCGGACGCGGGCGTCATCACGATCGACGGCCGGGTCGTCGCGTCGGGTTCGTCGCACACGCCGCCGCACCGGCGCGGGATCGCGATCGTGCCGCAGGAGGGCGCGCTGTTCCCGCATCTTTCGGTGCGCGGGAACGTCGCGTACGGGCTGGGCCGCGCCGACCGGCGCGGCAAGCGGGTGGACGAGGTGCTGGAGATGGTCGGGCTCGCGGGCAAGGGAGACAGGATGCCGCACCAGCTGTCCGGCGGGCAGCAGCAGCGGGTCGCGTTGGCCCGCGCGCTCGCGCCGCGCCCGTCGCTGATCCTGTTCGACGAGCCCTTCAGCGCGCTTGACGCCGGACTGCGCACCGACCTTCGCCGCGACGTACGCGCCGCCCTACGCGCGGCTGACGCCACGGGCGTCCTGGTCACCCACGACCAGTCCGAGGCGCTGTCGACCGCCGACGCGATCGCCGTCATGCGGGACGGCTCGATCGTCCAGCTCGGCGAGCCCGCCGACGTCTACCGCGCGCCCGCCGACCCGTGGGTGGCGACGTTCCTGGGCGAGGCGATCCTCCTGGAGGCCACCGTCGAAGACGGCCGCGCCGAGACGCCCCTCGGCACCGTCGAGGTGACGAACCCGCTGCCCGGCCGCGCCCTGCTCATGATCCGCCCGGAACAGATAGCTCCCGGCCCGGGCCCGGCCACGCACACCCCCGCCAAGGCCCTGGTCGAGGACCTTGAGTTCTACGGCCCCCACACCATGCTCACCCTCCGCCTTGCCGACGGCACCCGCGCCCTCGCCCAGACCCCCGGCACCCTCGACCTCCCCCCGGGCACCACGACCCCCGTCCACGTCACCGGCCAAGCCCACACCTTCCCCCTCCCACCCTGACCCCATCAGGCCGCGGCGCTGTGGCCTGGCCCGACCCCTCTGCGGGGGGTCTTGGACGGCGGTCGCGGCGCTGCGGCCCGGCCTGACCCCTCTGCGGGCACCTAGGACGGCGGTCGCAGCGCTGCGGCCTGGCCCGACCCTCTGCGGGGGGTCTTGGACGGCGGTCGTGGCGCTGTGACCTGGACTGATCCCTATGCCGGAGCGCCCCGGACGGAGGTCGTGGCGCTGCGGTCGGGCCTTATCCCTCTGCGCGGGGCTTCTCGGGAGGTCGCGGCGCTCCGGTCAGGGGGCGAGGAGGGTTTGTAGGGCGGGGGCCGTGGTGGTGATGATCGTGTCGAGGGGCTCGTCGGCGACGGTCGGGACGCGGACGACGGAGCGGGCGACGATGATGCCCACGAGCATGGCCGAGGCGACGCCGACGCGCAGGCGGGTGTCGGCGTCGTCGCGCAGGTGCGCCTGGGCGCCCTTCATCAGCCGCGCCTCGAGGAAGTCGCGGAGCTGGGCGGCCGCCTGTTCCTTGGCGATCGCGCCGCGCAGCATCGCCAGCAGCGGCTCGGACGCCTCCGCATCGTTCTCGAAAGCCTCGAGGAGGGCGCGCGTGACGCGTTCGCCGATGCCGTCCCTGGGGCCCTGCCACGCGTCGGTCATGCGCTCGAGCGCGGCCGGCGGCACGGACATGACCGCGCCGAAGAGCTCGTCCTTCGACTTGAAGAACTGCATGACGAGGGCCGCGTCGACGCCCGCGTCCGCGGCGATCGCGCGGATGGTCGTCGCGGTGAAACCGTCGGTCGAGAAGCGGGCGCGCGCGGCGTTGAGGACGGCCTGCCGGGTCTCGGTCTGACCCGGCCTGCGGCCGCGCCGCCGGGGCGCGGGGGCGTCTTCCCGGTCTGCCGACATGCCGATGCCCCGATCTTCCGTTGAACCCATGATTACGCTGAGTATATCAGCGCCTGTTGACATCCCCCTTCCCTCGACGTCGCGGGGCCGGCGGCTGTGACGCAGCGCACTCCCTTCAAATATCAACGTGTGTTGATATTAATCTTCAGGAGACGTAGTCTGCTCACAGTCGGTGACGTTTCGGGCTGTCCGAAGTCCGGAATGCCACCCCGAAAAAGGACAGGGAGCCTGCCATGAGCGATGACCAGAAGGTGTACATGCCGTCCCGCCCGCTGGAGCCGGGCGACAGGTACGGCATCCTGAGCGGGTTCGACCCGGGGACGCGGACCCTCGAGGCGGGTTACCGGATCGCGCCGCAGTTCCGGTCGATCCCGGTCGACATCGTGTTCGAGAAGGACATTCCGGTCACCCTGCGGGACGGTGTGACCATCCATGTCGACGTGTTCCGGCCCGTGGGGGCGGAGAAGGTTCCCGTCATCGTCGCGTGGAGCCCGTACGGCAAGGGCCAGGGGACGTCCACCAGCGTGATGGGCGTGTTCGGCCTCGTCGGGCTGGACAACGGGATCGTCTCCGGCCTTGAGAAGTTCGAGGGGCCGGACCCGGCGTACTGGTGCGCGCGCGGATACGCGATCTGCAACCCGGACATCCGGGGCGTTGCCGACTCCGAGGGCGACAGCGTGCTGTGGGACCGGCAGGAGGGACGTGACTGCCACGACCTGATCGAGTGGCTGGCCGTCCAGGAGTGGTGCACGGGGAAGGTCGCGATGAGCGGCACCTCGTATCTCGCGGTGTCGCAGTGGTTCACCGCCGCCGAGCAGCCCCCGCACCTCGCGGCGATCAACCCGTGGGAGGGCGTGAGCGACGTCTACCGCGACCTCGTCATGCGGGGCGGCATGCCGGACCACGGGTTCGCCAGGCAGCTGCGCGACTACAGCTTCTGGGGCAAGAGCCGCAAGGAGGACATCATCGCCGAGGCGGACATCTACCCGCTGATGAACGACCTGTGGGAGAACAAGATCCCTCAGTTCGACAAGATCACGGTTCCGGCCTACGTCGTAGCGAGCTACTCCAACACGCTGCACACGGCAGGCACGTTCCGCGCGTGGCGGCGGATGGCGTCACAGGACAAGTGGCTCCGCGTTCACAACACGCAGGAGTGGCCCGACTACTACGAGGAGGAGAACGTCGAGGACCTGCGCAGGTTCTTCGACCACTACCTGAAGGGCGAGGACAACGGGTGGGAGCAGACCCCGCGCGTCCGGTACTCCCTGCTCGACCTCGAAGGCGGCGACCAGACCGGCGTCCCGGCCGACGAGTTCCCCCCGACCGACGTCACCCTGACGAAGTTCTACCTCGACGGCCGCTCACGCACCCTGGCGACCTCCGCGCCCGACGACGGTGCCTCGGTGGGCTACACCGTCGGGTCGAACCCGGACACCGTCTCGTTCATCACCCGGTTCGACAAGGAGACCGTGCTCGTCGGCTACCCGAAGGCGCACCTCCACGTCGAGGCGCGCGGCGCGGACGACATCGACCTGTTCGTCCTGGTCCAGAAGCTCGACGCCTACGGCACGCCGCTCCAGCAGTTCACCGTGCCCAACCAGGGCGCGCTCGCGCAGGACCTCACCGAGCGCGGCGCGTCGATCCTGCGCTACAAGGGATCCGACGGACGCCTGCGCGTCTCCATGCGCCACCTTGACGAGTCCCTGTCGACCGACGCCGTCCCCGTCCACACCTTCGACCGCGTCGAGAAGCTCTCACCCGGCCAGATCGTCGCGGTCGACATCGACCTGCTCCCGATCGGCCTCACCTTCCACCCGGGCGAACAGCTCCGCCTCGTCATCAGCGGCCGAGACCTCCTCGGCCCCATGATGCCCAACCTCGTCGAATACACCCCCGCCAACACCGGCCAACACATCATCCACACCGGCCCCGCCCACCCTTCCCACCTCCAACTCCCCGTCCGAACCAGCTGAACACCACGAAGGGCTGCGGGCTTCTCTGCCCACGGCCCTCAGCGACGCGGCCGTCGAACTCGTCCACGGCCGCGTCGCACTTTGGCTCATAGTGAATTGGGTCGGTAATTTGGTGGGCGGGTGTTAAGGGGTTCTGTTATTTGGGTGGGTCGTTGGGTACGGTTCCGCGCATGGCGACCAGGGGGGTGCGGGGATCGCGGGGGGTGTGGGCCGCGGTTCCTTTGCGGTTCTTTTTGGTCGTTCTTGCTTTGGTGGGAATTGTCGTCATGCAGGGTGTGTGTGCGGACGCTGCGGTTGAGCACGGCGCGGAGCAGCGTGGTGCGGGCGTTGTCGAGATCGCGGCCGCCGGTTCCGTCGAGTATCACCGGCACAGTCATGACGGGCACAGGTCATGCCATCTCGCGCCCGACCTCGACCACAGTTTTGTGGCTGAGGGCGTGTTCGAGCTGGTTCCGTGGCTGGCGGCGGTGGTCTTCGCGGGGGACGGAGTCGCGGCGCTGCCGGGTGGGCCGCCGCGGTCCGTGGGGAACGAGGGGGCGGGGCGGGTGCCCCGTCAGGCCCTCTGTGTGATCCGCGTATAGGAGTCCCGTTTCACCGCGTTCTGTGATTCGGTATTTCCACTGCGGAAATGGCTTCGGCCATTCGGGGGGTTCACTCATGGCGATGCATGTCGATGTCGCGCGCCTGAAAACGGCGGGCGGTTCGCCGCCGGTTCGGCGCGGGCATTCCTCACTTCAGATGATCATCGGTAACACGCCGCTCGTGCGGATCGCCGACCCGTTCGTCGCGGGCGGGGGAGGGTTCTGGGCGAAGCTCGAAGGGTTCAATCCGGGCGGGATCAAGGACCGCACCGCGCTGCACATGGTCCGGCGGGCCAGGGCGCGCGGGGAGCTCGTGCCCGGCGGCACGATCGTGGAGTCGACCAGCGGCACCCTGGGCCTCGGGCTCGCCCTCGCCGGGATCGTGCTCGGGCATCCTGTCGTGCTGGTCGCCGACCCCGGCCTCGAGCCCGGCATGCGCAGGTTGCTCACCGCGTACGGGGCGCGGCTCGAGCTGGTGGACAAGCCCGACCCCGTCGGCGGGTGGCAGGAGGCGAGAAGGAGACGGGTGCGCGAGGTGATGGCCGCGGTCCCCGACCCGTACTGCCCCGACCAGTACGACAACCCGGACAACATCGGGGCGTACTCGGGGCTCGCGCACGAACTGCTCGGCCAGCTCCCGCACATCGACGCGCTGGTGTGCGCGGTCGGCACCGGCGGGCACAGCGCGGGGATCGAGCGGGTGCTGCGCGGGCACTTCCCCGGGCTGCGGCTGGTCGGCGTCGACACCGTCGGCTCGACGATCTTCGGGCAGCCCGCGCGGGCGCGGCTGATGCGGGGGCTCGGCAGCAGCATCCACCCGCGCAACGTGCGCCACGACAGCTTCGCCGAGGTCCACTGGGTGAACGCGGCGGAGGCGGTCTGGGCGTCGCGCGAGCTGGCGGCGCGGCACTACGTCGCGGGCGGGTGGAGCACCGGAGCCGTCGCGCTCGTGGCGCGCTGGCTCGCCGCGAGGCTGCCCGGCGAGGCGAACGTCGTCGCGATCTTTCCGGACGGGCCGTGGCGCTACCTCGACACCGTCTACGACGACGGCTACTGCGCCGACCACAGACTCCTGGACGCGCCGCCCGCACCCGACCCCGACGAGCTCGCGCACCCCGCCGAACGCGAGGTGACGCGGTGGACCCGCTGCGCCCGCGTCTCGGACCCGCTCACCTGGACGGGAGGGCTCCCGTGGTGATCTCCACGGCGCGCGAGTTCGCCTCCTTCGGCCGCCCGGCCCGTGTGCTGTTCGTCAACCAGGTCGGCATCAACATCGGCTTCTACATGCTGATGCCCTACCTCGCGGGCCATCTGAGCGGCGCCGGCCTCGCCGTCTGGCTCGTCGGGTTCGTCCTGGGGGTGCGGAACTTCAGCCAGCAGGGCATGTTCATCGTCGGCGGCACCCTCGCCGACCGGCTCGGCTACAAGCTGATGATCATGATCGGGTGCGGGCTGCGCGTCGTCGGGTTCTGCCTGTTCGCGGTGTCCACGGCGGTTCCCCTGCTGATCGCGGCGTCGGCGTTGACGGGTCTGGCGGGCGCGCTGTTCAATCCGGCGGCCCGCGCCTACCTGGCGCACGAGGAGGCCGCGCGCAAGGTCGAGGCGTTCGCGCTGTTCAACGTCTTCTACCAGGCGGGTCTCCTCATCGGCCCGCTGCTTGGCATGCTGCTGCTCGGAGTCGACTTCCGCGCGGTGTCCGTCGCGGCGGCCGGGGTGTTCGCCGTCCTGACGCTCGTGCAGTGGCGCTTTCTGCCCGCGCGCGCGGGCGCGGAGGCGGGCACGGACCGTCCCGTGCTGACGGACTGGAAGGAGGCGTTCGGCAACCGGACGTTCCTCGCTTTCGCGGTCGCGATGACCGCCTCCTACGCGCTGTCCTTCCAGGTGTACCTGGGGCTGCCGCTCGAGGTGCGGCGCTTCACGGGCGGTGAGACGGGCGTCGTCGCGCTGTTCGCGGTCTCGGCACTGCTCGGGATGGTCGGACAGGTCAGGCTCACCCGGTGGTGCAGGGCACGGTGGCGCCCGGGGCAGGCGATGGCGCGGGGCCTGTGCGTGATGGGGGCGTCGTTCCTGCCGCTTGCCCTGCCGGTCGCGGGGGCGTCAGGGCTCGGCGCGGTGCTGGTGTGCGGGACGCTGCTCGCGGTCGGCGGGATGATGGTGTTCCCGTTCGAGATGGCGACCATCGCCGACCTCGCCGGGGGCCGCCTGATCGGCACCTACTACGGGCTCTACAACCTGCTGTCGGGCGTCGGCATCCTCGCCGGGAACCTCGTCAGCGGCGCGGCCCTCGACGTCGCCAGGGCCACGGGCCTGACCGCCGCGCCCTGGCTGCTCCTGGCGGCCGCGGGCGTCATGTCCGCGCTGGCCGTCCGCCGCCTCGACCGCGCCGCCCGCCTCGCACCCGCGCCCACGGGATAGCCCGCACACCTCCGGGAGGCCGCTCCACAAGCGCCCTCCCGGAGGTCGTGCTGGGCCTGGACGCGACGGTCAGGGCTGCGCGGGACGGTGGGGGGCCAGGGCTCGGTCGACGTGCAGGGAGAGCCAGGCGGGAAGGGGTCCGGCGGACTCCACGGCCCAGGTGATGAGGGCGCCGGAGTAGACGACGTAGAGGGTCTCGGCGACGGTGGCCGGGTCATCGACGGTGAGATCGCCGAGGTCGACGGCCTCCTCGACGAGCGCGGTCAGCTCGGCGCGGACGGCGCGGCTCTGCGCCTGGGCGTGCGCGCGCAGGTCGGGGTCGGCGAGGTCGAGCTGGAGGAAGGCGAGGCTGTGCGCGAGCGCCTCGCGGGTGGTGATCGCCGAGGTGAGGGACGCCAGCGCCAGATGGATCGCCTCGACCGGGCCGGGGGACGCGGCGCGCGCCTCGCCGAAGATCCGCGCGGCGTTGCCGCTCTCCCCTTCGGCGAAGGCCAGCAGCAGCCCGCGTTTTGAGCCGAAGCGCTGCGCCAGGGCGGGCGCGGTCAGGCCGGCGCGCCGGGCGACGGCGGCGAGGGTCAGCCCGGTCGGGCCGCTGTCGCCGATGGTCTCGGCGACGGCGCGGAAGATCGTCTCGTCGGACACTGATCTGGGACGTCCCGTCATGGGGCAAGCATAGGCCGATTACTTTCTTAATGCTCATTAAGTAACCTCCTCGGCATGACAAGCACCCCCGAACGCCTCGGCGTGCCGGGCGGGACGCGCGGCCGCCGCGCCGTCCTCGTCCTGCTCTGCCTCGCCCAGGCCATGCTCATCGTCGACGTGGTCGTCGTGAACGTCGCGCTGCCGTCGATCCGCGCCGACCTCGCCGTCCCCGACGGACGGATCCAGCTCGTCTCCATCGGGTACACGCTGACCTTCGGCAGCCTCCTCATCGTCTTCGGCAGGGCGGGAGACCTGTTCGGCAGGCGGCGGCTGTTCCTGATCGGCCTCGCGGTCTTCACCCTGACCTCGCTGGCCACCGGCCTCGCCCAGTCCGAAGGGCAGCTCATCGCGGCCCGTGCCGGGCAGGGCGTCGGCGCGGCGATGGTCGCCCCCACCGCGCTCGCCCTGCTGACGACCGCGTTCGCCGAAGGCCCGTCCCGCACCAAGGCGCTCGGCTACTGGGCGGCGGTCGGCTCGGCCGGGGCCATCGGCGGCCAGCTCGTCGGCGGCGTCGTCACCGACCTGTTCGGCTGGCGCTGGATCTTCCTCATCAACGTGCCGCTCGGCTGCGCGGCGCTCGTCGCCGCCCGTCGGTACCTGACCGAGAGCGTCGCCGAGCGGGGCGCGACGGTCAACGCGCGCGGCGCGGTCCTGCTCTCGACCGGGCTCGCCTGTTCGATCCTCGCGCTCACCCGGTTCGCCGAGGGCGGCCACGCGGTCCAGGGCGGCGTCCTCGCCGGGACGGCCTTGCTCGCCTGGGCCGCGTTCGCGGTGACCGAGCGGCGGCACGCGACCCCCGTCCTCGACCGCCGACTGCTGCGCACCGGCTCGGTGGCGCGCGCGAACATCCTGCTCGCGGTCAACGCCGGGACGCTCGGCGCGACCCTGTTCTTCACCACGCTCTACCTCCAGGTGGTCCTCGGCTACTCGCCCATGGAGGTCGGCCTCGCCTTCGCCCCGATCACGCTGCTCATCCTCCTGATCTCACCGCGCGCCGCGGCACTCGTCACCCGGTACGGCACGCGGCCCCCGCTCGCCGCAGGGTTCGTCCTCCTTGTGCTGGGCACCGCGCTGCTCGCCCGGATGCCCGACGACGGCACCTACCTCCGTGACGTCCTCGGCCCGTTCGTGCTGCTCGCGGCAGGGAGCGGCCTGTCCTACGCCCCGACGTTCGTCGCCGGCACCGCGGGCGTCCCCGCCTCAGGCCAGGGCCTGGCGTCCGGCTTCCTCAACTCCGCCCAGGAACTCGGCGCGGCCGTCGGCCTCGCCGTCCTCGGCGCGCTCGCCGCGGCGCGCACCACGGCCCCCGGGGACCTGACGTCCGGCTACCGCGTCGGCCTGCTCGCGGGGGCCGCCGCCCTGGTGCTCTGCCTGCCGCTGATCCGGGCGCTGCCCGGCGCGACGCCGCAGCCCGACGGCCCCGTGAACGCCGACGACCCGGCCCCCAAGGCCCCATAACCGGGACGCGGTGCCCGGGGGACGGACAAAGTGCCACTTCCCGCAAGGAAAGTGGCACTTCAGGCGGCTGGAAAAGGGTTGGACGGGGTGGGGGAGGGCTTGTAGGTTGTGGGGATCGTGACCTGGCTTTGAGGAGGTGAGACCCGTGAACGCTGTAGCGATGTGGGTGCTCCCCCTGCCGTCACGGTCGGGCGACTGACCTGAGGGTCGCCGGGAGCGCCTCGCCACCTGAGGTACTCCTGGAAGGCAGGGCCTGTGCGCTCTTCGCAGTTCACCGTCGGGTCGTCATCGGACGACGTGCGGGATTCGTTTGTGTTCGACGTCGTCGTCGCCGGGTGTGGTCCGGTCGGGGCGATGCTGGCCGCCGAGTTGCGGCTGCATGGTGTGCGGGTGCTCGTCGTGGAGAAGGAGAGCGAGCCGGGGTCGCTCGTCCGTGTGGTCAGTCTGCATGTGCGCAGCCTTGAGCTGATGGCGATGCGCGGACTCCTTGACGGGATCGTCCGGCACGGCAGACGGCGTCCGATCGGCGGGGTCTTCGCCGGCATCGCCAAGCCCGCGCCCGAGGGTCTGGATTCCCGGTATGCCTTCCAGCTGGGGATTCCGCAGCCGGTCGTCAGTCGGCTGCTTGAGGAGCGCGCGGTCGCGCTCGGGGCACGGGTGCTGCATGGCTGCTCGGTGGTGGGGTTCGCGCAGGACGATGCGGGCGTGGTCGTCGGGCTGTCTGACGGGCGGGAGGTGCGCGCGCGTTATCTCGTCGGTTGTGACGGGGCGCGCAGCACGGTGCGCAAGGCGCTCGGCGTCGGCTTTCCCGGTGAGGACTCGCGGAACGACACGCTGATGGGGGAGATGGAGGCCGGCGCGTTGCCGGAGGAGATCGCCGCGAGGGCGCGCGAGATCAGCGCCACGGACAGGCGGTTCTGGGTAAGGCCCTTCGGGGACGGGGTTCTACAGCGTCGTCGTTCCCGCCGCCGAGGTCAGCGACCGGACGGAACCGCCCACGATCGAGGACTTCAGACGGGAGCTGCGCGCCGTCGCCGGGACCGACTTCGGGGTGCACTCGCCGCGCTGGCTGTCCCGTTTCGGGGACGCCACGCGGCTTGTGGAGCGTTACCGGGTCGGGCGGGTGCTGCTCGCCGGGGACGCGGCGCACATCCATCCGCCGGCCGGAGGCCAGGGCCTCAACCTCGGCGTTCAGGACGCGGTGAACCTCGGCTGGAAGCTCGCCGCCCAGATCCGCGGCTGGGCTCCGGAGACGCTGCTCGACACCTACCACGCCGAACGCCACCCGGTGGCCCGGGACGTCCTGGAGAACACCCGCGCCCAGACGGAACTGCACGACGCGCGTGCCTTGCGCGGGCTGCTCACCGAACTCATGGACATCCCCGAGGTCAACCGCCACCTGACCGAGAAGATCACCGGAACCGGCATCCGCTACGACTTCGGCGAGGGCCCCGACCTCGTCGGCCGCCGCCTCCCCGACATCTGCCTCGCCCAGGGCAACCTCTACAGCCACCTGCACAGCGGCCGCGGCCTCCTCCTCGACCGCACCGGACGCCTGACCGCCGCCGGCTGGTCCGACCGCGTCGACCACCTCACCGACCCCGCCGCCGACCTCGACGCCCCCTGCGTCCTCCTCCGCCCCGACGGCCACGTCGTCTGGACCGGCACCCACCAACCCACCCTCACCACCCACCTAACCCACTGGTTCGGCGCCCCTTCATCGTGAACAGGATGATGAGGAAGGCTAGGGCGACGATGGCGAGGGAGATGGTGAAGGCGTTGCCCATGCTGTTGGCGATGGCGTCGGCTGACGGGTGGTCGCCGAGGCCCGCGGCGTAGACGGTGGAGAGGATGGCGATGCCTAGTGATGCGCCGGCGAGGAGTGCGGTTTGGAGTACGCCGGCCGCGACGCCGGACTCGGCGGGGTCCACTGTCGACATGATGGCGATGTTGAACGGCACGACGACAAGGCCCATGCCCGCGCCGACCAGCAGCATCGGCCCGGCGACGCCGGTGAGGTAGGCGGTGTCGGCGGCGAGGGGGACGAGCCAGCCGATCCCGCCCCCGAGGATCACCGTCCCGGCGAGGGCGGTGGACCTGCCGCCGATCCTGCCGATCAGCTTCGGCGCGTTCTGCGCGGTGACGAGCATGCCCGCCGCCATCGGCAGGAACGCGAGCCCGGCCCGCAGCGCGTCGTGGCCGAGCACCTCCTGGAGGAACTGGATGATGAGGAACTGCATGCTCATCGTCACCATCGGGATGAGCAGCAGCGCGGCGAACGCCCCGGCCCTGGCGCGGTCGGCGAACAGCCGCAGCGGCATGATCGGCGCTTTCACCCGCGCCTCGATGAGCACGAACGCGACGACAAGCACGACTCCGGAGACGAGTGCGGTGAGCGCCGTGGGATCGGACCAGCCGTGCTCGGCGGTGCGCACCAGCCCGAAGGTGACGGCGACGAGGCCGAGCACCGAGGTGAGCGCGCCGCCCACGTCGAGCCGTCCGGGCCGGCGCGGCGACTCGTCGACGAACTTCGGCGCGAGCGCCAGCACGAGCAGCCCGATCGGGACGTTGACCAGCAGCACCTAGCGCCACGACAGCGCGCTGGTGATGACGCCGCCCAGGATCAGCCCGAGCGTCATGGCCGAGGCGGTGACTGAGGAGTACACGCTGAGCGCCTTGGCCTGGAGCGGCCCCTGGAAGTTGGTGACGAGCAGCGCGAGCGTGCTCGGCGCGGCGAGCGCCGCGCCGAGGCCCTGCGCCGCGCGGGCTGCGGTGAGCCAGCCCGGCCCGTCGGCGAGGCCGCCGGCCAGGGACGCGGCGGTGAAGACGGCGATGCCGACGAGGAACGTGCGGCGGCGGCCGATGATGTCGCCGACGCGCCCGCCGAGCAGCATCAGCCCGCCGTAGGCGAGCAGGAAGGCGTTGGAGACCCAGGACAGCCCCGACGGCGTGTAGCCGAGCCCGGTCCGGATCTCGGGGAGCGCCACGTTGATGATCGTCCCGTCGAGCATCAGCATCAGCTCGCAGGACACGATGATGGTCAGCGCCACCGCGGCGACGCCGGTGAGCGCGGCGGCCGGCACTGGTGGCGCGCTGGCGCGCTCGGCTTGACTGGACAAGACTCCCCCTAAGGACGACGGGCGATCCGGGACGTGGCACGGCCCCGAATAGGGAACCACCTGGTTCGCTATAGGGATTGGTAGGGTGGGCCGCAACGGCCTTGCGACGGCGTCGGCCTGCCCGGATCGAGGCCGCGGGGCCCGAACGGGAGGTGCTGATGGCCAGGGCGGACGCCGCCGACACCGTCGGGGAAACGGCTCCGGACGCCGCCCCGGCCGTCCAGCGGCGGCGCGGCGAGGCGCTGCGCAGGGCGATCCTCGACGCGGTGATCGAGCAGCTCGGAACCGTCGGCTACGCCAGGCTGAGCACCAACACTGTCGCCGCGGCGGCGGGCACGGGCAAGGCCGCGCTCTACCGCCGCTGGCGCGACAAGGAGGAGCTGGTCCGCGACGCACTGCGCGACCTGCTCCCCGAACCGCCGGAAGTCACCGCCGAAACCCCGCTCCGCGACGGCCTCGTGACCCTGCTGCGCTACCTCGACCA
The DNA here is from genome assembly GCF_033875155.1 of Actinocorallia sp. A-T 12471. Lineage (NCBI taxonomy): Bacteria > Bacillati > Actinomycetota > Actinomycetes > Streptosporangiales > Thermomonosporaceae > Actinocorallia > Actinocorallia sp. A-T 12471. The sequence continues at coordinate 124,425 of NZ_JAWZTE010000004.1, read as the reverse complement.
GGCCGTCTACGACTCACGCGGCGCCGCGTTCCAGGCGGTCGCCGCGGTGGGCACGCAGCAGACATCGGGGCTGCGCGACCTGTTCCACGAGTCGGTCACCGGCCCCTGCGAGCAGCGCATCGCCGACCTGATCCACCGCCACGGCGGCGACCACGCGACCGACGTCGCCGCGATCGCCGCCGCGGGACCCGCCATGATCCTCTACCGCTGCATGAACGGCGAGGGCGAGAGCACCGACCGACAGATCGAGCAGATCGTCGACGGCCTCCTCCTACCCCTCGTCCGCCCGCAGCCCACGACCCCGCCGCCCTGACCCCGCCCGCCGACCCCGTCAGCCTCCGACGGACCGCGCCGCCGCCGCGAGCACCTCGTAGGAGCGCACCCGCGCGCCATGCTCATGGATAGGCGAAAACCCCATCACCTCGTCCGCGCCGGTCTGCGCGAGCAGCCGTGCCAGCGCGGCGCGGACCGTCTCAGTTCCGCCGACGAGCTGGCCGGTGAGCTGCCGCTCGATGAGCAGCTGTTCCGCCGTGGTGTAGCGGTGTTCCGCCACAAGAGCGGGAGGCGGGAACCTGATGAAGGGGTTGCGGCTGCCTTCGACCAGCGCCCACCGGAACGAGGTGGAGTGCCAGACCGCCTCCGCGTCGGTGTCGGCCGCGACGACCAGCGCCGACACGATGACGTACGGCTCGGCGAGGTGGTCGCCGGGGGTGAAGTTCTCCCGGTAGGCCCGCACCGACGCCGCGGCCGCCGAGGGCACGAGGTGCCCGGCGTAGGCGAACGGCAGACCGCGCGACGCCGCGAGCAGCGCACTCGACGAACTCGACCCCAGCAGCCAGACCGGCGGCGGGTGGGGTGGGGGTGGACGTGGTGTGGGGGGGTTAGGGGTTGTGGAGGGGGGGTTGGAGGTGGTGGGAGATTTCGGTTAGGGCGGTGCGTTGGGCGGGGGTGAGGGGGGCGAGGAGCCAGCGGCGGATGTGGGCGGCGCGTTGGGGGAGGGCGGCGGTGATGGCGGCGCGGCCCTCGGGGGTGAGGGTGATGATGGCGGCGCGGGGGGTGTCGGGGCAGGGGGAGCGGGTGATGAGGCCGCGGCCGACCATGCGGGTGAGGTGGTGATGCAGGCGGCTTTTCTCGTAGTCGGTGACCTCGCTGAGCTCGTACGGGCGCAGTGCGCCGTCGGGGGCCTCAAGGAGGGCGGAGAGGATGGCGAAGTCCGGTTCGGACAGGCCCGTGTCGTGCTGGAGGTCGCGGGCCATCCGCCGCCAGAACAGGACCTGGGTCTCGAAGAAGGCGCGCCAGGTGCGGTCCTCGTCCTCGTCGAGCCATTCGCCGGGGGCGTCATGCATGAGGTGAAGCCTACAAGTCCGGCTTCAGGGCGGGGGCCGCGTCGGGAGGCGGGGCGGGCGCGTGGGCGGGGGTGATGCGTGGGTCGAGGAGCGGGGTGATCAGGTCGACGAGGAGGTTGAGGAGGGCGAAGACGGCCGAGCCGAGGAGGACGAGGGCCTGGACGACCGCGAGGTCCTGTTCGGTGACCGAGGTCGCGGCGAGCCGTCCGAGGCCCTGCCGGGAGAAGACGGTCTCCACGACGACCGAGCCGGACAGCAGCCCGCCGACGAGGACCCCGGTCATGGTCAGCGTCGGCAGGACCGCGTTGCGCAGCGCGTGCCGCAGGACGACCGCGCGCCGCCCGAGCCCCTTGGCGCGTGCGGTGTCGGCGTAGCCCGTGGCCATCGTCTCGGCGAGGCCGCGCGCCAGCAGCTGGGCGACGAGCGCCGCGATCGGCAGCGCCAGCGTAAAAGCGGGCAGCACGAGGCCGCGCGGTCCGGTTCCGCCTGCGGCCGGGAACAGCGGCCACCGGAAGGAGAACTGCTGGATCAGCAGCAGCCCCACCCAGAACGCGGGAAGGGCGACGCCCACGGGCGGCAGGCTCAGCAGCGCCTCCCGGAGCGCGCGGCGGCGGGTCAGGGTCGCGGCGAGCGCGAGCGCCACCCCGAGCAGGACGCCCAGGACCAGCCCCGCGACGGCGAGCGCGGCCGTCGGCGGCAGGGATTCGGCGAGCAGTTCCGCGACGGGCCTGCGCCGCTGCACGGACCGGCCGAGGTCACCGTGCAGCAGCCGGTCAAGAGCCGCGACGTACTGGTCGACAAGTGACCCGTCGAGCCCGAGGTCGACCCGGATGGCGTCGATCTCGGCCTCGGACAGCCCCATGTTGGGCCCGACCATGACCGCGACGGGGTCGCTGGGGAGCGCGAAGAGCACGAGGAAGGACACGGTGAAGGCCGCCCAGAGCACAAAGAGCGTCTGGGCGGCCCGGCCCAGCAGGTGGCGCGTCATCTCGCTAGGAGCCCGCCGTCAGGGGCCTGCTCGGCAGTTCCCGGCGCAGGACCGGCGCGATCTCGGCGAAGAACAGCTCGAGCGTCGCGTGGTGGTCGGCCTCGCCGAGGATCTCCGCGTCGACGTGGACGTGCAGCGCCTCGTGGCCGAACAGCTCGTGCTGCGCGTGCACCTTGTCGATGATCTGTTGGGGGCTGCCGACGAGCACGGAACTGTGCTCGACCCATTCGTGCACGTCGGCGTACTTGATGGAGCCGCCGTCGTACTTCCGGTTGACCGCGAGCCGCGCCTCGAACACCGGACGGTACTTCGCGATCGCCTCCTGGGACGTCCGCGCGCCGAAGTAGCCCGAGGTGCCGATGCCGACGAGCGCGTCGGCCGGGTCGTGCCCGTAATGCTGCCATCTGTCCCGGTAGTAACGGATCAGTTCCGCGTACGGCTCGGGCCTGCCCCGTCCGTTGGAGGAGAAGATCGGGTCGCCGTGCTTGGCCGCGAAGTCGGCGGACTCGAGGCTGCTGGCGCTCCCGTGCCACACCCGGAGCCGCTTCTGTGCCGGACGCGGCAGCGCCTCGGCGTCCGCCAGTGACCTGCCGAGCGTTCCCTCCCAGGTGACGTGGTCGCTCTCCCACAGCCTCCGGAAGAGCTCGTAGTTCTCCTGAAGACGCGCCCACTGGTCGTCCGGCGTGACCCCGAACAGCCGTGACGTCCGGGGATATCCGCCTTTGCCGATCATCAGGTCGAGCCGTCCGCCGGACAGGTTGTCCAGCGTCGAGTAGTCCTCGAACGCGCGCAGCGGATCGAGCATGCCGAGCGTCGTCACCGCGGTGAACAGCCGGATCGCCGACGTCCTCGCCGCGATGTGCGCGAGGATCACGGGCGGCGACGACGACACCGCGGGACGGTCGTGCCGTTCCCCGACGCCGTAGCCGTCAAAGCCCCATTTCTCGGCGAGGACGGCGTTGTCGACAAGCTCCCGCACCTGGGCTTCGTCGGACTTGTCCTGACTTGGCACATGCGGCAGCAGCAGGAACTTCATGGGGTCTCCTCCCGGAAAACGCGGTTCAGGAAAGCCAGGTGTCGCGCAGCCCGCCAAGGCCCGAGCTCGCGGTGAAGGCGAGGCCGTGCACCTTCGGGGACGCCGCCAGCAGCGCCGTCGGCTCGAACACCGGCAGGTACAGCCCCTGGTCGACCACGTGCTGCTGGATCTCGGCGAGCGTCTTGTCGCGGACCCCGGGGTCGCTCTCGCCGATCTGCCGCTGTAGCAGCTCCTCAAGGCCGGGGTCGGCGATGCGGTAGAAGTTCGGCGGCGCGCCGGAGAACGTGGCGCGCAGGACGTCGCCGTCGGCCGATGTGGCGTTGGTCCAGAAGAAGTCGTATTTGGCGTTCTTCAGGCCGTCCAGGAGCTGTGCCCCGGTCTGTTCCAGCAGCTCGAGCTCGATGCCGACCTTCGCCGCCTGCGCCTTGATCAGCTCGAGCACCTTCTGGTTGAAGCCGTAGATGGGGAACCAGCCGACGACGAGGCTGAGCTTCTGCCCGTCCTTCTCCCGGACGCCGTCGCCGGCGCGCTTCCAGCCCGCAGCGTCGAGCAGCCTCGCCGCCTCGGCGGGGTCGAACCTGACCTGCGCGCTCAGGTCGGCGTAGCCCGGCGTGGTCTTGGCGAGCACGCTCGTCGCGGGCGCGAAGTCCGGGCTGAGCACGGTGTCGCGGACCTCGGCGGCGTCGATCGACAGCGCGACGGCCCTGCGCACGTTCGCGTCCGACAGCGCGGGCCGCGCCTGGATCGGGATCAGGCCGAGCACGAGCCCGGGGTTGGGCCGGGCGATGACCTGCCGGCCGCCGTCCCTGAGGGCCTGGACGTCGGCGGGCGGCACGTCGCCGATCGCCAGGACCTGGCCGGACTGGAGGCTGCCGGTGCGCACGCCGGACTCGGGGATGACGGTGAACTCGACCTTGTCGAGGTGGGCGTCGCCGGTCCGCTCCTCGCGCGCGGGCTGCCAGGCGTAGCCGGTGCGGCGGCTCAGCGTGGCCCCGCTCTGGCCGAACGCGTCGAGCCGGAACGGGCCGCTGCCGACCGCCTTGTCCGCGCGTTCCTCGAACGGGAGCTTCAGGCTCGCCGCCCCGACGATGCTCAGGCCGGGGCTGGAGACCGCCTGGAGGAATGGCGCGCTGGGCTTGCCGAACGTCACGGTGACGCTGTCGCCGTCGGCCTTCGCGCCGGTCAGATTGGCGACCGAGGGGGCGATCGCGGGGTTCAGTTTCGCCCGGTTGGCGATGATGTCGTCGAAGTTCGCCTTGACGACGTCGGCCGTCAGCGGGGTGCCGTCGGAGAAGGTGACGCCGTCGCGCAGATGGAACGTGAACGCCGTCGCGTCGGCGTTGGCCTCCCAGCGTTCGGCGAGCCAGGGCCCGATCTCGCCGGTCGCCGGGTCCTGCGCGACGAGCGAGTCGAAGAGCTGGCGGGTGACGTACACCGATGCGCTGTCGGTGAAGGCGCGCGGGTTGGCGCTGAGCGGCGGCGACTGGAGCGCGAACGTCAGGGCGCCGCCGGGCTTGGGCGTGCCGCCGGCGGCGTCGCCGTCGTCGGCGGTTGTGCCGCCGCAGGCCGAGGCGGCGAACAGCGTCAGACCGGTCAGGACGGCGAGCGCGCCGTGGGTTCTTCGGGTGGGGGACATCGGGGGAATCTCCTGATTCTTAGGGTTGCCGCGTGGAGGGAAGGGCTCGGTGACGCGCGTCGCGTCCGGGCACCGCGGCGAGCAGCTCGGCGGTGTAGGGGTGCGCGGGACGGCTCAGCACGGCGTCGGCGTCGCCGAGTTCGACAAGCCGTCCGTGCCGCATCACCCCGATCCGGTCGGCGACGCGCCGCACGACGGCGAGGTCGTGCGAGATGAAAAGGCAGGTGAGGCCGAGCCGCGCCTTGAGGTCGGCGAGCAGGTCGAGGATCTGGGCCTGGACCGTCGCGTCGAGCGCCGACACGGGCTCGTCGCACACCAGCAGGCCGGGGCCCGGCGCGAGCGCGCGGGCGATCGCGACGCGCTGCCGCTGCCCGCCCGACAGCTCGGCGGGCCTGCGCCGCAGCAGCTCGGCCGGCAGCGCGACGAGTTCGGCGAGCTCGCCGACGCGGGCGCGGCGCGTCGCCCGGTCGCCGATCCCGAACGACACGAGCGGGTCGGCGATGATCCGCGCGACGGTCATGCGCGGGTTCAGCGAGGCGTAGGGGTTCTGGTAGACGACCTGGATATCTCTGCGTAGCGTGCGCAGTTCGCCGCCGCGCAGGGCGGTGACGTCCCTGCCCTCGAAGAACACACGTCCGGCGGTCGGCTCGGTGAGCCGCAGCAGCATCCGCGCGACCGTCGACTTGCCCGACCCCGACTCGCCGACCAGCGCGACGGTCTCGCCGCGCGCCAGGGTGAGGTCGACGCCGTCGACCGCGCGCAGCGTGCCGCCGCGATGAAGCCGGAAGTCCTTGGTGAGGCCGTCGAGCCGGGCGTGTTCCTCCGCGCTCTCGCGCCGGGCGACGCGGGCGCGGGGCCCGTCGAGGCCGGGTGCCGCGGCGACGAGTTCCCGGGTCCTCGGGTGCCGCGGCGCGGCGACGATCCGGCGCGCGGGCCCCTCCTCCACGACGCGGCCCCCCGCCATGACGACGATCCGGTCGGCCCGCTCGACGGCGACCCCGAGATCGTGGGTGACCAGCAGCAGCCCGGTGCCGGTCCGCGCGCCAAGGTCGGCGAGATGGTCGAGGATCCGGCGCTGCACGATGACGTCGAGCGCGCTGGTCGGCTCGTCGGCGATGAGCAGGTCGGGCCCCGCGGCGATCGCGATCGCGATGAGGACGCGCTGGCGCAGCCCCCCGGACAGCTCGTGCGGGTACTGCGCGGCCCGCCGCCCGGGATCGGGGACGCCCGCGCGGGCCAGCAGCTCGACGGCGGCGTCGCGGGCGGCGGCCCGGCTCGGACGCTTGCCGAGCAAGCCGTGCGCGGTCAGGGCCTCGGCGACCTGCGCGCCGATCCGGTGCACCGGGTTGAGCGAGGTCGCCGGGTCCTGCGGCACGAACCCGATGCGCCGTCCGCGCAGCGCGCCGAGCCGTCGTTCGCCGGTGATGTCGTGGCCGTCGAAGCTGATCCGGCCGCCGGTCACCCTTGCGTCGGGGGGCAGCAGGCCGAGGACGGCGTGCGCGGTCGTCGACTTGCCGGACCCCGACTCGCCGACCAGCGCGACGGTCTCGCCGCGCCCCACCGTCAGGCCGACCCCGTGGACGGCGTCGGCGGCCGCGCGCCGGTACCGCACGGTCAGGTCGTCGATCCGGAGCAGGGGCTGGTTCATCGGAGGCCGCCTTCCAGCGCGCGGGAGACCCGGTTGGCGGCGACGACCGTCACGACGACCGCGAGGCCGGGGAACGTGGTGAGCCACCAGGCCGTGCGCAGCGCGTCCCTGCCCTCGGAGACCAGCGCGCCCCACTCGGGGTGGGGCGGCTGGACGCCGTAGCCGAGGAAGCTGAGCGCGGAGACGGCGAGGATCGCGCCCGCGAAGTCGAGCGCGGCCAGGGCGCGGACCGGGCCGAGCGAGTTGGGCAGCACATGTCGCAGCAGCACCCTGGGCAGCCGTGCGCCGCCCGCCCGCGCGGCCTCCACGAAGGGCTCCTCGCGGACCCGCAGCACCTCGGCGCGGGTGATCCGCGCGAAGGCGGCGATCCCGGTGACGCCGACCGCGACGGCGACGTTGCGGGTGCCGGGACCGAGCACCGCGATCAGCGCGAGGGACAGCAGCAGGCCGGGGATCGACAGCAGCATGTCCATCAGCCGCATGATCAGGGCGTCGGCGGGGCCGCGCAGGAATCCGGCGAGCAGGCCGAAGACGCCGCCCGCGACGAGCCCGACGAGCGTCGCGAGCGCCGCGGCGGTGAGCGAGGCCCCCGCGCCGTGCACGACCCTGGCGAACAGGTCCCTGCCGAGCTGGTCGGTGCCGAGCGGGTGGGCGGGGGACGGGCCGCTCAGCCGTTCCGCCGGGGCCACCGCGAGCGGGTCGAGCGCGGTGAACCAGGACGGGAGCAGCGCCGCGGCCCCGACGAGCGTCAGCCAGACCAGCGCCAGCGCCGGTCCCGGCCGGAGGCGCGGGGGCATAGCAATCCAATCCGATAGGAAAAGTGGGGAATCTCGCCGGGCTCCGCCCTCGGTTTGGGGGAGACGGTGTTGCCGCAATGATGTGGCGCATCGGGGTGACACGTCAACTCAAACTTTCGGGGGCCGCTCCCAGAAGACCCGGGTTCGTCCCCCCGTGACGGCTAGTTCAGCCCGATCCGCAACCGCTCCGCGCCCCCGGCGACCTCGCCCGACACCGCGTCAGCCTTCTCCCGCCGACCGGAGTTTGAGCCTGCCCGGCGCTTCGTACCACGGGTTGGTCCCGAGCGGTCGTGGCTCATGACGGTTCTCGGTGATCGACCGAAAGGCGCGCGCGGCCTCGGCGGACGTGGGCCCCGGCCCGGTCCCACGCGGCGTGTTCAACAACACCGAGGTCTCGGTGGTGAGGATCTTGAAGCTGACGTAGTGGGGATGGGAGTCGTAGTCCCATCCGAGCCGTTCATCGGCGGAAATACACCGCCGCAGCGTCTTGAACGCTTGACGGACGGCGCCGAGTATCTCGATCTGCACGGGATCGAGGCGGCGCTCCGCGACGAGTTTGGCGAGCAGCGCCTCGACGGCTCCCTCGGTCGAGACGGCCCGCTCCAGACACTTCCAGACGGGATCCTCGGCCTGGTCGCGCAGCTTGTGGCCGTCACGCCCCTTCAGGATGTTCCAGAGTTTCCAGACCGCGACGAACTCGCCGTAAAGCTGCTGGAATTCCTGAGCCGCCGCGAGGTCCATCTCGCGGGCCTTCTTGACGCTGTCCCAATGGTCGGTGACCCGGGTCGTGACGAACCAGCCACTTCCCAACGTGGCCGCCACGGTCAGGAGAGGAATCAAGATCGACGAGACGAATGACATTCCGGCTCCCTACGCGAATGCTCCTCACGCACGCGGGTGCCAGTGAACCAGCCGGGCGACGTCGAATCGCGCCTTTTCGGCAAATCGCGTCCCGTCGGGCACACTCGCCGGAAGCTGTGCCCGATCCGGGGGGTGGGGGGCTTTGAGGTGGCGCGGCGGCTGCGGGAGGGGGAAGTGATGTTCCGGTTGTTTTTCTTACGCGACGCCGGCCGACCGCTCAAGGTCGATCTCGCTGGACGACCTCGCGACGATCCGCCTGCTCTTCAGCAGGCTCGGTGAGGCGTTCCCCGAACTCGACTCCGACGAACTCCGGCTCCTCGCGGCCACCGCCGACGGCGTCGAGCAGGTTCTCCCCCCGGCCCCAGACCCGGGGCCGAACCTCCCCGGCCTCGCCGCGCTGCGAACGCACGTCGGGAAGGGGCCGTTCACGGTCTCCGGTGCCGACGGCGCCTCCTGGCGCGTGCGGGTGGTCGGTCCCGAGCGGGGCGAGGCCCTCCTCGTCGTGGCGTCGTCGCTGGCGCGGCTCGACGCCGGGGCGGCCAGGCTCGCAGGCGCGGATGCGGGAGGCGCTCGAGGCGTGCCGCGACAAGATGCCGCAGCAGAACAGTGAGCTGGAGAAGCTCAGCAACCCCGACGCCGCGACCAAGGCCAAGATGGTCGTGTTCGCCCAGTGCATGCGTGACGAGGGCCAGGACTTCGCCGACACCGGCACCGACGCGGCCGCCGCGCCGACCGGCCCGCCCGCCACCGCGCCGATCGAGCGACGGACCCTGACCGAGACCGAGGCGGTCTCCGGCGCGCTGGCCTCCACGCTCGTCATCGGCGCGCTGGCGGGCCTCTATCCGGCACTCCGCGCCGCCCGCCTGGCCCCGACCGAAGCGGCGTCCTCCCCCTGAGCCCTCGGGTTGGCGGCGCGGTTTATTCGTGGAGCGGGAGCAGGGGGATCGGGTGGTGCGGGGCGGTTCCGGGAGGGATCGCGGCGAGGGCGTCGGCGAGGGCTGCGCCGTTGAGGAAGGCCGGACGGTCTCCGCCCAGCGGCCGGACCGCGGGCCCGTCCCAGACGACGGGGACGAGGCGTGTGCGGCCCGCGGGGACCGGTACCGGGGTCGACAGCGGGGCGTAAGGCAGGCGCGGGAGGGGGCGGCCGGAGAGGCCGGCGAGGAGCGGGCCGAGCAGGGTGTGCGCGGCGACCAGCGCGGCGAAGGGGTTGCCCGGGAGGCCGACGACGTGGGCGCCGTCGGGCAGGCGGGCCAGGAGCTGCGGGTGTCCGGGGCGGCAGGCCACCGCGTCGACGATCCAGTGGGCGTCGCGTGCGGTGAGGAGGCGGCGGAGGCCGTCCGTGACGCCGACCGAGGTCGACCCGGTCACGACGAACACGTCAGCGCGCGCGGACAGGGCGTCGGCGAGCGCGTTCTCGGGGCGGTCGGGGACGTGGACGAGTTCGTCAAGCCCGCCGCCCAGGTTCTCGATCAGGGACGGGAGCAGCGGGCTAAGGGCGTCGCGGATTCGGCCGGGCCCCGGCATGCCGTGCCCGACGAGCTCGTCGCCGGTGACGACCGCACGCACCCTCGGCAGCCGGCGCACCGGGAGCGCGTCGTACCCGCACGCCGCGGCGAGGCCGAGGAGCGCGGGCCCGACCGGCGTTCCTGCGGGAGCCAGGCACGCGCCCGCCGACGCGTCCTCACCCGCGCGACGGATGTGCTTTCCCTCGGGAAGCGCGGGACCCGTCACCCGGCCTCCGACGAGCACGGCCGCCTCGACCGGAAGCACCGCCCCCGCCCCCGGCGGAACGACCGACCCGGTCGAAATCTCCACCGCGCACCCCGACTCAAGCCGCGCACCGGCCCAGGGAAGACCCGGCCGCGCACACCCGCTGACGACCCACGGACCTGACCCGGAGACGGCGAACCCGTCCATCGCCGCGGTGTCGAACGCGGGCAGCGCCGTCGCACAGACGAGATCCGCCGCAAGCCCCCGCCCCGCCGCCCGCCCAAGCTCAAGAACCTCCACAGCCAGGGGGTCGGCCGCCGCATGCGCCAACTCCCGCGCCCGCCCCCACACCACATCCCGCCGCGTCCCCGGTTCGACAGTCATGCCCATACCCACACCGTCCCACCCCCACATTTCCCCCACACATCAACGCCCTCACCCCAGCACCCCCACCCCCGTGAGCCGCCCCCACCCCGGAGTCAAGGACTAGTCGTTTGGAGGTTGGGAGAGACAGCCGGACAGCACCTGACCTGTGCTGATGCCCGAGCGGATTCACAGCAGATCAAGCAGAAGGCGGGGGAGACGGCGGGCGTTGGCTTCCCTCTGCGGCTTCCCCGCCCTCCTCTGGCTTGCACTAGGTCTGCAAGACTCGGAGTTGCTCCCGCATGGTCTTGACTTCGGGAACATCCTTCCAAGGAAGCGAAAGCTTCGAGATCTCGGACAGGCGTTCGTCCAAGCGCGCCGACGAGACTAGTGGAGCGACACGAGCGAGCGGCATCATGAGTTCCGCGGCCAGGAGGGGCTGAGACGCGTTGAGGGCGGCTTGGACTCGGCGCGCCATGATATATGCCCCAAGCCAGGGGGACTCGGAAGAGACTCCCTTGACAGCCTCTCCGAGCGCGTCTTGCGCGGCTTTCCAACTGCCCTGTTTGTAGAGCAGGAGACCGACGTTGGCGGTCAAACTCGCATGCTGCGAGTCAGGAAGATCCGCGACGATCTCCCGCGCTCTGTCCAGAGCGATAGAGGCGTGCCGCTTCTCATTGAGCAGGCCAAGACCGCCACCAAGATTCATCCAAGCATCCGCTTCTTGAGCGGGAGAGATCTCCGGAACCGTCAGCGCCTGGCGCGCGTAGTGCTCGTTTCGTCTCCCATCACCCTGGTACCCGTGGACCGTTGCGAGAACGCAAAGAGCGGTAACGCGCCCACCGTGATCCCCGGCCGCCTGCGCGTAAGAGGCGGACAACTGGCCCGCTTGCTGCGCGAGTGGGAAATTCCGGGCATCATAATGAACAAGCGCGACCTCTCGGGCGAGTGACGATGCGGCCGTGAGAAGCCGGGTGTCTTTGCTGTCGGTAACGATGCTTTGCACACGGCGCAGATGTTTGGCCGCATCCTGGAGAGCAGTGATGCCGCCTGACCCGTGCAAGGACCCCCGGACTCTCTCGGAGAGTAGGCCCACGTATTCGGAGTCGCGGTAAGGATTGCCGTTCGCGCTGGGCACAAGAGTCACGCTCGCCATGCCGGCGAGGAATCCGCGTCGCTTCACCTCAGCCCCTTCCGTTTTGCGTCTTATGGCCACTTCGTAGCCCACCCGTCCCAAGAGCGCGATGGCATTGCCGACTGAAGTGTCGCGCTGCCCCTTGACCACTCTGGACACCCACGTGGTCAGCACTCCCATCTCTCTCGCTAGGCGCGCCTGGCTCCATCCTTCTTCCTTCATGATCATTTTGAGCGCGTCGGGAAGGGTCTGAGCTTCCATGAGGCGAGACTAACCCCGGAGGATGCCCGATGCCTAGCGCCTATTTCCTCAGAGGAGACGCGCAGTTCCGTCCCCCTTGGTCGGCCATCAGGATCAGTCTCGATCGCCGCGCATCCCTCCAGAGATCACCAAGGCGGGCCCAATGGCACCCAAATACGCCCAGAGAGTACAAGAGCCGCAAAGAGCCGCAACCGGTAGTTGCGGTCTTCCGCTTACCCGTTCCGAGTGCGAGGTCACCCTCACGACCCTTGCCGCGCCCGACGTAGCCGCGACCGTGCGGAGCCTGTTGCGCTTGCGCACACCCCGGTGGCGTCTCAGCGCGGCCGTGGCCGACGACGCCATGCTTTGCGCAGTCGAATTGGTCGCGAATGCCTGTGCGGCCACTCCGGACCGGCATATCACTTTCCGTGCCTTCTTCAACCCCGCCGAAGGCACGCTTTGGGTGGGGGTATGGGACGCCGACCCGCACATGCCGGTCGCACAACCCTCAGAATTTTCCCTGGCGGACATCGACGCGCTTCCGCAAGATCACGAGTTCGGCGGCTGGGGATTGCCGCTGGTGATGTCCCTCGCGATGGACCACGGCGTGGAAAAGACAAAAACCGGCAAATGGGTCTACGCGGTTTTCAAGGGATCATCCCACTCCCGCTAGGCACAAATCTGCCCCCTGCAGAAAGGATTCGGATGAAAGATGACGTCGGCCCGGATTGGATGGATGACGGCTTCTACTTCATTCGTCCCGCCGCAAAGACTTTGGGCGTCGGCGCGCAGAGTCTTCGCGATTGGTGTCATCACGGGCTGATCCGGCACCACAAGGGGAGCACCAACAGGATCGTTGTGTGCGCCGCCGATATCGACGCTATACGCGCCGAAGTGATCCAATCCAATCAGTTGGTGAAGATCGAGATCGTCCGGCGTCTTCACGCCATGGGAAGGATCGGCTTTTCCCGGGGAACGGCTAGGGATCTTTTCCCGGGGAACCTGATTCCGCGCGATGTTGCTTTTGGGCTGATTCAGGAGGCCATGCGGGAGGCGCTCATTGGGCGCGGAATGCTCAAGGGGTCGGTCGACGTCATCGTCGGAAATGCGGTGTCGAAGCTCGAATTCCTTCTCGATACCCATCTTTCGTCGGACGATAACGGTACCTGAGGTCAGATCGAATAAGGAAGGTGTGTGTGTATGTCTGTTTCTGTGGTGAATTTGGCTCGGTGGGGGGTTGTGCCGTACATCACGGTGTGGTCGTCGGAGGAGACCTTGCCGGTCGCGGTGGTGGTGCGTGGTAAGGGGATTGGTTATGTCGATGAGAGGGCGGGGGATCGTGATGCGGCGGGGGTGTTGTGGACGCGGGTGGGGTTCAGTCCGGGGGTGGGGGTGCCGCAGTTCGCGAACGTGCACTTTCTGCGGCAGCGGCGTGCGATGCGGGGGTTGCTGTGCCAGGTGTGCGGGAGGCGCTGTGGGAGAAGCGCGCTGTGGATGCTGTCGCGGAAGGAGTATGAGAGTGCTGAAGGGCCGTGGCCTGCGCCTGTCATGACGGCGCATCCGCCCGTGTGTCCGGGGTGTGTGGAGCGGTCGGCGCGGTTGTGTCCGCATCTGCGTGACGGTCATGTCGTGCTGCGGCCGCGCCGCGTCGCACCGGCCGCGTTCTCGGGGATGCTTTACCGGCCGACCCCCGCCGGTCTGGTGGCCAGTGCCACCAGCGTCGCCCACGACGACCCGCGCGTCCGCTGGCTGCGGGCGGCCCAGGTTCACGTGACGTTGGAGAAATACGACGTCATCGGACTCGGCAGCATGCTCATCACCACAGGTGCATAAGGATCAGGCGCCTATCCGGCTTCCCCGTCTTTCGGGTGAACGGGGTCTGGACGGGGTGGTCGGTGGCGGTGCCGATGTGTACGAGAATCGGAGGGATTTGCGGGGCGGGCGGACGGAGGAGGGCTTGTGCGGGTTGGTGCGGTTGTTGTGGTCCTGACGCTCTTGGGTGCTTCGGGGGCGGCGGCGACGCCGACGCCGACGCCGTCGGGGTGGCGGCTGGAGCGGACGTTCGGGGCGCGGACGTGGGACGGGGCGGACGCCGTGCTTGTGGTGGCGTCGGATGATGTGTGGGTGTTCCGGAGTTGGGCGCGGGATTTTGAGGTGCGGATACCGGTCGCCTACCACTGGGACGGGGTGAGGTGGACCAAGGTGCCCCTGCCGAAGGGCCTGAAAGGCGGGGTCAACCGCGCGGTGGCCCGGTCGTCGGACGACGTCTGGGCGACGGTCAGCGGGGATCAGGAGGTCAGGGGTGACGCCGCAGTCCTGCACTGGGACGGCGCACACTGGACGGTGGCGAAAAAGACCAAGGCGTTGGGTCTGGAAGATGTGACGTTGGTCGGCAAGCGCGGTCTCATGGCCGTCGAACGCGACTCGGGGGAGTCGTTCGTCTGGCGGTTCGACGGACGGAAGTGGGCGAGGACGCGGAACGAGAGGGTCTGGTGGCTCGGTGGGTCGTCGGCCAACGATGTGTGGTCGGTCGCGCTGGATGGAGGTGTCTACCGGTACGTCAAGGGCAGGTGGAAGCGGCAGAAGCTCGGCAAGGCGGTGCCCGCGCACACGAGTTGCGCGGGTGGGCGGTATCCGTGCGCCGACGTGTCCTGGGGAGGTGTCGTGCCGGCGTCGCGGACGCGCACGTGGGTGTTCGGGTACCTGAGCGCCGAGGCGAAGGAGAGTGAGACGGTCGAGACCGGTCTCCTGCTCCGTCGTGACGGCGATACCTGGAAGCGCCTGCCCGTCCCCCGTAACTGGATACCCCAGCGGGCCGCCACTGACGGCAAGGGCGGCCTTTGGCTGGCGGGTCGGCAGCTCGATCAACCCGTTGTGGAGAACGCCTCGTACAAGACGGTCACCTGGCATGTGACCGCGGACGGGGTATGGCAGGGACTTCCCGCGCTCACCGCGCCCGAAGGGCCCGGCTTCCTTTACGCGCTGGCGAGGATTCCCGGAACGCGGAGCATGATCGGGGTCGGGAGCATCCGGCTGTCCGACCCTCCCGATCCTGAGGAGAGCCCCGCCAAAGCGGCCATCTGGCGGCTCGATCCCTGACCGCGCCGCACGTCTGACTCGTATCGACCTTGACCGGAGGAATCGCTGTGAAAGTGCACCATCTGAACTGCGGGAGTATGCGGGTGCCCGGCTCGCCGTTGGTGTGTCATGTGATGGTCGTGGAGACCGATGCCGGGCTTGTGCTCGTGGACACGGGGTTCGGGCTGGCGGACATCGCGGATCCGAGGGGGCGGCTCGGGGCGTTCCGGCATGTGATCCGGCCGGTGCTGGCGGCCGAGGAGACCGCGGCGCGGCAGATCGAGCGGCTGGGGTTCGCGCGGTCGGACGTGCGGCACATCGTCGCCACGCATTTCGACCTCGACCACATCGGCGGGCTCGCGGACTTTCCCGAGGCGCTGGTGCATGTGACGGCGGCCGAGGCGCGCGGGGCCGTCCACGCGCCGTCCTTCCGGGAGCGGGTGCGCTACAACAGCCGCCAGTGGGCGCACGGGCCACGGCTCGTCGAGCACACGCCGGACGGTGAGGCGTGGCGCGGGTTCGCGGCGGCCAAGGAGCTCACCGAGATCTCGGCGGGCATCGCGCTCGTCGCCCTGCCGGGCCACACCCGCGGCCATGCCGCCGTGGCCGTCGACGCGGGGGACCGCTGGATTCTGCACGCCGGTGACGCCTTCTACCACCCGGGGACGCTGACCGGATCGCGCGTGCCCACGGTCCTGAAGGTCCAGGACCGCCTGGTGAACTTCGACTACGGCCTGCTGAAGACGAACCAGGCCCGCCTCGCCGAGCTGCACCGCAGGGGCGACCCGGATCTCCTCGTCGTCTGCGCCCACGACCCCGGTCTCCTCCAGGCCGCGCGGCAGGGGGGCTGACGGCGCGTCGCGCTTTCGGTATGGCCCCGGGACGTCGGGGCGGAAGGCGGGCATACTCGGGAGCATGGGCGGTGGAACTGAGCATGTTGGGTCGGAGGGGCGGCGGGAGGGGCAGCAGGAGTCGGTCGTCACGGTTCTGGTGGCGGTGGCCGCGAATCTGGGGATCGCGGTGGCCAAGGGCGTCGCGGGGGTCGTCAGCGGGTCGAGCGCGATGCTGT
Source organism: Actinocorallia sp. A-T 12471 (assembly GCF_033875155.1). Lineage (NCBI taxonomy): Bacteria > Bacillati > Actinomycetota > Actinomycetes > Streptosporangiales > Thermomonosporaceae > Actinocorallia > Actinocorallia sp. A-T 12471. Next base: position 108,518 of record NZ_JAWZTE010000004.1, on the reverse strand, counting down.
CGGAGGCCGCGCATTCGGTCGCGGACACGGTCACCGAACTGATGCTGTTGACGGCGTTGCGGCGGAGCGCGAAACCGGCGGACGAGGGGCATCCGCTCGGGTACGGGGCGGCCCGGTATGTGTGGGCGCTGCTCGCGTCGGTGGCGACGTTCGTGGGCGGCGCGGTCTTCGCGGTCTATGACGGGGTGCACACGCTGGCGGTGAGGGAGGAACTGGGCGATCCGACGCTTTCCTATGTGGTGTTGGCGGTCGCGTTCCTGTTGGAGGGGTTCAGCCTGCGGACCGGGGTCCGGCAGATGCGCGGGGAGGCGCGGAGGGCCCGGACGACGCTGCGGCACTACCTGCGGCACACGGCCGACACGACGGTGAAGGCAGTGGTGATGGAGGACTCGGCGGCGCTGGTCGGCCTCGTGCTCGCCGCCGTCGGCCTCGCCCTCTCCCATGTGACGGGTTCGCCGGTGTTCGACGGGGTCGCCTCGCTCCTCATCGGCGTGCTGCTCGTGTACGTCGCGTGGGTGCTCGGCAGGTCCAACGTCGAGCTCCTGATCGGACGCCCGCTGCCCGTCTCCGTGCGCGACGCCGTCCGGGCGGAGCTGCTCGCGGTCGAGGAGATCCAGGACGTCCTCGAGCTCACCACGCTGATGCAGGGCCCGGACGAGGCGCTGGCCGCCGCGAAGGTCGACTTCAGCGATGTGGCGACCGCCGCGCAGATCGAATGGGCGTGCGAGCGGGCCGAGGCCCGGCTGCGCGAGCGGTTCCCGCAGATCAGACGGGTCTATCTCGACCCGACGCCGGGGGCCGCCCAGCGCCGTCGCCGGGGCCTCGACCCCTGGGACGACGCGGGCGGCGCGTAAGCGAGCGCGGCTCAGCGCGGCAGGCCCGCAAGGAACGCCCGGACGGCGGGCAGCACCTTCAGCCCCTCGTGGGCGACGCCGGGGACGACGTCAACAAAGGGTTTCCCGCCGAGGTCGTCCAGCGCGCGGGCGAGGGCGTTGATGCGGTCGTGTCTTGTGCTGCCGTTACCGTCGGATTCAACGATGGCAAGCTCGGCCGATCCGTCGTCGTCGGAGCCGATGACGAGCTGGGTGGGCACCCGCGCGACGAGCTCGGGCGCCCAGTCGACGCCGAACCGGCCGGGCAGGTCGCCCACCCCACGCCACCACCCGACTGACGGGTCAGGCAGCGTGACCCGCCCCGGCGCCCCGATCGACACGGCCGAAAGCCGCGACGGATGCAGGAACAGGAACCGGTGCGCGAACTGCCCGCCACCGGAGAAACCGTGCAGCGCGAACCGTGCGACGTCGATGTTCCACCGCTCGGCGACGTCGTCGAGGATCGCGAACAGCACATGGTCGAACCGCGTCCCCGCGTAGTCGATGAACTTGTAGTTGTGCAGGTCGTCCGGGTCGCCGATGCCCGCGGGGAACAGCGGCGCGAGGACGGCCCAGCCGTTCTCCTCGGCGAAGCCGGTGAGGTGGTCGAGCGGCGCGTCGGTGCGCCGCCGGGTGCCGTGCATGAGGACGAGCAGCGGCATCGGCGGCCCGTCGTCGCGGTACCCGGACGGGATCTGCAGCGTGTACGAGAAGCGCTGGTCGGCGCGGCAGGCGAAGGACGGCGTCCGGCCGGTGACGAAGGCGCGTCCGGGATGGTCGAGCGGGATCGCCGACGCGGGCAGCAGGGGCGGCAGTGAGGTCATCGTTCCAGCTCCGGAAGGGTCAGCGCCATCAGCGGCCCGTACTGCTGCCCGGCGTATGTGTCGGAGTCCCCGCGCGCCCCCTGGACCACGGGACGCGGCAGCGACACCTTGATCGCCAACGCCGCGGGCACCGCCGTGACGGCGACGTCCCCTTCGGCCACATGGAACAGTGACGCGAACAGTCCGGGATGGAGCGCCCCCGTCGCGCACAGCGCGGCGAAGGTGAACTCGTCCTTGGCCATGAAGTCGAACGTCAGCGTGAACGGCCCGGCGTTCTTGGAGCGCACGAGCGCGCAGTAGTCGAGAAGGGTTGCCATGGTCTGCCTCTCAGACGTTCTCGACGGACGAACGGAACAGCTCGGTGGGCGTGATCCCGGTGGCGACGTGGTTCAGCGTGAACTCGTAGACGGGTCCCCGGTCGGTCTCCGGAGGGGAGAACGGGTAGGCGATCGTGGTGACGAGCCCGTCGTACTCCGGCATCGGCAGGTGCGAGGCGGCGTGCGCGACGAACGTGGCGACGGCGCGCGCGGTCTCCTGGGCGGGCGCGGTGACGGTGATCAGGACGCCGAGTTCGTCGGGGTCGAGCTTGTCGGGTTCGTGCGCGCCGAGGACCGCGCCCGCGCCGTAGAGCCGGAAGTCGATGTCGACGTCGGCGGGGTCGACCCGGCCGTCGAACACGTCGTGGATCTTGGCGGCGAAGTACCCCTGGGCCAGCTCGATCAGCTCGGGCAGCCGCCGGATGACGACCCTGTCGCGCACCCCGCCCACGATCACCGTCTGGTAGCCCGCGAGCCGCGCCCCCTCGAGCTTGACGGTGTACTCGGCCGCGCGCTCGAACCGAGCCCCCCGGACCCGGACGGTCTGCTCGTCCACCGACTCATACGACGCGTCGGTGGTGTCCAGCACCCCCGACGGCTCGATCACCCGGAACGGGTCGGCGTTCTCATAAAGCGTGTGCGCCGCGACGGAACGCGCGGTCAGCCGGGCCCCGGGGTGCAGGACAGTCACGTCGAAGTGGTCGTCGCGCACTGTCGCGAGCAGCCCGTTCGCCGACGGCGGCACCGCGCAGGCCGCGCCGCACTCGATCGTCTTGGCGGCGTGCCAGGTCAGCCCCGGGTCCGCGCCGCGCAGGTGGGGGAGCGCGGCGAACAGGGCGGTGTCGCTGGCGCGTCCGGCGACGATCACGTCGCAGCCGTCCTCGAGCAGTTCCCCGAGGGGCTCGACGCCCATCATCCCGACGACGTGGCTGCTGGAGAAGGTCTCCCGGGTGACGGCCGGGGCGTGCGGGAGCGCCCGGATGCGGCCTTCGTCCCACAGCCGGGTGAGCCGCTCGGCGGGCTGGTCGGCGTACGCGAGCCCGAGCCTGACGCGCTGCCCGTCGGCCCGGCACAGCTTGCGGACCAGCGCGGCGAGGTGGTCGACGGCGTCGTCGCGCCCGCTCGTCCCCGCCGAGCCGATCACCAGCGGGACGCCGAGCGCGGCGCGGGCGCGCAGCAGGTGCCGCAGGTCACGGATGACCGCGGCGTCGGAGAGCTTGGGGCGGCCCGAGCCGAGCGCGGACGGGCCGCTGTCGGTGGAGCCCGCGTCGCACGCGATCACGTGCGGGCGCAGGGCCTCCCCTCGGTCGAAGCCTGCCGTGTCGAATCCCGCGCCGAGTGCGCCGGTGGGCGCGAGGAGGCGGAGTTCCATCAGATTCCTTCCTTGAGGACGGGGGTGTGGCGGCGCTGGTGGGCGGTGAGGCCGAGCGCGGCCACGACGGCGAGCGAGGCGAGCAGCCCGACGTCGAGGAGCATGAGGTCCCAGCCGGTGACGTCGACCATCGCGCCGACGATCGCGGGGCCGAGGAACGCGCCGGCGCTCGCGCCGATCGTGTAGATCCCGGCGTAGGTGCCGACGAGCCCGTCGGACGGCGCGAGGCTCCACAGCAGGACGACCGCGTTGACGGCGAATCCGGCGTATCCGATCGCGCCGACGGACATCGCGACCATGGTCAGCGTCGCGTCGCCCGCGAAGGTGCCGACGACCATCGAGACGACGAACAGCGCCATCCCGCCGGTGATCACCCTGACGTGGCCGTGCCGTCTGGCCAGCAGCGCGACGGGGTAGGCGGCGGCGAGGAAGACGAGCCCGGCCGGCAGGGTGAGGCCGCCCGCCTCGCCGCGGGTCAGGCCGAGGGTCTCCATGCCGTAGGCGGTGATGTGCGCCCGCGAGGCGGCCCAGGCCCCGGCGAACAGGAAGATGATCACGATGAGCAGGACCCTGCTGCGGTCGCGGTCGGCGAAGATGTCGCGGACCGTCTCCACGACGGTCGGGTGCCGTTCGGTCTCGGCGCGTGCCGCGTCGGCGGCGAGGGCGGCCGTGTAGCCGGGCGACTCGCTGTCGCGGACGGTCAGGCCGAGCACGACGGTCGAGGCGAGCATCAGCGCCGCGGGGACGGCGAAGGCGAGCGCGGGGTGGTCGTCGACGATGAACACGCTGATGAGCGCCGAGACGATCACCGTCAGCCCGATGGCGATCTTGACGACGGCGCTCGCCTCGCTGCGCCGGCCGGGTGAGATGTAGTCGGGCATCAGCGCCTCGGCCACCGGCTTGAAGGTGTTGCCGACGAGCGCGAAGCAGAAGACCGCGGAGATCAGCAGCGGCAGCGTCGGCGCGTGCGGGATGAGCACGAACAGCAGGGCGGCGAGGGGCATCCCGACGAGCAGGAACGGCATCCGGCGGCCGCGCCGGGTGCGGGTGCGGTCGGACAGGTTGCCGATCCACGGCTGGATGAACAGGCCGAGGAAGTTGTCCATGCCCATGATCAGCCCGATCAGCGCGGCGCTGGCGATGTGCTCCTTGAGCAGGGGCGGGACCTGGGCGTCGAAGAAGTTCCAGGCCGATTCCTGGGCGAAGACGGCGAGCGCGACGAGGAACACGATCCGGGCGCCGTGCGGGCCGGTGCGCTCCTGTCCGTGCCGTTGCTCCTTCGGCATGTGGACTCCTGAGGGGTGTGGGGTGGGGTGAGCGGCATCACCGTACTTTGCTATAGCAAAATCGGCAAGGGTTGCAAAAACTCCTTCCGGTGGCATGTCGTAGGGTGAGATCTTGTGTCGACCACCCCAAGCGAGGCCCAGACCGCCTCGACCCTCGCCGAGCGGACCTACCACGCGGTGCGCGGGCTCATCGGCAGCGGTGAGCTCGCCCCCGGCGTCAAGGTCACCGAACGCGGGCTCGCCGAACTGATGGGCGTCAGCGCGACGCCGGTCAGGGAGGCTATCCGCAGGCTCGAACTGGACGGCCTGATCGAGCGGCTCGGCCCCCGGACCCTCGTCGTCGCGCGGCTCTACCCCGACTCGGTGCGTGAACTCGCCGAGGTGGAGGCCGCGTTGCGCGGCCTGGCCGCGCGGTTCGCCGCGCGGCACGCGACCGCCGCCGACCTCGACGCGCTCGACGCGCTCCTCGACGAGGCCGACGACCTGGTGATCCTCATCCAGCGGCGCAGACAGGAGGGCGAGCCCGTCACCCGGTATGTCGAGCGCATCCTTGACGTGCTCGCCCGCTTCAACGACGGGGTCAACGCCGCAGCCCGCAACCCCGTCCTGGTCCGGCTGCTCGCCCAGACCCGGTCGTTCAGCCCCGGCGAACAGCGCGAGCTGACCACCCGCGCCGCCGAGGCCGACCCCGACTTCGCCGCCGACCGCTACACCGGCCACCGCGCCCTGGTCCGCGCGCTGCGCGCGGGCGACGCCCCCGAAGCCGAACGCATCGCCACGGCCCACACCGCCCAAGCCCTCCTAGACCTCCGCCACCCCAACCCCTGACCCCACCCACTACCCGAAGCACCGCCGAGACCGGGCCGGGAGCAGCGCCGCGCCGTCGTGGCCGGGGTTGGGGAGCGCGCCGCGCCACGTCGCGCCGCCGAGGCGAGCGCTCCGCGCTGCCGCGCGATCATGCGGCATCGCCGGGCCAGGCCGGGAGGAACGCGTCGCGTCGCCGGGGCCGGGGTCGGGAGGAGCGCTCCGCGTTGTCGGGGCGGTCAGTGGGGGAAGGTGGCGGTGGTGGAGAAGACGCCGTTCTGCTGGGTTGTGGTGAGGGTGCCGCCCTGGGGGGTGAGGCGGTCGCGGAGGGTGGCGAGGCCGCTGAGGGCGGGTGTGTGGTCGGTGCGGACGCCGTCGTTGGTGACGGAGATGCCGGTTTCGGTGAGCGTGATCCAGACGTGGGTGGCGTCGGCGTGGCGGAGGATGTTGGTCGTCGTCTCGCGGAGGACCTGGCCGAGTGGTTCGCTCGCGCGGGGCGCGACCTCGCCCTCGCGGGTGACCTCGACGCGGATGCCCGCCGCCTCGAAGAGGTTCTTGGCGTTCTCCAGTTCGGCCGACAGGTTGAGCCGCCGCTGGGCGTGCGCGAGGTCCCTGGTCTGCGCGATGGTCGCGCCGACGAGCGCGTTGACCTCGTCGAGCTCGGCCTCGGCGCGGGCGACGTCGGCGCGCAGCAGCCGTCTGGCGAGGACGACCTTGAGCTTCACCACGTGCAGGGTGTGGCCCTGGATGTCGTGCAGGTCCCCGGCGAAGCGCACCCGCTCGCGCATGACGGCAACCTCGGCCTCGCGCTCCCGCGCCTTCTCCAGCTCCCCGACCAGGTCGTGGATCGCGTAGGCGAGCACCATGAGCACCACGCCACCCACCGCGACGCACAGGGAGACCACGACATACCGGACGAGGACCTCGATCGCGCTCTCGTCCGACACCATGAGCCGCACCGCGATCACCGCGCCGGTGAACGCCGCGATCCCCGCGACGAGGGCCTTCCGGTGGCCCTTCAGCTCGAAGTAGGCGATCGTCGCCATGATCGCGAAGCCATAGGTCGTGGTCGGGGTGCTCGCCGCGAGCACGCCGACCACCCACGCGGCCCCGGTGACGAGCAGGCCGACGAGGTCGAGCCGCGAGTAACGTCCCGCGTTCCACCGGTTGACGACGAGAAGCGTGACCACGAGGCTCCCGCCGAGCAGCAGCCCTTCGCGCCAGTCGTCGGCCTCGGACGCCGCGAGCAGCGCGCCGACCGCGGCGATCGAGCCGGACACGATGCCCCGGTTGAGCCGGCGCAGATCGCGCTGCGTCTCCTCGGTCCGCCCCTCGCCGTACTGGGATGTCATCTCCGCCCCCTCGGTTGAGCTCGTGTCCGTATTCGCGGCCGGTAATCCCCGCGCCGGTCAGCGCCGTGGCTCCCAGCGGAAGAGCCGGAACGCGAGCGTGACGGCGACCGCGATCCACCCGAGCGTCGGCGCGAGCAGGAGCAGCGCGTCCGGGAGCGCGGTCCCGCCGTTCCAGGCGCGGGCGGCCAGGTCGGCGGCGGCCCCGCCGGGCAGCAGCAGCTTGACGGCGGTGAGGTCATCGGTGCCGGTGATCCCCACCCAGATGGACACCGCGATCGTGCCGAGCACGACCGGCAATGTGGTGATCTGGGCGTGTTCGGGGGAGTTGGTGAGCCCGGCCGTCGCCAGACCGAGGCCGAGCATCATGCTGAGCACGCCGAGCACCGCTATCACGAGCAGCGGAAAAGAAGCCGGAACCGTTGCTACCACTGCTAGGACTGCGAGCAGCGCACTGATCTGGATCAGCGCTACCGCCGCGATCGGGAGCAGCAGACCTGTCAGGATTCCCGCGTCGCTCGCGGCCGTGGAGCGCAGCCGCTTCAGGAACAGGGTCTGCCTGCGGGACGCCAGGGTCGTCACGGCCGAGGAGTACAGGCCGAGCGCACCGACGGTGAACACGAGGACAGTCGCGATGTAGCCGAGGCCGCCGACGTCGGCGAACAGTTCGCGCTGACGGATGAGGAAGGCCGCCGACGCCGTCGGCAGCAGGAAGCCGGTGATCAGGACGAGCCGGTTGCGGAGGATCTGGGCGAACTCGCTCCGGGCGATGGTCAGCATGTTCCGTGCCTTTCCTGTGGCTAGCGGTCGGCGAGGGCGCGGAAGACGTCGTCGAGCCCTGTCGGGCCCGCCTCGAGGTCGCGCGGCTCGACGCCCGCGTCCCGCGCCCAGCTGAGCAGGGCGTAGAGGTCGTGCGGGAGGTCGAAGGTCTCGATGCGGAAGGAGCCGTCGCCGTCGGGGGTCGCGGGGGGAGGCGGGGCGGGGGAGGGGACGGGGAGGCGGAAGCGGATCTCGGCGGGCAGGGCCCGGGTCAGCTCGGCGACGGTGCCCTCCCGCTGGAGCGCGCCTTGGTGCATGAGGCCGATGCGGTCGGCGCGTTCCTGTGCCTCTTCGAGGTAGTGGGTGGTGAGGACGATCGTCGCGCCGTCCTCGCGGAGGCGGTCGACGGTCTGCCAGAGGGCGTCGCGGGAGCTGATGTCGAGGCCGGTCGTGGGCTCGTCGAGGATCAGCAGGTCGGGGGTGCCGTAGGCGGCGGTGGCGAAGTCGAGACGGCGCTTCTCGCCGCCGGACAGTTGGGCGACCCGCGTCCCGGCCTTGCGCGTGAGGCCGACGACGTCGATGACGCGCTCGGGGGCATCCGTCCGTCCGGAGAGGCGGCCGATGAGGTGGACTGTCTCCTTGACCGTCATATCCGGGGAGAAGCCGCTTTCCTGGAGCATGATCCCCATCCGGGGCCGGACCGCGCGCCGGTCGCGCGGGTCGCGTCCGAAGATCCGGACGGTCCCGGACGCGGGCGCGCGGTGGCCCTCGACCACCTCAAGGGCCGAGGTCTTGCCCGCCCCGTTCGTCCCGAGCAGCGCGTACAGCTCGCCGCGCCGCACCTGGAACGACAGGTCCCGGACGGCGTGGAAGCCGCCGTAGACGACGTTGAGGCCGTCGACTTCGATCACGTGTGCCATGCCGTCGATTCCACCCGCTGACGGCGTCGCCGGGCAGTGCCGTCACGTCATCGACACGGCATGACATATCCGCGGGCAACCCATGACACCACGTCACTGGCGGGCAGGGGGAACGCCGAGAATACTGGGGACGACCGGCGCGGGAGGGGGCCCGAATGACCACCGTGGTGCTCGCCGACGACGAGGCCCTGCTCCGCAAGGCGCTCGCCGCCCTCCTGCCCCTCGAAGGCGACGTCACGGTGCTCGCCGAGGCCGAGGACGGCGAAGCCGCGGTCCGGGAGACCCTCGCGCACCGCCCGGACGTGCTCGTGATCGACCTTGAGATGCCGGGCACCGACGGCCTCGCCGCCGTCGCGCGCATCCGCCGCGACCTCCCGGACCAGGTGATCCTCATGCTCACCAGGCACGCCCGCCCCGGCGTCCTGCGCAAGGCGCTGCGCCTCGGCGTCCAGGGCTTCGTCAGCAAATCCGCCGAACCCGCCCACATCACCGAGGTCATCCAGACCCTCCACGCGGGCCGCCGCTGGATCGACCCCGACGTCTCGGCCCTCGCCGTCATCGACGACAACCCCCTCACCGACCGCGAACTCGACGTCCTGCGCGCCACCCGCGACGGCTACTCCGTCGCCGAGACCGCCGCCCGCCTCCACCTCGCCGAAGGCACGGTCCGCAACTACCTGTCCAACGCCATGTCCAAGACCCAGACCCGCACCCGCCACGCCGCCGCCCGCTACGCCCGCGAACACGACTGGCTCTGACCCGCGCGGGACCCGGGGTCAGGCGACGTCGGCGGCGAGCGCGACGATCGAGCCCGCCATCTGGTCCATGAGGGCGTAGTGCGAGATGGTCGGGCTGTCCTGGGTGGCGAGGAACGCGCCGTCGAAGACGGCGAGGGCGTAATCGGCGAGGTGCTCGGCGATGCGCGCGGCCCGCGCCGCGCCCTCGGGCTGGAAGGCCGTCTCGATGATCGCGCGCAGGCTCGTGCGGCCGCGCGTGCGCACCCGCGCGACAGTCTCGCGTGACTCGTCGTCGCCGCTGAGCAGCAGCAGGATGAACAGCCGCAGGAACTCGCGGTGCTCGGGGAAGGTGTCGCTGACCTGCCGGAGCGCCGAACGCAGCGCCTCGGGCGGCGGGCCGGAGATCACGGCGGGCTGCGCGTCGGCGAAGAACCGTTCCGCGCCGCGTTCCATGACCGCGGCGAGGATGCCCGACTTCGACCCGAAATGCCAGTAGATCGAGCTGTTCGGCAGTCCTGATTCGCGCGCGATGTCGGCGATGGACGTCGCCGCGAAGCCGCGCTCGGCCATCAGCTTGGACGCCACGTCAAGGATCTCGCCGCGGGACCGCCTGCCCTGCGCGAGGCGTTTGTTCGTCCCGGCTCCACTCATGATCCCGAAGTTTACCGGGGTTGACTTCCGAGCGCGTTCGAGTAGCCTGCATCACACACTTCTGTCTGGAGTGTTCAGTACAGAACTTGGCGTCTGCGAAGGAACCACCCCATGAACACCTATGACGTCGCCGTCGTCGGCTACGGCCCCTCCGGAGTGACCGCCGCCAACTTCCTCGGCCAGTACGGCATCCGCACGGTGATCCTCGAACGTGATCACGACGTCTTCCCCCGGGCCCGCGCGGTCACTGTCGACGACTTCACGCTCCGCCTGTTCCAGACCGTCGGCCTCGACGCGGAACTGCGGGCGAACATGGACCCCAAGGCGGTGCTGCGCTGGAAGACCTACGCGGGCCGTGAGCTGCTGCGCACCTGCGACACCGGCGACGGCAGATACGGCCAGCCCGCCTCCTCGATGATCTTCCAGCCCGCGCTGGAGAAGACGTTGCGCGCGGGCGCCGACCGCTTCGGCGACGTCGTGGACATCCGCTTCGGCCAGGAGTTCCGTTCCCTGGAACAGGACGCGGACGGCGTCACGCTCACCGCCGCCGACGTCGAGACCGGCGCGACGAGCACGGTCCGCGCGAAGTACGTCATCGCGTGCGACGGCGGCGCGAGCGGCGTCCGCGAGCGGCTCGGCATCCCCCTCGAGGGCAGCACCGACCCGCAGCAGTGGGTCATCATCGACGCCAAGGTCAAGCGCTGGTGGCCGGAACGCGACCTGCTGACGTTCTGGTCGGACCCGGCGCGGCCCGCCGTCGACATCCCCCTCGCCCTCGACCACCACAGGTGGGAGCTGCCGATCCGGGCCGACGAGCCGCGCGAGAAGTTCGCCGACCCCGCCCACCTGTGGGAGCTGCTGCGCCCCTACGGGGTGACCCCCGACCATGTCGAGATCCTGCACCACGCGTTCTACCTGCACCACACCCGCCGGGCCGCGCGCTGGCGCGAGGGGCGTGTGCTGCTCGCGGGCGACGCCGCGCACATGATGCCGCCGTGGGCCGGCCAGGGCATGCAGTCGGGCATCCGCGACGCGCACAATCTCGCGTGGAAGCTCGCGCACGTCGTGCGCGGCACGCTGCCGGAGTCGGTGCTCGACACCTACGAGGTGGAGCGCGGCCCGCACGTCGCGGAGATGACCAAGCTCGCGCTCGGGATGGGCGTGATGATCGAGTCGCGCAAACCCGCGGTGATCGCCCTGCGCAACACCCTGCTGCCGCTGGTGAAGTACGTCCCCGGCCTCAACAAGTTCGTCGGCGAGTTCAAGTTCAAGCCGCTGCCGTCGGTGAAGCGGGGCTTCCTCACCGGCGCGGGCCGCCGCGGGCTCGTCGGGAAGATGATCCCCCAGCCGCGGGTCGCCCTGGCCACCGGAAGCAGGGTCCCGCTCGACGACGCGCTCGGCGACGGGTTCGCCGTCCTCGGGCTCGACGCCGATCCGCGCGCCGTCATGTCCGCCGCCGACCAGACGGCCTGGGCGGCGCTCGGCGCGCGGTTCCTGACCCTGCGCTCCCTCGGCGCGCCGCCCCGCGACGACGCCGACGTCATCGACCACCTCGGGGTCCTCGCCCCCTGGATGCGGGCCGCCCGCACCCGCGTCGTGGTGCTGCGGCCCGACCGGTTCGTGGTCGCGGCCGACCCGACCGGCCTGTCCGTCCCCGCCTGAAACACCACTCGAAAGGACACACGCGATGTTGAACTCGCTGAACTACATCGGCTTCACCTCCCCCCGCGCCGCCGACTGGACGACGTTCGGCCCCGAGGTCCTCGGGCTCCAGCTCGCGGGCGTGGCCGAGGACGGCACGGTACGGCTGCGGATGGACGACGCCGACTACCGGATCGCGATCCACCCCGGCGCGACGAACGAGGCGGCCTACCTGGGCTGGGGCGTCTCCTCCCCGGCCGACCTCGCGGTGCTCACCGAGCGTCTCGCCGCCGTCGGCATCAAGACGCACGCCGGAGACCCGGCCGAACGCGCGGTGGCCGAGCTGATCTGGTTCACCGACCCGTTCGGCCAGCGGCACGAGCTGACGTGGGGCCAGCTGACCCGTCCGGCGAGCTTCCACCCGGGCCGCGCCCACGCCGGGTTCGTCACCGGCGACCAGGGACTCGGCCACGCCGTCCTCATCGTGCCGGACCTCGCGGCGGCCGACGCCTTCTACCGCGACGTGCTCGGCTTCCGCCTGTCCGACCAGATCAACGCGCACGGCATGCGGATCCGCTTCTACCACTGCAACGGCCGCCACCACTCCCTCGCGCTCGCCGAGGCGCCGGGCGCGGTCGGCTTCCACCACCTGATGCTGGAGACCCGCTCGATCGACGACGTCGGCACGGCCCTTGACCTCGTGGACCCCGCCGACGTGACGATGGGCTTCGGCAGGCACGTCAACGACCAGATGCTCTCCTTCTACCTGCGCACGCCGTCGGAGTTCGAGATCGAGTACGGCTTCGGCGGGCTCGTCCTTGACACCGACACCGCCCATGACCCGCGCCAGTACGACTCCTTCAGCATCTGGGGCCACCGCTTCACCACCGGCGCGCCCACCCCGCCCGCCATCGTCCGGCCGTTCGAGGGGAGCGAGGCGTGATCAGCTCACTCGACGTCACCGCGGGCGGCCACCGGCTCCGCGTCCACACCACCGGGCGCCCCGACGCCCCCGCGATCGTCTGGCTGCACGGCTCGGGCCCCGGCGCGGACGGCCTCACCAACTGGGAAGGCGTCCTGCCGCGCTTCGCCGGCAGCCACTACAGCCTCGCGCCCGACCTGCTCGGGTTCGGCGACTCCGACCACCCCGACCCCGCCCCGCACGGTATGGCCGCCTTCACCGAGGCGCGCGCCAGGTCGGTCATCGCCCTCCTTGACGAGCTCGGCGTCAGCCGGGCGCATTTCGTCGGCAACTCGATGGGCGGCATGATCACGCTGACCGTCGCGTCGCTCGCGCCGGAGCGGGTGGGCCGGATGGTCCTCATGGGCAGCGGCGGCGCGCCGAACAGCCCGTCGCCCGACCTGATGAAGCTCATCACCTTCTACGCGGACCCGACCCCCGCCGCCATGGAGGACCTGCTCAGCTCGATGGTCCATGACGACGGGCTGTTCGCCGGACGCCTCGGCGAGATCGCGGCGGCGCGGCTCGCGCGGGCGGTCAGGCCCGAGGTCAGGCGCTCGCACCTCGCGACGTTCGCGCCGGGCATGCCGCCCGTCTCGTTCACGCCGGAACAGCTCGCGGCGCTGCCGCACGAGACGCTGGTGGTCCACGGCCGCGAGGACCGGATGCTGCCGTTCTCCGGCGGCCTCTACCTCGCAGAAAACCTCCCGAACGCGCGGCTTCACCTGCTGCCGCACGCCGGGCACTGGGTGCAGATCGAGCAGGCCGACGCCTTCGCCGCGCTCGCCGCCCTGTTCCTGACCGAAGGAGACCGGTGATGACGAGCGTGTGGGCCGACCTCAACCAGGTCGAGTTCAGCCAGGGATTCCTGCAGGCGGGGCCGTACCGCACCCGCTATCTGCGCGCGGGCACGCCGGGCAAGCCGGTGCTGCTCCTGCTGCACGGGGTCACCGGGCACGCCGAGGCGTACGTGCGGAACCTGCGCGCGCACGGCGAGCACTTCGACACGTGGGCGATCGACCTCATCGGCCACGGGTACTCCGCCAAGCCCGCGCATCCGCTGGAGATCCCGCACTACCTCGACCAGGTGCGGGCGTTCCTCGACACGATCGGCGCGGAGAAGGCGTACCTATCAGGCGAGTCGCTCGGCGGCTGGGTGACCGCGCGCTTCGCCCAGCTCAACCCCGACCGGGTCGAGCGGATCGCGCTCAACACCATGGGCGGCACGATGGCGAACCCCGTCGTCATGGAACGGCTGTACACGCTGTCGACGCAGGCGGCGGAGGACCCGAGCTGGGCGCGGGTCAGGGCGCGGCTCGAGTGGCTCATGGCCGACCCCGCCCTGGTCACCGACGACCTCGTCCGCACCCGTCAGATGATCTTCCAGCAGCCGGACTGGAAGATGGCGTGCGAGATGAACATGGCGCTCCAGCAGCCCGACGTCCGCCGCCGCAACATGCTCTCCGACGACGACCTGCGCGCCATCTCCTGCCCCGCGCTGGTCATCTGGACGACCAAGGACCCGTCGGGGCCGGTGGACGAGGGCCGCAGGATCGCCGGGCTGATCCCCGACGGCCGCCTCGCGGTCATCGAGAACGCCGGCCACTGGCCGCAGTACGAGCAGACCGCCGAGTTCGACAGGGTCCACCTCGACTTCCTGCTGGGGCGCTGATGGAGCCGGTGGACGTCCTCATCGCGGGGGCGGGTCCCGTCGGGCTCGCCCTGGCCAACCTCCTGGGCGGGTACGGCAGGTCGGTCGTGGTCGTGGAGGCGCGCGACGAGCTGATCGACTACCCGCGCGGCGTCGGCCTTGACGACGAGTCCTTCCGCACGGTCCAGGCGATGGGACTCGTCTCGGAGGTCTCCCGGCACACCGTCCCGCACCACATCGTCCGGCTGGTCAACGGGCGCGGGCGGGTGCTCGTCACCAACGACCCGGCGGGCGAGCCGCTCGGCTGGCCGCGCAAGCACGGCTTCATCCAGCCGCTGGTCGACCGGGAACTGCTCGGCGGCCTCGCCAGGTTCGACCACGTCGACGTGCTGTTCGGGCACGAGCTGACCGGCCTCGCCGATGACGGCGGCCTCGTCACCGCGACGGTGCGAACGGAGGCGGGGACGCGGGAGATCACCGCCCGCTACGTCGTCGGCTGCGAGGGCGGCAGGTCGTTCGCCCGTGGCTGGATGGGCGTGGAGTTCGAGGGACGCTCGCCGTCGACGCGGTGGCTCGTCGTGGACGTCGACCACGACCCGCTCGGCACCCCGAACGTGTACCTGGGGGCCGACCCGCGCAGGCCGTACGTGTCGATCGGGCTGCCGCACGGCATCCGCAGGTGGGAGTTCATGCTCAGGGACGACGAGCCCACCGAGCGCGTCACCGACCCGGCGTTCCTCGCGCGGCTGCTGAGGGACCACGTGCCCGACCCGTCGGCGCTCGACGTCATCGGGCACCGGGTCTTCACCCACCACGGACGGATCGCGAGCGCCTTCCGCAAGGGGCGGGTGCTGCTCGCGGGCGACGCGGCGCACCTCATGCCGGTCTGGCTCGGGCAGGGCTGGAACTCCGGCATCCGCGACGCGGCGAACCTCGCGTGGAAGCTCGCCGCGGTGCTGCGCGGCCTGTCGGACGACGCCCTGCTCGACACCTACGACAGCGAACGGCGCGCGCACGCCAAGGCGATGATCGACCTCAACATGACGGCCGGGTCGATCATGAAGTGCGGGCGGGCCGCGGGCGCAGTCCGCGACGTCGTGGCCGGGGCGCTGAACGCGGTGCCGTCGGTGAAGGGCTACTTCACCGACATGCGGTTCAAGCCGGTGCCGCGCTACCGCAGCGGGGTCGTGGTGGACCAGAGCAGCCGCACGCCGGGCACCGCCGCCGCCAAGGTCCTGCGCGGGCTCGCGCCGATGGTCGACGCGCCGGACAGGTCGTCGCCGGTCGGCCTCCAGTTCCCGCAGCCGTGGGTGCGCACCGCAGATCTCGGCGACGTCAGGCTCGACGACGTGCTCGGCGACTGGTGGGCGCTCGCCGCGTGGGGCAACGACCCCGCGCGGTGGCTCGGCGAGGAGGAGCGGGCCATGGCCGCCGCCTTCGGGATGCGGCTCGTCTGCTTCACCTCCGAGACCCAGCGCGCCTGGACGGAGCTCGCCTACCCCGGCGTGACCGTCGTCGGCGACGTGCGGGGCGAGCTCAAACGCTGGTTCGACGCGCGCGCCACCGGTGCGGTGTTCCTGCGGCCCGACCGGTTCGTCGCCGCCGCGTGCCTGACCCAGGAGGCGGGGCCGACGCTGCGCGCCGTCCTCGCCGCCGCGCGTTTCCGGAGGGCGGGCTGATGCCGACCGCGCTGGTGTGCCTGTCGCACAGTCCGCTGCTCGGGTCGGCGACGCTGCCGGAGGAGACCGAAGCCGCCCTGGCCGCGGCGCTCGCGCGGGCCGGGGAGTTCGTCGCGGAGTTCGATCCGACGCTCGTCGTGGTCTTCGCGCCCGACCACTACAACGGGTTCTTCCATGAGCTGATGCCGCAGTACTGCGTCGGGCTCGCCGCGTCGTCGGTGGGGGACTACGGGTCGGCGGCCGGGCCGCTCGACGTGCCAGCGCCCGTCGCCGAGGCCCTTGTGGCACACGTGCTCGACGACGGGGTGGACGTCGCGTTCTCGCGCCGGATGCTCCTCGACCACGGGGCCGCGCAGCCGCTGGAACTGCTGCTCGGCGGGCTCACCGCGCGGCCCGTCATCCCGGTGTTCGTCAACGGGGTCGCGCCGCCGTTCGCGCCGATGCGGCGGGTCAGGCTGCTCGGCGCGTCGATCGGCCGGTTCCTCGGCGGGCTCGGCGAACGCGTCCTCGTGGTCGGGTCGGGCGGGCTGTCGCATGACCCGCCGGTCCCGCGCTGGGCCGGGGCGACCCCCGAGCAGGCGGCGCTGCTGCTCGCCGGGCGCGACCCGACGCCGGAGGCGCGCGCGGCACGGGAGGGGCGCGTGCGCGACACCGCGCGGGCGTTCGCCGCGGGGACCGCGCCGATCCGCGACCTCAATCCCTCATGGGACGAGCGGTTCCTCGATCTGTGCGCCGCAGGCGCGCTCGCCGAGGCCGACGGCTGGTCCCCGGAGGCGATGACGGCGGAGGCCGGGGCGTCGAGCCACGAGGTGCGCACCTGGCTCGCGGCCTTCGCGGCGCTCGACGCGGCGGGCCCGTACGCCGTCCGCGACAGGTTCTACCGGCCGATTCCGGAGCTCATCGCGGGCTTCGGCGTCCTCACCGCGCGCACCCGCTGAGACCGCGCCCCCGCCGCCGGCGTCAGGGTTTGAGGCCGCGGTCGTAGCCGGGGTTGGTCGGGTCGGTGAGCGGGGGTTCGGTGCGCAGGTGAGTGGGGGCCAGGGTGCGTAGGGCGTGGTAGCCGACCACGACGATCAGGGTGCCGAGGGCGATGCCGCTGAGTTCGAAGGAGTCGGTGAAGGTGAGGCTGACGTTGCCGATGCCGATGATGAGGCCCGCGGCGACGGGGACGAGGTGGAGCGGGTTGGTGAGGTCGACCCGGGCGCGGATCCAGATCTGCGCGCCGAGCAGGCCGATCATGCCGTAGAGGATGACGGTGATGCCGCCGAGCACCCCGCCGGGGATGGCGGCGACGACCGCGCCGAACTTGGGGCAGAGGCCGAAGAGGATCGCGAAGGCGGCCGCGCACCAGTAGGCGGCCGTCGAGTAGACGCGGGTGGCGGCCATGACGCCGATGTTCTCGGCGTAGGTCGTCGTCGCGGGGCCGCCCACGGACGTCGACAGGACGGTCGCCGCGCCGTCGGCCATGATCGCGGTGCCGAGCTTGTCGTCGAGCGGGTCGCCGGTCATCTCGCCGACGGCCTTGACGTGCCCGGTGTTCTCGGCGACGAGCGCGACCACCACGGGCAGCGCGACGAGGGCGGCCGACAGGGAGAACTGCGGGGCGTGGAAGGGCGGAAGGCCGATCCAGTCGGCCCGCTCCACGCCCGACAGGTCGAGCCGCCAGTGGTCGACCGCCTCGTCGCCGCCGACGGGTGAGTGGATCATGCCGAAGGCAGCGTCGGAGATCCAGGAGAGCAGGTAGCCGAACGCGAGGCCGAGGAAGATCGCGATGCGCGACCAGAAGCCGCGCAGCACCACGAGGGCGAAGCCGGTGAAGAGCATGGTGAGCATGGCTGTCCACTGGTCCTGCGGCCAGTAGGTGCCCGCGGTGACGGGGGCGAGGTTGAAGCCGATGAGCATGACGACCGCGCCGGTCACCACGGGCGGCAGGACCGCGTGGATGACGCGCGCGCCGAGCGCCTGGACGATCGCGCCGAACACCAGCAGCACCGCGCCGACGACGAGCAGCGCGCCGGTGAGGGTCGCCGCGTCGCCGCCCTGGGACGCGATGACGCCCGCGACGCCCACGAACGACAGGCTGCTGCCGAGGTAGCTGGGGATGGCGCCCCGGGTGATGAGCAGGAACACGATGGTCGCCACGCCGGACGCCATCACCGCGAGGTTGGCGTCGAGGCCCATCAGGATCGGCGCGACGAAGCACGCGCCGATCATGGAGACCACGTGCTGCGCGCCGAGGCCCGCGGTGCGCCCCCACGTCAGCCGCTCGTCGGGTCTGACGACCTCGCCCGGCGCGAGGTGCTTGCCGTCGCCGTGCAGTTTCCAGCCGAAGCCCGCCATGCCCCCATCCTTGTGGGAACCGGGGCCGACGGCGCTCATCACGGGCCCGACGGCGCGTCAGCTCAGCCGGAGGCGTGGGCGCGGGCCCGCTCCCACATGCGGAGATATGCCTCGGGCCCGTTGGCGAGGTCCTCGATCATCGCGGGAGGCGCGGTCCTGCGCAGGTCCTCGAGCCAGTCGGGCATGAGGCCGTAGTTGGCGACGCCCTCGGTGTTGTAGTCCCAGGTGCGGACGCCGGTCGTCAGCCGGTCGAAGGTGACGTCCGGGTCGAAGACCGAGGTGAACGGGTAGGTGACGGCGGAGCCGGGGCGCGGTCCCGGGAGGCTGGCGAAGCCGTTGGCGTCGAGGCCGACGCCGTAGCCGAACAGGTGGTCCGGGTCGGACGCGGCCTTCAGCGTCCGCCAGTAGTTGACGGCGCTGTCGGGGCGCGGCTGGATCTGCGTCGCCATGCCGCCGAGCCGGTAGACACGCGGCAGGAAGGAGGGGTCCGTCCAGTTGTGTGAGGAGATGACGCCGCCGTAGCCGATCTTCTCCAGCAGGGTGAGCGTCTGGTTCGCGGCCTTGGCACTCATATGGTCGATCTCCACGATCATGCCGCGTTTCGCCATGCCGCGCAGCGTGTACTCGCCGAGCGCGGTGAGGCCGTTCTTGTTGCAGTGCGGGCCGTCGGGGTAGTTGGGCAGGCCCTTCAGCGGGACGTCGAGCCAGGTGCCGAGCGGGGCGGGCAGCGAGCGCGCGGACATGAGGGTGTTGTCGGGCGGGCCGGTACAGGGCTCGACCTGCCAGAACCGTCCGGTGCTGAGCAGATTGCCGCCGTTGACGAGCAGGCCCGCGGTGCCGCCGTCGAAGCGGACGCCGCACAGCGCGTTGTCGAACTTGTGGCACAGGAACATGCTGGAGACGCCCATCGCCTTGACCTCGTCGAGGCCGCGGTCGATCTTGGCCTTGGTGCACTTGGGGACGCCGAGGAACACACCGCAGCCGAACGGCTCGGACACCTCCATCCCGGTGACGACCGCGAGCTTGCCCTGGGCGATGACCTGCCGCGCCTGCTGGGGTGAGGTGACGAGCCGGAACCAGCCCTTGCCCGGGCCGCCGTTGAGGCCGTCGATGTAGGTCTGCATCTCGCGGGCGCGGCGCATCTCGAGACGGACGGTGTCCATCTCGTCGCAGGGGTTGAGCTTGAGCGGGTACACCCCGCACAGGATGCGGTTGGCGACGAGCTGGTCGACCAGGACGCGCAGGCCGCCGCGCCAGGCCCGTTCCAGCCACGTGTGGTACATCATCTGGTGCGTCTGGGAGTCGTGCGCCGGCCAGTAGGTGAAGGTCGGGTAGCCGTCGGTGGCGTGCTCGCCGGTGACCGTGCCGTGCATGAAGAAGTTCTCGATGACGGCGTACTGGCCGTTCGGCCCGTGGTCGGGACAGTCGCGCAACGCCTCCTCGATCCCGTCGGGATGGAACGGTTTGCCGCAGATGATCCGTCCGCCCATGTTCTCGTGGCCCTCGACGTGCGTGTGCGCGTCGAGGATTCCGCGCACCGGCGCTTGGCTCCCTTCGGCGTGCGCGGGCACGGCGACCAGCGCCGACACCATGACCAGGACCGCAAGACCCGCCAGAACCCGCCACATCCTCCGCATAACGTGAGAGTAGTTCGCCTTCTTGGTTCCGAGAGGGCCCAATGGGTGGCCGGGTTTGTCCGGTGCTCGACCCTCTCGCGTCCGGGTCTTAGGTATTAAGATAATATCTTTTGGGTTCTGTTCGGGTGGTGCGAGGAGGGTGTCATGAGCGCGTCTGGCGGGGGGTCGGGGGCGCTGCCGCCGCCGTCACACGGGTTCGGGTGGCGGCGGGTGGTCGGCTTCGGGCCGGGGCCGTGGGCTCCGGGGCAGGCTCTCGCCGTGATGGCGGTTGCGCTGGCGACGTTCGGGTCCGTCTATCTGTGGCAGGGCGTGGTGGCGGGGGTCGCGGCCTTCATCGGCAGCTGGAACTTCCTGCTCGAGCGGTACACGCCGCACGCGCACCGGAGGTTCGCGACAGGGGTGATCGGCGTGGTGCTCGTCGCCGTCACGCTGCTCGGTTTCACCCTGTCGGTGCTCGGGGCGGCCTGGTGGGTGTTCGTCCTCGTCATGACGGGGTTGGCGTTCTGCGCCTACCTCGTGTGCGGGGCGCTCCAGGCGGGTCCGCCCGGCGGGTTCATGTACCTGCTCGCGCTCTCCCTTACGGCGGTGATCCCGGCTGAGGTCGGTGACTTGCTCCCGGTGGGGCTCTGCGGGCTCGGTGGCGCGGCGGTGGGCTGGCTCGCGGTGTGCGCATCGACCCGTTTCGGGAAGTTCCACGCGGAACGGGTGGCCGTCGCGCAGCTGTACGGCGCGTTGGCGGCGCTGCTGCGGGCGGAGTCCGCGCCGGAACTCGTCGCGGCGAGGCACCAGGCGGCGAGCGCGCTGGACGCCGCGCGCAAGGCGGTCCGGCGCTCGGTGACGGGTTCGCCAGCGCGTGCCGAGGCGGAGTTGCGGTTGCGTGAGCTCGTGCACCTAGCAGCGCTCGCGATCGCAGCCGCTGGTTCCCTGCCGCCCGGCTTGCGCGGGCTGCGCGCGCCTTACGCGGAGCGCGCCGAGCTGACGGGCGCCGGCGTCGCCCGTGGCGTGTACCCCGCGAACGGCGCGCCGGAGCTTCCGCCACTTCCGGACGACCCCGGCCTGCGTGCCCTGCCTAGCGCGCTTCCCGCGCAGGACGACCCCAGCTTGCGTGCCCTGGATAGCGCGCTTCGTGAGATCGGTGAGGTGGCGGTTCGCAAGGTGCCGCGTCGGGTCGGGGGTGAGCGGCGTTATCCGCCGCTGTTGCCGACGCTGCGGGCTGCGCTGTCGCCGGGGAGTCCCGCGCTGCGGCACGCGGGGCGGGTCGCCGTCGCGGTGCTGGTGACCGGGCTCGTCAACGAGGCGTTGGGGCTCGGGCACCCGATGTGGTCGATGACGGCCGCCGCGTCGGTGCTCCAGGCGACTCCCACCCATGTCACGCTCACCCGGGGCGTTCAGCGGTGCGTCGGCACGCTGCTCGGGCTCGTCCCGACGGCGTTGCTGCTCGACGCCGGGCCGAGCACCGGCACCGTCGTCGTGCTGTCGTCCATCGCGGTGGGGCTGGCGCAGCCGCTGCTGATCAAGCACGGCGCGCTGGCGATGGTCGTGCTCACCCCGGCTGTCGTCCCCCTGGCACACGGGGACGGGCTCGTCGCCGACAGGTTCTGGGACACCGTGCTGGGGGCGGGTGTGGCCCTGGTCTGCACGCTCGTCCTGTGGCGCACGCCGAGCGGCGCGCACCTGCGCGACGCGGTCGCGGCGGCGATCCGCGCGATGGGCGAGGCCGCGACGCGGCCCGCGCCCGCCGCCGACGATCCGCACCGGGTCCGTCAGGTGCTCGCCCCGGTGCTCGCCTCGGCGCAGGTGCTGCACGGCGCGCTCGCCGACCTCGGCCCCCGCCGCGAGGCGCACGCCCTGTGGCCCGCCCAGCTCGCCCTCTACCGCCTCGGATACGCGCTGCTCGCGGGCCCCGCCGCCGAGCGGCACGCGGGCGAGCTGCGCGGCGTCTTCGCCCACCTCGAGGACGCCGCACGCCACGGCAGGGCCCCGCACCCCACGGAACCGCCCCCGGGCTGGGGCACGCCCGAGACCAGGGACGGCATGCGCGACCTGGCCCACGCCCTCACCGCCGCCGCCCGCTGACGAGATTTGCACACAACGAGCAAATTTGCGCGTAGAGTGCAATCATCGGCGAGTGGGGAGTGGGATGACGGACAAGCGGGCGCTCGGGGTCAGGGAGCGCAACCGGCTGTCGATTCTGAACGCGGCGCGCGAGGTGCTCGAGGCCGACCCCGAGGCGAGCATGGACGACATCGCCGCCGTGGCCGGGATGGTGCGCCGCACCCTGTACGGGCATTTCCCGACCCGGCAGGACCTGGTCGGCGAGCTGGTCAGGGCGGGCGCGCGTGAGTTCGTCGCGGACCTCGGCGAGGTCGACGTGACGGCCCGCGACCCCGCAGAAGAGATGGCCGCGCTCGTCCTGCGCACCTGGGGGGCCGCGGACCGCTTCGCCAAGGTGATCGCGCTGGCCAGGCGCGGCGCGGACGGCACGCTCCTTGCGGAGATGGAGCCGTTCAACGCTGTCGTCGCGCGGCTGATCGCGCACGGGCAGCGGCACGGGGTCTTCACCAACGACCTCGCCCCCCACATGCTCGCGCGGGTGCTGGAGAGCGGCGCGCTGGCGTTCCTGGCGGCCAGGTCGGACGGGAGCTGGGACGGCGACGCCGCCGACGTGGCCCGCACCCATCTGCTGCTGCTCGGCGTCCCCGTCGCCCAGGCCCGTGCCGCCGTCCGCACCGCGACCGCCCGTGAACGGAGTTCCGATGAGATATGAGGTCAGCGCCGCCGACCGGGCCCCGATGCCCGTCAGCTACGCGGGCGAGCCGCGCTACCTGGGCTACCGCGCGGCCGAACGGTCCCTGCCGTACGCCGGGTTCTTCCAGGCCGCCACCCGGCCGATCCAGGAACACGTCGTGCACGCGCTGGTGGGCGGGAGGGCCCCGGCGGAGTTCGGCTACGGGGTGGACGAGGTGGCCGACCGGCTCGCCCGTCCGGGGTACGAGCGGCTGGAGACCGGCTGGACCCGGCTGCCCGGCGGGGTGGTGATGGTCGCGGTCCACACCCCGATGCCCGACGTCACCGCGGCCATGTGGGACTGGTGGTTCGGCTGGCACGGCCGCGAGACCGCCCGCTACAAGCTCTGGCATCCCGACGCCCATCAGTACACCGGCCTCGGCGAGGACCGCTCCGCCGACCGGACGCTGACCGACCGCCAACGCTACGTCGGCAACGTCTCCTACGTTGACGAGTACGTCGGAGGCCGTCTCCAGCGGCTCGCCATCCGCTTCGTGGACCCGGAGAAGATGGGTATCGCCCCCGCCCCCGCCACGACCCACATCTGCGCCCGCGTCACGCTCAGCGCCCACCCCGTGGCGATCGGCTGGCTCGTCCACCAGGTGCGGCCCACCGGGGAGGGCAGCGAGATGCGCTCGCGGTTCTTCCTCGGCGACGCCGCCACGCTGCGCCTGCCCGGACGTGCCCTGCCGCCAGGACCCGCCGCGCGGCTGCTCACCTCACCGGCCGGCCGGGCCGTGGGCGGCGCGCTCGTGCCGAAGGCGGCCCCGCGCCTCATGCCCGCTGACACGGGCGGCGCGATGATCCACCACTGCGCCGCCGAGATGAACCACCTCGCCGGTTTCCTCCCGCGGCTGTACGAGAGGTTCTGGGACACTCCCTGAAAACGCCGCGGAGTGGGGAGGAGTACGAGACCCCTGCCCACTCCGTCGCTGTCCGGCGGGTTCAGGCGGCCGCGCCCGCCGGGACGCGTTCGTCGCCTCGTCGGGCGGGCTGCCTGAGGCCGAGGGCGACGCCCGCTGCGACGAGTACGACGCCGGTGACGTCGGCGGGACCGGCCGAGCCGAGGCCGAGCACGACGGTTGTCAGAAGCGCGCCCACCGGGACGAGTCCGGCGAACAGGCCCGCGCGGTCCGCGCCGAGGCGGCGCAGCGCGTCATACCAGAGGAAGAAGGCGGCCGCGGTGACTATCGCGCCGAGGTAGACGAAGGCCGCCGCTTCGTTCGGCGTGGGCAGCCGCAGGACGCCCGTGCCCTCCAGCGCGAGGCTCGCGACGAGCAGCATCGGCACCGACAGGGCCGCGGGATACGCGGCGACCCGCAGCGGACCGAGTTTCGGCAGGAGCGGGACGGCGAGCAGGGAGAAGGCGACCTCCCCGGCGAGCGCGCCGAGCGCGAGCAGCAGGCCCGTCAGGCTGCCCGAGCCGAGCCCCGCCGCGACGGCGGTGCCCACCGCGACAACGAGCGCGGCGGCGACGGTGCGCGGGGCGGGCCGTCGGCGTTCCAGCAGCGGCCCGACGAGGGCGAGGACGAGGGGGACCGCCCCGACCACCGCGCCGATCATGGCAGGTCCGGCGTGCCGGGTCGCCTCGACGAGGAAGAAGTTGAACCCGGCGAGACCGGTGGCGGCGAGGGCGACGAGGAGCAGGACGTCTCGCGGCGTCAGGCGGACGCGCGGCAGCCGCTGATGTTGGACGACGACGAGCAGGATCACCGCCGCGAGCCCGTAACGCAGGGCCTGTCCGGCGAAGACCGGGTAGTCGGCGATCGTCGCGGAGACCGCCGTCGACGTGCCGACGAGCAGCATCGCCGAGGCAGCGCCGACGGGAGCGGGAAGCGACCTCATACCGGCAGCTCCTGCGGGGAGGCGGCCGGAGCGGCGAGGACCTTGCGGGTGATGCGCTCTGAGATCGCGGCGACGAGCGCGCGGGGTCGGCGCGGCGTCAGGTGCGCGGTGAGCGCGTTGCCCGGGCCGGGCGCGAGGTAGGCGCGGTCGCGGTCCAGCGCGCGCAGCGCGGCGCGCACGACGGGCTCGGCGGTCGTCATCGACCCGACGACGGCCGCGCGCCGGGTGCCGATCACGTCGAAGAAGCCCGTCTCCACGGGTCCGGGGCACAGCGTCAGCACACGGATACCGCGCTTCCGGTACTCCTGGCGCAGCGCGAGGCCGAAGTTCAACACGAACGCCTTGGCCGCGCCGTACACGGCGAAGTAAGGCGACGGCTGGAACGCCGCGTTCGACGCGACGTTGACGACCGCGCCGCGCCCGCGCTCCAGCATGCCGGGCAGCAGCGCGTGCGTGAGGTCGACCAGCGCGACGACGTTCACCATCAGCTGGTCGTGGTCGCGTTCCCCGGGGATCTCCTCGAACCTGCCGCAGGTGCCGAAGCCCGCGTTGTTGACCAGCAGATCGACCTGCAGGCCGAGGTCCGCGAGCCGGTCGGCGACGCGGCGCGCCGCGTCGGGTTCGGCGAGGTCCTGGACGACGACGTCGGCGCGGACGCCGTGTACGGCGGTCAGCCGCTCGGCGACGGCGGCGAGCCGGTCGGCGGACCGCGCCACGAGGACGAGGTCGTGTCCTCGGGCGGCGAGCTGCGCGGCGAACTCCGCGCCGAGGCCGGACGACGCGCCGGTGATCAGAGCTGTGGTGTGCACGGGGATTCCTCCTCGCTAGGGGGTAACTGAGATGAGACAGTACCCGTTCTCGGAGAAAACGCAACAGCAATGATGCAGATAGGCGGAAGTTCGACTCAGGGGTGTATCGTTTCCTCAGGTAGATGGTCGAGTGGGGAGGCACAATGGGCGACACAGCGGCACGACCCCTGCGGGCGGACGCGGAACGCAGTGTGCGCGCGGTCCTCGAGGCCGCCGAACGCGTGCTCGCCGAGGACCCCGGCGCGTCGATGGAGCAGATCGCGGCGGCCGCCGGCGTCGCCCGCACGACGATCCACCGGCGGTTCGCGAGCCGTCAGGCGCTGATGGAGGCGCTGGCCACGTCGGCGGCGCGCCAGCTCGCCCAGGCGGTGGACGACGGCAGGCCGGACACCGCGCCGCCGCTGGTGGCGATGCACCGGATCACCGCGAACGTGCTCCAGGTCAAGGGCGCGTGGGCGTTCGCGCTCGGCCTGCCGTCCGACCCCGGCAGCGAGGCCGCGATCCTCCAGCGGGACATCAACGACCGCTGCGTCGCCGTGCTCGAGCGGGCCAAGGCCGCGCACCTCATCGCCGACACCGCCGACCTCGACTGGGTGCGCCGCGTCTACTACGCCCTCATCAGCGAGTCCCTGCGCAGCGAGCCCGACACCGACCCCGACACCCTGGCCGCCCGCATCATCGACACCCTCCTGTACGGCGCGGGCCCCCGCCCCTGAGCGGGCCTGCGATCAGGCGGGGGAGACCGGCAGCAGGAGCCGGGAGCGGCCCGCGTGGTGCAGGGTGTGGCGGCAGGGGCGCAGTTCGGCGCTGACGCCGGGGAGCGCGCCGGTGCCCTCGTTGCGCATGTAGCGCGGGTGCGCGCCGCCCGCGACGAGCAGGCGCAGCCGGTGGCCTGGCGCGAGCCGGTGCGCGCAGCCGTCGAGCCGCAGCCGCACGACGGTGTCCGTCTCGGCGGGGTCGAGGCGCAGGAACCCTTCGGAGAAGTTGTGGGAGCGGCCTTCGGCGTCCACGTCGCAGAGCCTGACGTACAGGTCGGCGTGCGGGTTGCTCCGGCTGTGGTCGAGTTCGACGACGGGGACGCCGATGACCTCGAGCGCCTCGGTCAGCGGCGGGCCGGTGAAGGCGAGCACGTCGGGCCGCGCCTCGAGGTCGCGGTTGTCGACCACGCCCGCGGAGTTGTCGATCAGCGGGCCGCCGCGCGACGGCGTCGGGTCGGCCGGGTCGTAGGTGAAGGACGACTCCCCGGGTGTGGTGTGCCGCTCGTCAAGGCGTCCGCCCGGCTGGAGGTGGGTGACGAGTTCCTTGCCCGGCGGCGGCCACTCCGGGTACTCCCGCCACTCGCCCGCGCCGGTGACGTGGATCTTGACCGGTGCGCGCTTGAGCGGCGGCGGGTCTCCGGCGAGGTGTTCGGCGAGCCAGGCGAGATTGTCCTCGGCGAGCGCCCCGGCGACGCCGCGCGCGATCTCCTGGTGCGTCCACGGCCCGAGCGTCAGCGACACCTCGACGCCGCGCTCGTGCAGGGCCGCGTACTGGCGCAGGACCTGCGGGAGCATCAGGTCCTGCCAGCCGCAGACAAGGCAGACGGGCGTCGTCGTCTTCTCCAGTGACGCGCTCGCGTCGCGGTCCGCCCAGAACGGGTCGGTGACGTCGGGGTGGGCGAGCGCGTCGCGGAACCAGGGCGCGCCGCCGCCGAGCACCTTCTCTGCGGCGGGCAGGAGCGGGACCGCCGCGACGACCGGCGCGTTCAGCTTCGCGGCCCTCGCGAAGATCCACATCCCTCGGAGCAGCCCGGTCCGCTTCTCCTGGTGCAGGGAGATCCGCGACCAGGTGAAGATGTCGTTCAGCAGCAGGGCCCCGTCGCGCAGGATGAACCGGCTCGCGTTGTGCGGGGCCGAGATGATGATCGACGCGCGCAGCTCGGGCGGCGGCTCCACGAGCATCGCCCACTGCGTCGCGCCGACGTAGGAGGTGCCGTAGGTCGCGAGCCGTCCGTCGAACCAGGGGCGTTCACGCAGCCAGGCGACGGTGTCGGCGGCGTCGTCGGTGTCGGTGGCGGTGACCATCGGCGACAGCTCGCCGGACGAGCCGAACGTGCCGCGCGTGCTCTGCACCACGACGTGGTAGCCGAGGCTCGCGAACAGCCGCGCCTCGGAGCCGATCGGCATGCCCCTGCCGTACGGGGTGCGCACGAGGATCGTCCCCCGGTTCCGCTCCTCGACGGGGAGGTAGTGGTCGGTGATGAGCCGTGCGCCGTCCCGCGTGACGACGACATGCCCTTTCTCGACCCGCACGTCGGATCTGTCCTTCGGCAGCTTCCACTGCTGGGCGAGCCCCCGGTCCATCAGCCGGGCGAGCGTCCCCGGCTTCTTCGCGATCACCATCGGTGTGCCTCCGTCGTCAAGCTGATTGATGGGGTCCTAAACTAGGCATCGTCTAGAAAATAGTCAATGCCTAGTTCCGGGTAGGATCGGCGACGTGTCCAGGCCCTTCCACCACGGCAACCTCCGCGCGGTCCTCCTTGACGAGGCGACCGCGGTGCTGCGGGAGCATGGCGCGGACGCCCTGTCGCTGCGGGACCTCGCGCGCCGCGCGGGCGTCAGCCACGGCGCGCCGCGCAGCCACTTCGTGGACCGCCGCGCCCTGCTCGACGCGCTGGCCGAGCGCGGCTTCCTGCGGCTCGCCGAGACGATCCGCAAGGCGGCGGAAAGCACCCCCGACGACTTCGCGCGCTCCCTGCACGCGGCGGGCTCGGCCTACGTGGCGTTCGCGGCGGCCGAACCCGCGCTGCTCGACTTGATGTTCGCGGCAAAGGTCGACTCGCCCTCGGAGACGGTCCACGCCGCCGCCGCCCAACTGTTCCTCGTAATGAGCGACATCATGGCGACGGGCGTCGCCGCGGGCGTGGTCGCCGCCCACGAGGCCGACCGCCTGG
Organism: Actinocorallia sp. A-T 12471; assembly: GCF_033875155.1. Taxonomy (NCBI): domain Bacteria; kingdom Bacillati; phylum Actinomycetota; class Actinomycetes; order Streptosporangiales; family Thermomonosporaceae; genus Actinocorallia; species Actinocorallia sp. A-T 12471. Next base: position 80,345 of record NZ_JAWZTE010000004.1, on the reverse strand, counting down.
CGCTCCTGCTCTCGGCGACCGTCCAGGGCATAGCCGGACTCGTCACCTCACGCCGCATCACCGTCGCCCAGAGCGAGCCCCTGATCGCCGACGCGATCGCCCTCTTCCTCTTCCACAAACTCCCCGAACCCTAGCCCGGGGGCGCGGACAGGGAGGTGAGGATGAGGGTTTGGGCTGCTTGGGTTGTTTCGGGGAGGGTGGGGGTGGAGCGGCCGACGCGTTCGGCGGCGGCGCGCATCGCGCCGGCGAGGAGTTCTACGGTGAGGGGGATGTTGTCTACCGGGCGGAACTCGCCGTGGGCGATGCCGTCGCGGACGAGGTTCTCGACCTCGGTCACGATGGTGTGGAAGGGCTGGTCGGGGCAGGTGGCGGCCGGGGAGACCGGCAGGCCGGGACGGACGCCCGCGCGCCCGGGATCGGGGCCGCCCGGCCAGAACATCGGCCGCAGGGCCGGGTCGGTGGCCGCCTCGAGGACCGCGGCGATGATCGCGCGCATCCGCTCGGCGGCCGGGACGCCGGGCCGCGCGGCGATCGCGGTGACGCGCCCGACCAGGGGACGGCTCACCCGCTCGGTCAGCGCGAAGGCGAGGGCGTCCATGTCCCGCGCGTAGTTGTACAGGGTGTTGCGGGCGAGCCCGGCGCGGGCGGCGACGTGGCCCATGGTGATGGCGCCGTAGTCGCGCTCAAGGAGAAGCTGCCGCATCGCCTCGGCCAGGTCGGCCCACACCATCTCGTGGTGCTCCTCGATGCTGGATCCCCGTATGCGCGGCATCCGGCCCCCTTCCTCTCACCCGGGCCCGCCTTCGGCCCGCCCGCTATTCTGCCCGCCCCCGCGCCGGGCCGCCGCCCGACAGGTGCGGGTTCTCCTGGTGTACGGCGGTGAGCTTCACCCGGCTGAGCCGCCACCCGTCGGGGGTGCGGACCGCCTCGTTGTCGTAGAACCCCACGACGAGCCAGCGGTCCGGACCGTCTCCGGCGACCTCCTTCGCCACCCAGTGCTCGGCGCGGACGTGCGCGTGGATCGTCGCCCGGTCCCCGTCGACCTCGATGACGTGGCCGGTGATGGTGTGGTGGGTCGCGACGAAGGGCGCGAACGAGGCGCGCAGGACCTCGACGTAGTCGCCGAGCGGCACCGTCGTCGCGGGCAGCCCGACGACCGACGTGAAGTCGAGCGTCACCGGGTCGGCGTAGACGAGCCCGGGCAGCTCGGTGAACTCCTTCAGGTCGACCACGTCGGCGTACCTGCCGAGCAGTTCGATGAGGTCGGCGCGGTCGCTGAGCACGTTCATGAAGATCCTCTTCGCTGACCGGGCGGCGGGTCCGCCCCGTCAGCGAAGATTACGACACTCTGTCGTAAAAATAAACCGGGTCAGCCGATGACGGAGGTCAGCGAGCCGAGGCCGGTGATCGCCGCGGTGACGGTGTCGCCGGGGCGGAGGTAGGCGTCGCCGTGGGCGGCGGCGGTCCCGGCCGGGGTCCCGGTGATGACGAGGTCGCCGGGATGCAGGGTGACCAGGGAGCTGAGCGCGGCGATCTGGCTCGCGGTGTCCACGATCATCAGCGAGGTATCGGCGTCCTGGCGACGGACTCCGTTGACGTCGAGGCGCAGCCTCAGGCTCCCGGGATCACCGACAAAACGGGCGGGGACGACCGCGGGGCCGAGGGGGAGGAGGCCGTCGGCGTTCTTGGAGGACGTCCAGTCGATCCCGAAGAACGGGTGCCGCATGCGCTCGGGGTCGCGGACGGACATGTCGTTCGCGACGGTGTACCCGGCGACGTGGTCGAGCGCGCCGTCACGGCCGACGTGCCGTGCCGTCCGGCCGATGACGACGGCGAGCTCCGCCTCCCAGTCGAGCCGCTCGACGCCGCGCGGGGCCGTCACCTGCCGGCCGTGGCCGCTGAGGACGGTCGGCGGGGACAGGAAGTGGAAGGCACGGTCGGGCAGGGCTTCCGCGCCCATCTCGGCGACGTGGTCGTGGTAGTTGGCTCCGGCGCACCACACGGCGGGCCGGTCGACGGCGGGCGGCAGGAACGTGGCTGCGTCGGCCTTCAGGGGAGCGGCGACGGGGCGGGCGAGGGCGTCGGCGACGGCGTCGACAAGGGCGTCCCAGTCGGCCAGCGCCTCCTCGAATCCGGCGGGGGCGCGGTCGCCGAGCAGGGCGGGCAGCGGCGACAGCCCGCCGCCGCGCAGCGCCGCGAGCAGCGGGCGGCCCCGCAGCTCGATTCTGGCGATGCCGAACGCTTCAGGTGATGAGTCCATGGGGTGTCCTTCGTGAGGGCACGCCGGGGAAGGAGGGTCCCCCGGCGTGCGGGAGAAGCGGGGTCAGGCCCCGCGCAGCCGTTCGGTCTCGGCCTCGTCCAGGTGCCACGGGGTCTCCGCGTCGCTCCTGACGAACAGCGCCTCGCCCGCACCGGCCAGCGGTTCGGCGACCAGCGCGACGCCGTACGCCGCGCGCGCCTCCGCGACGGACACGTAACCGGCCCGCACGTCCGCGAGGACCCGGGCGACGGGACGGGTGCGCGGATCGCCGAAGCCACCTCCGCCGCCCGTCTCGATCACCACGCGTTCCCCCGCGGCGAGGGGACGGCTGTCGATCTTCCCGTTCGGGAACGACACGAGTTCGTCGTCCGGCGTGATCAGCGAGACGCGGTTGGGCAGCGCCGCGGCGCCGCCCGCGATCCCCCAGGGCGCGCTGTGCGTGCGCTCCACGAACGTGTTGAGCCGCGCCGGACCCTCGGTGCGCACGTCGTAGACGGTGCCGAGCCCGCCCCGGCGCTGCCCGGGGCCGCCGGAGTCGGCGCGCAGCGCGTAACGCTCCACGAGCAGCGACGGGTACTTGGCCTCGGTGACCTCGACGGGGGTGTTGTGGGTGTCGCCGTCGTTGACGCAGATCGTCGCGTCCTCGCCGTCCTTGTGCGCCCGCGCGCCCCAGCCGCCGCCCTGGGCCGCGCCGTTGAAGACGAAGAAGCGGCCGGACGCGGGATCGGTGCCGATGAGGTTCATGACCCCGATGTCGGCGTGGTGCCCGGCGATCGTCCCCTCGGGGACGGCCTGGGCCAGCGCCCGGAAGACGCAGTCGATGATCGTCATCGGGTAGGTCATCCACCAGCGCATCGCGGCGGGCTTTGTCGCGCTGACCACCCGGCCGGGCGGCAGCACGACGCGCACCGGCCGGAGCGCGCCCTCGTTGACCGGGTAGGCGTCCGGGGTGGTGAGGAACTTGAAGGCGACCTGCGCGGCGGAGATCCCGGCCGTCATCCCCGAGTTGAAGTAGCCGGTCACCTGCGGCGCGACGCCGCTCAGGTCGATGGTGAGGTCGCTGCCCTCGACGGTGACGCTGACCTCGATGGGGACGGGGACGCCGAGGTTGACGCCGTCGTCGTCCATGGTGGTGGCGGCCGTGTAGGTCCCGTCGGGGATCTGCTCGACCGCCTTGCGGGCCAGCGCCTCGCCCCGGGCGTAGAGGTCGTGGAACCCCTGGGTCAGCGTGCGCGTCCCGTAGCGTTCGACGAGCGCGCCCACCCGCCGCTCGCCCGTCCTGATCGCCGCGATCTGGGCGCGCAGGTCGCCCATGGCGAGTTCGGGGAAGCGGACGTTGGCGGCGATGAGGTCGAGCATCTCCTCGTTCAGCACACCGCGCCGGTAGATCTTCACCATCGGCACCTGGAGGCCCTCGGACCAGATGTCGGTGGTGGTGCCGCCGAGCACCCCGCCGACGTCCATCCAGTGCGCCATGGACGACGCGAACGCCACGATCTCGCCGTCCGCGAAGACCGGCAGCGTGAAGATCATGTGGTTGAGGTGGCTGCCCATGATGTCGGGGTCGTTGGTGAGCAGGATGTCGCCGGGCTCGATGCCGTCATGCCCGTAATGGGCGATCTTCGCCTTGACGGCGCGGGACAGCCCGCCGACGAACATCGGCAGGCCGAGCCCGACCGACACGGTGTCGCCGTCCCGGTCGAACAGGCCGACGGTGAAGTCCTGTGCCTCGTAGATGATCTGGTTGTAGGCCGTGCGGCGCAGGTTGCTCTTCATCTCGTCGGTGATGGCGACGAGGTTGGCGCGCAGGATCTCCGCGGTCACCGGGTCGAGCGGGTCAGTGAGGCTCATCGTGTACCGCCGATGGTCAGGTGGAGGTTGCCGTGGTCGTCGACGCGGCAGTGGTCGCCCTCGCGCAGCAGGGTCGTGGTGGTGCCCTCGGCGATCGCGGCGGGGCCGTGGATCTTGTTCCCGGCCAGCAGCGCCGAACGCGAGTACACGGGGCACGTCACCGGCGGGGCCGTCACGTCGAGGATGACCGAGCGGGTGCCGGTCAGCGCCGCGCGCGGCGGGAGCGGGTCGCCGTCGGCGAGCCGGACGGGGGCGGGCCTGGGGACCGGCTGGATCACCGAGACCCGCAGGTTCACCAGCTCGGCGGGCTCGTCGGGCGCGTCGTGGGCGAAGCGCTCGCGGTGCGCGGCGTCGAAGGCGCGCTTCAGCGGGTCGAGGCCGGTGTCCAGCGGCGGGACGTCGAGCGTGATGGTGTGCTCCTGGCCCACGTACCGCAGGTCGGCCTGGCGGACGACGCGCGCGGAGGCGGGCACCGCGCCTCCCGCGCACTCGGCGGCGAGCTCGGCGAAGGCGCGGTCGAGCGTCGCGGGGTCGAGGTCGTCGAGGCGGGCCGGGCTGGTGCGCGCGCTGTCGTGGCGGATGTCGGCCATCAGCATGCCGACGGCGGAGAACACGGCGGGCGCGGTCGGGATGACGACCCGGGTGATCCCCAGCTCGCGGGCGACGAGGGAGATGTGCAGCGGCCCGTTGCCCCCGTAGGCGAACAGCGGGAAGTCGCGCGGGTCGAGACCGCGCTCGGTGGTGACGGCGCGCACCGCGTTGGCCATCGAGGCGGCCGCGATCGCGAGGATGCCGCCCGCGGTCTCGGCGGTGGTGAGCCCGGTGCCCGCGGCGACCCGGCCGACGGCGGCCTCGGCCGCCGCGCCGTCGAGGCTGAGCCCGCCTGACAGCAGCGAGCCGGAAGGCAGCAGCCCGAGGACGACGGCGGCGTCGGTGACCGTCGCCTGCTCGCCGCCCTGGCCGTAGCAGGCGGGGCCCGGCTGCGCACCCGCGCTGCGCGGGCCGACGTGCAGGCCGCCCGCCTCGTCGCGCCACGCGATCGAGCCGCCGCCCGTGCCGACCTCAACGATGTCGAGACACGGGATCTGCACGGGCAGGCCGCTGCCGTGGCCGCCGACCTGGTACTCCGTGGCCTGCGGGAAGGTGAGGTCGCGGATGACCGACGCCTTCGCCGTGGTGCCGCCCATGTCGAACGCGATGGCGTCGCGCAGGCCGAGGGTCCGGCATGTCTCGATCGTCCCGACGACGCCGCCGGCTGGCCCCGACTCCATCATGTGCACCGGGGCGGCGCGGATCGTGTCGACGTCGGACAGGCCGCCGCTCGACTGCATGATGAACAGCCGCGCGTCCGGGGCGAGCTCGTCGGCGAGGCGCAGGCGCAGCCGGGTGAGGTAGTCGCTGACGAGCGGGCCGACGAAGGCGTTCGCGACGGTGGTCGAGGTGCGCTCGAACTCGCGGTACTCGCGGCTGAGCCGGTGCGACAGCGAGACGAACACGTCGGGGCACTCCTTGGCGAGGATGTCGCCGAGCAGCCGTTCGTGCGCCGGGTTCCGGTAGGCGTGCAGCAGGCAGACGGCCACGGCCGTGACGCCCGCGCGGCGGACGCGCGCGGCGACCAGGCGCGCGGCGTCCTCGTCAAGGGGGCGGTGGACCCTGCCGTCGGCGCGCATCCGCTCGGGCACCTCGAAGACGTGCTCGCGCCCGGTCAGCGGCCGGTGCCGGGTGAAGTCCATGGTGAACGCGTCAGGGCGGTTCACCCTGCCGATCTCGTAGACGTCGCCGAAGCCCTCGGTCGTGATGAGCGCGACTGACGCGCCCCGGCGCTCGGTCAGCGCGTTGATGACGACGGTCGACCCGTGCACGAGCGAGGCGGTCAGGCCGGTGGCGGCCCCGGTGCCGGTGAGGCCGGTGACGATGCCGTCGGTCAGGTCGGCCGGGGTGCTGAGCGTCTTGCCGATCTCGAGTCTTCCGGTCGCGTCGTCGAGGGTGACGACGTCGGTGAACGTTCCGCCGATGTCCACGGCGGCGCGAAGTGTCATGGAACTGTCTCCTGCGTGATTGCTTGGGGGAGCCGTGCTCGGCCGGTTCAGCCGCAGCTGTGGTGCGCCAGGAACTCGCGCACCGTCCGGCGCCACACGCGGTGCGCGCGGACGGCGGCGGTGGCGGCCGCCGCGTCGTCCTCGGTCAGGACGACGAGACGCGCGGCGTCGGCGAGGTGCGGATCGGGGGCGGGATAGGTGACGACCACGACCGTGCCCGCCGCCGCCAGCGCGGCGACGGCTCGATCGAGGTCGACGGCGTCGGCCGCGCCGCTGCGCGCGGCGAGCTCGGCGGCGAACAGGACCCCGCCGCTCGCCGCGCGCAACGCCGCGACGACGCGTTCCTGCGGTTCAGCGGACATGGCATCTCCTGTCGGGGACGCCGGGCGGCGCCGCCTCAGATGAAATACCTACCGCAACCATGCGTCAACTGAATGTCATGCATGACAGCCATAAACAGCATCTATATACAGAGCCTGACGCGGCTGAGGACGGGCGGCAACGGCTTCGCGGCCTTGGCGCGGTGGAGGGGCGGGGGCGGGTTCAGTGGCCTTGGCGCGGGTGGGGGACAGGTGGGAGCCGGGTTCAGCGTCCTCGCCGCGGCGGACAGGTGGGCGCGGGGTCAGCGGGCTTGGCGCGGCGGCGGGAGGGCGGGGGCGGGTTCGGCGGGCTGACGCGGCTGAGGGCGGGTGGGTGGGGGTTCAGGGGTTCTGGGGGCGGACGGCGGTGCGGAGGTGGGTGCGGAGCCAGACGCAGGCCGGGTCCTGGGCGGCGCGGGGGTTCCAGACCATGTCGATGCCGAGGGGGGCGACGGGGAAGGGGAGGGGGAAGGTGCGCAGCAGGTCCGCGCCGCCGAGGCGGGCGGTCAGGCGTTCCTGCACGACGGCGACGCAGTCCGTGCCGGGCAGCAGCAGGGGGATGGCGAGGAAGTCGTGTGAGGTCAGCAGCATTCTGGGGCGCAGGCCCTCGGCCGCCATCGCGACGTAGGGCGGGGTGACGAGGGCGGCTTCCTCGAAGGCGAGGTGCGGGTAGCGGGCGAGGTCCTCGACGGTGACGCCGTCGTCGGCCCGTGGATGCGTCGCGGCGACCACCGCGACCCAGCGGTCCTCGTACAGCCGCTCGCGCGGCAGCGTTGAGGGCAGCACGTCGGCGACGAGGGCGAGGTCGACGTCGGGGCGGTCGGCGAGGTCGTCGGTGCGCGGCGGGCTCGGCACCGTGTGCACCGAGACGCCAGGGGCCGCCGTCGCGAGTTCCCTGAGCAGCGGGGGCAGCACGGTCATGAGCGTCGCGGAGGTCGCCGCGAGGGTGAAGCGCCGCCGTGACGTCGCCGGGTCGAAGCCGGGACGGCCGAGGACGTCGCCCTCGACGGTCCGGAGCAGCCTGCCGAGCACCGGAACGAGCTCGCGCCCCCGGGCCGTGGGCACGAGCCCCTGTCCGCTTCCTGCCCGCACGAGCAGTTCGTCGCCGAGCAGTTTGCGGCAGCGCGCGAGGCTGTGGCTCATCGCGGGCTGGCTGAGCCCGACGCGCCCCGCCGCGCGCGTGACGCTCTGCTCCTCGAGCAGGGCGTAGAGGTGGACGAGCAGGTTGAGGTCCACGCCCTGCAGATGGGCGAGCCCCGACGGCTCGGCGTCGCGCACTGACGGGCTCAGGCCGCGGCGTCCGGGCGCGCCGGCGTCATGGCGGCGACGACCGCCCGGATGTCGCCGAGCCGCTCCTGGATGACGCCCTGGGCGGCGACGGCGTCGTGTTCGCTGAGCGCGGTGAGCACCTGCTCGTGCGAGGTGAGGACGCGGTGGACGGCCTGCCACACCTGCTCGTCCGGCTGCTTGGCGGCGATCTCCTGGTACGTCGGCTCAAGGAGGGTGGTCAGCGAGCTGAACAGCCCGATGAGGACACGGTTGCCGGAAGCCTCGATGAGCCCCTCGTGCAGCTTGAGCGCGGCCCCGGCGAAACGCGTGACGTCCTCGTCCTCGGCGGCCTGGGCCATCGTCGCGCGGAAGACCTCGAACTCGGTGCGCAGGCGCTCGATCGTCGCCTCGTCGGCGTTCTGGGCGGCGAGCCCGATCGCCGACAGCTCGATCGCGGTCTGCGCGTCGAGGAGTTCCTGTGACTCGACGCCGATCAGCGCGAGCTGCACGGCGAGGGATTCGGAGATGTGGGTGAAGTCGGCCTCGGAGACGAACACCCCGCCCTTGATCCCGACCTTCACGTCGACGACGCCGTGCGCCTGGAGCGTGCGCAGCGCGTCCCTGGCGGCCATCCGGCTGACGCCGAACTCCTCGGCGATCGTCTTCTCGGTGCCGAGCCGCTGGCCGGGGGTCAGCTTGCGGGAGAAGACCGCCTGCTTGAGCTGCTGGGCGATGCGCCACGAGAAGGTCTTCCCCGACAGATCACCTTGGTCTCCGGACATCTCACTCTTCTTCCGTGGAGCGTCGGAGCTCCGGTTTCTCCAGGCCGTGTCGGCCGCCCGCCGTGTGCGTGTCCCATCGTAGGCGGCCGGGTGATCCCCCCACGTTCGGTCCCGGTCCGATTCTTCCGCGTTCATGTATCGACAGCGTTAAGCTCATACAATAATATCTTTAACGCGTCGGGGTGCCGGCGACTCTCCCCGGCTTCCGACGCCGTTCCACCTCACCGGCGTGCCGTCCCCGTCGACGCACGCCCCCTTTTCACAATCCACCCCGTTTCGACAGCCGGTACGCGAGCCGGAGACGCCTCTCCCTGGCCTCTTCGACGCTCGCCGCCGACGGGCAGGAAATCCCATGACGCTCAGCCCGGACGACGCCGCCGACCCGCGCGCACCCATGCGCGTCGGGGTGATCGGACTCGGCGTCGCCTTCAACTTCATCGCCGCGCGCACGGCGGACTGGCCGCACGTCCGCTTCACCGCGGCCTGCGACCTGCGCCCCGAGGCGCTCGACGCCTTCGCCGCCGAGTACGGCGGCTTCGTCACCACCGACGTCGCGGAGCTGTGCGCGCGGCCCGACGTCGACGTCGTCTGCGTGGTGACCCCGAACGCCTTCCACCGCGACCAGGTGATCACCGCGGCCGAGCACGGCAAGCACGTCATCGTGGACAAGCCCATGGCCACCACGGTCGAGGACTGCCGGGCGATGAACGAGGCGGCCGAGCAGGCCGGGGTGATCCTCATGTGCGGGCACACGCACAGCTACGGACCGGCCGTGCGGGCCATGCGGCGGATCGTGGCGAGCGGCGAGCTCGGCCGCCTGCGGATGATCAACACCTGGCACTTCAACGACTGGATGTACCGGCCTAGGGCCGCGTGGGAGCTGGCCAGGGACGGCGGCGGCAGCCTCGTGTTCAACCAGGGCGCGCACCAGGTCGACATCGTGCGGGTGCTCGGCGGCGGGCTCGTCCGGAGCGTCCGGGCGACCACCGGGATCTGGGACGCCGAGCGCCCCACCGAGGGCGCGTACAGCGCCTACCTCGACTTCTCGGACGGCGCCGTCGCGACGCTCATCTACAACTCCTACGCGCACTTCGACACCGCAGAGCTCACCGGCTGGCGCGGCGAGGGCCCCCGCGAGGCCGCCGTCAACGAGGGCGCGCGAGCGAGGCTAGCCGCGCTAGCGCTGGACAACGACGAGAGCACCGCGAAGAACACCTGGCGCTACGGCAGCGCCTCGCGCCCCGCGCTTTGGGAGAACCGGCTGTCCCTGTTCGGCCTGACCGTGGTGAGCTGCGAGCGCGGCGACATCCGGCAGACCGCCGACGGCCTGATCGTGCACGGCGACCACGGCCGCCGCGAGATCGCCGTCCCGGCCGACACCGACGCGAGCAGCGGCGCGATCCAGAACATGTACGACGTGCTGTACCGGGGCGCGCCCGTGCTGCGCGGCGGGCGCTGGGGCCAGGCGACCACCGAGGTCCTCACCGCGATCGTCTCCTCGGCGGCGGAGCGGCGCGAGGTGCCGCTCAGGCACCAGATCGCGGGAACGGAGTGACGGCCGTGCCGCGCCCGCTGCCGCTGAGCCGCGAGGACGCCGCGCTCCTCGCCCGCACCGGGCCCGGGACCCCCGCGGGGAACCTCCTGCGCGGCTACTGGCAGCCCGTCGCGCTGAGCGAGGACGTCGAGCCGGGCGGCCCGCCGTACCCGCTGACGGTCCTCGGCGAGGACCTCGTCATGTTCCGCGACGCCGTCGGCGCGCCGTCGCTGATCGGCCGCTACTGCCCGCACCGGGGCGTCGACCTGAGCTACGCCCGCGCCGAGCCCGGCGGCCTGCGCTGCCTGTACCACGGCTGGCTCTTCGACGGCCGGGGCCGCTGCCTTGAGCAGCCGGGCGAGCGGCCGGAAGCGCGCTTCACCGAGCAGGTACGCCACCCCGCCTACCCGTGCGTGGAGGCCGCAGGATGCGTCTTCGCCTACCTCGGCCCCGGTGATCCGCCTCCGCTGCCGTCCTTCGAGGCGCTCACGGCCCCGACGTCACATGTGCGCGCGACGAGGTTCCTCTACGAGAGCAACTACACGCTCGGCCTCGACCACAGCCTCGACCCCGGCCACGTGTCGTTCCTGCACCTTCAGTTCCCGCACAGCGAGCGCGCGGGCGTCGACGGCCCACGGCCCGCCCTCGGCATCACCGGCACCGACCTGTCGGCCAACGCGCTCTACGGACGTGACCGCGCCCCCGCGCTGGAGACCGAGCAGACCCCGTACGGCCTGCGGGTCGCCGCGCTGCGCCGGGCCGACGAAGGCCACATGTTCCTCCGCGTCCTCGACTACCTGCACCCCAACGTGGTCACCGCGCCCGTCGTCGCCGACGGCTACGTGCTCCAGTTCCACGTCCCGCGCGACGAGGGCGCGCACTGGCGCTTCGACGTGACCTTCGACCGCACCGGGTCCCTCGCCGACCAGCCGGGGCCGCCGCCGCACTGGCGCGCGGGCGGCCACGCCCCGGGGCCGGTGCGCGACCGCGCCCACCGCTACCTCCAGGACCGGACGAGCATGGGCGACTGGTTCGCGGGCATGGGCGTCTTCCCGCCCGACCATGACGGCTGCGTCCTCGAGGAGACCTGGCCCGTCGCGGAAAGGCACCGCGAACAGCTGGGGGAGCAGGACCGCCCGCTCACCGAGGTCCGCGCCCGCCTGCTGCGCGCCATCGCCGACCATCGCGACCACGGCGTCCTGCCGCCCGCCGCGCCGGACGGCCCCCTCGTCGCGTTCTCCGCGGTGGTGCCCGAGGACTCCGGCGACTGGCGGCACCACCTGCGGCTGCGCCTCGACCGCGCGCCCCGCTGACCCGACCCGCCGCCCGCACGCGGCGGCCCAAGACCGCACGAAAGGCACAATCCCATGTCCCAACCCTCAGAGTCCCGACCCCCGGAGTCCCAACCCTCCGACGAGGCCAACGCCAAGCGGCGGCGGTTCCGTGAGCTGCTGCATCGGGACGAGATCCTCGTGATGCCCGGCGGGTTCAGCCCGGTGCTCGCCAAGATGGCGCAGGACGTCGGCTTCGAGGCGTACTTCCTCGCCGGGTCCCAGCTCTCGGCGTTCCTGTACGGCTACCCGGACGTCGGCGTCCTCGGTCTGCGCGACGTCGTCGACCACGCGCGGCACATGGCGGCGCGGACCGACATCCCCGTGCTGATGGACTTCGACACCGGCTACGGCAACGCCGTCAGCACCTGGTACGCCGTGCAGGAGGGCGTGCGCAGCGGCGCGGCCGGACTGCAGATCGAGGACCAGGAGGCGCCCAAGAAGTCGGGCACGACGTCCGGCCGCAAGTGCATCTCGCGCGCCGAAGCAGTCGGCAAGTACCGGGCCGCCGTCGCCGCGCGGGACGAGATCGACGGCGACTTCGTCATCACCGCGCGGTGTGACGCGCTCGGCGCGCAGGACGAGACCTTCGAGACCGCGCTCGACCGCTGTGTCGCCTACGCCGAGGAGGGCGGCGCGGACCTCGTCTGGCTCAACTCCGTGCAGACCCGCGAACAGCTGGAGCGGGCGTGCGCCCGCGTTCCCGTCCCCGTGCTGACGATCTGGGGCGGCGAGGGCCCGTCGCCGACCCCGCAGGAGTTCCATGACCTCGGCGTCAAGGTCGCGCTCTACCCGACGATCGCCGCCTCCGCCGCGCTGGACGGCGCGTGGTACCTGCTCAACGACTTCAAGGACCGTGGCGCGCCGGCCCTCGCCGACTGGGCGTCCCGGATGGCCGGGTCCCCGCACGGCGGCGCGGATTTCCGGACCCTTTCCGCCTTCGGCAGGGTCCGTGAGCTCGAGGAACGGTTCCTGCCGCCCGAGGCGCAGCGCGACTACGCCTCGACCTGGGGCCACCGCGAGACCCTCACCGCAAAGCAGCCCTGACCACCCCCGAACAGGCATTCCGCCCCTGAGGAGCACACCATGAACGAACCGAGAATGCTGATCAACGGCGAACTCGTCGCGGGCAGCCGCGCGCTGCCGGTCGTCAACCCGGCGACCGAGGAGGTCTTCCTCCATGTCGCCGGGGCCGACGCCGCGCAGGTGGGCGCGGCGGTGGACGCCGCCGCCGACGCCTTCCCCGCGTGGGCCGCGCTGCCCGTCCACGAGCGCCGCAAGGCCCTCGCCGCGATCTCCGAGCGGGCCATGCGGCACGCGGAGGAGCTCGCCGAGCTGCTGGTGAAGGAGCAGGGCAAGCCCCTGGCCATCGCCCGCATCGAGGTGGCGATGCTCGCCGGGTTCTTCCGCTTCTACGCCGAGATGGAGATCCCCGAGCGCGTCGTGGCCGAGGCCGACGGGCAACGCGTGGTGACGCGCCGCAGGCCGCTCGGCGTGGTCGCCGCGATCGTGCCGTGGAACATGCCGGTCGCCATGCTCGGCGGCAAGCTCCCCGCCGCCCTGCTCGTCGGGAACACCGTCGTGGTGAAGCCCGCGGGCACCACCCCCGCGGCGACGCTGCGGTTCGGCGAGCTCGTGCGCGACCTGCTGCCGCCCGGCGTGCTCAACATCGTGGCCGACGCCAACGACCTCGGCGACGTGCTCACCACCCACCCCCGGGTGCGCAAGGTCTCCTTCACCGGCTCGACCGCCACCGGACGCCGGGTGATGGCCGCCGTCGCCGACGACCTGAAGCGCCTCACCCTCGAGCTGGGCGGAAACGACGCGGGCATCGTCCTTGACGACGTCGACGTCGCCGCGGCGGCCCCCGGCATCTTCGGCGGCGCGTTCTTCAACAGCGGCCAGATCTGCGTGGCGCTCAAGCGCCTCTACGTGCACGAGAGCGTCTACGAGCCGATGGTCGAGGCGCTCGCCGCGATCGCGCGTGAGGCGGTCGTGGGGGACGGCTTCGCCGACGGCGTCACCGTCGGGCCGATCCAGAACCGCGCCCAGTACGAGCGGGTCCTCGACTACCTCGCCGTGGCCCGCGCCGACGGGCGCGTGGTGGCGGGCGGTGAGCCGGAGCCGGGCCCCGGCTGGTTCGTCAGGCCGACGGTGGTCGCCGACGTCACCGACGGCAGCAGGCTCGTGGACGAGGAGCAGTTCGGCCCGATCCTGCCCGTCGTGAAGTACCGGGACCTCGACGAGGTGATCCCCCGGATCAACCGGTCGGACTTCGGCCTCGGCGGATCGGTCTGGTCGGCCGACCCGCGCCGCGCGGCCGACGTGGCGGCCCGTCTCGAGTGCGGCACCGTGTGGATCAACCAGCACGGCATGCTCGCCCCGCACGTCCCGTTCGGGGGCGCGAAGCACTCGGGCGTCGGCACCGAGTTCGCCGCGGAGGGGCTCGAGGAGATGAGCCAGCTCCAGGTGATCAACGCGGTCCCCGTCCGCTAGCCAGATTGACCGGTGGACCAGCGGGAACACCCCTGGCTCCGCTAAAGATAATATAGTATGTTGTTTGATGGGTCCGCGTGACCCATCCGACAGTGAGGCGACACGATGCCCGCAACCAACGCTCCCCTCTCCACCCCGCATCCGCAGGACCGCTGGGACGTGCTCACCCGCACCGGCTCCGGCACCCCGGCCGGCGACCTGCTCCGCAGGTACTGGCAGCCGATCATGCTCAGCAAGGACTTCGGCCAGGACGCGCCCCCCGAGCCGATCGGCGTCCTGGGGGAGAAGCTCGTCCTGTTCCGCGACGACAAGGGCGCGCTCGGCCTCCTCGACCAGCGCTGCCCGCACCGCAACGCCGACCTCAGCTACGGACGCGTCGAGGACGGCGGCCTGCGCTGCCCGTACCACGGCTGGCTCTTCGACGGCTCGGGGGCCTGCCTCGAGCAGCCCAACGTCCCGGCCGCGCAGCGCACCGAGGTGCAGTGGCGCACCCCGGCCTACCCGGTGTGCGAGCGCGGCGGCCTGATCTGGGCCTACCTCGGCCCGGGCGAGCCGCCCGTCATGCCGCGCTACCCGTTCCTCGACGCGCCCGAAGGGCATGTGTTCACCAACCGGTGGCTGTCGGAGTGCAACTACCAGCAGGCCAACGAGGGCAACATCGACCCCAGCCACACCTCGTTCGTGCACCGCATGGAGGTGCCGGGCGCGGACGAGACGATGTCCGGGTTCAAGGCCGACACCGCGCCCCGGCTGCGCGTCGTTGACACGTCCTACGGGTTCCGGCTGCTCGCCGAGCGCGACGACGCCGCGCGCGCCCAGACCTTCCTGCGCTGCTCCAACTTCATCCTGCCCAACGCCGCGTCGGCCAACGGCTTCGAGGCGGGCCTGGGCATCGGCGGCGCGTCGATGCTCTGGCACGTGCCCGTGGACGACAACACCCACTACAGGTACGAGGTCACCTTCCACGCCACCACCCCGCTGCCGGTGGGGCCGCTCGAGGACTCGGTCGCCGAGGAGATGGACGGCGGACGCCGCAGGCGCACCCTCGCCAACCGCTTCCTGCAGGACCGCGAGGAGATGAAGGAGCGCACCTTCGCCGGGGTCGGCACCGCCTTCCCGGTGCACGACCTCCTGGTCACCGAGTCGATGGGCCCGATCACCGACCGGCGCAACGAGCACCTCACCCCGTCCGACCTCGGCATCATGCGCGCGCGGCGGCTGATGCTGCGGGCCGTCGAGGACGTCGCGGCCGGCAAGGAGCCGCAGGGCGTGTGCCACACCGAGCAGGAGGCCGCGTTCGAGGAGTTCGTCACCTTCTCCGACTGGCTCACCCCCGGCGCGGACGCCGCCGAGCACGCCGCCGAGATGGCCGCCCGAGGGATCTACCGCATCCCGTCGGCGCAGTGAGACCCGTCCCGTCGTCCCCTGACCGAGGACGACGGGACCGCGACGGCCACGGAGCCGCCCTCCCCGGACCAGGGACCCGAGGGCGCCGGGCGGGCCACCACGCACGCCCGGAACTCCGTGGCCACCCACGCCACCCACCACCCCAGTAAGGGCCCGCCATGACGCAATCCAGCCACGCCCCCTGCCCACCCCAGCCCTGGATAGACGACAAGACCGGCACAGTCAGCCGACGCATCTTCGACGACGAGGGCATCTTCGCCCTCGAGAAGGCGCGGATCTTCCGCCGCAGCTGGCTCTACCTCGCGCACGAGAGCGAGATCGCCGCGCCGGGCGACGTCGTCACCCGGCGGCTCGCGGGCGATCCCGTCATCGTCGCCCGGCGCGACGACGGCGGCATCGGGGTCTACCTCAACAGCTGCCGGCACCGCGGCGTCCGCCTGTGCCGCGTCGACTCGGGCTCGATGCGCCGGTTCGTCTGCCCGTACCACGGCTGGACGTTCGGCAACGACGGCGCGCTGCTCAGCACCACGGTCGACAACCTCTTCCCCGAAGGCACCGACTTCACCAAGCTCGGCCTCATCCCCGTGCCCCGGGTGGCGACCTACAAGGGCCTGATCTTCGGCTCGTGGAACACCGAGGTCGGGCCGCTCGAAGACCACCTCGGCGACTTCCGCTGGTACCTCGACCTGTTCTTCGCCCGCACCCCCGGCGGCGCGACGGTCCTCGGCCCGCCGCAGCGCTTCGTCGTCAACGCCGACTGGAAGACCGCGGCGATCAACTTCGGCACCGACAACACGCACATCATCACGACGCACATCGGGCCGCTCACCCTCAGCAAGACCGCCTTCGACCGCAAGCAGATCATGGGCGCGCTGCGGGACGCGGTGCAGGTCAGCACGCCGGGCGGGCACAGCGTCTCGCTCGTCACCGTGCCCGGCCGGCCGTACGCGCACTACCCCGAGGAGCTGCACCCGCTGTACGAGCGGACGCTTGACGAATCCCAGCGCGTGATCCTGCGCGACCTCGCGATCGGCGTCTCGACGGTGTTCCCGAACCTGTCCTTCATCGAGAACATCGCCCAGGAGGTCGCGCCCGGCGTCCACGTCAAGGGGCTGCTCATGCGCCAGTGGCAGCCGGTGGGTCCGGGCAAGATCGAGGTGCTGAGCTGGTGCTTCGCCGAGCGCGAGGCGAGCGCCGAGTACCGCGAGGCCGCGCTGGTGCGGGGCGTCAACGACTTCGGCGTCGGCGGGGTCTTCGAGCAGGAGGACGTCGAGCTGTGGTCGTCCATCGGCGACCTCAGCCGCAGCCCGGCCGGGGACGGCCACCCGTTCGTCTTCGCCACCGCGCTCCCGCACCTCGACGACCCCGTCGCCGACCACCCGGGCCCCGGCCGCGCCTACCGGCCGTTCGCCTCGGAGATCACCCAGTTCAAGTTCCTCCAGCACTGGAACCAGCTCATGACCGAGGAGCCCGCGTGACCGCCTCCCCGCATCCGACGACCGCCGCGCCCGTCACCGACGCCGAATACCGCGCGGTGTGCGAGTTCCTGTACGACGAGGCGGCCCTGCTCGACCAGGACGCCTACGCCGCCTGGCTCGGCCTGCTGACCGCCGACGTCCGCTACCGGCTGCGGGCGCGCACCCTGCGCGCGCTCGACCAGGCGGCGTCCACCTACCGGGTGGTCGACAACAACGCCGAGGAACTGCGCATCCGCGTCGGGCAGATCTCCGACCCCCGGCTGACGTTCGCCGAGAACCCGCCGTCGATCACCCGCCGCCACCTGCACAACATCCGGGTGCGCGCCGCCGCCGAGCCCGGTGAGCTGCACGTCACCGTCAACGTCCTGCTGCACCGCAGCCGCGGCGTCGAGGGCGAGGAGCACTGCTACTCCGCCCAGCGCCACGACGTGCTGCGCCGCACCGACGACGGCTACCTCCTCGCCGCGCGCGAGGTGGTGCTCGACTCGACGGTGATCAAGAGCATGAACGTCAGCGTCCTGTTCTGAACCGAGGAAACACCATGCCGGACACACCGACCACCCAGCTCGTCCGGGTGGCCCGACGGGTGGCCGAGGCCGACGGCGTCGTCTCCCTCGACCTCGTCGCGGCCGACACGAGGCGGCTCGCCCCCTTCACGGCGGGCGCGCACGTCGACGTCACCCTCCCGGGCGGGATCACCCGCCAGTACTCCCTGTGCAACGACCCGGCCGAACGCGATCGGTACCGGCTCGGCGTCCTGCTGTCGAAGGAGTCGCGCGGCGGCTCCCTCGGCATCCACGAGCTGACCGAGGGCGACGTCGTCACCGTCTCGGTCCCGCGCGACAACTTCCCGCTTGACGAGACCGCCGCGCATTCGCTGCTCGTCGCGGGCGGGATCGGCATCACGCCGATGATGAGCATGGCGCACCGCCTCGCCGCCCTCGGCGGGTCGTTCGCCTTGCACTACTGCGCGCGCTCCTACCGGCGTGCCGCGTTCGTCCAGGAGCTGTGCCAGGAGGGTTTCGGGCACCGGGTGTGGACCCACTTCGACGACGACCGCGCCGACCTGCGCTTCCTGCCCGACCGCTATCTCGCCGAGCCAGGCCCGGACACCCACCTGTACGTGTGCGGGCCCACGGGGTTCATGGACTTCGTCCTCGCGGCGGCGCGGGAGCGCGGGTGGCGCGAGGACCGCGTCCACCGGGAGTACTTCACCGCCGAGGTCGACACCGGCGGGTCCTCCTTCACCGTGCGGACCCGCCGCTCCGGGCTGACCCTCACCGTCCCCGAGGACCGCAGCATCGCCGACGTCCTCGCCGACCACGGCGTCACCGTGCCGCTCTCGTGCGAACAGGGCGTCTGCGGCACCTGCCTCACCCCGGTCCTGGAGGGGGAGCCCGACCACCGCGACCTCTACCTGTCGGACGCCGAGAAGCAGACGAACAAGGAGATGACCGTCTGCTGCTCGCGCTCGCACAGCCCAGAACTGCTGCTGGACATCTGAGACCTCTAGGAAAGGAACGGCGATGGCCGAAATCGTCCTTGGCCTGGGCAGCTCCCACGGCCCCATGCTGTCCACCCCGCCCGAGCAGTGGGGCGTGCGCGTCGCCGCCGACCGGGCCAACCCCGAGCTCTGGTACCGGGGCGCGCCGCACACCTTCGACGAGCTCGCGGGCCTGCGCGCCGCCGAGCGGTACGCCGACCAGGCGACCCCCGCCGTCTGGCGGGACAAGCACGCGGCGTGCCGTGCCGCGCTCGACGAACTGGCCGACGTGTTCGCCGAGGCGCGGGTCGACGTCGCCGTCATCTTCGGCAACGACCAGGCTGAGATCTTCGGCGATGACCTGGTGCCCGCCCTGTCGGTCTACCGGGGCGCGCAGATCCCCAACCTCTTCCCCGACGAGGACGCGCTGAAGGCCCTGCCCGTCGGCATCGAGGTGTCGGTTCCCGGGCACGTCCCGCCGCAGGGCGCGGTCAACCCCGGCCACCCCGACCTCGCGACGCACATCGTTGAGCGCGCGGTCGCCGACGAGTTCGACGTGACCGTGCTGAACGAACTGCCCAAGCGCAGCAGCCACATCCCGCACGCGTTCGGGTTCATCTACCGCCAGATCATGAAGGACGCGGCGATCCCGTCGGTTCCCGTGCTGTTCAACACCTTCTACCCGCCCAACCAGCCGACCCTGCGCCGGTGCCACGAGTTCGGCAGGTCGGTCGTCCGTGCCGTCGAGTCATGGGAGAGCGACGCCCGCGTGGCCCTGATCGCCTCCGGGGGGCTCTCCCACTACGTCATCGACGAGGACCTCGACCGCACGTTCCTCGACGCGGTCACCGACCAGTCGTTCGCGCCGCTGGAGAAGCTCGGCGAGGAGTTCTTCACCTCAGGCACCTCCGAGCTGAAGAACTGGGTCCCCGTCGCCGGGGCGATGGCCGACCTCGGCTTCACCCCGACCGTCGTGGACTACGTGCCCTGCTACCGGTCCGAGGCGGGCACCGGCATCTCCATGGGCTTCGTGCACTGGCGTCCCTGACCTTCCCCACCCACCCCGCGACGCGCGGCCTCGCGCGTCCTTCGCGCCTCCCCAGCGGAAGCGCACACCACCAAGGAGAAAACCATGATCCTCGACGGCAAAGTCGTCATCGTCACCGGCGGGGCGCGCGGCCTCGGCCAGGCCATCGCGGTGGCCGTCGCCGAAGCCGGGGCCCGCGTCGCGGTCCTCGACGTCATCGACACCGCGGAGACCCTCGCGCTGCTGAAGGACCTCGGCCCCGGGCAGCACCTCGGGGTACACGGCGACGTCACCGACTTCGAAGGGCTGCGCGCGGCCGTCCAGCAGGTCGCCGACGCGTGCGGGGCGGTCCACGGGCTCATCAACAACGCGGGCCTCTACAAGGGCGTCCACGACATGCCCTTCGAGGAGATCACCGAGGAGCAGTGGGACAGGATGATGGCCATCAACGTCAAGGGGGTGTGGAACGTGACGCGCGCGGTGACCCCGCTCATGCGCGAGCAGGGCTACGGCAAGATCGTCAACGTCTCGTCCACGACGGTCCTCGTCGGCGCGGCGGGGATGTCGCACTACGTCGCGTCCAAGGGCGCGGTGTTCGCGCTCACCCGCTCGCTCTCGCGCGAGCTCGGCCCGGCCGGCGTCCGCGTCAACACCGTTATGCCGGGCCTCACCATGAGCCAGGCGTCCATGGACAACCTCGGCCCCGCCCTCGGCGCGGTCGAGCAGATGGTCAACGCCACCACCGCGCTCGGCCGCCCCCAGCAGCCCGCCGACCTCCCCGGCACCATGATCTACCTGCTGTCCGAACTGAGCGACGCCGTCACCGGCCAGGCCATCGTCGTGGACGGCGGCCAAAGCCACTGGTGACCACCCACTGAGGGCCCGCGCCCCGGCAGGGCGCGGGCCCACATCTTCACCCCGCGAGCCGGGCCCGCACCCCCGTGGGGGTGGGGGCCCGGCGCCGTCAGACCGGTAGGGCGAGGCGCGGCGCGATCGCGGGGAAGACCGCCGCGGCCCGTTGCGCGAAGCCTCCCTCCGGGAGGAGGGCGAGCTGTTCGTCGATCACCGCGATCCCGGCCGCCGGGTAGTCGGTGCCGAACAGGAGGTGCTCGGCCCCGACCATCGCGGCCGCCGCCCCCAGCGGGCCGGGGCCTCCCGCGATCGCGGTGTCCACGTACAGCCGCGCGAGCTGCGCGCGGATGCCGTCGCGGGTCAGTGTGGCGGGGTGCGGAACCCAGGGCAGCGTCCCGAGGGCGAGCAGCCGGTCGAACAGCGCGGGCAGCACGCCGCCCGCGTGCGCGAGCACCATCCGGAGCCCGGGGAACCGCTGGAACACCCCGGCGTAGAGGGCGTCGACCACCGTGCGCGCCGTGTCCATGGGGAACTCGATCAGCGGCCCCGGCCGGCCACAGGACGTCAGGTCGAAACCGGCGGGATTGGTGGGATGCACGAACACCCCGGCCCCACGCCGGTCGAGCTCACTCCAGATCGGGTCGAAGAAGGCATCGCCGAAGTAGCGCCCCTCGACGTTGGTCGGCAGCGCGAACCCGTCCGCGCCGAGCTCGTCGCCCGCCCGCCCGATCTCCCGCAATGCCTCGTCCGCCGACGCCAACGGCACGCTGGCGAGCATCCCGAACCGCCCGGGATGCTCCCGCACAAGCGATGCCATGTGGTCATTGAGACGACGTGCCTCATCGGCCGTGTCGATTTCGGTGAACGACAGCAGCTGCATGTCGATGCCGCGCGCGTCCATGAAATCGAGCGCGACACGCGGCGACCACTCGCCCATCACTTTGCGGGTGAGCGCGTCGGTGTGCCCGGGCAGCAGAAAATGCGCGTGCACATCGACGAGACCGCGCTTTGCCGGTTTCTGAACATCGGCCATGATCGCTCCATTTTTCTCTCACGCGGGCATGGCTGAGCCGCGCTCATTCGAGCGCGGTGAGATCCCGCAGCACCTTCTCGTCCCGGCTTCCGGGCGCGGCGGTGTAAACCACGAGGGCCTGCGACCGGTCGTCGGTGAAAAGAACCTCATAACGCAGGGTGAGAAGTCCGGCGGCCGGATGAACGAACCGCCGCACATCGTCCTCGGCGCGCAGCCCGATCTCGTGCGCGTCCCACAGCACGGCGAACTCCTCGCTCCGGTCGAGCAGGTCGCTGACGATCAGCCCCGCCCGCGACCGCGACCCCTCCCGCGTGTAGACCTCACGAAGCTCCGACACGAACGCCCGGCTCTGCTTGCGCCGATCCTCGGCCGGACACCGTTCGCGCACGTCGGGGAGCGCGAACCACCGGTGCACCGCGCTGCGGCTGAGCCCGGAATACGCCGTGGTGTCGCCCAGCAGCACGACCGCCGCCGGCGTCTGCGCCAACGTTTCCGCGACCGAGCTGAAAACCACACACGGTGTATCCCGAAGCCGTTCCAGAATGCGCCGCACCCCGTCGGAGACGACCTCCGCCCGCGAGGCCCGCTCCGGCGGCAGCCGCCCGGCCAACCGGAAAAGATGATCCCGCTCCTCAGCCCCCAACAACAGCGCACGCGCGAGCGCGCCGAGTACTTTTCCGGAAGGCACGGCCCCCCGCCCCTGTTCGATCCGCGCATAGTAGTCAGCCGAAACGTCCGCCAGCGCGGCGACCTCCTCGCGCCGCAATCCCCGCGCCCTTCTCCGGCCGCTTCCGGGCAATCCCACATCCCCGGGCCGCAGGACCCCCCGCCGACTCCGCAAGAACCCTCCGAGTTCCCCCCGATCCACAATCCCTCCCGAAGAACAGGCAAGTCGACCGCCCCATCGTGCGCCGAAATCTCCAGCCGATGAAGGACCGACATAGCCCCGGACAAAAAGTCCCTGTTCTCGCGCTCGGGGCCTGGTGAACCGTGCGGTGGGAGGCCGCCGTCCGGTGTTCCCGTCCCGGATGGCACTCGTCAGGCGGGTCCGTCTCGGCGTGACGGGCTCCCGCGCGACGACCGGAGGTCGACCGGACGGCGGCTGTCCTCAGGACTTCCCGCTGGGCCGGTGTCGAGGAAGTCCCGGCTCGTGGTGGAGTGCTCGTTCTCCCGTGACGTTAAAGGCGACTTATGCCGAGAGTCAAGCAAAAGAGAATCGTGTGATCAACCGAAGTCTCCTGATGATCATTGGAACTCGGTCTTGACGGCGTCCGAACTGCATGGGATCGTGACGGCGGTCTCAGCTGGACGGCGATGGCACGCCGATGAGACCGGCAGATCCGACGACGCGATCGGCGAACGCGCCCCGACCCCCACCACCCCCCGGCCGGGGCCGTCGCGGGTTCCACCGCGAGGTGTCCTGGCATGCGTCAGGAAGGGGCATCGTCCCGATGTCGTTCTTGGATCCCCTGCGGTTCCTCCCCACCCGCGCGGCGCTGCGGCGCAGAGCGATGGGCCTCGCACTCCTCCTGGTCGGAGCCTCGCTCGCGGCGGTCACCGCCTCGCCCGCCGAGGCCCATCCGATCAACGCGGCGGACTTCCAGCAGGTGACGCTCGCCAAGGGCGTCGCGGAGACCGGCGAGCCGATGTCGCTCGCGATCCTGCCCGACCGCTCGGTGCTGCACACCGCGCGGGACGGCACGCTGCGCCGCACCGACGCGAACGGCACGACCTCGGTCATCGCGACGATCCCGGTCTACAACCACGACGAGGAGGGACTCCAGGGCGTCGGCGTCGACCCGGGGTTCGCCAGCAACCGGCACATCTACCTGTACTACGCCCCGCCGCTGTCCACCCCCACGGGCGACGCTCCGGCCACCGGAACCAACTGGTCCGCCTGGCAGGGCGTCAACCGGCTGTCCCGGTTCACCCTGAACGCGAACTACACGGTCAACATGGCGAGCCAGGTGAACGTCCTCGACGTTCCCGCAGACCGGGGCATCTGCTGCCACGTCGGCGGCGACATCGACTTCGACGCGGCGGGCAACCTCTACCTGTCGACGGGCGACGACTCCAACCCGTTCTCCTCGGCGGGGTACTCGCCCCTTGACACACGGGCCGACCGGAACCCCGCCTACGACGCCCAGCGGACCTCGGGCAACACCAACGACCTGCGCGGCAAGATCCTCCGGATCAAGGTCAACGCCAACGGCACCTACTCGATCCCTTCGGGGAACCTCTTCGCGCAGGGCACGGCGAACACACGTCCCGAGATCTACGCGATGGGCTTCCGCAACCCGTTCCGGATGAGCGTCGACAAGGCGACCGGCGTCGTCTACGTCGGCGACTACGGGCCCGACGCGGGCTCCACCTCGGCGACGCGCGGCCCGGCGGGACAGGTCGAGTTCAACCGCGTCACCGGCCCGGGGAACTACGGCTGGCCGTACTGCACGGGCACCAACACCACGGCCGAGACCTACAACGCGTGGAACTTCGCCACGGACACCGGCGGAGCCAAGTACAACTGCGCGGGCGGCGCCACCAACAGCTCCCCCCGCAACACCGGGCTGAGCACGCTGCCCCCCGCCAAGCCCTCGTGGATCCGCTACGGCGGCGACGCCGGCAACCCGCCGGAGTTCGGCGGCGGCTCGGAGTCGCCGATGGCGGGACCGGTCTACCGGTACAGCGCGGCGAACCCGTCGCCCACCAAGTTCCCGCAGAGCTTCGAGGGCCACTTCTTCGCCACCGAGTTCGGCCGCGGCTGGATCAAGCCGATCCACGTGGCGGCCGACGGCGGCCCCGGCGAGATCTCGAACTTCCCCTGGACCGGCAAGCAGGTCATGGACTCCGCGTTCGGTCCCGACGGCTCGCTGTACGTCCTTGACTACGGCACCGGCTACTTCAACGGCGACGCCAACTCCGCGCTCTACCGCTTCGACTACGTCGCGGGCGGCAACCGCGCCCCCGTCGCCGCAGCCGCGGCGACCCCGCTCACCGGCCAGGCACCGCTGAACGTGACGTTCAGCTCGGCGGGCTCCGCCGACCCCGACGGCCAGGCCATCACCTACGCGTGGAACTTCGGCGACGGCGCGACCTCTACGGCGGCCAACCCGTCACACACGTACACCGCCAACGGCACATACAACGTGACGCTCACGGTCCGGGACCCCGACAACGCGACGGGAACGGCGAGCCTCCAGATCGGGGTGGGCAACACCGCGCCGACGGTCACCATCAACACGCCGTCGGACGGGCAGCTCTTCTCCTTCGGCGACACGGTGCCCTTCCAGATCACCGCGTCCGACCCCGAGGACGGTTCGGTCAACTGCGCCCGCGCCAAGATGACCTACGTGCTTGGCCATGACAGCCACGGCCACCAGATCACCTCGCAGAACGGCTGTTCCGGCTCCCTCACCATCCCGGTCGACGGCGAGCACGACGAGGCGGCGAACATCTTCGCGGTCTTCGACGCCGAGTACGCCGACAGCCAGGGCCTGATCACCCGCAAGCAGACGATCCTCCAGCCGCGCCACCGCCAGGCCGAGCACTTCAAGAACTCCGCGGGGATCGCGACGTTCGACAAGGCACAGGCCGAGGGCGGCAAGACCGTCGGCGACATCCACAACGGCGACTGGATCTCCTTCGACCCGTACAAGATCAACAACGTGACGTCCTTCAGCGCCAGGGTCTCCTCGGGCGGTGTGGGCGGCACCCTGCAGATCCGCGCGGGCTCCCCGACCGGCACGGTGCTGGGCTCGGCGACGGTCCCGGTGACCGGCGGCTGGGAGACCTTCACCAACGTGTCCGGCGCCA
This sequence comes from Actinocorallia sp. A-T 12471, assembly GCF_033875155.1. Classification (NCBI taxonomy): domain Bacteria; kingdom Bacillati; phylum Actinomycetota; class Actinomycetes; order Streptosporangiales; family Thermomonosporaceae; genus Actinocorallia; species Actinocorallia sp. A-T 12471. The sequence goes on along the minus strand of NZ_JAWZTE010000004.1, from coordinate 55,331 downwards.
TCACCAACCCGCCGGCCGGCACGACGACGCTCTACCTCACCTTCTCCGGCGGCTCGGGCGCACTCTTCGACGTCGACGCCTTCACGTTCACCACGAGCGGCGCCGGGACCGTCACTGGCCTGGCGGGCAAGTGCCTCGACGTCCGCGCGGCGGCCACCGCCGACGGAACACAGATCCAGATCTACACCTGCAACGGCACGGCCGCACAGTCCTGGACGCGATCCGGGGACACCGTGCGCGCGTACGGCAAGTGCCTCGACGTCAACGCCGCGGCGACGGCCGACGGCACCAAGGTGCAGCTGTGGACCTGCAACGGCACGGCAGCCCAACGCTGGACACAGCAGGCGAACGGCTCGCTGGTGAACCCCAACTCCGGCAAGTGCCTCGACGTCTCGGGCAACAACTCCGCCGACAGCACCCCGGTCCACCTGTGGACCTGCAACGGCGGCGCGAACCAGAAGTGGACCTTCAACTAGCCTGACCCGCGGGGGCGTCCCGGCGACGCCCCCGCTCCCCAAAGGGAGAGTTCGTCCATGCACCGACACCTCAGGACGGCGCTCGGCGTCGTCACGGCCGCCGTCACAGCCCTCGCCCTCGCCACCGCCCCCGCCCCGGCGAACGCGGCGGACGCCCCCTACGACGTGCTCGTCTTCTCCAAGACCGCGGGCTTCCGGCACGACTCCATCGCCGCCGGCACCCAGGCGATCCGCGACCTCGGCGCGGCGAACAGCTTCACCGTCACCGCCACCGAGGACGCCGCGAACTTCACCACCGGCAACCTCGCCCAGTACGAGGCCGTGGTCTTCCTCAACACCACGGGTGACGCGCTGAACGGCGCGCAGCAGACCGCCTTCGAGTCCTACATCCGGGGCGGCGGCGGGTACGTCGGCGTCCACGCGGCCGCCGACACCGAGTACGACTGGCCGTTCTACGGCGGTCTCGTCGGCGCGTACTTCGCCTCGCACCCCGCCATCCAGCAGGCCGACATCAAGGTGGAGAACCGGGCGACCGCGGCGACCGCCACGCTTCCGCGCGTCTGGACCCGCACCGACGAGTGGTACAACTACCAGACCAACGCCCGCTCCACCGCCCGGGTGCTGGCGACGCTCGACGAGTCTTCCTACTCCGGCGGCTCGATGGGCGGCGACCACCCGCACGTCTGGTGCAAGACCTACGAGGGCGGCAGGTCGTTCTACACCGGCGGCGGCCACTCGAGCTCGTCCTACGCCGAACCCCACTTCCGCTCGGTGCTGCTCGGCGGCATCCGCTACGCGGCGGGCCGGAGCAAGGCCGACTGCCGGCCCGAGGTCGGCTACACGCCCCTGTACGACGGCTCGACCACCGGCTGGTCGCAGGCGGGCCCCGGCTCCTTCACCAACACCGACGCGACCCTGAAGTCGACCGGCGGGATGGGCCTGTTCTGGTACAGCGCCAAGCAGTACACCTCGTACTCGCTGCGGCTCGACTGGAAGATGGACGGCGACGACAACTCGGGCGTCTTCCTCGGCTTCCCCGCCTCCAGCGACCCGAACTCGGCCGTCAACAACGGCTACGAGGTCCAGATCGACGCCACCGACACCGCGGACCGCACGACCGGCGCGGTCTACAGCTTCAAGGGCGCGGACACCGCGGCCCGCGACGCCGCCCTGAACCCGCCGGGGGAGTGGAACGCCTACGAACTCCTCGTGGAGGGTGAGCGCCTTCAGGTCTTCCTCAACGGCGTCAAGATCAACGACTTCACCAACACCGACCCGGCGCGTGACCTCGCCGGATACATCGGCCTCCAGAACCACGGGTCAGGCGACGACGTCTCGTTCCGCAACGTGCGGATCAAGGAGCTCGGCGGGCCGTCCGGCACCATCCAGGCCGAGGACTTCTCCGCGCAGAGCGGCGTCGAGCCGTTCACCAAGGCGGGGGCCAACGGCGGCCGCACCCTCGGCTACATCGACCCCGGCGACTGGGCCGCCTACAACAACGTCGCCGTCGGCGGCGCGACCTCGTTCCGGGCGAGGGTCGTCTCCGGCGGTCCCGGCGGCACGATCCAGGTCCGCACAGGCTCGCCGACGGGCCCGGTCCTCGGTTCGGCTGCGGTGCCCAACACCGGGAGCTGGACGACCTTCGCCGACGTCACCGCCCCGCTGACCGGCGTCCCGGCGGGCAACGCCAACATCTACCTGACCTTCACCGGATCGGGGTCCGGCCTGTTCGACGTCGACGACTTCACCTTCGTCCAGGCGCCGTCGACCAACCGGGTGACGGGCCTGGCGGGCAAGTGCCTCGACGTCCGCGCGGCGGCCACCGCCGACGGAACACAGATCCAGATCTACACCTGCAACGGCACCGCCGCGCAGTCCTGGACCCGGGTGGGCCAGACGGTGCGCGCCCTCGGCAAGTGCCTCGACGTCAACGGCGCGGGAACGGCCGACGGCACGAAGGTGCAGCTGTGGACCTGCAACGGCTCCGGCGCACAGCAGTGGACGCACCAGGCGAACGGCTCGCTGGTGAACCCCAACTCCGGCAAGTGCCTCGACGTCTCGGGCAACAACTCCGCCGACAGCACCCCGGTCCACCTGTGGACCTGCAACGGCGGCGCGAACCAGAAGTGGACGTTCTCCTGATTTCCGCCTAGGCCGGCGGGTGCGTCCGGTGGAGACCTCTACAGGTCTTCTTCATCCGAAGGGATGACCAGCTCGCACCTGCCGGCCAACACCGAGCGGGCTTCCTCGGGAAGCCCGCCGTCGGTGATGAACCAGCCGATCTGGTCGAGGTCGGCGAAGGTGCTCAGGCCGGTGATGCCCCACTTGGTGTGGTCGGCCACCACGGCCACCCGCCGGGCCCGGGAGACGAAGACGCGGTTGGTCTGCGCCTCGGCGAGGTTCGGGCTGGTCAGCCCTTCGCTCTCGGTGATCCCGTGGGTCCCGAGGATCAGCAGGTCAACGTGGAGCGAGTCGATGGTGCGGTCGGCGATGGGGCCGACGAGGGCCTCGGACCGGGTGGCGGTGCCCCCGGTCAGGAGCACGACCGGGGGATGCGCGCCCTTGTCGCTCGCCGCGCGGACCAGGCGTTCGATGGGCAGCGAGTTGGTGACGATGGTGAGGTCGGGGACGCCGAGCAACTGCTCGGCGACGGCGTACGTCGTGGTCCCGCCGCCGATGGCGACCACCGTGCCCGGCTTGACCAGGGCCGCCGCCGCGCCGGCTATCGCCCCCTTGGCGGTGGATTCGAGACCCGACTTCACCGCGAAGCCAGGCTCCTCGGTCATCCCCACGGCGACCGCGCCGCCGTGGACCTTCTCCAGGGTCCCCGACCGCGAGAGGAGGTCGAGGTCGCGGCGGATGGTCATCTCCGACACGCCGTAGGTGAGGGCGAGATCCGTGACGCGCACAGCCCCGTCGCGCCGCACCGTCTCCAGAATCTGCATACGACGTTGCTCGACGAGCAGCCCTTGTTCTGTCACGGTCTCCACACCTGATGTTGTGCACATGTGTTCGCTGGCGTTGAATATAGCGCAGCGTTCATCCAGGTGTTCGAGTGGTCACCTTCTGTGCTGCGGGCGCCCATGCCGTGGTGTGACCCGGGGGAACCGGGGAAAAGCCCGGTGGGCCTCAGCGCGCGGCGTCCTGACGCGACGTCGGGACCGTGACGAGCTCGCCGACCGCTCCGGCGAGCAGGTCCTGGGCCTCGTCGGGCAGGGCTTCGTCGGTGATGAAGCAGTCGATCTCCTCGAGGGCGGCGAAGCCGCAGAGCCCGATGACGCCCCATTTGGTGTGGTCGGCGACGACGGTGCGGCGGCGGGCGGCGGCCACCAGCGCGCGGTTGGTCTGGGCCTCGGCCATGTTGGGCGTGGTGAGGCCGGCCGTCGCCGAGACGCCGTGCGCGCCGAGGATGAGCAGGTCGACGTGGAGGGAGCGGATGGCGAGATCGGCCAGCGGCCCGACGAGCGCGGCCGAAGGCGTGACCGTGCCGCCGGCCAGCAGGAGCTCGGGGACCGATGGCCTGTCCTCCTGCGCCGCCGTCCGCAGCAGCTCGGCGACCGGCAGGGAGTTGGTGACCACCGTCAGCTCCGGCACGTCGAGCAGCCTGGCGGCCACCGCGTAGGCCGTGCTTCCCGCCGAGATCGCCACGACGCTGCCGGGTGCGACGAGGGCCGCGGCCGCGGCCGCGATCGCCGCCTTCGCTTCAGGTTCCCGCGCGGACTTGACCGCGTACAGGGGTTCTTCGGCGCTCGCGCCGCCGACCGGGACGGCTTCGCCGTGCACCTTCAAACCGTGGTCAGCCATGTACCGTCCCTTTTCCCCACGGCAGGGGAGTGCCGCGCCCGAATGATGCGAGATCCAACAATTTCCAACGTTCGATTTAGTTGAATAAAGCATTCCTCGGGTGCGCGCTGCCGTGAGAGTTTCCGCAGTATCCGCACTGCAGGTGCAGATTTTTATTCGCACCCACAGTGCGATATCTTCGGGGACGCCGTCAAGCCGGTCTCAGGTTCCCGTGGTCGCAAGGCGTCGCAGGAAGGCGGCTCGGATGTCCGGAGGACCTTCGTTGGAGCGGACGGCACGGGGCGCGGACTTCCTCGACTGGGTCGGCCCGGCGCTCGACGGCCGGGTCCGCGCGGAACTCGTCGAGCTTCTCGGGCGCTCGGAGCCGGCTGACGGGCGTGCCGCACGTTCCCATCGTTCTCGGCTGGCGGTGGTCGAGGCCCTGCGCGAGCTGCACGCGGCCGGCGAACTCCGTCCGTCGGCCGACAGGGTCGCCGAGCGCGCCGGTGTCTCGCGGCGCACGGTATGGCAGCAGTTCACCGACATGGAGACGCTCCTTGTCGAAGCGGGCCGCCGGGACATCGAGGTGCTGTTGCAGCTTGTGGAGCCCGCCGCGGAAGGACTTCCGCTGGACGAGCGCGTCGTGTGGTTCGTGCGGCAGCGGGCGAAGGTCTTCGAGCGGATGACTCCCGGCTGGCGTGCCGCACGGCTCTACCAGCCCTTCTCGGCCGAACTGCGCCGCACCCGGCAGCGCACCGCCGCCCTGGCCAGGGCCGAACTCGAGACCGTGTTCGGCCCGGAACTCGGGCGGCTCGCCCCTTCGGCGCGCGCGGACCTCGTCGCTTCCCTGCAGGCACTCACGCTCTGGCCTTTCTGGGACTCACTCCAGGTCGACCTCGGTCTGTCGGGGTCCCAGGCCACGGCGCTCCTCATCAAGATGGTCAACGTCCAGCTCACCGCGGCTCTCGCCTGAGCCCCGCCGCCGACGCGTCAAGCGGGGGAGCGCCGCCGGGTCCCCACTCCCGGCGGCGCCCGCCTCGCTCGCCCGGCACCGAGGCGCACGGACGTTGATCGAGATCAAGCCGCGACGGGGGTCCAGCGGCTCTCTGTCGCGGCGCTGCGCTCGACGGCGTCGATGACGCGTTGGACATGGAGTCCGTCGGTGAAGGACGGGGCGGGATCGCGGTTCTCGGAGATCGCGGCTAGGAAGTCGCGGATCTGGTGGGTGAAGGTGTGCTCGTAGCCGAGGCCGTGTCCCGGCGGCCACCAGGCACCGGCGTAGGGATGGTCGGCTTCGGTGACGAGGACGCGGCGGAAGCCGGACTCGGCCCCGGGGAGCGTGTGGTCGTGGAACTCCAGCTCGTTCATCGCCTCGAAGTCGAACGCGAGGCTTCCCAGGGACCCGTTGATCTCGAGCCGGAGGGAGTTCTTGCGGCCGGTGGCGAAGCGGGTCGCCTCGAAGGAGGCGATCGCGCCGCCGTCGAGCCTGGCCAGGAAGAGCGCCGCGTCGTCGACGGTGACCTCGCCGTGGCCCGAGCCGTCGGGCAGCGGGCGCACCGGGATGAACGTGGTGCTGAGGCCGCTCACCCCGGTGATCGACTGGCCGCTGACGAACTGCGCGGTGTCGATGATGTGAGCGCCGATGTCGCCGAGCGCGCCGGAGCCCGCCTTGTCCTTCCGCAGCCGCCAGACCAGCGGGTGCTCGGGGTCCACGATCCAGTCCTGGAGGTACTGGGCGCGGATGTGGCGGATCTCGCCGAGGCGTCCGGCGGCGACGAGGCTGCGTGCGTAGGCGACGGCGGGCACACGGCGGTAGTTGAACGCCGCCATGTTGCGGATGCCGAGCGGGGCCGCGTCGCGCGCCGCCTCGGCCATGGCCTCGGCTTCGGCGACGGAGTTCGCGAGGGGTTTCTCGCAAAGGACGTGCTTGCCGGCCTCGAGCGCCGCGATGGCTATCTCGGCGTGGGTGTCACCCGGCGTGCAGATGTCGATGATGTGGATGTCGTCGCGCTTGAGGAGTTCTCTCCAATCGCTTTCCGAGGTCGCCCAGCCCAGGCTGTCTGCGGCGGCGGCAGCGCGCTCTCGCGACAGCCCGGACAGGGCGGCCATGACAGGCCGCACTGGCAGGTCGAAGAACGCGCTCACATTCCGCCACGCCTGCGAGTGCACGCGGCCCATGAAGGCGTGCCCGACCATGCCCACCCCGAGCGTGGGCCCGTTTTCCATCACGTTGTTCTCTCCTTCAAAGCTTTCAGGACTCGAAGCCGAGCGGCAGGTACTTGTCGACGTTGTCCTTGGTGATCGTTTCGGAGGCGAGGGTCAGCGACTGCGGCGCCTGGAGCTCGACGAGGTCCGCGAGCCCCTTGTCCTGCGCGATCAGGCGCGCGATCTTGATGGCGGAGGACGCCATGCTCGGGCTGTAGGTGACGGTGGCCTCAAGGACGGAGTCACCCGCCTTGATGGAGCGCATGGCGTTGGCCGAGCCCGCGCCGCCGACCATGAAGAACTCGCTGCGGCCCGCCTCCTTGATGGCGGCCAGGACGCCGATGCCCTGGTCGTCGTCGTGGTTCCACAGGGCGTCGATCTTCTTGTGCGCCTGCAGGAGGCTCGAGGCGACCTTGGTGCCCGACTCGACGGTGAACGCGGCGTCCTGCTTGGCCGTCACCGAGAAGCCGTAGGTCTTGAGCGCGTCCGCGAACCCCGCGCTGCGGTCCTGGGTCAGCGGCAGTGTCGCGATGCCCTGGATCTCCAGGATGACGGGGTTCGACACGCCCTTGTCCTTGAGCTTCGCGCCGATGTAGTGCCCGGCCGCGACGCCCATGCCGTAGTTGTCGCCGCCGATCCAGGTGCGGTACGACAGCTTGTCGGGGAAGACGCGGTCGAGGTTGACGACCGGGATGCCGGCGTCCATCGCCTTGCGGGCGATCTGGTTCAGCTGACCGCCGTCGTTGGGCAGGATGACCAGCGCGTTGACCTTGGCCGAGATCAGCGACTCGACGGCCGAGATCTGCTGGTTGATGTCGTTGGTCGGCTCGACCGGCTTGAACTCGACGTCGGAGTACTGGGCCGCGGTCGCCTCGGCGTTCTTGGCGATGGCGGCGATCCAGCCGTGGTCGGCGGCGGGCGCGGAGAAGCCGATGACGACCTTGGCGCCCGGCTTGTCGTTGTCGCCGCCGCCGACGGGCGCGACGGGAGCGGTCTCCGGCTCGTTGGAGCTGTTGCTGGTGCACGCGGCGAGGACACCCGCGGCGCCGACGGCGAGGCCGCCTACGAGGAAGCCGCGACGGCCGGAAGAGGGGGCGGCGGACATGGGGGATCTCCTTGGGGATGTGGTTATTTACCGGTGCGCTGCTGGAGCAGCACGGCCAAGACGATGATCAGCCCCTTGGCGATGAGCTGGTCGCTGGTGTCGAGGCCGTTGAGAATGAAGAGGTTCGTGATGACCGTGAAGATCATCAGCCCGAGGATCGAGCCGATGATGGTGCCGCGGCCGCCGCTCAGCAGGGTGCCGCCGATGATGACCGCGGCGATGGCGTCGAGTTCGTAGAGGTTGCCGTGGGTGGAGGAGCCGGTCGTCGTCCTCGCCATGATGAGGATCGCGGCGATCCCGCAGCACAGCCCTGACAGCGCGTAGAGCAGGACGGTGTGCTTGCGGACGTCGATTCCGGCGAGGCGCGCGGCCTCGGGGTTGCCGCCGACCGCGAACGTGCGGCGGCCGAACGTCGTGCGGTTGAGCAGGATCCACCCGGCGACCACGACCGCCGCGAACAGGTAGACGAGGATCGGGAGCCCGAGGAAGCGCTCCACCGACAGGTCGACGATCAGCGAGTTCTCGGGGGTGACCAGCTGGGTCTTGCGGTCCGACAGGCGCTGCGCGAGGCCGCTGGCGGCGACCAGCATCGCGAGCGTCGCGATGAAGGGCACCATGCGCCCGTAGGAGACGAGGACGCCGGACACCGCGCCGGCCGCCGCGCCCACGGTCATGGCGCACAGGCACATCACCACGGGTCCGTACTCCTGGGTGGCGACCGTCGTCGCCCAGACCGAGGCGAGCGCCATGACCGAGCCGACCGACAGGTCGATGCCCCCGCCGATGATGACGAAGGTCATGCCGACGGTGATGATGCCGATGGTCGAGGCGAGCGCGAGGATGCTGATGACGTTGGACGTCGTCGCGAACGTGCCGGGCTGGGTGATGACGCCGACGGCCGCGAGGAGCGCCAGGGCCGCCACAAGCCCGAGATGGCGTCCTCCGGAGGTCCTGGTGACCCTTTCGAGCGGGGACACCTTCGGCGAGGGGCGCTTTTCCACGGTGAGCGTGCCGGTCACAGCGCACTCCCTTCCATGATCATGTCGATGACTCGGGGTTCGTCGAGTTCGCGGGCCGGCGCTTCGTGGATGACGCTGCCTTCGCGCAGGACGAGGACGCGGTCGGCGAGCCCGAGGACCTCGGGGACCTCGCTGGAGACCAGCAGGACCGCCACGCCGCTGTCGGCGAGGCGGCGGATGACGGTGTAGAGCTCGGCGCGGGCGCCGATGTCGACGCCGCGGGTGGGCTCGTCGAGGAGCAGGAGCTTCACGTTGCCCAGGAGCCAGCGGGCGATGACCGCCTTCTGCTGGTTGCCGCCGGAGAGGTTGCGGATCGGACGCTCCGGGTCAGCGGGGCGCAGTTCCAGGTCGTCGATCTGCTGTCTGGCGTCCTTGGCCTCTTTCGAGCGGTCGAGCCAGCCGAACCGGCTGTAGCGCTTGAGCGAGCCGAGCGTGATGTTGGCGGTGATCGACTGGTCGAGGAGCAGCGCCTGGGCCTTGCGCTCCTCGGGGGCGAACCCCATGCCGACCCGGACGGCGCTCGACGGCCCCCCGCGGACCGCCTTGCCGTCGAGTTCGACGGTGCCCGTGCAGGCGCGGGCCCGGTAGACGGCCTCGAGGATCTCCGAGCGCCCAGAACCGACGAGCCCGGCGAGCCCCACGATCTCCCCCGCGCGGACCTCGAACGACACGTCCTTGAAGTGGCCGCCTGAACTCAGGCCGGTGACCCGCAGGAGGACCGGCCGGTCGTCGTGCGCGCCGGGCGCGGGCCGCGCGGGGAAGACGTCGTCGACCTCGCGGCCGGTCATCAGCGCGACGAGTTCTGAGGTCGGCGTCTTCTGGGCGTCGAGGTTCATCGCGACGGTTCTGCCGTCCTTGAGGACGGTGATCCGGTGGCCGATGCGCCGGATCTCCTCGAGCCGGTGCGAAATGTAGACGACCGCGACGCCCTTGCCGGTGAGCTCGCCGATGATGCGGAACAGGTTCTCCACCTCGTCGTGGGCGAGCGCGGCGGACGGCTCGTCCATCACGATGAGGCGGGCTTCGTGGGACAGGGCCCGCGCCATCGAGACGACCTGGCGGCCCGCGGGGGGAAGCTCGCGGACCTCGGTGCCCGGGTGGATCTCGCCGTGCCCGAGGCTCGCCAGCAGCCGGGTGGCCTCGCGCTGCGCGGCCCCGGTCCTGGTGAAGCCGAAGGCCGCCTTCTCGTGCCCGAGGAAGATGTTGTCGGCGACGCTCAGCCCGTCGACCAGGTCGAGTTCCTGGTACATCGTCGCGATGCCCGCGTGAATCGCGTCGGTGGGGTTCGCGGGCCGGATCTCCCGGTCGCCGAGCCGGATCGTCCCTTCGTTGGGCTGGTGCACGCCCGCGAGCGTCTTGATGAGGGTGGACTTGCCCGCACCGTTCTGCCCGAGCAGACAGTGCACCTCACCCGGCCGCACCTCCAGGTCCACGCCGTCCAGGGCGCGGACGCCGGGGAACTGCTTGACGATGCCCTTCATGACGAGCAGAGGGTTCATTGAGTCCTGCATGGGTCGGAACCCTAGGGGTGGCTTATGATTTTTGTCAACGTAAATCGGCATGGACTTCGTCGTAACACGGGGGGAGGCCCGGGAACCTGCTGTTTCGTGGGCGTCCGACGCCGTCTCGCTGTCGCACCGCATGATCGACATTGAGCTGACGACGACGGAATCAGCCACTCCTGGTACCAGAGCCGTCATAGTTACATATGTCAATCGGCGAACTTTTGCTTGACTCCCGACGGAAGTCGAATTTACGATCCCGGAAGTCGTGATGGCCACCCGATCGCCAGGAGTGCGACCGCATGCCTCGACCGATCACCCAGTTCGCCGGGCCAGGGCGCGGCCCTCCGCCGCACGTGGGCGCGCCGGCCCCCGCCCCGACCCGCCCCGATCAGCACAGCGCGCAAGGCGCCGCCCACCGCCACAGCGGCCCCACCCCAGCGGATCTGGAAGACACGGGAGCCCCGCACCCGGCGACGGAGGTCGTCTCCGGTGCCCTTCCACTCCGCGCACGCCCGCACAGAGCGACAGCAGGAAGGCACCCATCATGAAAGACGACGACCGCCGAGTCGGTGTCTGGTTCGTCGGCGCGCGCGGGTCGGTCGCGACGACCGCCGTGGTCGGCGCGCTGGCGATCAGGGCAGGGCTCGCCGAGCCGGTCGGCCTGGTGACCGAAACCCCGGATTTCAGCGACCTCGATCTGCCGTCCCTCGACCAGCTGGTCTTCGGGGGGCACGACATCGCGCAGACGCCGCTGGCCAAGCGGGCCGAGGAACTCGCGGACGCCGGCGTCATGCCGCGTGACGTCGTCACGGCGATCCGCGACGAGCTCGTCGGCGTCGAAGGGCGCCTGCGCGTCGGCGCGGCTCCCGGCGACCGGCGGCCCCAGGGGGAGGCGGCCGCCGAGCTCGCCTCCGACATCGCGCACTTCACCGAGGAGAACCGCCTCGACCGGGTCGTCGTGGTCAACGTGTCCTCCACCGAGCCGCCGGTCGCGGCCCGCCCGGCGCACGACTCGCTGCCGGCGCTCGAACTGGCGCTCAAGACCGAGGCGGACGTGCTGCCGACCAGCTCGCTGTACGCCTACGCGGCGCTGCGCGCGGGGGCGTCGTTCGTCGACTTCACCCCGTCGACCGGGATGCGGCTGCCCGCCCTCGCCGAACTCGCGGACGCCAATGCGCTCCCCTACGCGGGCCGTGACGGCAAGACCGGCCAGACCCTCCTGCGGACGGCCCTCGCCCCGATGTTCACCTCGCGGGCGCTGCGCGTGCTGTCCTGGTCGGGGGCCAACCTCCTGGGCGGAGGCGACGGGGCCACCCTCGCCGACCCCGAGGCCGCCGCCAGCAAGACAGCCTCCAAGCAGCGTGGCCTTTCCGCGATGCTCGGCCAGGAGGTCGCCGGCGCGACCCACATCGACTATGTGGCCGACATGGGGGAGTGGAAGACGGCATGGGACCACGTACGGTTCGAAGGGTTCCTCGGCACCCGGATGACCATGCAGGTCACCTGGCAGGGCTGCGACTCCACGCTCGCCGCGCCGCTGGTACTCGACCTCGTGCGGCTCACCGCGTGCGCCCATGAGGCGGGGGCGCGGGGCGACCTGGCGTCGCTCGGCTTCTTCTTCAAGGACCCGCTCGGCGGCGAGCACCGCCTCGCCGAGCAGTACGCGCGGCTGAAGGACTGGGCGGGCGGGCTGTGACCGGCGTCCGCGACCTCGCCGAGCTGGTCCGCGCCCCCGCCGCGCTGACGGTGCCCGGCGACGTCCTCGCCGGGGCCGCCGCGGCGGGCTTTCCCACCGGCGCGCGGTGGCTGGGCAGCGCCGTCGGCTCGGTCTGCCTGTACTGGGCGGGGATGGCGCTCAACGACTACGCCGACCGCGACCTCGACCGCGACGAGCGCCCCGAGCGGCCGATCCCGTCAGGGCGGGTCGGCCCCGGCACCGCGCTCGCGGTGGCGACGGCGCTCACGGCGGCAGGGGTCGGCGCGGCGGCGCTGTCCGGCGGACGCCGGGCACTGCGCACCGCGCTCCCGCTCGCCGGAACTGTGTGGCTGTACGACCTGGCGTTGAAGAACACCCCGGCGGGACCCGTCGGCATGGCGGCCGCCCGGAGCCTGAACGTGCTCATGGGATCGGGCCCGCGCGTCGAAGGACTCGTGCCCGCGCTGGCCGTCGGCGCGCACACGCTCGGGCTGACCGCGCTGTCACTCGGCGAGGTGCACGGCATCCGGCGCGAGGTGCCGCTCGCGGCGCTGGCGGGCACCGGGACCATCGCGGCGGCGGTCGCCGCGGCGGTCCGCCGCCCGTCCCCGGTCCCGGTCTGGCTGAGCACCGCGGGGTTCTGCGCCGCCTACGCCGCCACGGTCGGCGGCCCGCAGTCCGCCGCCGTCCAGCAGCCCACCGGCGGACGGGTGCGGGCCGCCGTCGGCGCGGGAATCCTCGGGTTCGTTCCGCTCCAGGCCGCGCTCACCGCGCGGACCGGCGCGGTCAGGTCAGCGCTCGCGCTCGCCGCCGCCCTGCCCGCCGCCCGCCTGCTGGTGCGCAAGGTGGCGGCGACATGAGATTCGGATACGGCACCAACGGATTCGCCAACCACCGCCTCGACGACGCGCTCCACCTGATCGCCGGACTCGGGTACACCGGGGTCGCGCTGACCCTCGACCACGCCCACCTCGACCCCTTCGCCCCCGGGCTCTCCCGGCGCGTCGCCGACCTGTCCTCCCTGCTGTCCAGGCTCGGGCTCGCCGTGGTCGTGGAGACCGGAGCCCGCTACCTGCTGGACCCGGTGCGCAAGCACGAACCGACCCTGGTTTCCGGCACCGGATCGGAGGTGCGGGTCGCGTTCCTCAAGACCGCCGTCGAGATGGCCGCCGACCTGGGAGCCGAGGCCGTCTCCTTCTGGAGCGGAATCCGTCCGCCCGGCACCTCGGCCAAGACCGCATGGGAACGGCTCGCCGCGAACTGCGAACCCGTGCTGGAGACCGCGGCCCGGCGCGGGGTCAGGCTCGGCTTCGAACCCGAGCCCGGCATGCTCGTGGAGGACCTCGACGGCTACGACAGGCTGCTCGCGATGCTGGGCCGCCCCTTCCACCTGGGGCTGACCCTCGACATCGGCCACTGCCGCTGCAACGAACCGCTGCCGGTGCCCGACTGCGTGCGGCGCGCGGGCGACCGGCTCGTCAACGTCCAGATAGACGACATGCGCCGCGGCGAACACGTCCACCGCGAGTTCGGCGACGGCGAGATCGACTTCCCGCCCGTCCTCGCCGCGCTCGCCGAGATCGGCTACCCCGGCCTGATCTCGGTCGAACTGCCCAGGCACAGCCACGACGCCCCCGGCGTCGCCCGGCGGTCATGGGACTTCCTGACCGCCGCAGGCAAGGAGGCAAGATGAACACCACCCCCACCGCGGTCACCTCCGAGACACTTCACGCGAGCCTCGCCGGCGTCCTGTCCGACGAGGCCCTCACCTGGATCGAGGACGCGCGCGCGACCCTCGGACGGGCCCCCGAGCGCGTCACCTTCTACTCCGCGATCACCGCGCTGCGCTGCGGACGCGCCCCGCTCGGCGCGGCACTCCCCGGCTGGACCGCTGACGACGCCGTCCGCGTCCTCCTGCTCTGCGCCCTGCGCCCGGGCCTGGCCGACGGCCCGCTCGCCGACCGCGTCGAGGAGGTCTACCGGCAGGGCGACAGCGCCGAGCGGCGCGCGGTCCTGCGCGCGCTTCCGCTGCTCAAGCTCGCGCGGCACTGCCAGTCCCTGCTCCGCGACGCCCTGCGCACCAACGACCCGCGCCTCATCGGCGCGGCGCTGGGACCCTGCGCCACCGCCCTCGACCAGCGGGCCTGGCGGGACGGCGTCCTCAAGTGCGTGTTCGTCGGCGTGCCGCTCACGGAGGTCGCCGGCCTCCGCGAGCGGATGGACGCCGACCTGCTCCGCATGTTCGGCGACTACGCCGCCGAACGCCGCGCCGCGGGCCGTCCGGTGCCCGACGACCTCGCCGCCTTCCTCGACCTCAAGGAGGACTAGTGCCGATCTTCGACCCGCACATCCACATGACCTCCCGGACGACCCGCGACTACGAGGAGATGTTCCACGCGGGCGTCCGCGCCGTGGTCGAGCCCGCGTTCTGGCTCGGCCAGCCCCGCACCAGCCCCGGGTCCTTCATCGACTACTTCGACGGGCTCATCGGCTGGGAGCCGTTCCGCGCCTCCCAGTTCGGGATCACCCACCACTGCACCATCGCGCTGAACCCGAAGGAGGCGAACGACCCGCGCCTCGCCGAAGTGATCGACCTGCTGCCGCGCTACCTGGTGAAGGACCAGGTCGTGGCCGTCGGCGAGATCGGGTACGACGCGATGACGCCCGAGGAGGACCTCGCGTTCTCCCGCCAGCTCGCGCTCGCGATCGAGTACGGCCTGCCCGCCCTGGTCCACACCCCGCACCGGGACAAGGCCGCGGGCACCCGCCGCACCCTCGACGTGGTGAAGGAGTCGGGGATCGCGCCGGAACGGGTGACCGTCGACCACCTCAACGAGCTGACCGTCCGGATGGTCCTGGAGTCCGGCTGCTGGGCGGGCTTCTCGGTCTACCCCGACACCAAGATGGACGAGGACCGCATGGTCGCCATCCTCAAGGAGTACGGCACCGAGCGGGTCCTGGTGAACTCGGCGGCGGACTGGGGCCGCAGCGACCCGCTGAAGACGCGCAAGGTCGGCGACGCGATGCTCGCCGCGGGCTTCACCGAGGACGACGTTCAGACCGTGCTCTGGCACAACCCGCGGGCCTTCTACGCGCAGAGCGGGCGGCTCGACCTGCCGGGCGGGCATGACGCCGACGCCGTCGAGTACGCCGGGAACTCGGTGCTGCGCGGCGTCGCGAAGGAGGCATGAGATGCGGCTGCTGCATCCGGGCGGCGACGTCGTCCACCTCGCCTACTGCACCAACGTGCACCAGGCCGAGGACGCCGCCGGCATCGTCGCCCAGCTCGATCGCTTCGCCGCGCCGATCCGCGCCGCGCTCGACGTCCCGGTGCTGGGACTCGGGCTGTGGCTCGCCGCCGACGTCGCCCACGCGCTCGCCAGGGACGCCGCCGCGACGCGCAGGCTGAAGCGCGAGCTCGACGTCCGGGGCCTTGAGGTCGTCACCCTCAACGCCTTCCCCTACCGGGGCTTCCAGGACCCCGTGGTGAAGAAGCGGGTGTACCACCCGGACTGGACGACCGAAGAGCGCCTGGCCTACACGCTCGACGCGGCGACGGTACTCGCCGGGCTCCTGCCCGACGACGTCGGGCGGGGCAGCGTGTCGACGCTGCCGCTCGCCTGGCGCGAACCGTGGGACCTGGTACGCGCGCGCGTCGCGCGGGCGCGTCTTGCCGAACTCGCCGCCGGGCTCGCCGAGCTCGCCGCCATGACCGGCCGTGCCATCCGGGTGGGCCTCGAGCCCGAGCCCGGCTGCGTCGTCGCCACCCTGCGCGACGCCGTGGAGGTCCTCGACTTCCTGGACACCGCGTGGCTCGGCGTCTGCGTGGACGCCTGCCACCTCGCCGTCGAGTTCGAAGAGCCGCACGAGGCGCTCAGCCGTCTCGCGGACGCCGGTCTGCCCGTCGTGAAGGCGCAGGCGTCGTCCGCGATGGAGGCCCGCGACCCGGCCGACCCGGAGACCCGCAGGGTGCTCGCGGGATACCGGGAGCCCCGGTTCCTGCACCAGACGCGTGAGAGGGGGGTCGGCGAGGTCGACGATCTCGATCTCGCGCTGGACGGCGGGCTGCCCGGCGCGTCGCCGTGGCGGATCCACTACCACCTGCCCGTGCACGCGAGCCCGAGACCGCCGCTGTCGAGCACCGCGCACGAGCTCGAACGGGTCATCGACGCGCTGTTCGGCGGCCCGGTCCCGGTGACCGGGCACCTCGAGGTCGAGACCTACACCTGGGATGTCCTGCCCGACCGTCCGCCGGGGGACGCCGGGCTCGTGGCCGGCCTCGCCGCCGAACTCGCCTGGACCCGCGACCGCCTGCTCGCCCTCGGCCTGAAGGAGCTGTGATGCGACCCCTCGTGGTGGTGAACGCCGTCGGCGTGACCCCGAAGCTGCTGCCCCACATGCCGAACCTGCGACGCCTGTCCGAGCTGGGCTTCGGCGCGAGCCTGAACCCGATCCTGCCCGCGGTCACCTGCTCGGTGCAGGCGACGTTCCTGACCGGGCGGCTGCCCCGCGACCACGGCGTCGTCGGGAACGGCTGGTACTTCCGCGACCTCGGCGAGGTGTTCCTGTGGCGGCAGCACAACGCGCTCATCCAGGGCGACAAGCTGTGGGACCACGCCCGCAGGGACCGCGCCGACTGGCGGGTCGCGAACGTGTGCTGGTGGTACGCGATGGGCGCGGCGACCGACCTGCTCGTCACCCCCCGTCCGATCTACCACGCCGACGGCCGCAAGTCCCCGGACTGCTACACCCGGCCGCCCGAACTCCATGACGAGCTCGTCGGCGACCTCGGCGCGTTCCCGCTGTTCACCTACTGGGGGCCGACCGCCGACATCACCTCGTCGCGCTGGATCGTCGCCGCCGCCCGCAGGGTCCTCGCCGGGCACCGGCCGGACTGCATGCTGGTCTACGTCCCGCACCTCGACTACGACCTCCAGCGGTTCGGGCCCGACTCGCCCCAGGCCGTCAAGGCGGCCGCGGATCTCGACACGGTCCTCGGCCCGCTGCTCGACGACGCCCTCGCCGCCGACGCGAGCGTCGTGGTCCTGTCCGAATACGGGATCACCGACGCCGCGCGGCCGGTCGACGTGAACCGCGCGCTGCGCCGCGCGGGCCTCCTCGACGTGCACGTCCAGGAGGGGCGTGAGCTGCTCGACCCGTGGGCGTCGCGGGCCTTCGCCGTCGCCGACCACCAGATCGCCCACGTGTACGTCCGCGACCCGGGCGACCTCAAACGCGTCGCCGACGTGTGCGCCGAGCTGCCCGGCGTCGCGGAGGTCATGGACCTCGACGCGAAGGCGCGCCACGGGCTCGACCACGAGCGGTCCGGCGAGCTCGTCCTCCTCGCCGACCCCGACGCCTGGTTCACCTACTACTACTGGCTTGACGACGACCGTGCCCCCGACTTCGCGCGGTCGGTCGACATCCACCGCAAGCCCGGCTACGACCCCGCCGAGCTGTTCTTCGACCCCCGCGATCCGCTGGTCAAGGCGCGCGCCGCGACGGCGCTGGCCCGCAAGAAGCTCGGCCTGCGCTACACCACGCAGGTCGTCCCGCTCGACCCCACATGCGTGCGGGGCAGCCACGGGAGGCTGCCCGACGATCCGGCGGACGGGCCGGTCTTCCTGTGCTCGGATCCGGGGGTGGGCCGCGAGTCGATCAGGGCGACCGAGGTGATGGGCGTGCTCCTGGAGCTCACGGGGCGGCGCTGAGCACCGCGCTCGGGCCTCAGGAAAGCGTGGTGCGGCCGACGCGCTCCGGCGTCAGGGTCTCCTCGATGACCATGACCGCCGCGCCGATGACGCCGACGCGCTCACCCAGCTCGGAGGCGCGGATCTGCAGGTGCGCCGTGGCCAGCGGCAGCGACCGGCTGTAGACGCGTTCCCGGACGCCGGCGAGCAGGTGCTCGCCGGCGTCCACCAGCTCGCCCCCGATGACGATCACCGTCGGGTTGAAGAAGTTCACCAGCGACGCCAGAACGTCGCCGAGCTCCCGGCCGGCCTGCCGGACGAGGGTCAGCGCGGCCTGGTCGCCCCTGCGGACCAGCCGGACGACGTCCCACGCGTGGCGGGTGTCCTTGCCGTCCGCGCGGAGCCGGTCCGCGATGGCCGCGCCGCCCGCGACCGCCTCGAGGCAGCCGACGTTGCCGCACCGGCATGCCGCGTCGGAGTGCTCGCCCCTGACCCGGATGTGCCCGATGTCCCCCGCGGCCCCCTGCATGCCCCGGTGCAGCCGGTGGCCGCTGATGATGCCCGAGCCGATGCCGGTGCCGATCTTGACGAAGAGCATGTGCTCGATCGTCTGGCCCGTGGACCAGTGCTCGCCGAGGGCCATGATGTTCACGTCGTTGTCGACGAGGACGGGGACGTGCAGTCGCTCGCTCAGCCAGCCCGGCACGTCGAAGTCGTCCCAGCCCGGCATGATCGGCGGGTTCACCGGGCGGCCCGACTCGTGCGCGACCGGGCCTGGCAGCCCGACCCCGACCCCGCTGACGTCTCCCGTGGTGCGGCCCTGCTCCTGGAGGAGTTCCTCGAAGGCGGTCACGAGCCAGCCGAGCACCTTCTCCGGACCCTCGGAGATCGCGATCTCCACCCGCCGCTGGGCGAGGATGTTCGCCGACAGGTCGGTGATGGCCGCCCGCGCGTGCATGGCGCCCAGGTCGGCGGCCAGCACCACCCGCGCGGTCGGGTTGAACGCGAACGCGGCGGCCGGCCTGCCGCCCGAGGACAGGGACTCCCCGGACGGAACGATCCACTTCTGTTCGAGCAGCGCGTCAAGGCGTGCGGTCACGGTCGACCTCGCCATGCCCGTCAGCTTCACAAGATCGCTCCGCGTGCGGGCCTGGCCGTCGCGCAGGAGTGCCAGCAGCTCGCCGACTCCCGTTGCTTCCGTCGTCACGTCTCGCTCCTTGGGTTGTTCCGATGATTCCACATTTTGTTCTGATGTTCCTGAACATAGTTATGCTTGACACTCGTCATAAGTCGATCCTAGTCTGCCGAAGTATGGTTGCTCGATCCGTCAGAAGCATCGGATTTATTGGCAACCGGCACCTGAACTAGCCGACCTCCTCGTCCCCGACCACTCCGAGGTGAACCGGTCCCCCCGAGCCAAGGCCGCGGTAGGTGCGCCTGCGACGGCCCTGGCGTCCACCCTCCCGGAAGGCGGTCACCATGACCCCCACCCCGATCAACGACCCACGGGACGCGCGGGCCACCACCCCCGGCGTCCCGCGGCATCGGCTCGAGGGAGAACCCCAGACCGGTCGCGCGCTGCCGGGCGGACGGACACTGCCCATCTTCGTGGTGCTCGCCGTCCTGCTCGTCGCCATCGCGTTCTCCAGCCCCCACTTCCTCGAGCCGCAGGGGTTCCTGTCCTTCGTGCGCAGGGCCGCCCCGCTCGCCGTCCTCGCCGTCGGCCAGTACCTCGTCATCGTGTCGGGCGAGTTCGACCTGTCGGTGGGCGCGCTGGTCACCGCCGAGGTCGTGGTCGCCGCGCAGCTCATCGACGGCGACGCCTCCGCGACCTTTCCTGTGCTGCTGCTCATGCTGGCCATCGGGGCGCTGGTGGGCCTGGCCAACGGACTCGTCACGACCGCGCTGCGGGTGCCCGCGTTCATCGCGACGCTCGGCATGATGCTGATCATCAACGGCCTCATCACCATGTGGAACGGCGGTGCGCCCAAGGGCGCGCTGTCCGAGCCCTTCCGCGAGCTCGGCCGCGGGAACATCGGGCCGATACCGTGGTCGGTCGTCGTGCTGGCGGCCGTCGCCGTCGGCTTCGTCACCCTCATGCGCACGGACTTCGGCAAGAACCTCGTCGCGACGGGCGAGAACCACCGCGCCGCAGCCCAGTCCGGCATCCGGGTCACCAGGACCAAGACCATCGCCTTCGTCCTGTCCGGCCTCACCGCGGCGATCTGCGCGATCCTGCTGGGCGGCTACGCGGGCGTCTCCTCCCAGCTCGGCCAGGGGCTCGAGTTCCAGGCGGTCACCGCGGTCGTCGTCGGCGGCGTCGCCCTGGGCGGCGGCCGCGGCTCGATCGTCGCCGCGCTGGCCGGCGCGTTCACCCTCGAGGCCCTGTTCACCCTGCTCAACCTGCACGGCATCGCGGGGGCCGTGGAGTTCACCGTGCAGGGGGTCATCCTCATCGCGGCCGTCGCGCTGGGAGCCGTCCGGCTTCCCTGGCGGACCTAGGCGGCCCGGCCCCGCACTCCGGGAAGGATCCACCGATGCACTCCATCCAAGGCGCCCGGCCCGAGGGCGGGGACGACGAACAGCCGACTCCCGACCGGATCACGGCCGACCTCCTCATCCGGGCCAGAGAACTGACCGGGCCCGCCCATAGCGCCGCCGTCGGCGGGCTGCCCGAGGCGTTGCGGCTCGTCGCCGGATACAGCGCGGGCTGGTGGGACGCCGACGGCGTGCCGACCGCCGCGTCGGGCAAATCGGTGCGCTCGGCGCTGGCACTCCTGTGCGCGGGCGCTGCGGCCGCCGCCGACCCAGACGACGCGATGCGCGCGGCGGTGCCGGCGGCGGTGGCCGTCGAGCTCGTCCACGAGTTCTCGCTGCTGCACGACGACGTGATGGACGGCGACCGGACGCGGCGGCACCGTCCCGCGGCGTGGACGGTCTTCGGGACCGCCTCGGCGCTCCTCACCGGCGACGCGCTCCTCGCGCTCGCCTTCCAGGTGCTCGCCCGCAAGTCCGGCGACACGGACGCGACGCGGGTGCTGGCCGCTGCCGTGGTCGAGCTGTGCCGGGGACAGGCCGCGGACCTGCGGTTCGCGTCAGGGCGCGACGATCCGCCGGTGGGCGTCGGCGACTGCCTCGCCATGATCGAAGGCAAGACGGGGTCACTCCTGGCGGCGGCGTGCGAACTCGGCGCGCGCTCGGCCGGCGCGCCGCCGCCCACGGCGTCCCGGTACGGCATGTTCGGGCGCGAGCTCGGCGTCGCCTACCAGCTCGTCGACGACCTGCTCGGCATCCGCGGCGACCCCGGGCGGACGGGCAAGCCCGTCGGCGCGGACCTCGCGGCACGCAAGCTCTCCATGCCGGTCGTCGCCGCGCTGAGGTCGGGGACCAAGGCCGGAGCGCGTCTCGCGGATCTGTACGGCGAGCCAGACGACCTGACCGAGGAGCAGATCCTGGAGGCGGCCGACCTGGTGCGCGCGGCGGGCGGAACCGCCTTCGCCCGCGAGCACGCCCGCCACCACACCGAGCTCGCCCTGCGCGCGTTGGCGGACGCGAGTCCCCGGCCGAGCGCGGCCGCCGACCTGCGCCTCCTGGCGGACCGGCTCATCGGAAGGGACCACTGACGCCCGGGCGACGCGCACCGGTCCGCCGCCGACCATCAGCCGAGGGACGTGCCCGCCAGCGCGTTCTCCACGACCATGACCGCCCCTCCGACGACGCCCGCGCGCTCCCCGAGCCCGCTGGCACGGATCTGCAGATGCTGGGTGGCGAGCGGCAGCGACCGCCGGTAGACGGTCTCCCGTATCCCGGCAAGGAGGTGCTCGCCCGCCCGGCTCAGATCGCCGCCCAAGACGATGGCCGTGGGATTGAGGAAGTTGACGAGCCCGGCGAGCACCTCGCCGACGTCACGTCCGGCCTGGCGGTCCAGCCTGACGGCGTCGTCGTGACCGGCCCGGACGAGCCGCGCCACGTCACGGGCCCCCCGGGCGTTCTCGCCCAGCTCCCGCAGCCGGCCGGCCAGGACCGCGCCGCCCGCCAGCGCCTCGAGACAACCGATGTTCCCGCAGGCGCAGACCAGGTCGTCGGGCGCGGAAGCCGCGCGCACATGGCCGATGTCGCCTGCCGCGCCCTGGGCCCCGCGGTGGAGCTGCCCGTCGGTGATGACGCCGCCGCCGATGCCGGTTCCGTGCTTGACGAACATGAGCTGGTCGACCGCCGGCGCCGTCGCCCGGTGCTCGCCCAGCGCCATCATGTTCACCTCGTTGTCGACGAGCACGGGCGCGCCGAGCGCGTCGTGCAGATGGCGGACGACGTCGAAGCCGTTCCAGCCGGGCATCACTGGCGGGCTCACCGGCCGCCCCGTCTCGTGCTCCGCCGGCCCGGGGAGCCCCACCCCGACGCCGCACAGGTCAGTGAGGTCGCGCCCCAGCCCGGACAGGAGCTCGGACGCCGTCTCGATCACCCAGCCGAGCACGGATCGCGGCCCTTGGACGACGGCGATCTCGGCGCTGGACTCGGCGATGATCGCGGCGTTGAGGTCGGCCACGGCGAGGCGGGCGTGGGTGACGCCGAGGTCGGCGGAGAGCGCGAGTTTGGCCCCGGGGTTGAAGGCGAACGCGGTGGCGGGTCTGCCGCCCGAGGCGACCGCCTCCCGCTGGGGAACGATCCACCGTTCGGACAGCAGGACGTCGAGCCGTCCGGCGACGGTGGAGCGGGCGAGCCCCGTCATCTCCACGAGCTCGGCCCGCGTGCGCGCCCCTCCGTCGCGGAGGATCGCCAGAAGGCCGGCCTTCGCGTCGGTCGTCAAGATCGCCCCCAGGGTAATGCGTGTCGCGTTTACGGTGACCGCCCGGACCTGCCGGCCGCGACGACTGCCGCGTCGCCGCGAGGGAACGCCGGTGGCCCGGTCCCGCGGGCAGGTGCGGGACCGGGCCTGTCTCGGTCAGTCGCAGGACAGGCGGGCGCCCGCCCAGTCCGCGTGGTCGGCGTTCTTGCCGTCCGCGGTGGCGCGCACGACGAGCGACACCGACGCGGGCCTGCGCAACGGCACAGCGACCTGTGCCGTCTCGCCGGGCCGCAGGACCGGGCTGGTGTACAGCGTGGTGCCGTCGGCGATGACCTCGAAGATCACGCTGGCGGCGCTGCCCGCTTCGGCGTCGACCCCGACCAGGGCGTCGAAGCCGTGGCATGCGCCGTTGACCGGCAGCGTCACCGTGCTGTCGGCGTGGGCGCCGATGCCGTGCCGGTAGCGCACCCCGCCGAGGGTGAGCACTGTGCCGTCACGCGCCGGGGTCTCGCCGTTGCTGACGTTCCGCTCGACGGGGCCCCAGCCGTTGGTGGACGACGTCCAGGTGCGGTCGCCCGCGTAGGAGCCGTTCGACGGGTTCTGGCCGCAGGAGATCTGCGCGTCGGCCCAGTCGGCGTGGTCGTTGTCGATGCCGTTGCGGGAGTCGGTGGTCCGCAGCTCGAGATTGCGGTAGCCCTTGGTGGGCACCGAGATCGTGACCGGGCCCGCGCCGCCCCTCAGCACGTCGGTGTAGGCGAGCAGCACGCCGTCGCCGTACACCTGGAAGCGGACGCTGCCGTTCGTGCCGACCTCGGCGTCGACGCCCACCTTGGCCTCGAAGCGGTGGCAGGCTCTGCCGAGGTAGACGTGCACCGCGCTGTCGGCGTGCACGCCGATGCCCTTGGCGTAGACCGTGCCGCCGATGGTCAGCGGCTGGCCGTCGCCCGCCGCGGAACCGCCGTTGCTGCGGTTGCGCTCGACCGGGCCCCAGCCGTTGGAGGAGGCGAGCCAGGGCAGGTCGCCGACCTGGTGGGTGCCCGCGCCGGGCGCGGCGGCGGTGGTGGTGCCGGTCCGGGTGACCTTGAACACCGCGACGCCGTGGCCGGCGACCGAGGCGCTGATGGCGCCCGTGGTGGTGGACTCGGCCTTCGACCACAGGTCCTTGAGCTGGTAGGAGCTCGACCCGCCGAGCCCGATCTCGGCCGCCGTGGTGCTCACGGTGGTGGTCGCGGTGTTGCGGTTGAACAGGACCGCGACGACCGAGCCGTCCGACATCGGCTTGCCCCACACCTGGGTGCCGTTGCCGAAGTCGCGCAGCAGCCTGCCCTGCGAGCCGCCCCAGTCCTGGTTCACCGCGATGAGGTCGGTGTTGGTCAGGATGGTCTTGGTGGCCGCGTCCATGGCCGAGAGGTCGTTGCCGGCGAGCAGCGGCGCGTTGAGCAGCGCCCACAGGCTGAAGTGGCTGCGGTACTCGGTGTCGGTCATGCCGCCGTTGCCGACCTCGAGCATGTCGGGGTCGTTCCATGCGCCGACCTTGGCGAACGGCTCAAGGCCCTTCTGCTGGTCGAGCAGGCTGAGGGTCTTGGGCCAGTTGTCCGCGATGTCACCCGTGGTGCGCCACAGGTTGGCGGCCACGGTGGGGCCGAACTCCCACGGCGCGCTCTGGCCCCAGTTGCACACGCTGTAGACGATGTCGCGGCCGGTGTTGCGCAGCGCGGTGCCCATGGCGGTGTACCGCTGCAGGGCGCTCTGCCCCTTGCGGTCGCCGCAGTTGTCGTACTTCAGGTAGTCGATGCCCCAGGACGCCCACAGGTCGGCGTCCTTCTGCTCGAAGCCGATGGAGCCGGGCTGCGGTCCGACGCCGGTCGGGCCGGTGCACGTCCGGTCGCCCGCGCTGGAGTAGATGCCGACCTTCAGCCCCTTGCTGTGGATGTAGTCGGCGACCGCTTTGATCCCGTTGGGGAACTTGGTCTTGTGCGGCACAAGGTTGCCGTCCGCGTCACGGTTGCGTTCGGCCCAGCAGTCGTCGATGTTGACGTAGTTGTAGCCGGCGGCGGCCATCCCGGACGAGACGAGCGCGTCGGCGGCGGCCGTCACGCGGGCGAGCCTCGTCATCTCCACGAGCTCGGCCCGCGTGCGCGCCCCTCCGTCGCGGAGGATCGCCAGAAGGCCGGCCTTCGCGTCGGCCGTCAAGATCGCCCCCAGGGGTAATACGGGTAATTCGTCAATTGCGGCGCAAAGAATTGGTCTTGAGAGTGATTGAAACTTGTCGGATTGATGTCGGGTGTGCGGCCTTGGGGGCGGTGTCTGAAGCGCGGGGGCGCTGACAGGGCTCAGGACGGGGGCGTCGAACGGCTGGGTGAAATGTCGGGATGGCCGTGTTCGCCTGGAGAAATGTGCCGTATGGGGGTGTCGGGGGTGGTCTGGGGCGGCGGAGGGGGTGGTGTGGTGGCGGGTTAGGTTGGGGGGATGGGGTCCGCGCATCGGGGGAGCGCGGCCGGTCTTGTGCTTCATCCGTCGAAGCCGGTGGACCGGTCGGTGGAGACGATCATGGCGTTCACCAGGACGCATGAGGTTCGGGTGGTGGCGCGGGAGGTCGACCGGGACAGGGTTCCGGGCGGGGTCGACCTTGTTTCTGAGGGTGAGTTCGTGGGCGGGGTGGACTTCGTCGTCGCGCTGGGGGGCGACGGGACGATGCTCGGGGCGATGCGGCTGATGGTCGGCAGGCCGGTGCCGGTGCTCGGGGTGAACCACGGGAACCTCGGGTTCCTCGTCGAGGTGATCCCCGAGGCGCTGCCGTCGGCGTTGGAGCGGCTGACCGAGGGGGATTTCACGATCGAGCGGCACGCCTGCCTCGAGGCCGAGGGCACAGGGGGGATCGCGACGCGGTTCGGGTTCAACGACGTGGTGCTCGGCAGGCCGGGGCGGGTCGGCGCGGTCTCGGTCGACCTGATCGTGAACGACCAGCGGTTCGGGTACTACCGGTGCGACGCCGTCGTCGTCTCGACGCCCACGGGGTCGACGGCCTACAGCTACGCGGCGGGAGGGCCGATCCTGTCGCCGTCCTCCGACGCGGTCGTCATCACGCCGGTCGCGCCCATGTCGGGCGTCAGCCGTCCCGTCGTGCTCGGCGCGCAGGACCGGGTGCGGTTCACCGTCGCGCAGGACAGCGCGCCGGTCGCGGTCGACGTCGACGGGATACCGTCCGGCGCGCTGGGGCACGGCGACGAACTCGCCGCGGTCCTGCGCCGCGAGGCAGCCCACGTCGTGCGCTTCTCCTCCGCCGAGCACGCGGGCCGCAGCAGCGTCAAGCTGAGCCTGCTCGACCTCCCCCTCCGCCCCGACCAGCTCCTCGAGCTCATCCCGCCCGACCTCCGCCGCGACGCCGCCCGCCTGCGCGACCGCGCCCCGGGCACTTCCTGGCACCCGCCCCCGGACGAACCCTGACGCCGATCCCGGCGGGAGGCGGCGAAGGTAGTTCGAGCTTTGACAGTTAGAACTCTAATGGTTAGAGTCCTGACTATGGACGCACCGAGGCTTGCCGGCACGCTCGAGCTGGCGCGATGGATCACATGGGCGCAGCGCAAGGCCGCCGAGGACTGGATCAAGGAACGCGGGCTCAGCTTCGAGCAGGGCTTCGTGCTCGGCTACCTGGTGCAGAAGCCGGGGGAGATCCAGCGCGACATCGCCAGGACCACCCGGACGAGCGCGGCGAGCGTGTCGAGCCTGCTCCAGGGGCTCGAGCGGCGCGGCCTCGTCGAACGGCGCACCGAGCCCGGCGACGAGCGCAGCAAGCGCGTCTACGCGACCCAGGCGGGCGCGGATCTCATCGCCGGGCTCGAGTCCGCGATGCTCGCCGCCGACGAGATGATCCTCGCGCCGCTGGACGACGCCGAGCGGGCCACCCTCCACGCCCTGCTGACGAAGATCACCGCGGAGCTGCCGCAGCCGACCCGGTAACCGGGAACGCGCGTCCCCCCAACCACGCCGCGCCGGCTTCCGCCGACGCGCGCTCGACCCTGCCCGGAAAGAAGCAGTCATGAACCCCACAAGTCCCGAATCACCCGTGCAGGGCGACGCCGTCGGCACCAACCGCTGGTATCTGTCCGGCGCGCCGATCATCCGCTCCCTCGTGCACCTGTGCGTGCCGATGGCCGCCGGAATGGTCATCAGCGCCCTCTACAACGTCATCAACGCGGGCTTCATCGGCTCGCTGCACGACTCGACGCTGCTCGCCGCGATCACGTTCGGCACGCCGCTGCTCGGCCTCGTCCTCGCGTTCGGCGGGGTGTTCGGCGTCGGCGGCAGCGCGCTCATCTCACGGCTGCTGGGCGCGGCGGAGCACGACCCCGCCAAGGCCGCTGAGATCAGGCATGTCTCCTCGTTCTCCGTCTGGGGCTCGGTGCTCGCCGGGGTCGTGGTCGGCGGCCTCGGACTGCTGCTGCTCGATCCGCTCGTGGCGCTGCTCGGGGCCGACGGGGCGGCGGCGTCCCCGACCAAGGCGTTCGTCGCGGTCATGCTCGCCTCGGTCCCCGTGCTGTGCGCGGCGCTCTGCCTCGAGCACCTCGTGCGGTCCGAGGGCGCGGCGCGGCAGGCGATGATCGGGCTCATCGTGTCCACGATCGCGAACCTGGTGTTCGACGTGCTGTTCATCCTCGTCCTGCACTGGGGTGTCGCGGGCGCGGCGCTCGCGGTCGGCCTGGGCAACCTGCTCAGCGCCGCGTACTGGGCCCTGTGGCTGCACCGCAACAGCGAGCACGTGAGCCTCGCGCCGCGCTGGTTCACGCTGCGGCTCTCCGTCGTCAAGCCGGTCCTCGGCGTGGGCGTCGGCCAGCTCTTCCAGTCGGCCTTCATCGTCGTCACCGCGCTGGTGCTCAACAACCTCGCGGCCGCCTACGGCGACGACCCGCTCGCCGCCATGGGCGTCGCGGTCCGCATCGCGCAGGTGCCGGAGTTCCTGGTGATGGGCGTGACGATCGGCGTGCTGCCGCTGCTCGCCTACTCCTACGGCAAGGGCGACAGGCAGCGGCTGACGGCGGCGCTGCGCGGCTCGGCGATCGCGGTCGGCGGCATGGCCGTCGGATTCTCCGCGCTGGTGTTCGTGTTCCGCGAGCCCGTGCTGTCGCTGTTCACCGCCGACCACGCGGTCCTCGCGGTCGCCGTCACGATCCTCGTCGCCCAGCTCGTCGCCATGGTCGCGAACGGGTTCACGGGGCTCATCACCTCGCTGTTCCAGGCGACCGGGCGCGTGGTGCCCGCGACGGTGATGTCCACCGCGCAGGGCGTCCTGTTCATCCCGATCGTGCTGCTCGGCAACCTCTGGTTCGGGCTCGCCGGGATCATCTGGGCGCTCACCCTCACCGAGGGCATCGTGCTCGTCGTCGGGATCGTGATGTGGTTCGCGACGCGTCAGGCGATCGAGCGGGGGCTCGCCGAGGGCAGCCCGGAGCGCGCGGAGGAGATGCTCGTGGAGGCGTGAACACCTGTCAGGCCCACGCCGCGCGGCGTGGGCCTGACGCGTTCAGGGGGCGGGTTGCGCGGTGAGGCGTCCGGTGAAGAAGGCGGCGAGGGCCGTGGTGTCGCCGGGGTCCCGGGTGCCGCCCTTGAGCAGGGCGAGCGCGCCCTTGGCCAGGACGTCGGCGAGGACGTCGAGGTCGTGGCCGAACTCGGCGGGACGGGCCAGGTACCGCAGAGCCAGCCCCTCTTCGAGGGCCGTCATGAGCATGGCGAACGTGTGGAGCGGGATCTCCGGGCGCAGCTCACGGCCCATGGCGGCGATGACGCTGGCATAAGCGCCGCTCCACCACGTGGTGGCGGCGTCGTAGAAGCGGGCGAGCGGCTCCTCGAACGCCTTCGGGACGGGCTGGCTCACACAGATCAGCAGCTTGATCCGCAGGACCGGGGTGCCGAACACCGTGTTGAGGTCGGCGCGTGCGATCTGGAAGGCCGCGTCGCCGAAGTCGGGGACCGCCTCCACGACCCCCGGGGCCTCCTCGGACAGCTGCTGCTCGACCGCGTAGTGCGCGGGGTGCAGGGCCCAGGCGAACAGGTCGGCGTAGAAGTCGGGCATGCACTTCCAGCGGTACTCCATCACCGCACGGGTGACGCGCCGGTCGCCCACGCGTTCGCGGTAGCGCTCCATCACGCTGTCCTGGCTCGGCCAGACCACGGCGAGCGGCATGTCCTGCGACTGCGGGCGGTCCTGGAACGCGGCGGTCACCGCGTCGAGTCCTGCTTCCAGGAGGAGCCGGGTCTTGTCGTCCGGAAGGGACGGCCTCGGCTGGAGATGGCGCAGCGCGGAGAGCGGGTCGTCTTCGTCCACCGGACGATCATCACGTGCCGCACCGCAACAAGCAAGATCGCTTGTTGCCCGGCCGTACCCGCCTTCGCGAGAATCTTCCGCGACGGCGGGGGCGTCGTCGGTCCACGCAAGGCGCCTAAGCGCCGGGAACGCTCGGAGGCGGGCCCGGTGGGGGGCCGCGTCGTCCGGATGCCCGCAGGGCGCCGCCGACGCGCCGGAGCAGCGCGCGGACACGCGGAACCGGCCGCGGCGGCACCCACCCGCCGCGGCCGCGACCTTCCCTCGCGATCATATTCGGGAGCAGGTCCGGCTAGTCCGGGCCCGTCAGGACTCCCGGGGGTTCGTCCGTGACCCGGCCGTGCGGAGCCGGAGCGCGAGGATGGCGGCCTCGGGTGCGCCTATCCCCTCGAAGAGGTCGAGCGCCTGCCGCCAGTGGATGCGCGCGGCGTCCGGGCCGCTCGTGTCAAGGACGACCGATCCGATCCCGTCATGGATTCTCGCCTGCTGGAGCGGGTCGCCCATCTCCTGGGCGAGCCGGAGAGCACGCTCGTAGTTCGCCAGCGCCGACGCGTGCCGGCCGAGCCCGCCCTCGGCGTCGCCGATGCCGGCGAGCGCGCGGGTCAGCTCGTAGAGTTCGCCGAGGGATTCGGCGATCTCCTTGGCCTCGGTGTGGTGGATGATCGCCTCGCTGTGCATCTCGAGTTCGCGGTAGGTCGCGCCGATGCTGTTGAGTGCGCTGGCGATGTTGCGGCGGTCGCCGGTGTCCCGGAACGTGGAAAGGGCGTGCCGGTAGCGGCGGAGCGCCTCGCGGTGGTTGCCCTTGTAGTGTTCGATGCGCCCGAGGTTGTTCTGGACGATCGCCAGCGCCTGCCTGCCGGTGATCGTCTCGTAGATGGCCATCGCCTCCCGGTAGCGGTCGACGGCGTCACGGTGCAGGCCGCGTCGGCGGTGCACCTCCCCGAGGTTGTTGAGGGTCATCGCCTCACCCCGCAGGTCGCCGATCCTCCGGAAGATGGCGAGGGACGCGGTGAAGCTCTCCACCGCCTCCGGATAGCGGCCCAGGTGGCAGTACGCGATGCCGCTGTGCCCGAGCGCCTCGGCCTCGCCGCGCACGTCACCGACGCCCAGGTAGATGACGTGCGCCTCCTGGTGGTGGGCGAGCGCCTCGCGGATGCGTCCGTTCGACCAGTGGACGATGCCCATCCAGTCGAGGGTCTCGGCCTCCGCGCCCCGGTCGGCCAGGCTCCGGAAGAGGCTTCCCGCCTCCCGGAAGTTGTCGAGGGCCGCGCCGTGGTGACCCGTCCTGAACAGGACGTGGCCGAGTTCGAACATGGCCTGGGCGACGCCGCGCGGCTCGTCGAGGGAGCGGTAGGCGGTGAGCGCCATCCGCACGCAGGACGCGCACTCCTCCCACAGGCCGGACGTCTCGAGGTACGTCGAGATCGCGATGGCGAGGTCCGCGCCCTTCCGCTTCCCCTCCTGGCGGACGGTGTGCTGGGCGACCGTCAGGATGTTCCGCCACTCGCCCGCCAGAAGCTCGCGGTAGGCGGCTTCGGAGGCCGGTGGGCTGGAATCCGCCTTCCCCGGGTTCTTCGTGCGGCGGCGGTGGGGGTGCAGCGCCCGATCCGCCTCACGGGTGACGTCGAGATAGTACGAGGCGAGCCGTTCGATGCCTCGGCGGTGCTCTCCGGTCCTGCCCTCCCTGACCCCGCGGTCACGGGCGAACAGCCGGGTCAGGTCGTGCAGCGCGTACCCGTCGCGGGCCTCCCCGGAGAGGAGATGGTGCTCGACCAGCGCCTCGAGGTCGGCCCGCACCTCCTCCGCCGGGACCTCGGTGAGCACCGCGGCGGAGCGCTCGGTGATCCGCGGACAGGGGCTCGCCGCGATCTGGCGGAGCAGCCGGCGCTGCCGCTCGGTCAGCTGCTGGTAGGACAGTTCGAAGGCCGCGTTCAGCGCCGAGTCGGTGTGCCACTCGTCGTCGCCAGGGCCGCTGGAGACCAGGTCGGCCATGAGGGCGGCCGCGTCATTGGCGTAGGTGTCGCGGAGGCTGGCGGCGGCCAGCTTGATCGCCAGGGGGAGGTTGCCGAGGCGCGCGACGATCTGGGCGGCGACGGGGTCGTCCTCCGGCTGGCCCGCGGTCCGCACGAAGAGCGTCCTCGCCTCCTCCGAGGTGAGGACGTCGAGGTTGACGCGCCGGACCCCGGTGAGGGAACGCAGGCGTCTGCGCGTGGTCACCAGGACGCGGCTGCCCTGGCCCCGGGGGAGGATCGGCGCGATCTGCGCCGGATCGGTGACGTCGTCGAGGACGACGACGAGCCGCCGGTGCGCGATCTCGCGCTGCCAGAGCTCGGCGCGCCGCGGCAGCGCGTCGGGCAGCCGGGTCGGCGGCACGTCGAGCATCCGCAGGAGTTCGGCGAGCGCGGCGGACGGGCTGAGCGGGCTGCCGCCCGGCTCGTGCTCGCGCAGGTTGAGGTAGAGCTGCGCGTCCGGGTACTGACGGCTCAGCTGGTGCGCCGCGTAGGACGCGAGCGCCGACTTCCCGACGCCGGGCATGCCCGCGATGACGTCGACCGTCGTCCCCGGGCCGGGTCTGCCGGTGAGGACGGCGAGCTCGGCCGCCCGTCCTGTGAAGCCGTCCGGCGGCGGGGGGAGCGTGCGGGGCTGGTCGGCCCGGCCGGTCCTGCGGTACATGGGGGTGACGGCGAGGTCGAGGTCCTGGCGCAGGATCTTCTGATGGAGGTCGCGCAGCCTGCTCCCGGGTTCCGAGCCGTAGGAGTCACGCAGGAGGCGGCGTGTCTCCTGGTAGACGCGCAGCGCGTCGGCCTGCCGGTCGCAGCGGTACAGCGCGACCATGAGGTGGCCCACGAGGCGCTCGTCCTCGGGGTGCCGGGCGAGCAGCCTGTGCAGCTCGCCGATGACGTCGGCGTGCCTGCCGAGGCGGAGTTCCACCTCGATCCGTTCCAGCCGCGCGGCGCGTATCTCCTCGGCGAGGCCGAGCCGTATCCGCTGCGTCCAGCTGCCGGAGAGCCCGGCCAGGGGTTCTGCGCCGCACTCCGCCTCGGCCGCGGCGAACAGGGTGAGGGCCTTGTCCCCGTCGCCGCTCTCGGCGATGGACACCGCCTGACGTCGCAGGCGGCGGAACCGGAAGAGGTCGATGACGTCCTCGTGGTCCGCCACGACGACGGTGTAGGTCCCGGCGTGCGCCCTGATCTGGACGGCGTCGCCGGTCGCCCGCGCGAGCCTGCGGCGGGCGCGTGACAGGTAGCTGATCAGCGTCTCGCGGGCCTGTTCCGGCGCGTCGTCGTCCCAGACCTGGGCGATGAGGGCGTCGGCCGACACCGGGCGGCCGCACTCCAGGAGCAGGGCGGCGAGGACCTTCTGCTCGCGGAGCGATCCCAGGGGGTGTGTGCTCCCGCGCCAGGACAGCTCCAACGGACCCAGCAGTCGAATGGCGTCCATCCGCGGCCTCCGCACCCACCGTCCCCAGCACCCTCGTGAGATTCTCTCATTGATATGGGGGATTTGCCAGGGAATGGCGGCGTTTGCGGTTAATGGCCATTGGTGCATGGCTATCTCGGGCGGTGCTCGGAAAGTCGGTTTTTCTGCTTCCACCTGCGTGAACTCTTGCAACATCCGACATGGCGGACGTAGGGGAAATGAGGAACTTAGTGGACGGTCTCCGCTAGAGTGCCGGTACCGCCCAGTTCCGGGCGGGGAGAAATTCCTATTACTTCCAAGAGGATTAGTAACGGATGACCGATATCGTCTCCTGCGCACTCGGCGCAATCGCCGCGACGGCCGTCGCCGCGGCCCTCACCTTCACCGCGGCGGCTTCGCCCGCTGAAGCGGAGGTCGGGCCTGAGCGGACCACGACCATTCCCGTGACGACGGAGACTCCGGAAGGCCGGGACACCTGCGAAGGCGCCGACTACCGTGCGGTGATCTTCATCGTAGGCTACAGGTCCGGTGAAACGGTTTCCACCACGGGCGACTGCCAGAAGCAGGCGTCCGTCTGACCCGATGAGTCCAAGAGGACCGGACGATCCACACCGGTCCTCTTGCCGTATCGAAGCGCCGAGAAGGGCGCAGGCAAAGCATCCAGGAAAGCACAGGCGAGGCATCCAGAACCCCCGCGCAGACTGGCGCTCCGGCCGTTGGAGCCGGGCAAGGCCGTCGCGAGCGGAGGTCGGAACATGGATATCGGCTGGAGGCGCGGGCCCTTCGGGCTCGACGCGGAGAAAGGCGCGACAGTACCCGGTCTGAAAAGGGTGCTCGCGGTCGTCCACCACCTGACGGCGGCCACCCGGCTCGCCGACGTCCTGCCGTTGGTGGAGCGGGACAGACGCATTCAGGTCGTTTACACGGTGGCCCCCGCATCGGTGCTGTCCGGCGGGACCGCCGGGTACCTCGAACGGCTGGGCGCGGCGGTGATCCCGTGGGCCCAGGCCACGAGCACTGCCTTCGACCTCGCCGTCGCCGCAGGCAACGGGGGCCTCGAGCAGGTGCACGCGCCGGTCCTGTGGCTGCCGCACGGAGTCGGCCCCCACACGCTCATCCACCGGTGGTCAGGGCACGGACTGCCCGCGCCCCGCCCGGTGGCGGGGCTTCGGCCCGAGGCGATCGTGGCGGGCGGCCGCGTCATCCCCTCGGTCATCGCGGTGGCGCGGGAGGAACACGGCGAGGAGGTCAGACGTGTCTGCCCCGAGGCCGCGCCGGCCATCGTGGTGACCGGCGATCCGGCCTACGACCGGATCGCCGCGAGCGTCGGATCGCGTGCGGCCTTCCGCGCCGCCCTTGGCGTTTCGCCGGGTCAGCGGCTCGTCCTCTTGTCCTCGACGTGGGGGCCGCGCAGCCTGCTCGGGCGGCATCCCGACCTGCCCGACCGCCTCGCCGCGGAACTGCCCGCGCACGATTACCGCGTGGTCGTCGCGGCGCACCCGAACATGTTCACCTGGCATGGCCGTAGGCAGGTCGAATCATGGTATTCCCGGCATGGCAGCGGGCTGCTGAACCCGGAGGAAGGATGGGGAGGTGCCCTGATCGCCGCCGACCTCGTCGTCGGCGACCACGGGTCGGTCACGTACTACTCGGCGGCGCTCGGCGTGCCCGTGGTCCTCGGCGCGTTTCCGGACGGGGACGTCATGCCCGGCTCGCCGGTCGGCCTCCTCGGCAGGGTCAGGCCGCGCCTCGACCTCGGCGCGCCGCTGCGCGGCCAGCTTGAGGAGGCCCTGGGGCGGGACGGTTCCACGACGCATGACGTCTTCCGCGCAAGGCTCACCTCGAACCCCGGCCGGTCGGCGGAGATCCTGCGCCGGACCATGTACCGGCTGCTTGGTCTGAGCGAACCCGGTGACCCGGCGCGTCCGGCCGTCCTTCCGCCGCCGAGGCTCATACGCGAGCAGGGGAGTGCGGCAGGATGAGCGCGCTCCTCACCGTCGTGCGCGTCGGCGGTATCGGGGATTTCGCCACGGGACCGGCCGCGCACGCGACCCTCGTGTCGGTCATGACCGACGGCACGTCCCTGTCCGCGCTGCTCGAACGGTTCCCCCACCCGGGGGATGGCGGCCCGGCGCACGGTGTGGACCAGCACCTCGTGGCGCTCCTCGACGCGGCGCGGCCAGCCTGGGCGGCGATCGCCGACGTGCTGGTCCTGCACGCCCGCGAGGCCCAGCTCCTCGATGACGTCTGCACCGGGTGGGCGGTGGCCGTCGTCAGGGACTCCGACGGCGACGTCCGCGTGCTGACCCGCGCGGGCTGGTCGGCCGACCTGGTCAAGGCGGCCGGAGCCGGGACCGCGTTCGTGACCCTGGCGTCCTACGGCTCGCTGGTGCACGCGTGGCAGGTCGGGGGACGTCGGCTCGAGGATCTCGACGACGCCGTGCTCTCCGTCGGGAGGGACCGCCGCCGTGTCCGGAGCCGCTCATGTTCCGGCCGTCCCTGAGGTCACCGGCCCGGGGCGTCGAGAGCGGACAGCCGTTCGGCCACCTGGTGCCGCTGCGGCGCGTCGAGGTCTTCGTAGATGTCCAGCGCCGAGCGCAGATGGCCGCGCAGCGCGTCGCCGTCGCCGAGATGCTCGGCCACGGCGGCCATGCCGACGTGGACGCCCGCCAGCACATGCCTGGCCCCGGCCTGTTCCGCGACGACCAGGGCGCGGTCCAGGGCCCGCTGTGCCTCGGGCGCTCGCGCGAGGCGCAGGTGGACCTGGGCGATCGTGGTGAGGATCTTCGCCTCGTTGTAGGAGTCCGCGGTCCCCGCGAAGTACTCGCGGGCGACCTCCAAGTGCGCGGCGGACTCCGCGTCGCGGCCGAGGGCGTGCAGGGTCTCGCCGAGCCTGCGGGTGATCAGCGCGATGCCCCGGGGACGGCCGAGCCGTCGGTGCAGCGCGAGAGCCGGGACGAACGCCTCGGCCGCGCGCTCCGGCTGCGCCAGGCCGAGGTGGGCCACGCCGAGCCCTTCCAGGGCCGCCGCCTCCGCGAGCGGGTGGGAGATCTCGCGGGCCAGGCGCACGGCCTCGGTGTAGAGGTCGGCCGCCACCCCGAACTCCTCGAGGTTCAGGTGCGCGGACGCGAGCCCGCTGAGCATCCGGGCCTCGACGGCGGGCTCACCGCACGCCCGCGCCGCGTCAAGGCCGAGCCGGTAGCACACCAGCCAAGACCGGTAGTGCTTGCGGTTGACGAACAGCCCCCACAGCGCCTCGCTCATGGCCCACACGGACGCGTGGAGCGCACGGTCATGGGCGTGCCGCTGGAGGGCGAGCAGGTTGACGAGGTTGCCTTCGAGCCATCGCACCGCCTCGGCCTTGTCGGCGAAGTGCCGGATCGGGGGCCGTGTGTAGAGGGGGCCGAGATGCCATCGGTCGGGGATCAGGACGCCGTCGGCCGCCACCGCCGTCGCGAGGTGGTGCTGAAGAAGCCGGTCGAACGCCGCGTCACCGTCGTCGGCGGCCGCGGAGAGTTCGGCGAGGTCGCGGGAGTACAGGCGCAGAAGGTCGTGGAACCGGTACCTTCCCGACTCCTCCTCGATGATCAGGTTCGCGCCGACGAGCCCGTCGAGCAGGCGCGCCGCCTCGCTGCCGCCGACCGCCGCGAGGACCGCCGCGGACTCCACGTCGAAGTCGTCGCCGGGATGCAGGGACAGCAGGCGGAAGATCCGCGCCATGTCGGGCGTGAGCTCCTGGTAGGAGACGTCGAACACCGCGCGTACCGAGTGGTCCTCGTCGGAGCTCAGGACGGCGAGCCGGTGCCGCTCGTCGGAGAGTTCGTCCACCATCCGGGCGATCGGCCAGTTCGCGCGGACCTTCAGCCGGGCGGCGGAGGTGCACAGGGCGAGGGGCAGCCTGCCGCAGAGCTCGACCAGCGCGCGGGCGGCGTGCGGTTCGGCGCGGGTGCGCTGCGCGCCGAGGATTCCGTCGAGCAGCCGGACCGCGTCCTCCTCATCGAGCGGGCTGACGGGCAGGAACGACGCGCCCTCCAGCGCCAGACCGGACAGCCGCAGCCGCGTCGTGACCACCACGAGGGCTTCGCCGTGGCCGGGCAGGAGCGGTCTGACCTGTGCGGCGGAGACCGCGTTCTCGAGCATGATGATCAGTCGGCGTCCCGCCGTCACCGACCGGTACAGCGCGGCCTGCTCGTCGACTCTCGGGGGTATCTGCTCGGGGCCCACGCCCAGCGCGCGCAGGAATCCCTCGAGTGGTTCACTCGGCTGGGCGGGATCGCCGCTGGAGAATCCGCGGAGGTCGGCGTAGAGCTGGCCGTCCGGGAACTGCTCGCGGATCTGGTGCAGCCACGACAGGCCCAATGAGGTCTTCCCGACGCCGCCGGAACCGGTCAGGACGACCAGCCCCGGCCGTCCTTCCGCTCTGACGGCGTCGCTTACCCGCCGCAACGCCGACAGTTCCGCGCGCCGATTGGTGAAATGCGGGGGACGGGCCCGCAGTTGTGCCGGCACGGGAAGGCGTCGGGACGCTCCGACGTGCACGTCGCCCGTGATGTGCCCTGCCTGCACGACGGAGCCGGAGACCGCGCCCGCGAAGTCGTTGTCTGCGGCGGCGCCGGGATCGTCGTCGGCCATCAACGTCGTCACCTTTGGTTATCGCGAAATTATTGCTGAGCCAATCAGGGGCTGTGCTCGTCGCGCCGACAACAATCTACCTCAGGCGGCGACATTCACCTCACCCCCCGTTATCGATCATTGCATTAGCGGTGACATTGATCTTGTTTCCCGGCCATTCCGGCCCGATTCCAGGGCCTGGCAAGCTGGTCGGCTGCCGATAATACGACCCCGTCGCGCACATTCGAATGGCGGGGCGGCAGCGTCTCGGGTGGTTGATGATCGACCCTACCTTACTGCGTAAAGGCCGCGGCCCGGTGACTGGTGTTATAGGGGGACTGTGTCGGCATAGGTGAGGCGGGAGGTTCGGGTGGCGAGCGTGGGGATCGGGCCGAGAACATGGGACATTTCGCCCATTAGGTGTCTGAGGGGGGAGATGCCGTGGGTGTTCTGGTCGAAGTGCATCATGTCGCCGCTTTCCGCGCCCATGTCGCAGGCTCCCCAGCGGAGGCGTCCCACGTCGCAGAGCGCGATGACGAGCTCGCGGCGCAGGGACAGGAAGCCGCGCACCGGGTTCCGTGTCGCGGCGGGGTTCAGCGACAGACTGCCGAACACCATCGGGACGCGGACGAGCTCGTAGTCCCGCAGGATCTGGTGGTACTGCTGCTCGGCGGTCAGCGGCCAGAGCGGATGGTTCAGCCGGAACTCGGTGCTCGCCATGAACGACGTCAGGTCGGCGACCGCGGCGGCCTTGTCGCGCCGCTCCGCGCCGAGAGCCGACTCCAGGGCGGACGGCGTCGCGCTCTCGGCGTTCGGCACGGGCACGCGGTCGATCCTGCTGAGCGTGCTCGCGCAGCCGAACGACAGGTAGGACGTGAGCAGCTCGGACACCAGGGCGAAACGGTCGAAGCATGACGCGGTGGACTCGCCGCTCCTGCGGTTGCCGACGTCCGCCGCGGCGAGCGGCGACCGCATGAACTGGATCGCGCGGTCGTACGCCGACACGGCGGCCGCCCGGATCTGGCCGACCTCGACCGCGCTGAGCGGGTGGGCGCTCGCC
Organism: Actinocorallia sp. A-T 12471; assembly: GCF_033875155.1. Lineage (NCBI taxonomy): Bacteria > Bacillati > Actinomycetota > Actinomycetes > Streptosporangiales > Thermomonosporaceae > Actinocorallia > Actinocorallia sp. A-T 12471. Next base: position 17,656 of record NZ_JAWZTE010000004.1, on the reverse strand, counting down.
GGCCGCTCCCCGCCGAAGACGATCCCGGCCGGGCTGACCGTCCGCGTCGCGATGTACGGGTTGCTCGCCGTGTCGAGGTCGATGGCCGACCCCGACGAGTGGAAGTTCGCCTGTTTCCGCCAGGTTCCTGGTGCTTCGCGTAGGCCGGCCCACTCCGCGACGGTGCCCGCGACCTGCCCCGTCACCGGGTTGATCCGCTGGTCGGGCGGCAACGCGAGGAACTGGGCGGTCAGCGCGGCCTCCACCGCGCCGAGCACGGCGAGCATCCCCGGATTCACCCCGGGACTCAGCTGCCGTCCGAGGAACGACCCGGCCACCAGATAGCCAGGCGGCACACGACCACCTCCCCCTGTTACCTCCCCGGATGTCCCCGACCTCTCCCCAAACCGAACCCCGCCGACAGTTCCCCTCAGGGAGATCCGCTCCTTCCCCCGAGGGCGCGTTTCCGACGGAATCGCCCCGCGGAGGGGGCTCGATCGTCCGGGGAAGTTCTTTGCCCTGGGAGGCCGCCGGGGGTAAGCGCGGGTTCGGCGTCGGGAAGGCGATCTCGGTGAGGTCGGCGGGGGCCGGGGGAGGGAGCGGACGGCGCGGCACGGCGTCGGCGCGGAAGGCGTCGAGCAGGTAGCCGACGAGACGCTGTGACGCTGCGGTGGGGGTGCGGGCATGGCCGACGACGCCGCCATTGGCCATGAGCACCAGGGCGAGGTCGTCAAGAGAGAAGTCACGACGCAGCCGGCCCGCCAGCTTCGCGCGCTCCACAAGCCGCTGGAACCCGACAACGCCCTGCCGCAGCTTCCGCTGGACCGTCGCGGCCTCGGGAAGGTGCGCCACGAACGCGGCGCTGAACCCGTGGTCGGCGGCCTGCATCGCGGCGAGCCCCTCGATCGCGGAACGCAGCCCGCGCCACGGGTCGGGATCGGCCAACGCCTCCTCAATGATCGCCGCACACCGCGCGAACTGCTCGGCGAAGACCTCGGCGAGCAGATCCTGACGGGTCGGGAACCGCCGGTACAGGGTGGCGAGGCCGACCCCGGCGTGCCTGGCGATCGCCGCCATCGGGACGTCGACGCCGCGCGCCGCGAACAGCTGCCGCGCGGAGTCCAGGATCCGCTGCCGGTTCTCCCGCGCGTCGCCCCGCAGCGCGGCCTGGCCCCCGTCCCCGTCTCCGGGCATCTGAGACTTTTTCGCCGCCATTCCTTCTCACTTGTCCCTTTGCTTGGAGAGTCCCGTCCTGGCTCCTGATTATAGTTGGCGTGTCCTCGTGGAATGTCAATTCGGTGCCGACGGGTGTTTTTATTTCCCGTCGCGGCACCGGGTGAATTGCGGGGAAATTCGATTCTAGGAATGGGGAGTGCCTTTATGTCCACCGCAGTGATCGTCGGGGCGGGGTCCGGCCTCGGGTATGCGATGGCCAGGCGGTTCGGCCGCGAGGGATACCGGATCGCCCTGGTCTCGCGCGATCCCGGGCGGCACGCGGACGTCCTGCGCGACCTCGGCGCGCTCGGCGTCACGGCCGAGGCTTTCGCCGCCGACGTGCGCGACACCGAGGCCATGGACAGGGCGCTGGATTTTGTGGTGGAAAGACTCGGTGAAATCGACCTCGTCTACTACGGACCCGCGCCGCACGGCATTTCCGGGGAACCGATCGACAAGATCACGGGAGCCGACATAGAAGAGACGATGGCGCTGGTGCGTCCGGCGGCGGACGTCGTCAGAAAGGTCATGCCGTCGATGCGGGAACGCGGGACCGGCGTCTTTCTGTTCACCAGCGCCGTCACCGCGCTCGTTCCCGTGCCCGAACTCGGCGCGCTGACCGTCGCCGCGGCGGCGTCCCGCAACTACGCGGTGACCCTCAACGCCGCCCTCGCCCCGCACGGCCTCTACGCCGGCGTCCTGCTCATCGGCGGCCTCATCGCCGACAGCGCCATCCACAGGGCGACGCCCTCCGCCGCGCCCTCCTCCCTCCTCGACCCCGACCGCGTCGCCGACGCCGCCTGGGACCTGGCCGCCCGCCGCCGCTCCGCCGAGGCGCTCGTCATGCCGGGCCGCCAGGCCCTCGCCCTGACCCCCCTCCTGATCAACCGCCTCCTCCGCACCCGAAGACACAACGCCCGCCCCCACCGCTGAAACACCACCACACAAGGAGCGAAGATTATGAAAGCGATCGGTTTCACCGTCCCCGGCGGACCCGAGGTCCTCACCGAACTCGACCTGCCGACCCCCGAGGCGGGCCCCGGCGAGCTGCGCGTGCGCGTCCACGCCGCGGCCGTCAACCCGGCGGACATCCTCGTGCGCCGGGGCGACGTCGACCTCAGCCGGCTGCCCGCCCCCTATGTGCCGGGCATGGACGTCGCGGGAGTGGTCGAGCAGGTAGGCCCCGGCACCGAGACCGACCTCGCCGTCGGCGACCGCGTCATGGCCGTCGTCATGCCCGACCGCCCCCACAGCGGCGGCTACGCCGAGGCAGCGGTCGTCCCCGCACGCCAGGCCGTGGCCGCCCCCGCGAATGTCAGCCTCGCCGAGGCGGCGACCATCCCGATGAACGGCCTCACCGCTCTGCGCGCCCTGCACGTCCTGGGGGTGCGGGACGGCTCGACCGTGGCGGTGACGGGCGCGGCCGGGGTGTTCGGCGGCTTCTTCGTCGAACTCGCCAAGCTCGCGGGTGCCCGCGTCGTCGCGGACTCCAGCGAGCGGGACGAACCGCTCCTGCGACGCCTTGGCGCCGACCTGATCGTCCGCCGCGGCCCAACCTGGGCCACCGAGGTCCGCCGCTTCCTCCCCACCGGCGTGGACGCCCTCGCCGACGCCGCCCTGCTCGGCCCCTCCGCCTTGGACGCCGTCGCCGACAACGGCCGCTACGCGAGCCTCCGCACCCCCGGCGAACCCGGCACCACCCCCCTCCCCACTCCCGCCCCCCGTGCCATCACCTACCACCCCGTCGCCTTCTACGAGCACCCCGACTTCCAGTCCGCCCTCCACCACCTCCGCGACGCCGTCGAAGCCACCCGCCTCACCCCCCGAATCCACGCCGTCGTCGCCCCCACCGACGCCCCCCACGCCCACACCACCCTCCAGGCCGGCGGCACCCGAGGCCGCATCGTCCTCGACTTCTCGCCCTCCTGACCCACCCCACCTCGAAGAACGGACCACGCCCATGTCAAAGCTGACGCGCTTCGCCGACTACAAGGACAGATACGACAACGTGCGGTTCGACCGCACGCCCGACGGCGTCCTCACCATGACGCTGCACACCGACGGCGACAGCATCGTCTGGGCCCCCGGCAACGCCCACGACGAGATCGCCTTCGCGTTCTCCGACGTCGCAGGCGACCCGGAAGTCGAGGTCCTCATCCTCACCGGAGCGGGCGACGACTTCATCGTGCACTACACCTACGGCGATGCGGGCGAGCCCGTGCCCGCCGTCGTGATGGAACGTCTGGGCTGGTCGGGCTACCAGCTGATCACCAACTTCCTCGACATCCAGGTGCCCTGTATCGCCGCCCTCAACGGCCCGACCGAACTGCACTCCGAACTCGCCCTCATGTGCGACGTCGTCATCGCGGCCGAGGACGCCACGCTGATGGACCGGGCGCACTTCGCGCAGGGGGTCGTCCCCGGAGACGGCATCCACCTGGTCTGGCCGCTGGTCGTCGGGCAGAACCGGGCACGCTACTTCCTCACCACTGACCTGAAGCTGACCGCTCGGGAAGCCATGGCGTGGGGCGCGGTCAACGAGGTGGTCCCCAAGGCCGAGGTTCTCGGCCGGGCCCACGAGATCGCGGCGAAGCTCCTGGCCAAGCCGACTACCACCCGGCGGTTCACGCGGCACCTGCTGACCCAGCCGTTCCGCAAGGCGGCGGCCGCCGAGCTCAACCACGGCCTGTTCGTGGAGGGGTACGGCATGCAGATCTTCACGCCTCGCGGGGATCGGCCTCTGTACGGGGACTGACCCGAGCCCTCGACCACGAACCCCCGCCGATTGTCGGTGGGGGTTTGGGGTGTTCCGCGATGCGGACTGGGGCGTTGTGGGGGGTGTGGGGCGCGGATCACAGTGGGGGCCGGTCGTAACACGGGCGTCATTTCGGTGGCGGATCGGGGTTGGGGCCGACGGATTCGCGTCGAGTTTGGTGAGGGAAGTGTGGAGAGTAATTCGGGTTCCAGCCCGCGGTTCTTCGTGGGGACGGACGTGGGCGGGACGTTCACCGACCTCGTCGTGCTGCGGGACGGGCGGCCGCCGCGGCTGTTCAAGTCGCCGACGACGCCGGAGGACAGGTCCGAGGGCGTGGTGAACGCGCTCGAACTCGCGGCGGCGTCCTACGGGATGGGCCTCGCGGAGTTCTGCGCGTCCGTCGAGTACTTCGCGCACGGCACCACCGCCGCGACTAACGCGCTGATCGAGCGGAAGGGCGCGCCGACGGCCCTGCTCACCACGCGCGGCTTCGCCGACACGATGCTCATCCAGCGGTCCATGACGTCATGGGTCGGCATGGGCGCGGCGACCGGCCACTACAGCACGCGCCGCAACCCCGACCAGATCGTGCCGCGCGCGCGGATCGCCGAGATCACCGAGCGGAGCTACGCGGCGGGCGAGGAGATCGTCCCGCTCGACGAGGAAGAGGTGCGCGCGACCCTGCGCCGCCTGCGCGCCGACGGCGTCAAGGCGCTCGCCGTGTCCTTCTTGTGGTCGTTCGTCAACGGCGCGCACGAGTCGCGCGTCGCGGAGATCGTCGCCGAGGAGTGGCCCGAGGTCTACCTGACGCTCTCGCACGAGGTCGCCCCCGTCATCGGCGAGTACGAGCGGTCCGCGACCACGGTCGTCAACAGCTACCTCGGCCCCGTCATCCGCGACTACGTCGCCAACCTCGAAGGACGCCTGCGCTCGCACGGCTTCACCGGCGACTTCTCCATCATGGACTCCGGCGGCGGCGTCATGCGCGCCGAGGACGCCGCGCGCAGGTCCGCGTCGATGCTCACCTCGGGCCCGGCGGGCGGCGTCCTCGCCTCGACGGCCCTCGCCGCACGCCTAGGCCACCGCGACGTCATCACCTCCGACATGGGCGGGACCAGCTTCGACGTCGGCCTGATCATCGACGGCGAGCCGCTGGTCGAGCGGGTCAGCGAGGTCGGCGACCTGCACCTGGCGATGCCAAGGATCAAGGTGACGGCGATCGGCGCGGGCGGCGGCTCCATCGCCGCCGTGGACGAGTCGGGCGTCCTGGTCGTCGGCCCGGAGAGCGCGGGTTCGGTGCCGGGCCCCGCCTGCTACGGGCGCGGCGGCGACCGCCCGACCGTCACCGACGCCGACGTCGTCCTCGGCATCATCGACCCCGCGCGTTTCCTCGGCGGCCGGATGCCGCTGGACATGTCGCTCGCCGAGAAGGCGATCCGCGAGCACGTCGCCGACCCGCTCGGCCTGTCCGTCGAGGACGCCGCCGCCGGCATCCGGAAGGTCGCCGACAACCAGATGGCCGATCTCCTGCGCAAGGTGACGGTCGAGCAGGGCCACGACCCGCGCGACTTCGTCGTCTACGCCTACGGCGGCGCGGGCCCGACCCACGCCTACGCCTACACCGAGGCGGCCGGGATCGCGACGCTCGTGGTGCCTCCGACGTCGACGGTCCACTCCGCCTACGGCACAGTCACGTCCGACAGGTTCCGCGCGGTGCAGACCACCGAGGTGCACCGGACCCCGCCCGGCGCGGCCGACCCCGCCGCCCACCTCGACGCCGCGCGGATCACCGCCGCGTTCGACGCCCTCGCGGCCCGCTGCCGCGCCGACCTCGACGACGACCCGCGCGCCCGCCTGACCCGCGTCGCCTACCTGAAGTTCCGCCGCCAGTCGCACGAACTGCCGCTCCCCGTTCCGGACGGCCCGGTCACGACCGACGTCCTGCGCGCGCTGATCGCGGACTTCCGCGGCGCCTACGAGCGGATCTACGGCGCGGGCACCGCCCTGCTCGGCGCGGGCGTCGAGATCCACACGCTGCGCGTCGAGGGCAGGGTGAAGGTCACCGACGTCCGCGAGGGCCAGTACCCCGGCGCGGCCGACCCCGACGCCGCCCTCCTCGGCGAGCGCGACGTGCACTTCCCCGAGACCGGACGGGTCGCGACCCGTGTGTTCCGGGGCGAGGGCCTCGGCGCGGGCGCGGCAATGCGCGGCCCGGCGATCTTGGAGTTCGCGGGCACGACGGTCGTGCTCGGCCCGTCCCAGTCGCTCCTCGTCGACCACCACAGCAACCTCGTCATCGACTGCAAGGGGGAGGCGTGACCACCACCGCCGACACCACCACCGCCGACACCACGAACGCCGACACCACCACCATCGACCCGATCACCTTCGAGGTCATCAGGCACCGGCTCCTGGCCATCACCGACGAGCAGGGCGCGACGCTCGCCGCGATCTCCGGCTCCACCCACGTGGTCGAGGCCAGCGACTACAACGTCGGCCTCTACCTGCCGGACGGCTCGGTCGCCGCGATGGGCCGCACGATCCTGTCGCACGCCTCGTCCATGGCCGCGATCACCAGGTCGGTCATCGAGGACTGCGGGCGGAGCCCCGGCATCAACCCCGGCGACATGTTCATCGTGAACGACCCGTGGAAGGGCACGGTCCACGCCCAGGACGTCGGCCTCGTCGCGCCCATCTACTACAGGGGCGAGCTGCTCGCCTGGACCGGCGCGATGTGCCACATGGTCGACGTCGGCGGCATGACCCCCGGCAGCTTCTGCATCGACGCGACCGACTCCTACCAGGAGGGCCTGCAGATGCCGCCGACCAAGCTGGTCGACGGCGGCGAGGTGCGCACCGACGTGTGGAACCTCATCCTCGGCCACACCCGCATGGCCCCGACCGTCAACCTGGACCTGCGCGCGCTCATCGGGGCGAACAACACCGCGGTCCGCGCGATGACGGCGCTCGCCGACAAGTACGGCGCGCGGACCGTCCGCACCGTCATGGCCAACCTGATCGAGCTGTCGGAGCGGCGGCTGCGCAACCGGCTCGCCCTGCTGCCCGACGCGCGGCTGCACTCCAAGGCGTTCCTCGACAACGACGGCGGCCTCGCCCGGTCGTCGGAGAACGCCACCTACGAGGTCGACCTCGTGCTGACCAAGCGGGGCGACACCCTGAGCTTCGACTTCTCGGCCTCCTCCCCGCAGGTCGACGGGTACGTCAACTGCGCCTACTCCGGGCTGATGGCCGGGATCGCCGCCGCGCTCCTGCCGACCCTCGCCTTCGACGCGCCATGGAACGAGGGCCTGTTCAAGCCGGTCGAGGTCACCTGCCCCGACGGCCTGATCTGCAACGCGGCACGTCCCGCGGCCGTCAGCGGCGGCGCGCTTGAGGCGGGCTGGCTCGTGGAGATGACCGCGACGGAGTGCCTGTCGAAGCTCGCGGCCTGCTCCGACGGGCTGCTGCGCGAGGCGCAGGCCACCCCGGCGGGCGGGCCCGACAAGTTCGTCCTCACCGGCGCGGGCGACAACGGCGCGCGCCAGACCTACGTGATCATGGACTGCCTCGCGACGGGCGGGGCCGCCTACGCCCACCGCGACGGGGCCTGGACGCAGGGCCAGCACAACATCGAGCGGCAGAAGATCTCCAACGTCGAGGCCGTCGAGATGGACTCGCCGCTGCTGTACCTGTGGCGCGGCCTGGTCGCCGACTCCGGCGGCGCGGGACGCAACCGCGGCGGCATGAGCATGGGCGCGGTCTACACCGTGCACGGCGGCCGGGACGTCACCGCGCTCAACTCCGCGCACGGCTGGGAGGTGCCGAACTCCTACGGGATCTTCGGCGGCTACCCGGGCGCGCAGAACACCAGGACCGTCGTGCACGGCAGCGACGTCAGGGCGCGGCTCGCGGCCGGGACGATCCCGTCGGTGGACGAGCTGTCCGGCGACCGTCCCGTCATGCGCGGCCGTCAGGGCCTGTACCACCTCGGCGACGACGACGTCCTCGCGACGGTCCCGCAGGCCGGCGGCGGCTGGGGCGACCCGCTCGACCGTCCCGCAGCCGCCCTCCAGGACGACCTCGACTTCGGCGCGGTGACGCCCGAGGCGGCCGTTCGCGTCTACGGCGCGGTCCTCACCGGCGATGGCCGGATCGACGCGGCGGCGACCGAGACCTCGCGCGCGGCCGTCCGCGCCCGTCGGCGGAACCTGCCCGCCGAACTCCCGCTGCCGGAGGCACCCGCAGGGCCGCGCGTCAGGGTCCACCCGATGGGCGACGGCCTCGACATCGTGGAGGCCGGGGGAGCCCGCTGGGTCGCCTGCGCGTGCGGCTGCGTCATCGCGCCCGCCGACGAGCCGTGGCGCGCCCGCGCCGCCCTGGAGACCAGCCGCGACGTCCACGCCTTCGGCCACGCGACAAGGCTTGACGAGGGCCTTGAGCTGCGCCGCTACGCCTGCCCCGGCTGCGGCAGCCTCAAGGCCACCGACGTGGTCCGCGTCGGCGCGCCCCACCCCGACGACATCCGGCTGCTCACGGCCGACACCTCCGGGGAGGCGTGATGGGCCACCTTGCCTTGGCCGCGGCCACGTCGCATGTCGGCGCGATCGTCAAGAACCCGCACGCCGATCCCGAGGTCTCCGACGTGCTGCACGAGGCGTGGCGGCGGCTCGACGCCGACATCGCCGCCGCCCGGCTCGACGCCGTCGTGCTGGTCGCGACCGACCACTACGAGACGTTCGGCCTGGAGAACTACCCGGCCTTCTGCCTCGGCGTCGCCGACGCGCACACCGGATGGGCCGAGTTCGGCAACCCGGGCGGCACCGTGCGGGGCGGTCCAGAACTCGCGGCGCGCCTGCTCGACGGCCTCACCGAGCGCGGTTTCGACCTCGCCAGGTCGCACACGATGCGGCTCGACCACAGCTTCATGGTCCCGCTCGCCAAGCTCCCGGCGGCGGCCGAGGCGGGTGTGATCCCCCTGTTCGTCAACTGCAACACCGCGCCGCTGCCGACGCTGCGCCGCTGCCTCGACCTGGGCAGGGCGCTGCGCGAGACCGTGCGCGCGCTGCCCGGCGACGCCCGCGTCGGCATCATCGGAACGGGCGGCCTCTCCCACTGGGTCGGCCTGCCCCGCTTCGGCGACGTCAACGAGGACTTCGACCGCGGCCTGCTCGACCTCCTCACGCGCGGCGACGCCGAAGCCGTCCTCGCCTGGGACGACGCGCAGATCCTTGACGAGGCGGGCAACGGCGCGCTGGAGATCCGCACCTGGCTCGTCGCGGCCGGCGCCGCCGACGGGCCCGCGCGGGTCTACGCCTACCGGCCGATGCCCGCCTGGACCGTCGGCATCGGGATCAGCGGATTCGAGGTCGCGCCATGAGCGTCGTCGGCCTCAACCGCCTGGCCAGGGACCTCGAGCACACGCCCGATCTGCTCGCCGCCTACACGGCAGCGCCGGAAGACGTGCTCACGGACTACCCGCTTACCGCCGACGAGGGGGCCGCGGTCCTGCAACGCGACGCCACATGGCTGCTCGGCCACGGGATGAACCCCGTCGCGCTGCGCAACCTCATGGTCGTCCTCGGCGTCGGCCACCACGAGATGTACGCGTCACGGGACGGGTCATGACATGACCGGCAACGACCAGACGCAGAACCGGCGTCCCGTGCTCGAACTGCGCGGCGTGCGCAAGGCGTTCGGCGGCGCGCAGGCGCTCGCGGGCGTCGACTTCACCCTGCTGCCCGGCGAGGTCCACGCCGTCGTCGGCATGAACGGCGCGGGCAAGTCCACCCTCGTGGAGCTGGTCTGCGGCTCGTTCGCCCCGGACGAGGGCAAGATCGTCATCGACGGCACGGCGCGGCACTCGCTGACCCCGCGGCGCGCCCACGCGGCGGGCGTGAGCATCGTCCACCAGAAGCGGACCCTCGTCGCCGGGCTGACCGTCGCGGAGAACATCCTCCTCGGCCGCCTGCCCACCCGGGCGGGACGCGTCGTGTGGGGGAGGGTCCGCAGGGAGGCCGCCGACGCCCTCGCCGGGCTCGGCATCGACGTCGACCCCGGCACCCGGGCCGGGGACCTCGGCCCCGCAGAACAGACCCTCGTGGAGATCGCCCGCGAGGTCCACGCGGGCGGCCGCGTCCTCGTCCTCGACGAGCCCACCGCGTCGCTCGGCGGCGACGACGCGCTGCGAATCCACACCCTGGTCCGCACGCTGCGCGACCGGGGCACCGCGATCATCTACATCTCCCACCACCTTGACGAGGTCCTCGACCTCGCCGACCGGATCACCGTCCTGCGCGACGGCCGCGAGGTCGCCACGGTCAGCCCCGCCGACGTGGACCTGCCCGCGCTGGTCCGCGCCATGGTCGGCGACAGGCTCGTGCACGAGCGGGTCGAACGCGTCAGGTCGGCGGGGGAGAAGGTGCTGGAGATCGCGGCGCTCACCTCGGGCCGCCTCACCGGCTTCGACCTGACGGTCCGCGCGGGCGAGATCGTCGCGGTGCTCGGCCCCGCGGGCGACGGCCAGACCGAGCTGTTCCGCGTGCTCAGCGGCCTGCGCCGACCTCAGACCGGACGGCTCACCCTGCACGGCGAGGAGATCGCCACGGGCAGGGCGGGGGCGGTGCTCGGCGCGGGTCTGCGCTGCGTCACCGGCGACCGGCTGACGTTCGGCCTGGTCCCAGGGCTGACGGTGAACGAGAACCTTGACCTCGTCCGGCGCGGCCGTCACCGTCCGTGGCTTGTGCGGTGGCGAAGGCTGCACGCGGAAGGCCGCCGCTCCCGAGCGCGCTACGGCGTCACCACCCTGCACGAGGACCCCGCCGTCGTAACGCTGTCCGGAGGCAACCAGCAGAAGGTGCTGCTCGCCGCATGGCTCGCCGACGACCCCGTCGCCTGCCTGCTCGAGGAGCCCACCAACGGCGTCGACGTCGCGGCCAAGGCCGACATCCACCGGCTCGTCGACGGGCTCGCCGACCGGGGCGCGGCGGTCCTGCTCAGCTCCTCGGACGTGGACGAGGTCGTCAGGCTCGCCGACCGGGTCGTCGTCGTCCGCGCGGGCCGGGTCGTCGCCGACCTGCCCATGGACCTGACCACCAGGGACGACCTGATCACGCTCACCGCAGGAGGAGACCACAGATGACCACCACAGCCCTGCGCGCCAGACCCGGCGTCGGCCTGCCCCCGGGCGTCTCCCGGCATGTCGGACTCCTCGCCGTCCTCCTCGCGCTCTCGGCGGTCACCGCGCTGAACAGCGACGTCTTCCTGACCGGCGCGAACCTCATCAACGTCTCCCAGCAGATCGCCGTGGTCGCGGTCCTCGCCGCCGGGCTCACCCTGCTCATGACGGCGGGCGGCATCGACTTCTCGCTCGGCGCGATCGCCGCCGTCACCCACGGCGTCACCGCCCAGCTCATCGTCGCGGGCGTCGGCCAGTGGACGGCGGTCGCGCTCGCCCTCGCGCTCGGCGCGGCCATCGGCCTGGTCAACGGGCTCGCCGTGACGCTGCTGAAGGTCGTGCCGTTCGTCGCGACCCTCGCCACCTCAACGATCCTCGGCGGCGTGGCCCTGCTCGTCATCGACGGCAAGAGCATCTCCATCGGCGACAACCTGATGGCGCTCGGCTTCGGCGAACTCGCGGGGACCGTGCCCGCGCTCGTCGTCGTCGCCGTCGCGGTGTGCGTCGCGGCCGGGCTCGTCCTGCGCTGGACGGCGTTCGGGCGCAACGCGTTCGCCATCGGCGGCAACGAGAACGCCGCACGGCTCGCGGGCATCCCCGTCGTCCGCACGAAACTGCTGCTCTACACCCTCGGCGGGCTGCTCGCCGGGCTCGGCGGGGTCATGCTCGTCGCCAGGCTCGGCGCGGCGAGCCCCGGCACCGGCGGCCTCCACCTCGAGCTGACGGTCGTCGCCGCGGTCGTCATCGGCGGGACCGCGCTGCACGGCGGCAGCGGCACCCTCGTCGGCACGGTCCTGGGCGTGCTGCTCCTCGGCGTCGTCACCAACGCGCTCAACCTCCTGCAGATCAACGCGCACTTCCAGGACGTGGCCGTCGGCTCCGTGCTGCTCGTCGCGGCGATCACCAACCACCTGCGCGGCAGCACCCACTGACCGCGCTCCCCGGCCACCACCACCCCGCAACCCACCCCACCCCTGGTCCGGAAGGAATCCCCATGTTCGGCATCAACGGTCGACGCGGCATCCCCCTGCGCGGCGTCGCCGCGCTCTCCCTCGCCGCGAGCGCCGTGCTCGCCGGCTGCACCGTCGACGGCGGCGACGGGCCCGCCAAGCCAGCCCCGTCCGACGGCGACCTCACCATCGGCTTCGTCAACGGCAACTCGATCGAGTTCCACACCTGCCTCCAGCGGGCCATGCAGGCGCGCGCCGACGGCGCGGGCGTCAAGCTCCTCACGGCCAACTCCGCGATGGACCCCGCCAAGGAGCTGTCCAACATAGACGACATGATCGTCAAGGGCGTCGACGCGATCGTCGTCCAGACGGTCAACATCGACTCCCTGGAAGGCGGGATCAACCGCGCCAACCGGGCGAAGATCCCGATCTTCCTGACCTCCGTCGCGTCGGTGGACCAGAGCAAGATCCTCGGCGCGGTCGTCACCGACGTGGTGAAGGTCGGGCGCGACCTCGGCGCGTGGCTTGTCGAGGACAGCGGCGGCAAGGCCGTCAAGGTCGGGATCGTGGGCGGCGCGCCGGGCGCGGCGGCCGACCTGATGAACGACGCCTTCAAGGAGAGCCTCGGTGACGCCGCCGAGGTCGTCTTCGACCAGCCCGCGCTCTGGCAGCGCGCCAAGGCCCAGGACGTCGCCGACAACCTCCTGCAGGCACAGCCCGGCGTCTCCTACGTCTTCGTGCACAACGAGGACATGGCCTTCGGCGTCCTGGCCGCGCTCAAGGCCGCAGGCCGCACCGACATCAAGATCCTCACGAACGGCGGCAGTGAGGCGGGGGTGAAGGCGATCCGCGACGGGGACTTCGCCGTCACCGTCAGCAACACGCCAAAGAGCGTCGGCGAACTCGCCGTGGACAACGTCGTCGGGCTGCTGCGCGGCACGCCAGGCGTGACGAAGATCGACGCGGTCCCCGAGACCGTCGTGACCAGCGAGAATGCGAGCCAGGCACCGCCCTACTGCTCGTGAGGTCACCATGAACGCATCTCCCAGCCCGACCTCCGGCGGCCCGCGCCGCCGGGGCGTCCAGTCCGTCGACCGCGCCCTTGACGTGCTCGGCGCGTTCAGCGCGGCGCACCCCCGCTTCCAGCTCTCCGAGCTTGCCGAGGCGGCGGGACTGCCGAAGGCGAGCACCCACCGGATCGCGGTGACGCTCGTCGACCGGGGGTTCCTGCGCCAGGAGGCCGACGGCGCGTACGTCCTTGGCAACCGGCTGCTCGAACTCGGCAGCCTCGTGTCCGCGACGACCGCGCTCGCCCACCTCACGCAGGGCGCGGCCGAGGAGCTGATCCGCTCCACCGGCGAGACCGTCCTTGTCGCGGAGATCGACTGGCGGGACAGGTCGCTGCTCATCACCGGCAAACGCGAAGCGCCGCACTCGCCCGAGACCCTGTCGCCGCTCGGCAGGCGCTCGGTCCTGGCGAACGGCTGCATCAGCCGGGCGATCCTCAGCGGCCTGCCGCGCGAGGAGGGCGAGGAGATCGTCGCACGGCTCGCGCTCGCGCAGCGCACCCCCGTCAGCGTCACCGACCCGGCGACGCTGCTGCGGGAGATCGACACATGCCGTCGCTACGGCTACGCGATCGAGATCAACGAGTTCATCCCGGGGATCGCGGGCGTCGCGGTCCCCGTGATGGTCGCCGGACGGCCCGCGGGCGCGGTCGCGGTGTGCGGGCAGTCCGCCCGCATGCCGCGCCGCCGCCTCGAGGCGCTCGGCACGCACATCAAGTACCTGCTCGGCCGGGCCTCCGCCGCGCAGCCGCCCGGCCCCCCGTGACCGGGCCGACAGATGGAGAAGACATGCAGCACACCGAAGCCGCCTGGGTGACGTTCCCCAGCGGCGCCGACACGATCCGGGGCTACCTCGCGCTCCCGGTGCGGGCGCAGGAGCCGCCCCCGGTCGTCGTCATGGCGCACGAGAACCTCGGGGTGACCGAGCACCGGGAACGCGTCACCGAACGCCTCGCCGCCGAGGGGTTCGCCTGCCTGACCGTCGACCTGTACAGCAGGATCGGGGGGCGGCCGCCGCAGGACTTCACGACGGCCGACGAGCGGCGCGCCAAGGCGTTCCTCGCCGCACGTGACGAACAGGCGGTGCCCGACCTCGAAGCGGGCCTCGATCACCTCGCCTCCCGCGCCGACGTGGACGCGTCGCGCGCGGCGGTCGTCGGGTTCTGTCTGGGCGGCGGGCTCGCGCTGGCCTGGGCCGTCCAGACCGACCGGCTGGCCTGCGCCGTTCCGCTCTACGGACTGCCGGAACTGCCGGCCGCCTACAGCCCGACGGGACGTGTGCGCTCCCGGATCGACGTCGCCGACCGCGTCAGGTGCCCGGTGCAGGCGCACTTCGGGGGCGCGGACGAGGTCATCCCGCTCGACCAGGTCGCGCGGCTGGGCGACGCGCTCAAGCTCTCCGGGCAGCGGACCGAGGTGCACGTCTACGACGGGGCTGGTCACGCCTACCACGACGACACGCACCCGAACCACCATGCGGAGGCCGCGCGGCTTACCTGGGAACGGACCCTCGAGTTCCTGCGGGCGCACCTGTGAGCCTGTGGACCGAGTTGCTCGGCGCGGAGGTCGGGTTCGTGCACGCGGGCGGGGTGAGGACGCGGGTCGTCTCGCTGGGGGAAGGGCCGCCCGTGGTCCTGCTGCACGGGCGGGGCGGGCATCTTGAGACATTTGCCCGGAATCTTCCGGCGCTCGCGGGTGCGGGGCGGCGGGCTGTCGCGTTCGATCTGCTCGGGCACGGGCTCACCGGACGGCTCGCCGACGCTTCCTACACCGTGGGGGAGTTGGCGGACCATGCGCTCGGCGTGCTTGACGCGCTCGGGCTCGGGCGGGTCGATCTCGTCGGGCAGTCGCTCGGGGGGTGGGCGGCGGCGCTGCTGGCGTTGCGTGCGCCTGAGCGGGTGCGCGGGCTTGCGCTGATCGAGCCCGCCGGGCTTCAGTCGGAGGCTGAGCGGCTCGCGGATGGTGCCGTCCGGGCGGCTTATGAGCGTGGTGGGCGGGCCTATGCCGAGCCGACGCCGGAGGCGGTGCGGACCCGGCTCGCGGGGCTGCTGGCCGATCCCGTCGGGGTGGATTCCGAGCTCGTGGCGGTGCGGACCGCGCTGTACCGGCCGGAGGAGGCGCGGCGGGTGCACCGGCTCGTCAGGGCGGCGGACAACACGCCTTATCTGCTCACGCCCGAACGGCTTTCCCAGCTTGACCTGCCCGTCCTCTTGCTGCGCGGCGAACACGGGCACACCCCGGACGCCGTCGTGGCGGCCGCGCGGGCGGCGCTGCCCCGGGGGCGTCGCCTTGACGTCCCCGGAGCCAAACAGTGGCCGCAGTACGAGCGGCCCGACCTCGTCAACGACGCACTCATCGACTTTTTCGGCAAGGAGAACCCCTGATGTCGTTCTGGACCGACGCCCTCGGCACCGAGACCCGCTTCCGCGACGCCGCCGGATGGCGCACCCGCTCGATCGAGGCGGGCGACGGCGACCCCGTCATCCTGATGGGCGGGCTCACCGGGCACGCCGAGGCGTTCCTGCGCAACCTCGTGCCGCTCGCGGAGCGCGGCCTGCGCGTCTACGCGATCGACGCCCTCGGCCACGGCCTCACCGCACGCCCGACCGACGTGACCTACCACGCGCCGGTCTTCACCGAACACCTCATCGGCTTCCTCGACGCGATCGGCGCGCGGCGGGCCCACCTCGTCGGACAGTCGCTCGGCGGGTGGACGGCGCTGTACACGGCGCTGAAGCACCCCGACCGCGTCGGCAAGGTGGTGTCCGTGACCGGCGCGGGGCTGCTGCTGTCGGACGACGGCCGCGCCGAGGAGAGCGAGAAGGTGCACGCCAAGGTCAGGTCGGTGACGGCCAAGGCCGCCGCCGCGCCGACCCGCGAGAGCGTCAGGCAGCGGCTCGAGTGGCTGATGGTCGACCCGGCGACGGTCACCGACGAACTCGTCGAGTGCCGCTACCGGTACTACACCCTGCCCGGCGCGGAGGCCGCGCTGGCCAAGCTCGTCGCGGAGCAGCCGAGCGAGGAGAACCGCGCGCACCTTCTTGACGAGGACGCCCTGAAGCGCATCACCCACGAGACCCTCGTCGTCTGGACCGACCACAACCCCACGACCCCCGCCGAGGTCGGCCGCCGCGCCTCCCAGATCCTGCCGAACGCCTCGTTCGACATGATCACCGACGCGGGCCACTGGCCGATGTTCGAGCAGCCCGACCAGTTCAACCGCATCGTCGGCGACTTCCTCACCGCGGACCCGCGATGACCCCCGCAGAAGAGGTCGCCCAAGGCTGCCGCGTCCTCGCCGCCAACGGCAACAGCGACATGATCTGGGGCCACCTCTCCCTCCGCGACCCCAACGGCTCAGGCATCTGGCTCAAAGAAGCAGGCTACGGCCTGAACGAAATCACCCCCGACCGAGTAGTCCACATAGACGAAACCGGCACCCCCCTCACCAAGCCAGGCAAAGTCCACCTGGAATACCCCATCCACACCGAGATCATGGCAGCCCGCCCCGACGTCAACGCGGTGGTCCACAGCCACGCAGAATCCGCCGTCGTCTTCGCCTCCACCGGCCTCCCCCTCCTCCCCATAGGCCACGAAGGCACCCTCTTCTGGCCCCCCGACATCCCCCGCTTCACCCGCACCGGCGACCTCATACACACCCCCGCCCTAGGCGCCGAGGTCGCCCAAACCCTCTCCACCCGCAACGCCCTACTCCTCATCAACCACGGCCTAATCACCGTAGGCCCCGACATCCCCACCGCAGTCCTAACGGCAATCTTCCTAGAAAAAGCCTGCAGAATGCAGCTCCAAGCCACCTCCATAACCCCCACCCCCACCCACTCCCCCCACCCCGAATCCCTCACCAAACGCACCCGCTGCTACCCCCCCACCCAACTAACCCCCGCCTACCACCACCTAACCCGAACCCTCCCCCCACCCCCCTAACCCCACCCACACGCGGAGCAGCTCCACATGACGTCCACGGGCGCGCCGACCAGGGGAACACCCCCGCGTGCGCGGGGAGCAGCGTACAGCGCCCCGACACCTGGCGGCCAGTCGGGGAACACCCCCGCGTGCGCGGGGAGCAGACCGCCCTCGTCTGGGTGGCGCGCGGTGAGGAGGGAACACCCCCGCGTGCGCGGGGAGCAGGACAGCATGTTCGTGCTGTTGATCCGCACGACGGGAACACCCCCGCGTGCGCGGGGAGCAGACCGCCGCGGCGCGGCCGTGCAGGATGGCGGTGGGAACACCCCCGCGTGCGCGGGGAGCAGCCAGTAACGGCCTAACTCCCCGCCCACGGGGAGGGAACACCCCCGCGTGCGCGGGGAGCAGCTGACCAGGCACTCTCTCATCGTTACCGTCCCGGGAACACCCCCGCGTGCGCGGGGAGCAGCGCGCACGAGCGCGCACCAGGAGGCGAGGACGGGGAACACCCCCGCGTGCGCGGGGAGCAGGTGGGCGGGACGATGGCCCGCATCGACACGCTGGGAACACCCCCGCGTGCGCGGGGAGCAGG